>CAZMCF010000003.1:64324-155713 GCA_964564935.1 uncultured Anaerolinea sp. | reverse complement strand
GATTTCTACCCGGGCAGGCAATCTTAAACAACGCACAAAATGTGGATTATTATAATATTCTTAGCCTGCTTGAATAATAACTCCCACCTTGCTAGAATGATTAATAGCAACATTCTCTCCTGACCAGACGACCTTCGTGGGGGTGGGATCCATTCTTCTTGTCGTCGGGTTAAAACCTGTACCCCAATTTTATGCATAATCTTAACCTGGAGTCAGAGATTTTCCAGGGATATGGTTCCGGCGAGAAAAAATATATCACAGGAGAGCCTTTATGCAGGCTGTGTTGATCACGGAAGAACGTAAAGATGAGTGGAATTCCCTTGCTGCCCAGGAAGCGTATTTCGCGCTCATGCAATCCTGGGAATGGGGGGAGTACAAAGCCAGACTGGGTTGGAAGGCATTTCGGGTGGCTGTAGTAGAAGGTGGAACGATGCTTGCCGGCGCCCAGGTTTTGATAAAGACCCTTCCATTGAATGTGGCAAGCGTGGCTTACGTCCCCCGCGGACCTTTCGGACACTGGCGGGATGGGGACGTCTATTCACTCCTGCTGGCGAAGATCGACGAAATTGCACATAGCTGGAATGCGGTCTTCCTGAAAGTTGAGCCGGCAACTCCTCCTGATTCGCAGACCGAAAACCTGTTCACCCGGCATGAATTCCGCCGATCTTGCCGATGCTCACAACCTCTGGCCACCATTATTATGAACATCTCATTGGATGATGAAAGCATCCTGCGTTCCATGCGCAACAGCACCAGGCGAAAGATACTTACAGCCGAACGTAAAGGCGTTCAGGTCAGTGCTGGGAACATTTCAGATCTGCCTGCATTTTTTCAATTGATGAAGTTGACAGCATGTCGAGCAGGATTTCCACATAAATCATTTAATTACTACGCGACTGAATTTAATACCTTCAATGATTGCGATCGTGCAGGTTTCTTTCTGGCATATTATCAGGATACATTATTATGTGCCCATATCATCTACAGCTACGGCCCACATGCCGCGTTTTTTCATCAGGCTTCTTCCGGCAAGTTCTGCAACCTCAACGCAAATTGCTTGCTGGTATGGGAAGATATCAAGTGGGCAAAAAGTCGCGGTTGTGTAACTTTTGACTTATGGGGCATACCCGACGATGTAGATGATCAATCATGTGACGATGAACAATCAACGCAACCAGAGCGAACCGATGGATTATGGGGTGTCTATAAATTCAAGCGCGGCTTTTGTAAAGACATTGTCCGATTTTGCGGTTCATACGATCGAGTTTACAAACCTCTACTCTATCATTCGATGATGAAAGCTCCCCTCCTTGATGAAATCGAAAATGCGCAAGTATGGATCAATAGACAAAAAATAAAGCTGACGAAAGCTGAGCCCTTATGACCCCGTATGAACCGATCGACGGCTGCCAGATGACCAGCATGCCCAAAGCGTTCGAAAGAATGACCTTGATCGATCAATTGGCGCGAATACCAAGGAAAATATATTGGGCTGTCCGGCGCAGGATCGAGCATGTACTCACTATCATAAGTCGCCGTCTGAAGAGATCCTCCCTTAAGGTCAATGAGGTGGTAGCGGAAGAAATCAATGCCGGTGATCTCGTTCGGGTCAGGTCAAAGGAAGAAATTATTGCCACGCTAAATTCATGGAATGAATACAAGGGCTGCGCGTTCATCGATGATATGTGGGATTACTGCGGGACGACCCAGCGGGTCTTCAAGAAGGTCCGAAACTTTGTCGATGAACGCGATTACCGCACGAAACGGGTCAAGGGATTGGTCATTCTTGAGAACGTTTACTGTCAGGGAACCAGAGTGTTGGGTAACTGTGACCGCTCATGCTTCTTCTTCTGGCGGGAGGAATGGCTGGAAAAAATCGGAGCCGAGAAAGGTTAACTTTCATGCGGCGTCTCAAGGGCGGCATTCTTTTTCTGTTCTGCCTGGGGATTGTCACCAACTGCGCTGGATCCGGGAGTATCCTGAACGCCAAAGAACGCGAATATCCGGCTGCTGACCCATCTCGACAAGTCAATCAATCTACGTCCGAAGAAACCATTGGCGCGTCCTTATCTGAGGATGAAAATCCACACTACTCTTCACTTTTCGACACCTCAAGCACTACCGTCTATCTACCTGCAATCTTTAATCATACCGGCGGATTTCCTCCCATACCCGCGGAAGAGTTTGTTTGGTCCATGCTCAAACAGGTGGATCTGACTCGTGCGTTAGCGGATCTCAAACGGCTGAGCGGAGAGGAACAAATCTGTACCATTTCTGGATGCAATTGGATCTTGAACCGGTCTACTGGCAGCGAAGGGCTGCGATGGGCAAAGGAGTACGTCTACGCCGAATTTTCGGAATTAGGATACCAGGTAGAGTATCAAGAATGGTCAAGGTCGGGCTACAATGACCAGATGATCCTGGTCAGAAAACCAGGCGTGCAACTGGCTGGAGAGGAAATCTACCTGGTCGCCCATCTGGATGGAGTGGATAAAGCCGATTCTGACCGCTTCCCTGCCGCGGACGACAACGGCAGCGGAGTTGTCAGCATTCTCGAGCTCGCCAGAGTCTTCAGCCACTATACATTCAGCCGGACCCTGGTACTGCTGATTTCCACCGGCGAGGAGAACGGCACACTGGGGGTTCTGAAATATCTCGAGAACCTCTCCCCTGGTGATATGGACGCCATTTCCAAAGTGATCAACATCGATATGATCGGGTACGACGCCAACCACGATCAGGTGATGAATCTCTGGCATGGAGGACACCCACCTTCCAAGGCCTTTGCCCAGTCGATGAAAGAGACTATTCAGTTTTACGAACTGGATCTGGTCCCAGAGCTGGCAATCGGCTGCGGTTGAGGGGATGAGGAACCTTTCCGTGAGAAGGGATTTACCACAGTTCTGCAGATTGAGGACTACGAAGGCGAAGCAAATCCTTTCATGCATAAAACTGAGGACACGATTTCAAACATGAACCTGGCATACTGGCAAGCGCAGATGAAAGCCACCATCGCAGTAACCGCTACAGCGTTGATCCCATTAAGCGTCCAATAGGCGGTTTGGTTAGAACCCAAAAAATATTTTCTACCCGGCCAGCAAAATATCTTTAATGGATTGACTGTAAGCCAGGCTGTCCGCATCGTCGGTCAGAAATTCAACCTTTTCCGGGCTGTCGATGCCGATTCCCAGTTCGACTGCGCGAGCGATCTGTTCCTGCTCGAAGATCTTCCCCCGGGCAGCTTCCGTCTGGCAGCCGTGATAGCGCAGCAGAGCAACCCCTGCCGCGTCGATCGCCACCCGATCTGTGCCGGCCAGAATGACTTGAGAATCAACCCTCTCGCCTGCATCCGGTCCCCCGGAGATGAACGCTTCGACCCCATCCAGGACGACCAGCGTGGGGGTGTAAGCCGCGTTGATCTCGGCGATCATCCGCCGCTGGTGCGGAGAGGAGTGCAGCTCGTCCATGAAATTGTGATTGACCTGCGGGATCCGTTTTGCGACCATGCCCACCGAATTTTTCAGCGAAAGGGTGAAGTGACCGCCGTAGCGGTGAGTTTTCAGGCAGCAGGTCTGCACCAGCGCGTCCGCTTCCAGGCATGGGCGGGCAAACGGGAAACCCTGGCTCCAGTGGCTGCCCGGCGGCTCTACTATAGTCCAATCTTCCTCTTCAAGCTCATCTAAAACGATTGTTTCATACCCCAATTCTTTCGCCATTTGGAAAACGCCGATCCGCTCCAGAACAATGCGGGTGTTACCCATCCCGCTGCGGTCGCCGACGGTGATCTTCTCCGCGCCCATCGTCTTGCGGATAGTCACCAGCGCGGCGAGGACTTCCGGGTGGGTTGAGCCGGGCGCAGGGTCGGCGCTGTTGAAATTGGGCTTGAGGAAGACCCGCTGACCGGTGAAAGGCTCGATACCTAATAAATCAATCGCCCGGCGGACGCCGTCGGCGCGGTCTTCCGTTTTGACGAAGGCGACCCTGGCAATGCCCTCAGTAGGCGTAACGGACGGCACGGCGGAAGTAACCGGGCTGGTTGAGGTGGGTCTCTTCTGGCCGGCAGGCATGTCCGTAGGCGTTACAGGTTCGCGGGTGGCAGCAAAAAGTCCGGGTTCACCAGTTGAGCTGGGCAATGCCGTCGGTTCAGCAAGGGAAGGTACGCACGCTTCCAAAGCAGCAGCCAGGGTGGCCGTCCCAACAAGCGCCGCCGCTCGCCGGAGGAAGTCCCGTCGGTTGATGGGAGAGGAGGACTGAGATTTTCCCATATCCAAACCTTTCAAAAAAATCGTGCCAATTCACAAGAATAAATGTATGGACAACCAGCTGAAATTATAGTCGCAATTAGATCATTAAAGTTAACATTATGGTATGCTCGAAGAAGTCATCTCCCAATCAGGTCAGGGTAACGCCCCATAACCAGTACCTGACCCTCATGTAGGCGGTCTGGGGTAACATGAAACCCGGCGGGCTGTCTCACGTATACAGCTTTATGTAGATCAGACAAAGGAGCAAAAAATGTCGACTGAAACAACCTCACAGGATTATGAGCGCCCGAGGACCAGGGTGGTCTACCGCCGCGGAGCCTCCGAGGCAGTCTATGGGTTGGGCATGATTGGCGCGTGGGTCTATTTCATCGGCCACGCCACCACCTTCTGGATCGGCGTGCTGGGCTTTCTCAAGGGCATCGTCTGGCCGGCGCTGCTGGTGTATGAGTTGATGAAATATTTAAGCATGTAGTCAAAGCGAATTTACTGTATGCCCCGATGATGAGCCGCGGCTTTATCCCAAAGGAACGGATCAAACCTGCCCTCTGAATTCAGGATCAATTCACGCCGGGCTACGCGGAGATAAATTCTCGGCTTGAAAGCCGCCGATACCTGCGGCGAGCACACTTAACCGGTCGGGCTCGCCGCTGGTTTCATCAGCAGGCGTTCCAACTCGCTCTCGGCCTGCTCCGGGGGCATCGAAAAAGAATATCCCCATTCGGCGCAGAGCAAATTCTGAGCCCGGCGGAGAATGTTTTTATCGTCGTCATTCAGTTGTTTTCTGATTGCCATTGCGGAAAGGTCGCGAATCACTTTACATAGCGTCTCGGCCTTTCCATCTGCAAGTTGCTTGCGCAGCATGGATTTTCGTTCAAGGCGGTCCTCGACAAGGGGTTCGCCTGATCCCTTCAAAATCGCGAACAGCTTTTTGAACTCACGCCTGGAAGTCGGAGGACGCAGCCGGTTTTCCGTACGGCTATCCACCGGGACGCAAATCGTCAGGTCCCTGACTTCGACAAGATAGAAGGACGCCTTCTGATCGGAAAGAACCCGCTCTTCCATGCCTACTATCTTTCCAATCCCGAATGACCAGTGAACGACCGGATCACCCACCTGGAAGTCCATGATCGCCTCCTTTCTTGTGAACCTGGAACAAGGGTTAAAAATTGCCAATCCAGTAAAAGGATTGGCAATCCGAAATCGCTATCCTGAAATACGTAACTTGATTATATCATCATTATCGCCAGGCGATGAACTAAACCATACGGCTCATCATCGAATTAGGAAACACGGCAACACTGAAAATCGTAGTCCTGTCTCTAGCCCCGCGGAAAACCGGCGTCACTGCAGACATGCGTTTTAAGCAGAGCGCCTGACAGTCATGGGTCTTGCGGTCTGTCAGGTGGACAGGTTAATCTGCGTTTTGCAGCCCAAATTCCCAGTTGATCAGCTTATCCAGCACGGCGTGGACATAATCGGCGCGCAGGTTTTGATAATCCAGATAATATGCGTGCTCCCACACATCGATCGTGAGCAAAGGCTTGAGGCCCATTGTCAGCGGGAGGTCGGCATTGGCAGTTTTGATCACCTTGAGTTGCGCGCCGTCGAGAACCAGCCAGGCCCAACCGCTTCCGAATTGCGTCACAGCAGCGTTGGCGAACTCCTTTTTACAGGCTTCGACGCTGCCAAAGGAAGCCTCGATTTTCGCTTTGAGCGCAGCCGGCGGCTCCCCGCCGCCCTTCGGACTCAGGCTGTTCCAGTAGAACGCATGGTTCCAGGCCTGGGCTGCGTTGTTGAAAATTGCGGTTTTGTCCGGCTTACCTGCAGCGGCCAGGATGATGTCTTCTAACGACTTTTGGCTCAGGTCTGTACCTGAGACCAGCTTATTCAGGTTATCTACATAGCCTTTGTGATGCTTCCCGTAGTGAAATCCAATCGTTCTGGCAGAGATGACTGGTTCTAATGCGTTATCGGCGTATGGCAGCGCGGGTAAAGATAGATTAACAGAATACGTTGTCATCATTTCGATCTCCTAAGAATATAAGGATTGGGATGCGTCAGGAAGGTATGGATGAGAAAAGGAGAAGCGGAGAGAATTCACCCTCTAAAGATTATATAACCGGGTGTTATAAAACAGCAATAGCCGGCAATTGACTGTCCAAAAACTTACTAAATCCGGAATTTGTGCCAAGAACAACACAAAACATTTCGAAGCAGTTGAAGGAGACCAGATTTACCAAAACAATCCTGTTGAGTTCCACCCGTCGAGCGTCTAGAATGCAGCAGGAGTTGTTCCCGCAGCCAGAGCCCGGGTAACAGCATCCGCAGTGGATGCCAGGCTCTTCAAATCCTCGGGGGTGTAAGCCGCTTTATTCCTGCGCATGCCAAGGCTTAGCTGCCCTAAGAGCCTGCCGTTTTGGCTTAAAGGCACGGTGATTTGGGAGTCCCCGCTCCAATCGCCATGAACGATTTGCGACGGTTCCCCGCTGTCTTCAACCCAGGTAACCAGCCCGTTGATTGCTCCAAAGGCGGTCATCGTCTGTTCAAGCAGACGCTCGAGGATCAACTTACGATCGACCACCCAAATCCCGCCGTCGATTTGCCTGGAAAACTCCTCAAGCTGCCGCAGCGGTTCATGCACGTCCCGGTACCGCCGGTCAATTATGGTCTGCAAACGGGTCTTGATCGGAGTGAAAGTGGTCGCCAGAATCAGAGTGGTAATCACAATGGCGGCGTCCGACTTTGCGCCAGTGAGGGCGATGAACACTTTTTGGAAAAGGCTGATCGAAGCAGCGTATAAACCCGCCAGGATCGCGGTCAATGCGCTGTAGAGCAGCGCGCGGTTGATGATCAGATCGATTTCGTAGAGGCGGTATCGAAGGGTGGAAATCGACAGCGCGATTGGTATGGTCGCCACCGTAAGCCACCAGAGCAGCGCAGAAGCTGAAGCCCAAGCTGGCCGGGGGGCATCTGGAGGCAGGTTCTGTAACAATATGTATGGTATACTTTGGAGGATCATCAAGACCATCCAGACAATAAAACCAAAGAGGAGCCACTTTGTTTGCAATTGTTGTGCGGGAGTGGAGATTCGGCGGTACCTGTAAACTTGCGCTCCGAAAGCTAGCCCATAGAGAACCAGCATATAGGCTGCTACAAGCTGAACTGGAAGAGTGTTCAATTTGGAAAACGAGTCGATATCGGAAGAGAAGAAAAATATCAGGCTGGCCAGCGAAAGGGGGAAAAGCCAGCGAGTCCAGGTTGGCACAGCACGGCCGTCAGGGAGAAGGATAATTACCCACACGGTCGGCATGGCCAGAAAAATGGGTTGAGCAATGTTCATTGCAAAATATGTAATCCCGGGGATAACTTGATTAAGATGCTCAAGTGGTCCAGCCAGAACAATTCCATAAACCATCACATAGAATGAAACAAATAAAGCCATGGGTTCATGGCGTTTCTGCAGGAAAAGAAGCAGACTGAGGATGAGGCAGGTTATGGCTGCGATCAAAGATAAGATGCCGCTCAATACGTTTAATCCGTTGATTGGATCTGGGCCTGGAGTAAAGGGGCTTTCGCCGCGAAACCAGACCAGATATCCCTTTAGCGAAATTAAGAGGATGAGGATCTCCGCGACCGCCGCAGCAAGCCAGGCAGCGTGGACAACCCTCATTCTCCTGCTTATTGATGTGGATCGTGGTTGGAGAATGGTAGAAGAATCGAGCTGAGTTGAAGCCATGAATACTCCATGTTTGGTTGGTCAAATCCATCCCCCAGGGCGAGAGCGCCCAAGGGGGCAGCCTTGATTCACATCACACCGCCACCATGAGGCTGCTGTTTTAGTAAATGATGAAAAGAATTGGTAATAAATTCTATAATATTGATATATTATATCATATATTATAGTTATTACTCGTCTTGAAATTTTAAACGTCTGGTTCCAGGTGAAGATTACAAAATTTCCGATTCCATCAATTGTTTCCTGATCCGCGCGCTGTGCTCCAACCGTCCATTTAGAAATGATTTATCTGCATTTTCATCCATACCGGGAATATCAATAACCATCGTAAGTTTGGTCTGACGATCATTAATTGCCTCGAATGTCGTTCTACCGCGCATTTCAGCTGGTCCATCATGGATGATCATTGCGATCACGCGATTGGGTTCGAATTCGACCACCTCCATCGTCCCTTCGACTGGTATCCCGCTGCGTCTGTTGCGTCTGTGGATGATCGTCCCCACGCCAATAGGGCTGTCAGCATCCAGCCAAAGCTCAATATCTGAATCCCAGCGGGGATGATTGCGTACATGCTCCACCGCAAAAAAATGAAACACCTGATCAATCGGTCGGTCAATCACCTGGGATGATTCGAATTGCATGGCCATGATTTTCTCCTATCCTGATTATTAATGGGTATGCACCTGTTAGGATATTTCCTTAGCGAATAAAACCACCCAGATAACGGGGGTTTATTATTACAACGACTCCTGAACCGGTTATTTGTTTCATTCGATCCAGAGTCGCATCATTCAGTGTTCCAAAAATCTCAATACCTATTGGATCGATATATTCATACGTTTTCTTGGAACGTTCGTCAGCTCCCATTAACTGATGGTCGAGGGCGTCTGCGTTGGGGAAAACGCGGATGATCGTGAACTCGGCGGTATCTCCACTTAAGTACGCAAGCTGGGCCAATGTGCCGGGCTTATCTGCCATAATCGGCGAGAGGCTTTCTTCATAAAATTTCCTGAATTCGTCCACCCTGCCCTTCTTGATCCTGTTACGACTGATGAATACGAGTGGCTGGGACATTTTTGATCTCCAATGATTCACCGGATATTATATAAACGACATATTTTATAAACATTGTCTAGTATATCACGGGATCCTATTCGATGGGGAGGACCGACACAATCCATGCCAAATCGATAGAGGCGAATTTACGCACAAAAGAATCCGATTTGAAAACGATTAATTAATATTTATAATATTATGATATAATTTATCTAAATAGTATATTATCAGAAGGATTCACCTCATTCATCCCACCTGAGCAAGACTCCACAAAAAGGTGGGAATAATCTTTAACCCCAGGCGCGACCTAAAGGAGGTCGAAATGGACAATAAACGTGATTTGAGACTGATCGTTGTTGTATCGTTGGTCTTTGCCTCTCTGTTATTCACTCTGTCTGCAGTGGGCACGCAACCAGCACTTGCAAGCCATTTGAATCCTAGAATGGGAGATTTAAGACTCCTCGAATCATCTGGGGTGATTCCAATAACCGGCCATGAAACCACGGGATACTATGCAATGGGAAAGCTCCGACTCATTGAGGCACAGGGGTTCAACGCAGTGGGATTGATCCCAGTAACAGCCCAAATGGAAAATACAGTTCCAAACGGCGGGATGGGCGACCTGCACTATTTTGAATTCCTACAGGCGAATCAACTCGACAAATAACTTGCAAAGCTTATCATTGCACCCAAATCCATCATGGGGCATCTGCACTGCGAACAGTGAAGATGCCCAAAATAAAAATTGAATGGGCTAAAAAAACCTGTCTACTGACAGGTTTCCAACTTGTGGCGAGGGTGGGGGTTGCCTGCCCTGGCCGGGCAGGCCAGGGAACCCACGACCAGGGGCTTATCCATGGAAAAAAAACCTGTCCACTGACAGGTTTCCAACTTGTGGCGAGGGTGGGGGTTGCCTTCCCTGGCCGGGGCAGGCCAGGGAACCCATGACCAAGGGCTTATCCATGGATAAAACAAAAAACCTGTCCACTGACAGGTTTCCAACTTGTGGCGAGGGTGGGGGTTGCCTGCCCTGGCCGGGGCAGGCCAGGGAACCCATGACCAGGGGCTTATCCATGGATAAAACAATAAACCTGTCCACTGACAGGTTTCCAACTTGTGGCGAGGGTGGGGGTTGAACCCACGACCAAGGGCTTATGAGTCCCCTGCTCTACCACTGAGCTACCTCGCCGTAGAGCGCCCAAAGTTTACTACGATCTTTTCAAAATGTCAAACAAACAGCCTCATTCAGCCTGTAAATGCATACCCGCGCTCCTTCATCGAGACGAACCGGCCCAGCCCTATCACCAGGTGGTCGAGCACCTCGATATCCATCAGCTTGCCGGCTTGAATTGCCCCGCGGGTCAGGGCGATGTCGTCCGGGCTGGGGCTTGGATCGCCGCTGGGATGGTTGTGGACGATGACAATCGAGGCAGCGTTGCGCTGGATCGCGGCGTGGAACAATTCGCCTATACGCACAGTGGATGCGTTCAGCGAGCCCTTGTAGACCCGCTCGATGCTGATCACCCGGTTGCGGGTGTCGCACAGAATCACCCAGAGGTGTTCCTGATCAAAGCCTTCCATCTCATACGAGACCAGCGCCGCCGCGTCAGACGGGCTGTGGATCGCCGGCCGCTCCTCCGGCGATTCGAGCGCCATCCTCCTGCCCAGTTCGATCGCGGCCTTGATCTGAGCCGCCTTGGCTGCGCCGATGCCGTGCTGCTGACAGACCTCCTGGAACGACGCCCGGTGCAGCCCGCTCAACCCGCCGAAGGTCTGCAGCAGACGCTGACCGACATGGACGGCGTTCTCGCCCGGCACGCCGACCCGCAGGAGGATGGCCAGCAGCTCAGCGTTGCTCAGCGCGCCCGGGCCAACCGATGCCAGGCGCTCGCGTGGACGGTCGCTCCGTTCCAGGTCTCGGATTCGATAGGATGCAGGCATTTCCTTCACAGTGGTTCCCCTCGGTGTAGACTGGGATTAATATAGCCTCATCCCTGCCGGTTGGCAAGCGGTTTGACCTGCCAGACTCTTCGCCTGGGCTTCCATGCTATAATGTGCTGGTTGGAGCAGTCATGATTTTCGATTCCACCACCCTCAATAGCCTGTTGATGGTCGCAGTTAGCTTCGCGGCGGCTTTCCTTGCCGCGCTCTGGCTGGCGGTGATCATCTGGACCTTCCGCGACATCCGCAGCCGCGCCCGCGATCCGCTGGTGCGCATTCTCGCAACTCTGGTCGTGGCGGTCCTCTTCCTGCCCGGCATTTTGATCTACCTGATCCTCCGCCCGGCGAACACCCTGGAAGACGAATACCAACGCAGTCTCGAAGAAGAGGCCCTGCTGCAAAACATCGAGGATATTCCCCAGTGTCCGGGCTGCAACCGGCGAATCCAGGCGGATTGGATCGTCTGTCCCTCCTGCCACACCCGGCTAAAGAAGGTCTGCCACCAGTGCGGGAAGCTCATGGAGCTGCCCTGGAACCTCTGTCCATACTGTGCGACGCCCACTCCCGGCGCCCGGCGGGATAAGATCAGCCTGGACGAAGCGCTGCAATCTCTACCTCGCGAAACGGATGGGGAAGCCGCGCCGACCCTCTTCCATCTCGGCGGCCGCGGCATTGCGGACGAGCCCTTCGACCAGGCTGAGCCCTACGACGAGAGCTGAGCGTTCTTGATCCACATTAGAATTCCGGCATGCCAGGGCACGCTCAAGGTATAATTTATCAATGCGAAACTTACCCCCTGTAGAACCCATTGATTATCTTTTAATCGGTAATGTCACCCAGGACGTAGTTCCCCAGGGCTATTTACTTGGCGGCACTGCTTCCTATTCCGCGCTGACCGCCCGGGCGATGGGCCTGCGGGTCGGCGTGGTCACTGCCTGCCACCCGGACCTGGAATTGCCCGAGCTGGAAGGCATATCGGTGGTGCGCCACCCTTCGGAACACTCGACCACCTTCGCCAATATCCATACCGAGCACGGGCGGGTGCAATACCTCCATCACCGCGCCCGTGAGCTGGACCTCTCCATGGTGCCCGAAGCCTGGCGCAGCCCACGCATCGTCCACCTCGGACCGATTGCCCAGGAGGTGGACGTCAAGCTTGCCCGCGCCTTTCCCGAGTCCTTTGTCGGGGTGACGCCGCAGGGCTGGCTGCGCAGTTGGGATGAATCAGGCAAGGTCACCTACACCGACTGGCTGGAAGCCCGTTACGTGCTAGAAGCCGCCAGCGCCGCAGTGATCAGCGTTGAGGACGTGCGCGGCGATGAATCTGTAATCGAGGACATGCTCAGCGCTGTTCGTGTGCTGGTTGTCACCGAGGGCGTCTACGGCGCCCGGCTGTACTGGAACGGCGACATGCGCTACTTCCGCGCCCCCTCCCAGACTGAGGTAGATCCGACCGGCGCGGGCGATATCTTCGCTGCGGTATTCTTCAGCAGGCTGGAATTCACCCGCGATCCGTGGGAGGCAGCCCGGCTCGCCACCCAGCTGGCCGCACTGTCGGTCACCCGCAAGGGACTGGCGGGCGTGCCGACCGAAGAGGAAGTCAAAGCTCATCTGATTGAAATTTTCGAAAGTTAAGTTCGGGGATGACCAGAGTTTATACTTTCGTCAACCAGAAAGGCGGGGTGGGTAAAACCACCAGCGCCATCTCGCTTGGCGCTTATCTGGGTCATTACAACCAGCGGGTATTGCTGGTGGACCTCGATCCGCAGGCGAACGCGACTTCCTCGCTGGGCATCGACAAGCGCCTGGTCAAGAACGGCACTTACGAGGGGCTGATCAGCGGACAGCCGATCGCCACGCATATCCTCTACAATCCGCGCTTCAAGATGTCAATCCTGCCCTCCTCACCCAACCTGGCCGGAGCTGAGATCGAGCTCATCGAGCTGGAAAACCGCGAGCAGCGGTTAAAGGACATGCTTGCCCCGGTCATCGAGCGTTACGACTACGTTCTGATCGACTGCCCTCCCTCGCTCAGCCTGTTGACGGTCAACGGGCTGGTTGCCGCCCGCAATGGGGTGATCATCCCGGTCCAGTGCGAATATCTGGCCCTTGAGGGCCTTGGGCAGCTCACCCTGACCCTCAACCGGGTTCGCAACAGCCTGTTCCCCAGCCTGCGCATCCGCGGCGTAATCCTGACCATGTACGACGGCCGCACCCGCCTGGCCATGGACGTGGTCAACGAGGTGCGTAAGTTTTTCCCAAACCAGGTTTTTCAGGTGGTCATACCGCGCAGCGTCCGACTGGCGGAAGCACCATCCTACGGGATGCCCATTCTATACCACGCCCCCGAATCCTCGGCAGCGCAGGCTTATTCTGCGCTGGCAAGAGAGATCCTTGCAGGCGACGGTATCCGGATTGGCGAACTCGAAAAAGAATAAGGCAGGCGAACAATGGTCAGAAAAAGCGGCTTGGGCAAGGGGTTGGATGCGCTGATCCCGGGCGCGGAATCAGCAGGGCCTGAGGGTGGAACCTACTTTGTACCGATCGCTGAGGTTCTACCTAATCCGCACCAGCCGCGGGTCAGCATGCACGAAGAAACCCTGCGCGAGCTGGCCGACTCCATCCGCGAGCACGGCATCCTCCAGCCGCTGATCGTCACCCAGGACCCTGATACCCAAAAATACATTCTGATCGCCGGCGAACGCCGGCTTCGCGCTGCCAAAATGGCCGGTCTGGAAAGCGTTCCGGTGATCATTCGCGACGCATCCGAGCAGCAGCGTCTGGAGCTGGCTCTGATCGAGAATCTCCAGCGGGCTGACCTCTCGCCACTGGAGACCGCTGGTGCCTACCGCGCCCTGGCCGAAGAATTCGGCCTCTCTCACGAAGAGATCTCCGAGCGGGTCAATAAGAGCCGCGTTGCAGTGACCAACACCCTGCGCCTGCTCAAGCTTCCCGATAATGTGCGCGAGGCGCTGGCCAGCGAGCAAATCAGCGAAGGGCACGCCCGCGCCCTGCTGGCCCTGGCCACCTCGCAGGCGCAAAAAGCCGTCCTGCAGATCATTCTCAGCCGCAACTTAAACGTGCGCCAGACGGAAGAGCTGGTGCGGATGTACGCCGGCGAGCGGCCGCAGCGTCAACCCAAACCCGAGCCGCCGCCGGAAATCCGTTCGATCGAAGAACGCCTGCGCGAATTCTTTGGCACGCGGGTCACTCTCAAGCACGGCAAAAAAGGCGGTTCGCTGATTATCCACTATTATTCCGATGAAGAATTGAACACGCTCATCTCCCAAATCCTCAAGGAGTGATCCATGCTGGTCCTCATCAACGCCAGGGCATACACCCTGTGGGAGGAAATGCCGCGGGCTGAGGCGGTCGCAATCGATAACGGCCGCTTCACAGCCGTGGGAATGAACGAGGATATTCTCGATCTGGCCGGACCGCAAGATCTTGTCCGCGACATGGAAGGTGGTACCCTCTGGCCTGGACTGACCGATTCTCACATCCATTTTCAGAAGTACGCGCTCAACCTGGAAAGAATCGACTGCGAGACGGACAGCCGCGCAGAATGCCTGGCGCGGGTAAAGATTGTCGCGGAAAAAGCGCCTGAAGGGAGCTGGCTGCGCGGTCACGGCTGGAATCAAAACAACTGGGCGGAAGGCTTTGGGGACGCGCGGTTGCTCGACGAGGCTGCTCCGCGCAACCCGGTCTATTTGACGGCAAAATCGCTGCATGCCGGCTGGGCCAACACCGCCGCGTTGAAGCTGGCCGGCATCACCCGGGACACACCCGACCCGAAAGACGGTGAAATCCAGCGTAATGAGGATGGCGCCCCGACCGGCATCCTCATCGAAGCGGCTATGGAGCTGGTTGAGAAAGCGATCCCCGAACCAACGGTCAGCGAGGTGCGCCGCGCCCTGGAACACGCCCAGCAAACTCTCTGGGCGCTTGGCGTTACCGGAATCCATGATTTCGACCCGCGTTCCTGTTTCATGGCTCTCCAGGAGATGGAGCAGGCCGGCACGCTTGCTCTGCGCGTTCTCAAAAGCATTCCCCTGGACGACCTCCCTCACGCCTTAGGACTTGGCATCTGCTCCGGGTTCGGCAGCGACCTGCTGCGGATCGGCTCGTTAAAACTGTTTGCCGATGGCGCGCTCGGCCCGCAAACCGCGGCGATGCTTCAGCCCTACGAGGGCAGCAGCGAGCGAGGGATGCTGTTCCTGGATGCGGAGCAGATTTTCGAACTTGGGCAAAAAGCCAGTGAAAACGGCATTAGTCTTGCAATCCATGCCATCGGGGATCGAGCCAATTTTGAGGTCCTCAAGGCATACGATCAAATGCGCCATTACGAGAAAGAGCACTGTAAACCGCACCTGCGCCACCGCATTGAGCACGTCCAGATCATTCACCCAGATCACATCAACCGGTTGGCTGAGCTGGGCATCATTGCCTCGATGCAGCCCATCCACGCCACCTCGGATTACCCGATGGCGGACCGCTACTGGGGCGCCCGCTCGCGAACGGCTTACGCGCTCGGCGACCTGCTCGAACGTGGGACGCGGATGACCTTCGGCTCCGATGCGCCGGTCGAGTCGCCCAATCCCTTCTGGGGGCTGCATGCTGCCGTCACCCGACGGCGGCAGGACGGCTCGCCCTCGCCCGAGGGTTGGTATCCGCACCAGCGGCTGTCCCTTGACCAGGCTCTGGCTGGCTATACGACCGGTCCCGCCTACGCCGCCGGCCTGGAAAACCGTCTCGGCCGGATCGCCCCGGGTTACCTGGCGGATTTGATCGTCCTGCCTGAGGATCCCTTCGAGCTGAATCCAGATCAGTTGTACGCCGTCCAGCCCGCAGCGACGATGGTCGGCGGGCGATTCGTCTGGGAAAGATGAAGTAGAGTATAAACTATGACCGAGACTCAGCCCATTCTATCGCCAGAAATTTTAGTTCCCCGTCTGGGCGAGCACCTGATGTCCAAAGGGTTGATCACCAGCGAGCAGCTCCAACTCGCCTTGCAGGAACAGGCTGCATTGAAAAAAATCCATACCAACGCGCCTCTGTTGGGAGAAATCCTGGTTAACATGGGCTTTCTCACCCGCGCCCAACTGGAGAGCGCCATTACTGAGCACGTCCTCCAGCTCCGCGCCGCGTTGATCGACGCCAACCAGAAACTCGAGCAGCGAGTACAGCAGCGCACCGCTGAACTGGAAAAAGCCCTGCTCAAGCTGGCAGAGCTTAACCAGCTCAAGGCGAATTTCATCGCCAACATCTCTCATGAGCTGCGCACCCCGCTGACCCACATCAAGGGTTATCAGGAACTGCTGATCTCCGGCGATTTAGGCCAGTTAACCGGCGAGCAGATGACCGCGATGAGCGCCATTCAGCGCGCGACCCAGCGGCTGGAACGGCTGATCGAGGATCTCATCCTCTATGCCACCTCCGAACGAACCCATATGCCGGTGGAGCTGGCGCGCCAGGAGCTCATCAAACTCTGTCGTGAGGTGGTCGAACAATCCGAGCGGAAGGCTGCTGATCAGAAACTGGAATTGATTTTCCTCCACCCTGACCAGCCGCTCCCGGTCATTGTGGACGGTGAAAAATTACGCTGGGTACTGTTCCAACTGGTCGATAATGCAATCAAATTCACCCCTGCGGGAGGGAAAGTACAGATCGACCTCGCCCTGGAGGACGGCGACGTTCTGGTCAGGGTCAGCGACACTGGAATCGGGATCTCCCAAAACCGGATTGGCGAGGTATTCGAAGCTTTCCACCAGCTCGATGGCAGTTCGACCCGCAAGTACAGCGGCACCGGACTGGGCTTGTCCCTGGTCAAGAAGATCCTCGATGCGCACGGAACGCCCATTATGGTTGAATCGGAACTGGGAAAAGGCAGTCAGTTTTCGTTCAGACTGCCTCTCTTTTTCGAGGGCGAGGAAACGAACGAGTCCCATGAATGAGAGCAAGAGGATATTTCCTCCCATTACCCCTGATACGATCTACGAACTGGACAGGATCCTCTGGCAGGATAAACCCTGGCGGGCGGTGATGGATGACCTGGTTAAATTCATCCGTCCATACTTCATCTTCGATAACCTGGTCCTCTTCCTGATCGATTCATCGACGATGAATCTCGAGGTCGCCTTCGCCCGAGCTACCGGACGGGGAAAATCAGCCGAAGCCGACGTCGCTTGGGGTGAAATTCTGGGCAACAAGGTGGTTGAAACCCGCCAGTTAGCCCTCCAGGAACCGCAGCCCTCGACCGCGACCGACCGGTTAAGGCAGCCGTACACCCTGGGCCTGCCGCTGATCTCCGCAGGTCAGGCTTTAGGGGCGCTCATCTTTATCCGCTTCGGCGGGCCGGTTTTTACCCAGGAACAGATTTCTTTTGCCTCATTTTTCTCCCGGCAAATCTCGGTGCTCATTGCCCGCGACTATTTGAAGAAAGAGAACGAGCGCCTGGAGTTCCAATACCGGATATTTCAGGTGCAAGAGGATTTCATCGCCACCCTCTCGCACGAGCTGCGCAGCCCATTGGGATTCATCAAAGGCTACACCACCACCCTGCTGCGGGAAGATGCGAGTTGGGATGAGAAGACACAGCGCGAGTTCTTGAACATCATCGACCAGGAAACCGACCGGCTCCAGGACATGATCGCCAACATGCTCGATTCGGCAAAGCTGCAATCAGGGCAGGTTTTCATGAACTTCCAGACGGTAAGGCTGGATGCCTTGATGAATGATGTGCTTGTGCGCGCCCGGGCGCACTACCCTGATATGGTAATCAATACAAAAATCCCCTCGCCAATCAAGACCATCCGCGCTGATCCGCGGCGGATCGCCCAGATTTTCGAAAATCTGATCGGCAATGCAGCCAAGTATGCGCCAGGTTCGCCCCTGGATATTATCGTCAGTGAGGTAGAGAAAGGCGTCAAAATCGAATTCCGTGACCGGGGACCCGGTATTCCTGAAAAGTATCACACCAAGATCTTCGACCGTTTCTTCCGTATCCCCGATCACAAAGCCAGCGCGCACGGCTCAGGTCTTGGATTGTTCATTTGCAAGCAGATCGTACAGGCGCACGGTGGGCAACTTGGCATCACTTCCAGCGTAGGTAACGGCACGTCCTTCCACGTCTTTCTGCCAGAGACCCCCTAACGATCCGCGATTTTTCGAACGCAATGGAGAGTTGCCATGGGAACTAAAATATTAGTCGTCGATGATGAGCAGTTATACCGCCACCTGCTGAAAGTCAATCTGGAATCAGAGGGCTACGAAGTGAGCTCAGCCCGTGACGGCGAAGAAGCGTTAGAAATTATGAGCACCCGCCAACCGGAGCTGGTCATTTTGGATGTTGCCATGCCCCGCCTGGATGGCTTTACCACCTGCGAGCGTATCCGCCAGTTTTCGGATGTGCCGATCATTATGCTAACCGCCCGTGGCGAGGAGCAGGACCGCGTGCGCGGATTGAACGTTGGGGCGGACGATTATGTGCTCAAACCCTTCTCGGCGACCGAGCTGATCGCCCGAGTCCGCGCGGTGCTGCGGCGCTCGAAGACCGCCCAGGTCGGCATCCACAAGCGCCACTTTCAGCATAAAAATCTGCGCATCGATTTCGCCCGGGCAGAGGTCTGGAAGGACGATAAGCCCGTATACCTTTCGGCGACAGAATACCGCCTGTTGATTCAATTTGCCCAGCACGCCGGGCGGATCCTGACCGCCGAAGAATTGCTCACCGCTGTGTGGGGCGAATCCTACCGCGAAGATAAAGAAATCTTATGGGTCAGCATCGCCCGCCTGCGCCAGAAACTGGAGGACGATCCGCACAATCCTGTTCATATCGTCACCCGCTCCGGCCTGGGTTATTTGATGCCCGCCCCGGACAGCGAGGAGGTCATTCATGAGTAACATCGCAACTCCGAATTTCGAAGAAAAAGGTAAAATCTTTACAGAAGTGGTTTCGAAGATCGCCATCGAGGTGATCATCCAGACCACCACCCATCGGATCTACGGGAAGGTTCATATTCGTCCCGGCGAGCGCCTGAAAGATGAGCTCGACCGGGTAGAGTTGACCCTGGCCGTCACCGATGCCGTGGTCTATG
Source organism: uncultured Anaerolinea sp. (assembly GCA_964564935.1). Lineage (GTDB taxonomy): Bacteria > Chloroflexota > Anaerolineae > Anaerolineales > Anaerolineaceae > Bellilinea. The sequence goes on along the minus strand of CAZMCF010000003.1, from coordinate 136,619 downwards.
ACCAGGATGGAATTTTGATGGTGTTCAAATCAAAATTCATTGCGCTCCAAAAATCACACATTATCTGGGTTCTGCCGCAGGATCAGGTCGAGCCCGAGACTCAAGGTGAAAAATGACCGCACCTGCTTCGCAAACTTACCGCCCGGAAGATATTAAGAAACTCAAAACCTACCTTCTCAATCTAATTGCCAGGGAACTCGAAAGCGACCAGCGCGTCGGTCAAGATCGCACTGAGGTTGTCAAAGACCTCCTGCAAAAAGCGGTTCTAAATCTCAAAGTGACCCTGCCGGATACTCTTCGCGATCAACTCTCGCGCGAGGTAATCGACGATCTGCTCGGTTTCGGACCCCTGCAGCCGCTCCTGGACGATCCAGAAATCACCGAGGTAATGGTCAACGGATGCAACAAGGTTTATATCGAGCGGAAAGGCAAGCTGATCAAGACTAACATCATCTTCGAAAATGACGATGAGGTTCTGCGCATCATTGAAAAAATCATCATGCCTCTCGGGCGGCGGATCGATGCTGACAGCCCAACTGTGGATGCCCGCCTGCCGGACGGTTCGCGCGTTAACGCGGTCATCCAGCCGGTCGCCATTGATGGACCTTCTATCACCATCCGAAAATTCCAGAAAGATAAATTAAGCATCAAAGAGCTGATTGAACTTGGCTCGATCACAAAAAATATGGCGGATTTTATGCGCGCCTGCGTGATCTCAAGGCTGAACATCATCATTTCCGGCGGTACCGGCTCGGGTAAGACTACCCTGCTGAACGTGCTCTCGTCTTTCATTCCGGAAGAAGAGCGCATCGTAACTATAGAAGACGCCGCTGAACTGATGCTACAGCAGGAACACGTCGTCCGCATGGAAACCAAGACACCTAACGCCGACGGCAAAGGCGCCGTCTCCATCCGCGACCTTGTACGCAACTCGCTGCGCATGCGGCCCGACCGGATCGTGGTTGGCGAGGTGCGCGGCGGAGAGGCTTTGGATATGCTCCAGGCGATGAACACCGGCCACGATGGTTCGCTGACCACCCTGCACGCCAACTCAACCCGCGATGCCATCTCGCGACTTGAGACGCTGGTCCTCATGGCAGGCATAGACCTGCCTGTGAGAGTCATCCGCGAGCAGATCGCAGCAGCCATCGACCTCATTGTTCAGGTCTCTCGGATGAAGGACGGTACGCGTAAAGTAACCTCGATCACCGAGGTGAACGGCATGGAAGGCGATACCGTCGTAATGACCGAGATATTCAAATTCCAGCAAACTGGCATGAGTCCTGACGGACGGATCCTTGGCGAATTGACCCCGACCGGCATCCGCCCGATGTTCTATCCGCGCCTGGAGATGGCCGGCTTCAAACTCAGCCCAGAAGTGTTTGGCGCAAACCTCTCGGGAATGTTAAACTCGCAGCACCGCAGGTGATCCGCACAGCAGAATTCATGGCTGCCAGGCAGTGCTATAATAATCTCGGGCTGGGAAGGTGCGTAGCGCAAGCAGTATAGATGTAGTTCATCCCGTATGATCAGGCAGGCAGAAATGACGACATATCAGCAATTAACTCGAGTGCGGACGCGGAAATTGGGACTGCTGATCCTGGACGCACGCACGGTTCGTAATCGGCCGGCGGAGATGTGCGCCAGGGCTACAGGCGTCAGTCTGGAAGAATATCAGCGGATGGAATCTGGTGAAATCGCACCGACCCTTCCCCAATTGGAGCTGCTGGCCTATTACCTCGATGTACCGCTCGAGTACTTCTACGGAAATCAGGTTCTCTCGGCTCAAACAGTCGCAGAGCCTGCCGAACCATCCCCTCAGTTGCTGAAAATCCGCCAGCGGATCATCGCCACCCGCATCCGCATGGCGCGCTCGAATCTGAATCTATCAACCGCCGAGCTTGCCGAAAAATCCGCCATCCCCGAGGAGCGCATTGTCCGCTACGAATCCGGTGAAGAGCCCATTCCGCTGCCTGATTTGGAGATTCTTTCCAATGCGCTCCAATTACGTAATGAGGACCTCTTCGATCAGCATGGATTGATTGGAAGCTGGCGGGCTGAAAAGCAGGCTGTCGAGCATTTTTTAGAGCTCCCTCAAGACGTCCGCAGTTTTATCGCCAAACCGGTCAACCTGCCGTATTTACAGATTGCCATGCGGTTGAGCGAACTATCGGTTGAAAAATTGCGGGCAATCGCCGAAGGGCTGCTCGAAATCACCTATTGACCGGATGTTTCTACCGAATGGAACAAGGGAAATCACCCAAGGAATTGGCGGAAGAGGCCAGAAAGGCCTACGCCGCTAACCAGTACGAGCTGGCTGCTGGACTTTTTGGCCAGGCTGCCGAAGGATTTCAAGGATACGGTGACCCTCTCCAGGCAGCCGAGATGCGCAACAATCAAAGCGTTTCCCTGCTGAAAGCCGGCGATGCAGCCAGGGCTCTGGAAGCGGTTTCCGGCACGTCTGAGATCTTCGCCCAGGCCGGGGATCGGCGAAGGCAGGCCATGGCGCTAGGCAATCAGGCGGCGGCGTTAGAGGAGTTGGGCCGTACAAAAGAAGCATTACTCGATTACCAGAAAGCCGCCGATCTGCTCAAAGGCGCCGGCGAGGATGAGATGCGGTCACTTCTGCTCAAACGCATCTCAACTCTTCAACTCCGAGCAAAAAAACCGGTTGAAGCATTGTTCAGCATGGATGCCGCGGTGGAATCCAGTCCACGCCGTTCATGGAGCGAGCGTCTGATCCGCCGGTTGATGGCATTGGTCAAAAAGAACGCCGGATTCAGCTGATTTGCCTGGATTCGCAAGATGACGATGAATAAAGAGGGCCAAATCCGCTCAGCCAGCCGTTATGACCTGCCTGCGTTGAGCCGCTTCATCGACTCCGCTCCGCGCACACACCGCCACCTGGACTGGTGTCCTCCGCTCGATTGGCTGGGCAGCCAACCATTCATCATCTTGGATACAGATGAGGGCATTCAAGCCTGCCTGGTTTGCCCTGAAGATCCACCCGAAATCGCCTGGATTCGCTATTTTGCCTGCTCGCTGGGAGTTAACCCTCTCTCAGTCTGGCCACAACTATTTCAAACCTGCATTAGTTATTATCAAAACCGAAAAATGCCCACGCTGCCCGCCCTTGGCTTGAGCGATTGGTTCACCAACCTGCTCCGCCGCAACGGCTTCATGCTCCACCAGCATATCGTCAGCCTCGAACGGGAAACGGCCGACCCGCTGCCAAAAATTGCGCCGAACTCTGACGTCTTCGTCCGACTGATGCAGCCGGAAGATTTGGAAAGGGTCGCTGAGATTGACCGTCTGGCATTCGAGCCCATCTGGCAGAACTCACTGCATCAGGTGCGCCTGTCATATAATCAGGCGGCTTATGCTACCGTCGCCGAGATTGGCGATATCCTGGTTGGCTACCAGATTTCGACATCCAATATATTTGCTTACCATTTGGCCCGCCTGGCTGTCCTGCCGGAGTACCAGCATCAGGGGGTGGGAATGGCCCTGGTCACCGACCTGATCGTCCGCGCGCAGCGAGACCGGATCTGGCAAATCACCATCAACACACAGGATGATAACCATTCATCGCTGACTTTATATCAAAGGGCTGGATTTACCTTGACCGGCGATAAATTTCCAGTTTTTCTATACAACCTCTGATGTTTGCCTGGTAATTGCTGGACTTATTGGATAAATTATGGCAAAATATGGCCATTCATTTCCGGCAGGAGGATTGGATGGCGAAACCGGCATCGGAGAAGGCGCAGAAAACGAGCAGGAAGGATATGTTCCGCCTTCAGCGCCGTAAGCAACAGCAAAGAGAGAGGATCGTTATAATCAGCGTGGTTGGGGTTATCGCGCTGATTATCGCCGCGGTGCTGATCATCTCCAATCTTCCGGCGGACGTTGGCAACTACACTCAACCACAGCTTATTGACCGTCCCTTGTCAGACGGTATGACTCTGGGCAGCCCAGACGCGCCGGTGAAGATCGAAGAGTTTTCAGATTTCAAATGCGTCCACTGCGCCGATTTCTGGGATAATCAGGAACCTGAACTTCTTGCTGACTACATCAACACCGGGAAGGTATATTTCAAATACGTCCCCATGAGTTTCCTCAGCCCCGAATCCAACACAGCGGCAGAAGCAGCTTACTGCGCCAACGATCAGGGTAAGTTCTGGGAATACCACGACTACATCTTCACAAATTTTGGCGCTTCGCTGACCGATCCACTCCTCCGCGCTTTTGCCCGGGACCTGGATTTGGACATGGAACAATTCGATCAGTGCTTTGACCGGGGACAGTACCGCCAACAGGTGCTTGATGATTTCGCTTACGCCAAGGGGAAAGGTGTCACCGCCACGCCGACCTTCGATGTCAACGGCATCCTGGTGAACCGCGGCGAGCTGATTGCCAAGATTAATGAGCTGCTCGGGCAATAAGCCGGATTATCTGCGATAAAAATTATCGGAAACAGATAAACCACGCAGGATTGGGTTTCAGCCGCTCCTGATTTAATACCACCCGAACAACTCGAGGATATACACGATTAAAGGCGCTACGGTAAGCGCAGGAATGAAGGTCCCTGCGCGGATTTTTTTAATTTCCAGCAGGCTGCTGATCGCGATCGCAATCAGAATCACCCCCCGACGCCGGTTTATTTAGCCATCCAACGTACCTGTCAATGCTCATTCCCCCCTGGCTAATAACGGCGTTCCGTTTCCGCCGGCCTCGATCTCATGGATTTCCAGGGCAAAACAAAGCGATGAAAGCCGGTTAAGGTAAGCCAGGCCGTACTCATTGGTGAATGCGCCCTCGTTGAACAGTTTTACCACGCGCCGCTCGGCCCGGCGCACGATCGCACGCGCCAGGCTGATCGCAGCCGCGGCAGGATTTCCACCCGGAAGGATGAACTGCTCAGGGATTTGAGCCTTACGACCGATCTCATCGATTTGCTCCTCGAGCCATTTCACCCGATCCGCATCGATTTTCCGGAATCGCTCACGGTTCTGCTCGGTCGCTGCCACCTCAGCCATCAAATGATACAGGTCGCGCTGCACCTCGATCACCAGGTCGACCGCGTGGCCCGGTTTCATCAGGCTGCGCGCCAGACCGAGCGCAGCCGAAGCCTCATCCAGCGAGCCGAGGGCTTCCATGCGGGCGTCCGATTTGGCTACCCGCCCTTCACCGAGTAAGCCGGTCGAACCATCATCGCCTTTTCGGGTGTACAACTTACTCACAGCGATCTCCTCTCTCAGGCAGGCTCGCGGTAGAGATACCAGTATCCATCCGATGGAAAACCATTTTGCAGGGTTGACTCCCAAACAAAGGAGGACGCATGAGTTGCGTTTTTCAAGCGTCGGTCGAGGGCTTCCAGGTAAGCCTGATCGCGCGGATTCGGGCGGTCCTGGTCCGCAAGCAGCAATCCAAGGATGACCCGCTGACGAATGTTGTAAGGATATTCCCCGCGCCTGCCTTTTTCCGAATCCAACTCAGATAAATAATGATCCCACTGCTTCAGCCGGCTGACGATCTCCTGGGCAGCTTTCTTATCCCAGTTGGATTTCCACCGCTGGCGAAACCTTTCAATGTCAGTAAAGAGTTTGGTGAGTTCCTCCCCTTTCACCAACCCCGCGGCTGCAGCAGTCTCCAGCCTTTTCATGCTGAGCAGCAAGTTCCCGATCGTCAATTGGGTCGCACCTGCCGGCGCTCTTCCTTTGCCCTTGACGTTTAACGGCCAGAACAAAACGCCCGAGAGCAGGTATTGCTCGAGATCAGGCGCCGCTGACCGAATATATGTCAGGTCCTGGTCGAGCTGGTTCATGGAAAATCCTTTCGCTTAAGAACTCGAGGGCTACGGCGCTTGAGTCGCTGCTGCCGGCGCGGCCGTGGGGATGCGGGCGATCAAGAACCAGTCCAGGATGGTGGCGAACCGGTCGCTGGGGTCGAAAAGCGGTCCCATGCTCACGCCCTGCACCTGGCGGTCAACTGCGTAAGAATAAACGGGATAATAGAGCGGCAGCGCAGGCAGCTCTTCGCTGAAGATGACCTGAAAATTACGGTACAGGCGGGCGCGCTCGTTCACATCCAGCGTGGTCCGGGCAGTTTCCAGGTATTCGCTGGCGATGCGGTTATCCCATTGGGAATAATTCTGTCCGCCGCTTGCCTGGACCTGATCCCAGAACGGGTAGGGGTCGGGATCCGGCGACCGGTACAGGTTGAGATCCACCAGAGCGGCCTGGAAGTTGCGCTCTTCCAAACGCTCGAGCACGAGCGCGTCGTACGAAACCGCCTCCAGGTCAACCTGGATGTCCAATTCCTGCCAGTTTCCCTGGATCGTCTCAGCAATCTCGCGGTGCTGCTCGTCGTCCGGGTAAAGTAACGTGAAACGGAACTCGGTCCCTTCCTCGTTCGTCCGGATCGTCCCACCCTCGGCGGGCAGGGTATAACCGGCTTCCTTGAGCAGATTGAGCGCTCCGTCAAGATCGTATTCGATCCGGGTGATTCCATCGAAGTAAGCCCAGGTGCCCGGGAATATCGGCCCATCCGCCAGGATCGCCTGCCCGTCCAGGATTCGGTCAACGATATACTGGCGGTTGATCGCCTTATATAAGGCGAGACGGACATTTTTATCCTGCAGATAGGGAGTCGACGGCTCTTTCAGGTTGAAGAGTACCATGCTCATCTGCGGCAGCCGGCCGGTATATAGAGCCAAATCCGGCTCGGTCAGCGCGTCGGCGAGCGCCTCGCCGCTGACATTGCTGACACCCAATACTTGATCGGTTCGGTAGGCAGCCATCGCCGCGGTTGCGTCGGGATAATAGCGGAAAATCACCTGCTCGATAAATGGCTGCTGACCGTAATAATCCTCGAAGGCAGTCAACGCCACGCCGGTGATTTGGTTATTCTTGGTCAGCAACCGCTCGAAACGATAGGAACCGCTTCCAACCGGTTGGAGGTTGAAGGGATCGTCCTTAATTTGCTCGATTGTCTTCCCTCCGAGGAGATGACTGGGCAGAATGCCAAAGGTCAGATAGTCGAGGAAAGGTGAGAACGGCTCCGGCAGCTTGAATTGCAGGTTGGTCTCATTCAAAGTGACTACTTCGATGTTTTTCCAGAACTCCTGCAAATCCTGAGGGACGATCTCGCCTCCATTGCGGAACAGGTCGACGGTGAAGGCGATATCGGCGCTGGTGAGGGGCGCGCCATCGTGCCACTTGACCCCGCTTTTGAGAGCAAAATTGTAGATTGTGCCGTCAGCTGAAATGCCCCAGGCCTGCGCCAGGTCGCCGACCGGCAAGCCGCGCTCATCGAAGTGGATCAACCGTGAATAGAGCAGCCGGTCGACGTCGCGGTCGGCCTGATTGTAGAAGTCGAGCGCCGGGTTCAGGCGCTGCAACTCGCCGATTAACGCCTCGGTATAATTACCGCCTTTGGCCGGCTCGGGAACGGTCTGGTTAACTTCGGGCTGTTCGCTCAACAACAGGATTCCAACTACCAGCCCGGTCAGGAAGATGATGATGAGTTGCCAGCGGAATTTCTTCATGGTTTAAATGCCTGAATAGGGCGAACCCCCCTGATTAGCAAGCCCGCCGCCCCATTGCATGCTGACTGAGTGCCCAATGGATGAGAAGAATGCTCAGATCTACCCGCTGAAGGCCACTGCTAACACGGTGATGATCACGAAAACCACCGCCAGCCCGATTGTAATGAGAAAAACCGTCTTTTCCAATCCACGGCGCGCAGTGAAAACCTGGCTGCTGTCCGCGCCGGTCAGACCGCCAAGGCCGATGCCCTTGTTCTGGAAGATCACGCTGGCGATCAATGCGATTGAGATTATAATCAAAGCGATGTCGAAGTAAGTGGTCACGCTCGTCCTCCTAAGGTATAAACGCAAAGATTATAACGTCTAACGGCTGTTATCGTCAACCGTCATGCACGAACTCATCGTCAATCTTCACATGCACACCGTTTATTCGGATGGGACGGGTCGGCACGCCGATATTGCCGAACACGCGTTGAACAGCGACGTGGACGTGGTCATCGTCACCGACCACAACGTTTGGGTGCAGGGTTTTGAGGGCTATCACCGGCGTGGAAAACGCCGGGTGTTAATGCTGGTGGGTGAAGAGGTCCACGACCAGGCGCGAGTTCCTCAAAAAAATCACCTGTTAGCGTTTGGGGCTGAAACCGAGCTGTCCACCTACGCCAGCGATCCGCAAATGCTGATCGACCGGATTAACCAGAGCGGCGGGCTGGCATTCATCGCTCATCCGGTAGATCCGGCTCTGCCCTTATTCAACGAGGATGACATTTCCTGGGTTGATTGGGAAGTAGGCGGATACACGGGAATTGAGTTGTGGAACCATCTATCTGAACTGAAATCCGTAATTCACAATTCGCTCGAAGCGCTGTTTTATGCCCTCTTTCCCGAGCAGGTTGCCCGCGGACCGGAGGCGCAGGTCCTCCTTCAGTGGGATAACCTGCTTGCCAGCGGCAGGAAAGTCGTCGCCATCGGCGGCTCTGACGCGCATATGCTCAAAAAGCAAATGGGGCCATTCCGGGCAACGATTTTCCCATACAGCTTTCATTTCAAGTGTATCAATACCCATCTTTTCACTCCGCAGCCATTGAGCGGCGATCTGGCAGCCGACCGCAGGATGGTTTACCAGGCGCTGCGCCGGGGCAACTGCTTCGTCGGCTACGATTTGCCCGCGCCAACACGCGGTTTCCGATTCAGCGCCCAAACCGCCAGCGGAAACGCGATGATGGGCGACGTAATCATCCTGGAAGGGTCAGCCACCCTGCAGGCTCGCCTGCCGCTGGAAACTGAATGCCGGTTGATACGCGATGGGGTCGTGGTCAAAGCCTGGTCAGATCAAGCGGTTTGCACTTACATCACCAGTCAGCCGGGCGCCTACCGGATCGAATGCACGATCCCCTACCTGGGCAGGCGCCGCGGCTGGATTTACAGTAATCCAATCTACCTGCGCCCGCCCAGACAGTCTGCAGGTTATTAAAGAACGCGAGATGACCGCAAACAACATCACCCGCATGCTGGATGCGCGCAAAATTCCGTACAAAGCTTTTGAGCTGCCAGCGGAAAAGGTTGGCGCGCTCGAAACCGCCCGCCTGATCGGGGTTTCTCCATCGCTGGTCTATAAGACCATTGTCGTTTTAAGAGAGAAAGGCGGCAAGCCGATCCTTGCAGTCATTCCCGGCGACCGTTCGGTTGATCTCAAGGCGCTGGCCGCTTTCCTTGGAGAGAAGAAGCTCAAGCTGCCCACCCAGCGCGAAGCGGAGGCGCTTACCGGCCTGCAGACCGGCGGGATCTCTCCGTTGGCGCTGCTCAACCGCGGCTTTCAGATCGTTCTCGACAGTGCAGCGTTGGAACACAGCGACATTCACATCTCCGGCGGACAGCGCGGATTTAACCTACGCCTGCCGGTGAAGGCAATCCTTGAGCTGACCCGCGCCCGCACCGCTGCAATCAGCCAATCTGAGAGTAGCCCGGAAGGCGGGCAGGACGGCTAGCTAGCCTTTGATCACGGCTACGGGGCGCAGGCGGGCCACCTTGCGGGCGATTCCCGCCCCGCTGACCGTCTCGACTACCTCATCAACGTCCTTGTAAGCCCGCGGCGCTTCCTCGGCCAGACCCGGCAGCGAGCCGGCTCGTACGCGAATCCCTGATTTTTCCAGCTCATCCCGCAGTTTTTCGCCGCGAACCTCTCGCTTTGCCTGGCTGCGGCTGAGCACCCTTCCCGCTCCGTGGCAGGAGGATCCCCACGTGCGGGTCATGCTCTCCTCTGTGCCGACCAGCACCCAGGAGGCGGTCCCCATACTGCCGGGAACGAGAACTGGCTGGCCGATCGCCTTATAGACATCTGGGACGTCCGGCGAGCCGGGGCCGAAAGCGCGTGTCGCCCCCTTGCGGTGCACGCACACTTTGATATTCTTTCCTTCCACCCGGTGGGTCTCGATTTTTCCCATGTTGTGAGCGATATCGTAGACCTGGTGCAAATAAACCCGCCCGACGATCCCGGCAAGAGCTTCTTCGAAAGCCCGGCGGGCTGAGTGAGCGAGAATCTGGCGGTTGCAGAAAGCGTAATTGGCCGCCGCGCGCATGGCAGCCAAATAGCTCTGTCCTTCAGGGCTGTCCAGCGGGGCGCAGACCAGCTCGCGGTCTGGCAGCTTGATCCCGTAACGCCGCACGCTGTCCTGCAAGTCTGCCACATAGTCTGTACAGATCTGGTGACCGAAGCCCCGCGAGCCGCAGTGGATCTGGAGCACCAGGCAGCCCTCCTGCAGGCCCATCACCTTAGCCGCGCCGGGGTCGAAAATCTGGTCAACCACTCCAACCTCGATGAAATGATTCCCCGCTCCGAGCGTTCCGAGCTGATCCAGCCCGCGTTTCTTGGCCCGCGGGCTGACCCTGGAAGGATCAGCCCCTTCAAGACAGCCTCCTTCTTCCGTGCGAATCAGATCCTCCTCGCTGGCCATCCCGCGCTTGAGCGCCCAGCGTGAGCCCTGCCGGCACACCTGATCCAACTCGCTCTCCTTGATCTTGAGCGCGCCGCCCCTCCCCACGCCGCTCGGGCAGTGGCTGTTGAGCGCATTCGCCAGCTCGCCAAGGTGCTCCTCAACCGCATCCAGGGGAATATTGGACGCCAGCAGACGCACGCCGCAGTTGATATCATAGCCGATCGCCCCTGGTGAAATCACCCCACTCGGCAGGCGGGTGGCGGCAACCCCGCCGATTGGAAAACCGTATCCCTGGTGCATGTCCGGCATCACAACAACCGGCCCGACTATCCCTGGTAAAGTCGTTGCATTGACCGCTTGCTGGAGAGAAAGGTCGTCCATGGCAGCCTCCAGCAGCTTTTTACTGGCAAAGAGCCGGACCGGCGCGCGCATATCTTCACGGTAGCTCTTGGGAATTTCCCACTCATAATTACTGATCTTCGTTAAATCACGCAGCTGCACCATCGTACCGCTCCCATCTCAGATCCTGGATACCATTAACACATTTTCATTATAGTAAAATTCTGGCTGTTAAAAATTAAACGTCAAAAACGATGGTGGTCTCGAAAAGATCGTCCTTTTTCCTGACAGCAAGGTTATGAAAAGTGACTGCCTTGATTTCCTTCTCTAAAGAAGAGATCTTCCGGCAAATTGCTGTCCCACTCAGGCGGCAGCCGTCGAGCGCCAGATCGAACTCCTCGCAGGCAATGCCTTCGGACTCGATCCAGTATAGGATCTCGTTCAAGAAGGCGACCAGCAGGCTTTCCAGGTCGCCAGCCGAACAGTCGATTGGTTTCCGTTGCTGTTCTTTGTCAGTTAACTTCACGCCCATCAAAGCCTGCATTCCCGCAGCAGCCTGACGCATCAACTCAACCGGATCGGGCGCCCAGACCCGCAGAGCCCAATCGGCGGTATGCCGCACTTCTTCATAACCAGCCCAGTTCTTCGATTCCATCAATCTCGACTTATAATTATAAGATATGAAATCCAAGCTGGATGAAATCGAAGCGAGACTGCAGGCATGGATCGAGAACGGGCTTGCCTGGCTCCCCTGGCGCTCACGTCAGCCACGCATGGCAGCCCAGTTAATCGAAGCAGTGCGCGCCCAGGTTGCCCGCGAGGCTGAGGTTGACCAGCCCGCTGCCAATATCCTGCATATCTTTATGAACCCGAGTGACGCCGCCGACTGGTTGGACCACCCCGAGTGGCAGGCATGGTTGCTTGACGCCTGGAAAGAAATGGCCCGCGAAGCAGGAGTTGCCTTCTTTGCACGTCCCGAATTATCCCTGAAAGCCGACCCTGAGCTTGGCGCCCGCGAGGTTCGCCTGATCGCCGCGTTCCCAACCCAGGAGGTCAGCTCCACGGCGGCCATGCCGGCCAGCGCGGTCATGAATCCCGAAAAGGACAGCCAGCCAGCTTTCTCGGCTTTCTTAATTTTGCATGGAAAGGATATTTTCCCGCTCGCCCAGCCTGTGACCAACATCGGACGCCGCCGGGACAATCATATCGTTCTCGACGATTTACGCGTTTCGCGCAACCATGCGCAAATACGAAGCCTGCGAGGCAGTTTTATTTTGTTCGATCTGAATTCCACAGGGGGCACGTTCGTCAATGGCAAGCGAATTACCCAGCATACCCTCCTGGCAGGCGATGTCATTTCCTTTGCCGGCATCAAGGCGATTTACGGGGAGGAACCCGCCGCCGATAAGGAAGGTCACGGCACCTCGCCCGCCCAGCTACGCTCCAGGGAGGAGGAGAACAAATGAGCGGCGTGGTCGTCCTGATTATACGCATCCTCATGGCGCTTGCTTTGTACGGATTCATTTTCTGGGCAGTCTACACGCTCTGGAAAGACCTTCAGCTGCAAAGCCAGGCGCTGGCGACTAAAAAGATTCCACCCCTGCTCATCTACCCCCTGGATTACCTGGATAGCACTCCGGTTCGCTTCGAAATCCCCGAGGTGATCCTCGGCCGGGATCCCGCCTGTTCGTTTGTCGTGGCAGACGAGACCGTCTCGGCCCGGCATACCCGCTTCTCTTATAACCAGAACCAGTGGTGGATCGAAGACCTGCACTCCACCAATGGGACTTACCTCAACGAAGAGCCGATTAACACTTTGACGGTGATCGTCTCGGGAGACGAAATCCGCTGCGGGCAGGCTGCGTTTCGTGTTGAAATCCCGAAGAGTTCATAATTTGGTCCGGCGTAAGGAGATGATCATGACCCAACAACCGATCCTTGGTGTAATTGGCGGTTCTGGCCTGTATAATTTTCGCGGTCTCAGCGACATCCAGACCGTCGAAATGGATACTCCTTTCGGCAAGCCGAGCTCGCCGATTCTGATCGGCAGGCTGGCAGATAAAAGCGTCGCCTTCCTGGCCCGCCACGGTCTGGGTCACTTCATTAGCCCTTCCGAGATCAACTATCGCGCCAACATCTACGCCCTCAAACAGATTGGGGTCCGTTATGTCGTTGGCATCAGCGCCTGCGGCTCGCTGCGCGAAGATTACAATCCCGGGCATTTTGTCGTTCCCGATCAGTTGGTCGATTTCACCCGCCAGCGGGCGTCCTCTTTCTTTGGCAGCGGTCTGGTGGCGCATATCAGCGCGGCTGATCCGTTCTGCCCAAACCTTTCCACTCTGCTCTACCAGGCTGCTTCGCTGACCCCGGCGCCGGTGCATAAAGGCGGGGCATTTGTCACCATCGAGGGGCCGCGCTTTTCAACACGGGCGGAATCGCACCTCTTCCGCTCATGGGGCATTTCGATCATCGGAATGACCACCAGCCCGGAGGCTTACCTTGCCCGCGAAGCCGAGCTGTGCTACGCCACCCTGGCTCACATCACTGATTATGACGTCTGGCATCTGGATGAGGAACCGGTCAACGTCGAAATGGTCGTGCGTACCCTTGCCCAAAACACCGAAACGGCTCAAGTTGCCATCGAGAACCTTGTCCCTGCGCTGGACGGCATGTCCGGCGATTGCGGGTGCGACCGGGCATTGGAAAAAGCCCTGATCACCGATCCCGCCCGAATTCCGGCGGAAACCCGCGCCAAACTCGCCCTTCTTCTGGATAAGTACCTGAAAGAGAGAGATTGAACCTGCCTTTTAAAGCCGATCCGCGCCGGTCTGTTGAACGCCGGCTGCTCAGATTGGCGGGCTTTTTTCTATTTTTATATGCTGCTGCGCTGACGCTTGCGCCTGCAGCCCGCCTCCATTCCTGGCAGGCGCCTTACTCCTGGCTGCACTGGCTCGGCTGGCTGGCCTGGCTGAGCGGTTACTGGCTGATCTACCGCCACCTCGACCGCCGTCTGCCCAATCACGACCCCTACATCCTCCCGCTTGTGGCCCTGCTCAGCGGCTGGGGTTTGCTGACCGTCTGGCGGCTGGACGCTGCCCTCGGCATGCGCCAGACCCTCTGGCTGATCCTCAGCTTTCTTATTCTGTTCTTTGCTGTCCGCTATATCGACCTGCTGCGCATCTTGCGCCGCTACAAGTATATCTGGCTGTCCACCGGCCTGCTCCTGACCGTCCTGACCTTCTTTTTTGGCATTTACCCGGGCGGAGACGGTCCCCGCCTCTGGCTCGGCTGCTGTGGGGTTTATTTTCAACCCTCCGAGCCGCTCAAATTGCTGTTGATCGCCTATCTCGCGGCTTATCTGGCCGATCAAATGCCGCTCAAGTGGAGCCTGCCTCAGTTGACCGCCCCGACTCTCATCGTCGCCAGCGCGGCGACCGCGCTGCTGATCGCTCAACGCGACCTTGGCACGGCCAGCCTGCTGATCGTTCTCTACACGCTGATCATCTTCATGGCCTCCGGGCGGCGGCGGATCCTTGGCATCGCCGCGGCGGTAATCCTGGCGGCCGGAGTCGCCGGATACGCCGTGTTCGACGTGATCCGTCTGAGGGTGGATGCCTGGCTGAATCCCTGGCTGGATCCTTACGGCGAATCCTATCAGATTGTCCAATCACTGATCTCGGTAGCCACCGGGCGAGTGTTCGGCACTGGTCCGGGACTGGGCAGTCCAAACCTGGTGCCGGTCGCCACCTCCGATTTCATCGGCACAGCGATCGCTGAGGAAACCGGCTTGCTCGGCTTGAGCGCGCTGATTCTTTTATTCAGCATGCTCTTTCTGCGGGGGCTGGTCATTGCGATTAACGCCAGGGCAAGCTACCAGCGCTTCCTCGCCAGCGGGCTCTCGGCTTACTTCGCCACCCAGGCAATTTTTATCCTGGGCGGCAACCTTCGCCTGCTTCCCCTGACCGGCGTGACCCTGCCATTCGTCTCGTACGGTGGCTCCTCGTTGATCACCGCCGTCTTCTCGGTCGCGCTCCTGCTGATCATCAGCGGCGAGCAGCTTGACGCCCAACCTGGGCCGGTGAAGCCTGCGCCGTATATCACCACTGCCAGCCTTATGTTGACGGGCTTTCTTGCATTATCTCTGCTGGCGGGCTGGTGGGGAGTGATCCGCTCCGAAAATCTACAATTCCGTCCCGACAACCTGCGCTGGACAATCCACGAGCGTTATGTACCCCGCGGCAGGCTGCTCGATCGCAACAATCAGCCGATCGCCGTATCTGATGGCAAGCCCGGCGAGTTTACCCGCGTCCTGCTCTACCCGGACCTGGCTAACACGATCGGCTATAACCACCCGCGTTTCGGTAAATCCGGCCTGGAAGCCAGCCTGGATGCCTACCTGACCGGCTTGAAGGGCAATCCATCCTCGGTGATCTGGCTGAATGAATGGATCTACTCCCAGCCGCCGCCCGGCCTGGAAGTGCGCCTGAGCCTGGACCTGACCGTGCAGACTGTTGCCGACGATCTGCTCACAGACCGGGTCGGCGCGCTCGTGCTGATCAATGCCGAATCCGGCGAAATCCTGGCGCTGGCCTCCCACCCCACTTTTGATCCAAACCGGATGGACGAAAATTGGGATTCCTGGAATTCCGATCCGACCGCGCCGCTGATCAACCGCGTCACCCAGGGCAGTTACCCCGCCGGCGCTGCCCTCGGGCCGTTTTTCTTTGCCGTGGTCAGTTCGTCTGGCTCGCTGCCGTCTGTTCCCGGCCAGTTGATCGCGAATGCCGCGGGCGCGCTGATGCCTTGCGCGCTGCTCCCCGAAAATGGAGAGCAGTGGGGAGCGGTGATACGGGCTGGTTGTCCCGGCCCGGTTAGCGAATTGATTTCAATCACCCAGCCAGAACAGATTTCCAGCCTGTTCGAAGCCCTTGGTTTCTACGATACACCCCAGATTGAGCTGCCGGTCAGTGAACCGCTGACTGCCCCTAACCTTACTGACCTGACCGAATCATTTATCCTCGGAGACGGCTTACGAATTTCTCCCCTTCAGATGGCGCTGGCGGCGGCGGCCCTTTCAAATCAGGGTCAAAAGCCTGTCCCACGCCTGGCAACCGCTGTGTTAACCCCGCATCAGGGCTGGGTAGTGCTGCCTACCTCCCTCCCTACCAAAACCCTTAACCTATCGAGGCCGGACGAAATTGTCAACGCGCTGGCGGCTCCCGGTTCGCCCTACTGGACGACGACCGCCCAGACGAGCACAGCCGGCGGGGTACTGACCTGGTTCATCGGCGGTACGATCTCGCGCTGGCAAGGCGCGCCCCTCGCAATCGCTCTGGTGCTCGAGGAGGATGACCCTGAACTGGCTCGCGCCATCGGAGAGTCGGTGCTGCAAGCCGCGATGGGGCAGCATTGATCTCCCAATGGGTTAACGCGCCGAGAGGATATCGCGCAGCGCCTCCTCCAAGGTCGGGAATTTAAAGGTGTAGCCGCTGTCGAGCAGTTTCCTGCACTCCGCTCTTTGACCTTCCAGTACCGTCTGACTCATCTCGCCGATCGCCAGGCGCAGGGCGAAACCAGGAACGGGGAACCAGTAAGGCCGGCGGAGCACTCTGGCAATGGTTTTGCCAAAATCCGCGTTGCGCATGACGTCCGGAGCGACCAGGTTGAAAGGTCCGCGGCAATCCTCGTTTTGGATCAGGTGGATCATCGCGCCAATCTGATCGGCGCGATGAATCCAGGGCGTCCACTGCTTTCCGCTCCCGAGAGGTCCGCCTACGAATAATCGGAAGGGAAGCAGGTACATCTTCAAAATCAGGTTTTCTCGGGTAAAGACCGGGCTGTTACGCATGATCACCCGCCGTACGCCAAAATCTTCCACTTCGCGGGTCGCATTTTCCCACTGTACGCACAGCTGAGCCATATAGTCGCTGCCCGGCGGAGCATCCTCGGCCACAAACCGGTCGCCGCTGAACCCGTAATAGCCGATCCCGGAAACCTGCACAAAGACTTTCGGGCGGCGTGCACCTGCCCTGACCGCTTCGGCCAGCGCCCTGCCTGGCTCGACCCGGCTGCTGAAAAAGCGCTGTTTGCGGGCTGACGTCCATAAACCGCTCGCCAGATTCTCGCCGGTCAGGTTCACGATGGCATCCATCTCCTCGACCAGGTAGCCCCAGCCTTCAACTGTTTTCCCATCCCAGCGCACGCCAGTCGATCCGGCCGGCAGGGGCTGGCGATCCGGATCGCGGCTTAATATCCACACGCGATGTCCCTGCTGAAGGAGCGCCAGGGAAAAATGAGTTCCGATCAGTCCTGAACCGCCCGCAATCATTACATCCATAGCCAACTCCCATGATTGAGAACCATAAACATAGTGTATACAATTTTGGCGTCAGGCACAATCCTTCGTCCAATGTCGTGCTATAATTTTCCCATCAGGTGCCGGATGATAGAAAACGTACTTGTCCTAAACGCCAACTTCGAGCCGATCAACGTCTGCAATATCCGCCGCGCGCTTGGCTTGATCCTTACCGACAAAGCTTCGTTAATACTGAACGGCCGCGGGACGATCCAGACGGTCAACCGTGCTTATCCGATTCCATCGGTCATTCGCCTGGAAAGCATGGTTCACCGCCCGCGTCCAAGGGTGAAATTAAACCGGCGTGAAATCTTTCGGCGGGATAACTACACCTGCCAGTATTGCGGTAAACGCACCCTGGATTTGACCATCGATCACGTTTTTCCCCGTCACCTGGGCGGGACGCATACCTGGGAAAACGTCGTCGCCGCCTGTTCGGCCTGTAATCACCGCAAGGGTGGCCGCTCGCTGGCAGAAGCAGGCATGGAGCTTCTACGCCGGCCTGCTGCTCCGCCAGCTTCTGCGCTCTATATTTTTAGCCGCCATCTGAATGAAAATTCCGAGTGGGAGCCGTACCTGCAAGGCTGGTAAGCGCGCGGCAGCCGCCCGGTCAGCCATTTGATTGACCCAGAATTAGAGATCAATTTCATCGAAATCGCGGACGAAGCGCACCGGTCCTGAATATTTCCTTCTGGCAGCCTGAATTAGCGCATCCCCGGCAGCATTTGCCGGGTAGTGGATCAGCGCAAGGCTCAACGCCCCACTTTTCTGCGCCACCTCGCCGGCCTGCTCGGCGGAGGAATGCCCCATTGAAGCTCCAGAGGATTCGTGAATCAGGACATCCACGCCTTCCGCGAGTCTGATCATTTCCTCGCACGGTTCGGTGTCGCTTGAGTATGCCGCGCTCCCGCCGGAAGAGACTTCGATCCGAATCCCAATGGTCGGCAGCAGGTGTCTGACCGGTGAGGACCAGATGTTGACCTCGGTGTCCTCGATCACCGGACTGTATTCCTCTTCGGGGATGATGTTGAATTGAATTGGAAAAAAGCCCGGCCATTGATCCCAATCGTAGAGATCCAGCATCCTGCGCAGTCGGGTAAGGGTGTGCTCAAGCCCGTGAACCATCAGCGGACGGGTGCGCCCGAGCAGCCAGAGGTCCATCAAGAGCAGCGGCGCGCCGGCGACATGGTCCGGGTGGAAATGGGTCAACAGCAGATCGCTCAATTGATCGGGCTGAACCCCAGCGCGGGAAAGCCGCGGAACAGGGCTGCCGGCGCAGTCTACCAGAACGATCCTGTTTTCATTTTGAATGAGCAGGTGGGTGTTATCGTGATTCTCTGTTGCGATTGCGTTTGCCGTTCCCAGGATAACGATTTTCGCCATGAGCCCCTCACGCACAAGTCATAAAACCATTAACGAAATAAGGCCAATCCCAGTCTGGGGGTGATATATGCCTCGATGAACGCTGCCAGGACCAGCAAAGGCAGAACCAGGCCAACAACTACCCTCATCCACTCAGCCAGCGAAGTGATGAACACCTCGCCAACGGTCTGTTTGGTGGTTGGTGTTGCAAGGACTACGCCAATCTGCAGGACGGCTGCCCCTGCGAGGATCAGCGCCGGGAGCTCAAGAATTCCGTGAGGCAGGATCAGTCCGACGATCGTCAACCCGGCGGGAACCCCGTTATTTGCCAGCGTCTGGACGAGATAACCAAGCACCCCGAGTGTTGCAAAGACCGGGACCACGCCGAGAATTCCAAAAGAACACAATCCGAGAACCAGACCGATCATCAAAGTGCGCACATTCTGCCAGAGGATGAGCGCCAGCGGAGCGGCGGAGGTCGCCGGCAGGATTTCTAGTACCATCCGCAGCCGATCTTCCATCTGAATAGCGTCTGTTTCGATAGGAAACTGCCGTGTCTGGTCTATGCCGGCCAGCACGCCAAAAACCGCCAGAACTGCAACCGCGGCCAGCGACCAGCGAAGCTTGTACAGGCTGGGATTGACCGCTTGACGATACCATTCGCGGATATTTTTCGCTCCGCCGCTGAACTCCCGCTTGAATACCCGCCAGCCCCAGCGGACGTTGAGCACGTCGATCTCGCGCCCGAGTAATTCCTCCCTCTGGAAGTGAGCTAACCCGATCCGGACGAAGAGCGCTGCCAGAACGATCAAGCCCAGCACGATCCACCACAAAGAGAGTGTTTCCCGCCCCCAGAACATCACAACGCTCTCTCCCTGGATCAGCAGCGCCATTGGGATAATGATGAAGCTCGCCAGGAGATTGGCCGCCTTGACCGAAGTAGCCTGAGTGGATACCACCACCGCCCCGCTGACCATCACGATCGCCTGAGCAATGGTTAACACAAAGATCTGAATGAGAAGGTCCGGTTCGGGAATCTCGACGCCTTTAATCAACAGACCGATCAAGTAAACCCCCATGCCGAGAAAACTCCCTGTTAGCGAAGGGACGATGGAGGAGATCAGCTTACCGATATATAGCTGCCAATCTTTGATCGGCGAGCTGAGCAGTGGCTCGATGCTGCCGCGTTCCTTCTCGCCGACGAAACTCTCCAAAGCAATGACCAGTGAGGCAGAGATTGGAAAAAAGCCGACAATCATCAACAGAAACGGCACCAGACGCTCCCCGATGATCGTTGCCCCATACTGCTGAACGAAATCCAGGATTTGCTGGGCGGTGAAGTTCATCAGGAAGGGAAAGAATAGGGTCAAGAAGATAATGGGAAAAATAATTCGCCAATCGCGGAATTGATCCCGCACCTCGCGGCGGGCGATGATCATGGCAGGCGCCAGCCCATCAAGCAATTTGCACCTCCCTGGAGGGCTCATCCTGCAGCACAGCCTGGAGATACGCGTCTTCCAGGCTGCGCGGAACAAGGTGAAAGGAAACAACAGGCAGTCGAAGGTCCAGGAGCCGCCGCAAGAGGAGCGGATTGCTTGCCTGCGGGTCATCGACTTGAAAGCGCAACCAGTTTTCTCCCTGCCCGGTCAGGACAACCCCCTGCGGCCAATCTTCAACCTTTCCGTTCAGACTGCCAGCCAGCTGAGCCTCATATTCATCTGGTCCCAGCAGAAGGCGCTTGAGATTCGCTGGCGAATCGTTGAGGATAATCTTCCCGCGGCGGATAATCGCAATCTGATCGGCAAGGTCTTCGGCCTCGTTGAGGTTATGGGTGCACATCAAGATCGTCCGCTGGGCTGAGCGCAGGTTGCGGATCGAATCGCGGACCATCCGCGCGCTTTCCGGATCCATCGCCGAGGTGGGCTCATCCAGGAGGAGCACCGGCGGGTTGTGGATCAGCGCCCGAACCAGGGCTAATTTCTGACGCATTCCCTTCGAATACTCCCCCAGGCGCTGCTTGCGGGCATGGGCAAGGCCAAATTGTTCGAGCAGTTCATCGATCTGCCTGCGCGCAGTAGTTTTCTCCAGACCAAACAGGTCTGAATAGAACTCCAGGTATTCAACCGGGTCCATCCGGCTGTACAGCCCGTGATGCTCGGTCAGCACCCCGACTGAAGCCCGTACCCGGTCCGCTTCCCGGATGATATCGAAACCCGCCATCCTGGCCGTCCCGCTGGATGGTTTTAATATCGAGGTTAGCATGCGCACCGTGGTCGTTTTGCCAGCCCCGTTCGGACCGAGCAGGACCAGAACCTGGCCCTGGCGGACATCCAGATTGACGGAATCCACCGCCAGAAAATCGTCGAAATACTTGGTCAGGTTCTCCGTATAGATCATCGATCATCCACGGGCGAATCTACGATCCTGATCATGAGGGGTTGGCATCCTCCGCATTCGTTTCCCCGCTGATCTCCACCTGCGCAGGTGGTTCCGATTCAGGTCCAGCCGGCTGCCAGTTGCGGTGCCTGAAGATGAGTGCAATCACCGCTGCCACCGCAATGACTGCCATAATGGTCTGATTAATGTTCACCCCTGCTACCGGTGAAGGATCAAGGCGCAGAAATTCAAGGAGGAAACGCCCGACCGGATAGATCACCAGGTAGGTCAGGAAAATATCGCCCGTGCGCAGACGGTGGGCGAATTTCCGCCCAATCCAGAGCAGAATCGCCATGTTCAATAGATTGTAGAGCGATTCATACAGGAACAACGGGTGGTAATGCGAGACGTCAATGAATTCCGGCAAGCGGTGAGCCGGGTCGATGTAGATTGCCCAGGGCAGGTTGGAGGGCGCGCCGTAAACTTCCTGGTTGACAAAGTTGCCCCAGCGTCCAATGGCCTGAGCCAGCGCCAATCCTGGGGCGATGATATCGACCCAGGTGGGAAAACTCATCGATTTGACTCGGGTGTAGATATATAAAGCCAGCGCCCCGCCGATGACCGCGCCGGGAATTCCCAACCCGCCTTCCCAGATTCTCAAGATTTCAACCGGATGGGTAAAATAATACGCAGTGGTTCTGCCTATCGCGACCATGGACGCCGGCGGGGTCAGCACGTGCCAGAGCCGCGCGCCAATGATCCCGCCGATGAGCAGCCAGGGAAGTAAATCCCACACAATCTCCGGATTGATCTTGCGCCGGCGGGCTTCCACTGCCGAGAGCCAGGTAGCGGCTAGCGCTCCGATCATGATGATGACCCCGTAAAAATGAATGGTCAATGGACCGATTTGAATGCCTGTTTGCATGGTTTGATTCCTTCGGTTTTAGATGTCCACTCCAGCCGGACTGACCCGGACCTGCCTAGATGATATCATGCCCGGCTTTCGCTTTTACCCGCACTAAAAATACTCGTTGAATCGCCGTAAAGTTGGTCAGAACCGCCAGAATCCACAGCGCGATCAGCGGCCGGTTGATCAGCAAGCACGGGATGAGGATTAGAAAACGCTCAACGCGGGTCAGTAACCCGCCTTTAACCGGGTAACCGGCAGCCTCGCCCCTGGCGCGAGTATAAGAAACCATACTGGAGCCTACCGCAGCCAGATAAACCAGGATGATTGGCAGCGATTCGCCCAGGTTGGTGTAATAGATCAGCAACCCACCGAGGATAAAGAATTCAAAGTAGCGGTCCACGACAGAATCGAGAAAACCGCCGAAGCGGGTGACTTTCCCGCCCTGGCGTGCCATCGCTCCATCGATCGCATCCATCGGAGCCATCAAGAGGACGACCACCCCGCCCCAGACGATCTGACCGCGCGCCAAGAGATAAGCAGCGGCAATACTTCCGGCCAGTCCGAACAGCGTCATGGTATTGGGGTGAATCCCCAGGCGGTTGAAAAATTTTCCGATTGCAATCAGAATTTTAGCAAACGCTTTCCGCAAAATATCCGTAAAGGTGGTCGGCTGGCTGCTATTGACAGGATTCTCCAACGGGTTCCCTCGAAAAGATGATCGGAATTACACTAAAAAGGGCAAAAAACAGCGATGGAATTGGGTTGAATGTTATTGTACCTGAGACCGGCTGTCAAGCGTAGAGTGAATCTTCTGAATCGTCCTGATCATCATCCGGCGCATCATCAGGACCGATCAGCACCTCGCGATCTTTTCCCCCGCTTTGCGGCGGCCCGACCACGCCGCGCTCTTCCAGCTCGTCCAGCAGCCGGGCAGCCCGTGGAAAACCGATCCGCAGCCGTCGTTGGAGAAGCGACGCGCTCGCCCGCTGGGTTTTCCGCACCAGCGCGATCGCTTGATCAATCAGCTTATCCCCACCTGCCTCATCTTCTACCAGTTCTTCCCAGGGCGCGGCTTCGCCAAGCGATGCGGCGACCTGGTTCTTCCAATAAGCGACCACGTCATCCACTTCGCGGTCGAGCAGGATCACCCCCTGCGCGCGCTGCGGAGCGCCAGCCTCAGGATTTAAGAAGAGCATATCCCCCCGTCCAAGGAGAGTCTCAGCCCCATTGACATCCAGGATGACCCGTGAATCGACCGAGGAAGCCACTGCAAAGGCGATTCGGGCAGGGAAATTGGCCTTAATCAATCCAGTCACGATATCCGTACTTGGGCGCTGGGTCGCGATGACCAGGTGGATACCCGTGGCTCTGGCCATTTGAGCCAGACGTACCAGGCTATGTTCGGTCTGGTCAGGGGCGGCCATCATCAGGTCAGCCAGCTCATCGATCAGCAAGACGATCCGCGGCAGCGGCGGCAGCTTACGGCGTTCCAGTTTGCGGTTGTAGCTGTCTAAATCACGGGCGCGGGCTGCTTCCAGCAGCCGATAGCGCTGATCCATCTCCAGCTGCGCCCAGCGCAGTACCCCAAGCATGCGTTCGATCTCCGTCTCAACCTTGCCGAGGATGTGCGGCAGCCCGCTGAAACGTGCCAGCTCGACCATCTTGGGATCCAGCACCGCAAGGCGAAGTTGTTCGGGAGTGTTGTTCATCACCAGGCAGGTGATGATCGCCGAAAGGCAGACTGATTTTCCCGAGCCGGTCGTACCGGCGACGAGCAGATGCGGCATGCGAGCCAGGTCAGCAACCACCGGCTCCCCGGATACATCCCGGCCGAGTGCCAGCGCCAGCGGAGAACCCAGGCGGGAGAACTCCCGCGATTCTAAGATCGGTTTTAGCCGCACCAGCGCGGTTGTCGTGTTGGGCACTTCGATGCCGACGTAAGAATGGCCTGGCACCGGTGCTTCGATCCGCAGCCGGTCGGCCGCCAGGGCGAGGGCTAGGTCGCGCGACAGAGCAGAGATTTGCGATACACGTACTTTTTGTCTGGTTGTCTGGCCGTCCAGGCCGATCTTCTCGACATAGCCCGGCTCAACCGCGAACTGGGTCACGGTCGGGCCGGTACGGTAACCCACCACCCGCGAAGGGATGCCGAATTCCTCCAACGTCCCGACGATCTTGGCTGCTACCGACATGATCCTATCTTCGTCTACACCGTTGGCCTCATCCTCTGCCAGCAGCGAGAGCGGGGGCAGGGTTTCATCTCGTTTGACCGGAACGACCTGGAGTGGGATTCCACCGCGGTCCTTCCCTTCATTACCTTCTGTTGATTTTACGCGCGTTGTTTTACCTTTCCCGGCAGGCTGCCCCGGCAGGGATAGCTGCACCAGGTCGTCATCCGGAATTTCGGCCAACGCCCAAGTCTCGATGCGCTTGTACAACCAGCGGTCTATACCCGAGCCGCCTAACAGGAGGGCGAAGAGCATCACAATTAAGAGCACTGTTCCCCAGGGCGCGGGCAGAATTTGATCGATCAAGCGCGCCAGCCCCCATCCAATTACGCCGCCGTCTCGGCCCGCCTCGGCTCGTTCCAGCGAAAAACCGCCGAGAACTGCCAGGAGCGCCATCAAGGTAAAGAGCAGCCCCTCCAGCGCCAGCACCTGGCCGAAACGGAGCCGTATGGGGCGGCTGGAACGTCTGGAAATGACTGCCCAACCGAGCAGGCCAAGACCGGCAGCGATCAGATACGAAATTTCCCCGCTCCATTCCTTCAGGGCGGCGCCCCAGGGAGAAATGAAACTGCCTTCGGTCCAACCAGCCAGGGCAAGCAAGGTCACCAGTGCGGAGACAATTAAGGTCACACCGAGCAGGTCCCAGCCGAAGCGCCCAAAACGGACCCAGAGGACATGTAGGATATCGCCAAACGGTTTTTTCGCCTTAACGGGTTCCGCCCTGACGGTTTCCTTGCTTTTCGAGACTTTTTTTCCTGGCGCCGCTCGGCTCATTCCACCATTATAAGACTCAATCCCAGCCTCCGCCGCTCGGCATCGATGTGGATTATTCGCACATCGACTTCCTGGCCGATATCCAGATACCGGTCAATTGATCGGCAATTCGGCGGCAGCTTGATCGATGAAATATGAATAAGACCTTCCACTCCTTCTTCCAGGCGAGCAAATGCGCCAAAGCGAGTCAGCGAAGTGATCTTGGCCGGAACAACATCGCCGGGATTATATCGGTGAGCGATGGTTTCCCACGGGTTGGGATAGAGCCTCTTCATGCTCAAAGCGATACGGGAGAGTTCCTCATTGACCTGGAGAACGAGCACACGCACTTCGTCGTCGATTTTAAGGATCTTGGAAGGATGCTGGACGCGCCCCCACGACATTTCCGATACATGCACCAGTCCTTCAACACCGCCAAGATCGACGAAGGCGCCAAAATCGGTCACGTTGGTGACCCGTCCATTGAGCACCGCGCCTTCTTTGAGAGTTTCGAACAGCTTCTTCCGCTGACCCTCGCCGGACAGCGCAGCGCGCTCGGACAGAACAATTCTCTCCTGGGTCGGGTCGCATTCGATGACTTTTAGATCGATCGTCCGGTCTACGTAACGCGCTAAAATCGTACGGCGTTCATCCTCCGGCAATCCATTTGGCATATCGACCAGGTGCGATACAGGAACAAATCCCTGAATCCCATCTCCTTGAACGAGCAATCCCCCCCGATTGAATCCCTGCACTCTTAATCTGACTATTTCGTCCCGGTTATATAAGCGTTCTACAAGGTCCCAATCGACAACAGCGATAGCAAGTTGTTGGACCGATTTACTGATCGACTCACGGCTATGAGCTGCCATGGATTCTTCATCGGAGAGGACAGATGACCACCAACCTTCATCTAAAAAATCAAGAGGTTCAAGTTCGAGGTCTCCATCCATCTTCTTGACCACCATTCTATTCACCTCCCCTAAGAGTGTTACGACCACCCGACAGTACTTTAATTGTAATCCATTTGGTTGGTTTTTTATTACTGCACAGATTGGCCATTTTGATTTTCCATATCCATGATCGTTTTGGCTACTGCCTCGATTGCAATGCGCTGTTTCCGGTAAAGGTCTGCCTCGGACATGGCCAGCCGCATGGCAATCTCGCGCACTTTTTTGCCTTCCAGAAATTTCATCTCCAGAATGTTGTATAAAACCCACTCTCCGGTAAAACGGCGGTCTCCCGGAGGTTTGATTCGCTCGATCGCGTCACGCAAGATCGCCCTCAAAGCGTTGGCAGCGTTACCATCATACGAGTTGACCGCATCCTGGACAATTTTCAGTTTAAGCAGCGGGCTTTCGGTCAATTTTGGTCCGCCCCAAAAGTGGGTCAGTGCGTCTTTGACGATTTGAGACATATCCGCTGATTCGAGCGGCACGTCGCCAAGCAAAATATTGCTTTGATCGAAGCGGGCTGCAGCCCGCATCTGCTGAATGTAAGCCACTTTCTTCGACAGTTCGCTGATCGAACGGAATACGCTTTCCTGCAGTCTTCGATCGTGCAGCGCCAGGGTTACCCGCTGTTTAAATGCTTCGATCGCCTGGTGATCGACCTCTTCCAGATCGGTAATATTCGTACTCGCGATTCCAAGCAGGCCCATCAGCACCTGGTGATCTTCTTCATCCATGTCGGTCAGCGGAACGAGAATATCAGCGCCCCATTGGAAAACCCCATTGAAATCCTCCTCTTTGGTTAACAGGCGGTTGAGCTCGTCCGTGGCCATCGACTTATCAAAGAAGGTCTTGCCCACCTTAACGATCAATTCCAAACCGGTCGAATTCATCGCCACCAGATAAGCGCCGCTGGCCTGCAATCTATCGCACAGCGCCGCGAGGATCGCCTCCAGGAACTGGCGCAGATCATTCGGAGTGATCAGCCTTTCCTCAAGCTGCATGAGGGTTTCAATTTCCTTCTTATCGTTTCCAAAAAGGAACCAGCGCTCGAGCAGCGGGAAAAATAGGGTTATCAGGTATTCACCTAATAGAATCGTCGCGACCATCACGATGGGAACGAAGGCGTTGTACTCCCTCCCGAAGCTCTCCCCGGCGCGGCGTACGACGGTGGTCAGGGCAAGCGCAAGGCTGGCGATAACCGGTCCGCGCAATATCCACTTGAACAGTCTGGATTTGACCGTCCGGTCGGGCAGGTTGACGCCAAAGAACGCCACCGCATAGGCCATCACGACTACCAGTCCGCCGACGAGGATGTTGATCAGGACCGAAGCAATCCAAAAAGTGAGCACGTGGCGCGAGGCAAAACCTGAGCTGAAGAGCAGGAACGGGAACGCGCCAAGCGAGGGAGCAATCGACCCAACCATCAGGTAGCCCATTCGCCGGCGGCCGCTGGAAGTCACCGAGCGATTGTATGCGCGAACGAAGTTGTACCAGGACATCGCCATGGCCAACACATAGAAAGCAATGAACAGGTCGGTCAACCAGGTCGGTTCGAGATAGGGGGTTGGCGTGCCGCTCATTTTTAATTCGCCAATCAGCCAGCCAGTCGGCAAGCCCGCCAGAAAGAGCAGCGAAAACACGTAAAAGAAGCGGATCGCCCAGCGCCGTTTACCCTGGCTCGGTTTCCCGGTGGTTGCCAGGAGCGAATCCGAAAAATGGAGATAAGCGGAAGGCAGAAAAACGATCCCAACCCAGGGGACGCGCAGCCAGAAATTAAGCTGGTCGGGTTGGGTCATCACGCTCGCCAGAGACTCGCCGGTAAAAACAATCACAAGGCAGCCTAAAATGATTGCAAAAGAGCGAGCAACCCGCTCCCGCAGATTGAAGGAGAGCGAGTACAGAAGCAGGGCCAGGGCGGTGATCGCCACCCCAGCCATCAGTATCTGATTGAACGTGATCAGAAAGGTGACCAACGATTCCTACCCTGTTAAACCAACCGGCAGATTAACGGATTACCGGAGCAACCTGGAAAAGAACAGAGCAATATCCTGGTTAGCATAGTACCGATCATTATAACCGCTCAATTCGAAGCCCAATTTTACCGCCAGACGGATCGCCGGGTAATTCTTCGATTGAGTCTCCAGAAATATTTTCCGCAGTCTCCGCTGGATCGCCCATTCCTGCGCGGAGATGAGCAACGCGCTGCCGATCCCCTGGCGGCGGTGCTCCTCAGCCACGGCCAGGTTGCGAATCCACACGCCGGAAGGAACCATACTCTCATCCAGAATGATGTAACCAACCGGCAGTCCCTTCAAAACTGCCACGAGCACCCCGCTCGAAGACTGAGCAGCCTTCATGAGCGACTCCTTTGGGTGAGGGTGCTCAACCTGAATGGCTCGCGGCAACCTCACCTCTCGGAATCCGATGGTGATCTGACCTTCTTCGATCAGCCGGTCCATCTGCCAGACGTATTCGGTGCGGTTGGATAGATCGATCCTGAATAACTGCTCGTAATCGGTGGAAACCGCGGGGCGGATTTCAATTTCAGGCATATCCTATTCCTCAAGGAGCGACGATTCTGACCGGGATCACACAGGCAGGAAACACGTTATTGACGTTATCGGTTACGACTAACCGGAGTAGATAATCTCCGGGGACAAGCTGGCTTGTATCCCATTTTCCGCTGCCATCGCCGCCCAGCGGCTGGTCGATGATGGGCTTATCGCCGGCGGCGATCGTGACCCAGGTATCCGTTCCGGTTTGATTGTACTCGTATTTGTAAAATCCAAGATTTGGTACGCTGACCGTGCCGCGCAACTCGACTTCGCCTTTGATCTCTTTTCCAGGGGTTGGAGATATCCACTCGATCTGTCCTTCTATGCAGCCTTCTTCGATCGGCAGCTCGATCACCGCGGGCGCCGCGGGTGTGTCCGTCGAGAGGAACTCCGCCTGGACCGTCGCCGTTGGGGTGGTCAGCAGCTCGATCGTTGCCGTCGCGATGCTTTGCGCTCGAGGAAAATCTGGAAACACAATGGATGCAGTCGCGAATTCCGCCATCCCAAGCATAAATATTAAGATCAGCACCGTTAAAGAACCGGTAAAACGGCGCTGGGCGTTTTCTTTCTCCAGGCCGAAAACGGTCGTCTGCATTTCCTGCCAGGATTGGATCAAGCGGCGCAGGGTCAGCACACCTGCCAGCAAGAGGATCCCGTAGATCCAGAGCTCAGAGTTTTTCAGAAACCGAAGGATCTCATCCATGGATGACGCACCCCATCAGCCAGGTAGCGAGAGTCAATGCAGGGCGCAGTATTTCACAAGAGATTTCAAATATCCATGCGTTGTAATGTCCCACGGATCAGAGCAGTCAGTTTGGGAACCAGCACCTTGCCTGCTTCCAATACTTCTTCATGGGTGGTTTCGGTGCTCCCATCCAGATTTGCCTTGTTGCTGA
This sequence comes from uncultured Anaerolinea sp., assembly GCA_964564935.1. Lineage (GTDB taxonomy): Bacteria > Chloroflexota > Anaerolineae > Anaerolineales > Anaerolineaceae > Bellilinea. The sequence continues at coordinate 107,407 of CAZMCF010000003.1, read as the reverse complement.
TCCCTGAAAGGCCAAGCACGCGTGTCCGCCCGTGCCTGGCAACGATCACCTCTGGCACAGTGGACATGCCCACAGCATCCGCCCCAATCGTACGCAGGAAACGCAGGTCGGCCGGGCTTTCGAAGGAAGGTCCGGATAACCAAACATATACTCCTTCTCGTAATACAATGTTTTCAGCTTGGGCCACCGAGCGGCAAATGGCCATTAGCTGCCGGTCGTAGGCCTGACTCATATCCGGAAACCGCTCGCCGAACAGATCCAGGTTGGGCCCGCGCAAGGGATTCAAGCCGGTCATGCCGACCAGGTTGATATGATCCGTAATCAGCATCACGTCCCCGGCATTGTATTCAGGGTTAATCGCGCCGGCTGCATTGGTGATGATGATCTGTCCAATGCCCATCCGCTGCATCACCCGAACCGGCAGGGTTATCTGCCCGATTGGATACCCTTCGTAATAATGGGAGCGGCCTTGCATGACCATCACCGGCTTGCCATCCAGCCTGCCGATCACCAACCGCCCTGCATGACCGGGGATGGTCGATAGCGGCCAGTGAGGGATGTCCTTATATAGGATGATGACTGCGTCCTCAACCAGTTCAGCCAGATTTCCAAGGCCGGATCCGAGAATCAACCCAACTTTCGGCTGGATTTCGATCCGGCTCTTGACAAAGCCGGTCGCATCATCGATTTGTTCAATGGTAAGCCATTCGTTCAATGGTTCCTCCGATGAGTGGTTGGGATGAGAGATGGCGAGAGATTTCGCGTCATGGCGCGCACCGGATCGAGAGGCAGGAAAGAAACTGCTCGACAGTTAACGGTATCTATGCGAAATATTGCTTGGCTATTTTCCGCTAGACCCACTCCACACAGGATTATAACAGATTCGAATAGCTTGCACCCCGTCTCTAGCCAGGAACCGTCACGGAACAACCCCATGGACTTTACATCAATGCTTCTTTGAAAGCAAGGATCGTCCGTTCGACCGCCTGGTCGTCGATCCAATAATGGGTGACCAGGCGGAAACCTCGCGCCGAAACCACGCCCACCCTGATTCCGCTTTGCCGCAGGCGCTCAGCGATCTCCCCGGCGGACTTTGTAACCGAGGCGGCGAGAGAAACGAAAACCATGTTGGTCGCCGGCATTCCAAAGGTCAATTGCAGACCGCCGAGCCGACACAGTCCTTCCGCCAGGCGTTGGGCGCGCTGGTGATCCTCTGCCAACCGGTCGACCATCGTTTCGAGCGCAACGATCCCTGCCGCGGCGAGGACTCCCGCCTGGCGCATGCCGCCGCCAAGCTGTTTGCGAATCTTCCGGGCGCGAGCGATGAACTCCGCCGGGCCGCACAGAACCGATCCAACGGGCGCGCACAAAGCCTTGCTCAGGCAGAATGTGACCGAGTCCGCCGGTTCAGCCAATTGTTTAGCAGGGATCTTCAACGCCGCGGCGGCATTGAAGATCCGCGCCCCATCTAAATGCAATTTCAGCCCGCGAGCATGTACCAGCTCTCCCACTGCGTGGGTGTATTCGGCGGTCAGTACAACGCCGCCGCAGCGATTGTGGGTATTTTCGAGGATCACAAGTCGGGTTACCGGTTCGTGATCATCATCGCCTCGGATTGAATTTCGGATATCTTCCAGGCGCAGGCTGCCGTCGGGCTGGTTGGGCAGGGTATGAGCAAAAACCCCGCCAAGCGCCGAAATACCGCCGACTTCGAAAAGAAAGGTGTGTCCGAGGTGACCCATCAGCGCCTCGTCGCCGCGCTGACAGTGGGTCAGCACTGCCGCCAGATTGCCCATCGTCCCCGAGGGGACAAATAAACCGGCTTCTTTTCCCATTCGTTCAGCCGCCATTTCTTCCAGCCGGTTTACAGTCGGGTCCTCGCCATAGACATCATCGCCAACTTCGGCGCGGTACATGGCTTCACGCATGGCGGGCGTCGGCAGGCTGACGGTGTCGGAGCGCAGATCAATGGATGGATTCAGCATGGTTGATTTCCTGGTTGTTGGGGATTAGCGCGACCGTAGGGTCTCTACAATCTCCTCAAGGTCGCGGGGTAAAGCTGTTGTAAAAGTGCGCGGATGTTCCTCACCCGGCAGGCGGAAGGAAATGCTGGAAGCGTGCAAAAAGTGGCGATCGAGTGGCAGGCTCGGCTTACGCCGGCCGTAAACCGTATCGCCGACGATCGGGCAGCCAATGAAAGCAAGGTGCAGGCGAATCTGGTGAGTCCTGCCGGTCAGCGGCGCGGCTTCGATCAGATCATACTCGTGGAAATTCTCAATCACCCGGTATTCGGTCACGGCTTCTCTGCCGCGTCCCGGCGGCACGACGGCCATCCTTTTTCGGTGAGCCGGGTCACGGGCAATCGGCGCTTCAATTCTACCCTGCGGAGTCGGCGGGTGACCATCCACCAGGGCGATGTAGGTCTTCTTGACCAGGCGCTGTTTGAACTGCTCCTGAAGCCAGCGGTGTGCCCGGTCGTTCTTGGCCACCAGGATGATCCCTGAAGTGTCCTTGTCCAGGCGGTGAACGATGCCAGGGCGCTGTTCGCCCCCCACGCCTTCCAGATCGGCAGCATGCCCCAAAACGGCGTGAGCCAGAGTGCCGCTGACATGACCCGCCGCAGGATGCACAACCATCCCGGCCGGCTTATTGATCACCAGCAGATCCGCATTCTCGAAGAGGATATCCAGGGGAATATCTTCGGCAATGAGTTCGCCTGGAGAAGCTGGAGGCAGCTCGATCTGCACACGATCGCCAGGCTGGAGAGCGTGGCCGTTTTTTTGGACAGGGACGGAATTGACCCGCACAAATCCTTCGCGAATCAGGTTTTGTAAACGGTTGCGGGATTGCTCTGGCAGCCAGCTGACCAGGGCTTTATCCAGGCGGACGCTCTCGGCGCCTGCGTATGTGAAAGTAAGCGTCTCAGCGCTCATTGAATTTCGAAATGCTCAGAGGGATCCTTGCCGGGCGGCGGGTTCTGGGCTTCATAGGATTGCCTGACTTTTTCCCGCCGTTCCTGCAACCAGACGCCAAGAATCAAAATGATCGTTCCTATTGTGATGCACGAATCGGCCACATTAAAAACGGGGAAGTTGCCAACCGAAATGAAGTCGGTTACGTGTCCAATCGTGAAACGGTCGATCAGGTTGCCAACTGCACCCGTGAACTGCAGCCCCATCGCAATCCGCAGGGTCCAATCCTCATTCGAAACGCGGGGAAAATAATAAATGATTGCCAGGGCGACCAGCGTGGTCAGGACAGCCACCACCCCAGAGGCGTTTTGGAACATTCCGAACGCGACGCCCGTGTTGTGCCAGTGAACGATCCGTGCGTATGGCTCCAGCCATTCCCAGGGCGCCCAGGTTTCACCGATCGCCAGGTTTTGTCGGACAATCGATTTCGTGAATTGATCCAGGGCGATCAACGGCAGAGACAGCATCGCCAGGAAGAGGTATTTCCGAAGAATTTTGATCAATCCAACCTCCACAGCCTGACCTGGCCCAATTTTACCCCATTTCAGGCGCATTCCTCCGATCTTAAGGACTGATCGCGCTTGGCAAGGAGGCCGCGCGCGATCAATCCTCTCCATCCAGCCTGGTTAGTCAGTAATACTCTATTGGGTTTGTTCCAGACCGAAAACCACTTCTTCACCGTCGAAATTAGCCCGGCTGCTGACTGCGCTTGCCGGGGCAGCCGCCGAGAGGATATCGAGGGCGAGCGTCTCGCCCATGATGTAACTGCGGAACTCCTGGATGGCTCGCTCGAGCCCGGGGCTGGCCTGTACGTACAGGCGGATGCGGTCGGAGATCTCCAGGTTGGCCTGCTTGCGTAAATCCTGGACGCGGCGGACAAATTCGCGCGCCAGCCCTTCGTTGATCAGCTCCGGCGTCAAATCGGTGACCAGCGCAGCCAGGTACGGGCCTTCCGCGGCGACCGCGTAGCCCTCCCGCGCCTGAGCACGCACTTCCACCTCTTCTGGCAGAATGGACAGCTTTTCTCCATTCACAGTTACTTCGACCGGTTTCCCCTCCAGCAGCGCCCGGGCTGCCTGCTCGACGTCCATGCCCAGCAGCGCCTGGCGAACCGCCGGGAAGCGGCTGCCGTATTTCTGCCCGAGCTGCTTGGGCAGCGGGTTGAGTGAGTAAGCCACCGCTTCGGTGGCGGTGTCCAGCGTACGCACCCGCTTGACATTCAGCTCATCTTTGAGCAGATCAGCATAGGTTTCGACAACCTTCATTTCCTCCACATTGCCGACCGAGAACGCCGCCTCGGAGAGCGGCTGGCGCACCTTGCGATTGGCTTTGTTGCGGGCTGCGTGCCCCACCGAAGCCAGCTTCATCACCAGGCTCATCTCGCGATTGAGCTTTTCGTCAATTACGGCAGGGTCAAAGCCCGGCCATTGCGCCAGGTGGACCGACTCGGGAGCATTGCCGTCAACCTCGCGGATCAGGTTTTGATAGAGTTCCTCGGCGATGAAAGGCATGGTCGGCGCCAGCAGCTTGCTGACCGCTACCAGCGCCTCGTACAGGGTTGCATAGGCAGCCTGCTTATCGGCGTCCGATTCGGATTTCCAGAAGCGCCGCCGCGAGCGGCGCAGATACCAGTTGGAAAGCTGATCGACGAAGGTTTCAATTGGCCGGGTTGCGCCAAGCACGTCGTAGGACTCCATCGCCTCGGTTACGTCACGGATCAGCGCGTGGAGGGTCGAACGCAGCCACCGGTCGAGCTCGCTATATTCAGGAACCGTCCCGGGCTCGGGCGTCCAGCCGTCCAGATTGGCATAGGTAACAAAGAACGAATAGGTGTTCCAAAGCGTCAGGGTGAAATTGCGCACCACCTCGGCTACCAGTTCGGTCGAAAACCGGCGTTCCTGCCCGGGCGGGCTGGAGGTCAGCATGTACCAGCGCATCGCATCCGCGCCGCTCTGGTTGATCACCTCCCAGGGTTCGGTGATGTTTCCGCGCGATTTGGACATCTTTTGTCCTTCGCCGTCAAGGATCAGACCTAGGCAAATCACGTTCTTAAAGCAGACCTGATCGAAGAGAAGGGTGCTGATGGCATGCAGCGAATAGAACCAGCCGCGCGTCTGATCGACCGCCTCGCAGATGTAATCGGCAGGGTACTGGCGCTTAAATTCTTCCTGGTTCTCGAACGGGTAATGCCACTGCGCATACGGCATCGATCCAGAATCGAACCAGACATCGATCAGCTCAGGGACCCGCTTCATCTTCCCGCCGCACTCGCTGCAGGGATAGGTGATTTCGTCCACATACGGGCGGTGAAGATCCAGGCGGGAGAGGTCCTTGCCTGCCTTGGCCGAAAGTTCGGCTCGCGACCCAAGGCATTCCTGGCGGTGGCAGTCGTCGCATTCCCAGACGGGCAGCGGCGTGCCCCAGTAGCGCTCGCGCCCGAGCGCCCAGTCGATATTATTCTCCAGCCAGTTGCCGAAGCGCCCGTTCTTGATGTGCTCTGGATACCAGTTAATGGTTTTATTCAATTCCACCAGCCTGTCCTTGAATTGACTGGTGCGGATATACCAGGTCGGGCGCGCGTAATAGAGCAAGGGTGTGTCACAGCGCCAGCAGAACGGGTATGTGTGGGTGTATTTTTCCGCGCGTAGGAGAAGTCCGCGAGCGCGCAAGTCTTCCGTGATATAAGGATCGGCATCCTTGACGAATTGCCCCGCCCAGGGACGGACAGCCTGGATGAATGTCCCATCCGGCGCGACGGTCATCAAGATCGGCAGGTCGAACTCGAGCGCGGCATTCATATCTTCCGCGCCAAAGGCCGGTGCGATGTGAACCAGCCCGGTGCCGTCCTCTGTGGTCACATAATCTTCGAGCACGACATAGTGGGCAGGTTTCTCGACCGGCAGGAAGGTGAAAAGAGGCTGATAGCGCTTGCCTTTCAACCCCTTGCCTTTGAACCGCTCGACCACCCTAACCTGCTCGGCGTCAAACACCTTGCCAAGCAGCGGCTCTGCCAGGATCAGCTTTTCGCTGCCGCCCTCGGGCAGATCCCGCTCAACTTTGACGTAATCAACATCCGGGTGGGCAGCCACCGCAACGTTCGCTGGAAGCGTCCATGGCGTGGTCGTCCAGACCAGCAGCGAAGTTCCCGGCTCATCGACAAGCGGCATGCGCACGAAAACCGATGGATCGACCGCTTCGTCGTAACCCTGCGCTACTTCGTGGTCGCTGAGCGGCGTCCCGCAACGCGGGCAGTACGGCACGACTTTAAACCCCTGATAGAGCAAATCGCGCTGCCAGAACTGCTGCAAGATCCACCAGATCGACTCGATGTACTCATTTTTATAGGTAATGTAAGCCGTCTCCAGGTCTACCCAGTAGGCAATCCTGTCGGTCAGTTTTTCCCACTCCTGGATATAAGTGAAGGCTGATTCTCGGCAGAGTTCGTTGAATTTAGCGATGCCGAAATCCTCGATCTGCTGTTTGTTTTTGAAACCCAGTTTCTTTTCGACCTCGATTTCGACCGGCAGGCCATGAGTATCCCAGCCGCCGCGCCGGCTGACGTGATAACCCCGCATCGTCCGGTAGCGGGGGAAGATATCCTTGAAAACCCGCGCCAGAACATGATGAACGCCCGGCCTGCCATTCGCCGTCGGCGGTCCCTCGTAAAACACATACTCCGGGCCGCCTTCGCGCTGCTGGAGTGACTTCTTGAATATGCGGTGAGAATTCCAGAAACGAAGAATACTCTCTTCCATAAGAACTACATTCAATTTGGGCGAAACTGGTCGAAACATTCCTTCTCCTCAAGATGATTGGTGCGAACGGCTCGCGGTTAAAAAGAAAACCCCTCTTCCCCTACAGGGACGAGAGGGATCCCGCGGTACCACCCTGTTTCCTGCATGTTGGCAGGCGCTTTCCAGGTACGCCCCATCGGCTGGTTGATACCTGCGCCCTTGCTAACGGCTGGCGGCGCCGGCGCCCCTACTGACGACCCAGGTCGCGTTCATCTTGCAGCTCCGGAAGGATTTTCCGCCTTTCGACCTGCTCCGGCTCGCACTCTCCCGGATTCGCTGCCAGGATCCTCCAGGCGTACTCGTTTCCATCATCGCTTTTTGGTGTGTAAACGAATTATGCCATGAAACCCATCAAAAATCAACAATTCACGAAGCGCTTACCCGGTTATGATATCGTAGAACAAAGGCAGATCGTCGCATGGTTCACTGCTCCACTCGTGGGCAGCAATTAGCCGCTCTTTCGCCCGTTCCAGCCTGCCTCGGTCATTCGCATGAATTGTGAACAGCGGCTCTCCCTTTTCCACATACTCTCCAACTTTGTGATGGATGATGATGCCCACCGCATGGTCGATCGGATCGCCCTTTTTCAACCGGCCGGCGCCGAGGTCGACCGCCGTCTCGCCGACCATACGGGCGTTGATCGCAGCCAGATGGCCTGAACGACCAGCCAAAACCGTCTCGATCCATTTCGCCTTCGGTAACAGTTCAGGATTGTCCACCATCTTGACATCGCCGCCCTGCAGTTCAACCAATTTACGGAAGTATTGAAAGGCTTTTCCACCGCTCAAGGCTTCTTCTACCATTCGCCGGGCAAATTCCAGGTCCGAGGCTTTTTCACCGAGCACGAGCATATGACTGGCGACGAAAAGGCAGTGCTCGCGGAAATCGTCCGGACCGCACCCGTGCAGGGTGTCTATTGCCTCCTTGACTTCCAGGGCGTTACCAACTGCGTAACCGAGCGGCTGGTTCATGTCCGAGAGCACAGCGACCGCCCGCCGCCCGCTCAACCTGGCAATGGCGACCATCAACCGCGCCAGCGTGCGGGCTTCCTCCAGCGTCTCCATGAAGGCGCCAACCCCAACCTTGACATCCAGAACGATCGCCTGCGCTCCGCCGGCGATCTTCTTGCTCATGATCGATGAGGCAATCAGCGGAATCGACGGCACGGTGCCGGTTACGTCGCGCAGGGCGTATAACTTCCCATCTGCCGGCGCCAGGTCCGCCGTCTGCCCGGTCAACACCAATCCATGGGTGCGTAACTGGGCGAGGAATTCCTCCGTGCTCAAATCGGTGCGGAAACCGCGGATCGATTCCATTTTGTCCAGCGTCCCGCCGCTGAAACCCAGCCCACGGCCGGACATCTTACCCACCGGAAGGCCGCAGGCGGCCACCGCTGGCTCTACCACCAGGGTAGTCTTGTCGCCGACCCCGCCAGTCGAGTGCTTATCAACCGCCAGAGGAACCGCGCTGGAAAGGTCGAGCACGTCGCCGGAGTGCGCCATCGCCAGAGTTAAATCGGCGGTTTCCTGATCGGTCATCCCATTCAGGAGTACCGCCATCGCCCAGGCAGAGACTTGATAATCGGGAATTTCGCCGGTGGCGATTCCGCGCACAAAGAACTCGATTTCCTCGCGGGAGAGCGCCTTGCGATCGCGTTTTTTAATGATGATATCAACGGCCTTCATCGATCTGCTCCTCCAGCATGTGGTCAGCCAACCACAATCAATTGTTCAGCATGGACAGAAAAACGAATATTTGATTATACCTAAAAGCCTTTGAACAGGCGTCTTCGGTATCCTTTTCATTTGAGCCAACGATGGATGCTAGAGGTATATCATTGGACGGAAAACTCCGACCCATCCTGGCGCAGGAAAACAAAAGAGGCTCTTCCTTTGCGGTACAAAGAAAAAACCTCTGTAAACGTGGAAAATTCAGCTCTACTTCTGCTTCTTCAGGAAGATCGTCACCTTGCGGTTCGGCTCTTCGCCGACGCTTTCCGTCATCACCTCGGGGTGATCACGCAGCTCGAGATGGATGATGCGGCGTTCGTTAGCCGGCATTGGCTCAAGCGCGCTGCGCTTACCGGTGTGGACCACCTGCTCAGCCATCCGCCGGGCCAGCACCCGAAGCTGACGCTCACGGCGCGCCCGGTAACCCTGGACGTCGATCATCAGCGGTACCCAACGGCCGGCTTCCTTGGCGACGATCAGGCTGGTAATATATTGCAGCGCATTGAGCGTTTCGGACCGCCGCCCGATCAGGATGCTTAAATCGTCGCCCTGAACCTCGACCATCACCATGGGCTGGTCATTTTCATCTTGAGGAGGGACGATTTGCGCCTTGAGTCTGGCGCGGACGTGCATTTTTTCCAGCAGCTCGCCGGTTACCTGCTCAGCAATGGTAAGCACCTGCTCGTCGCTCAACTCACCGGCTGATCCGGCCTGTCTGATTTCCATCGGGGCGGCGGGTTTGGGAGATTCCGACTTTGGCCTGGCGGCAGTCCGGGCCGGTTTTTCGACCCTCGCCTGCGGCTCGGTTTGAATTTCTCGGGTAAATTCCTTGATCCGCAGGCGCACGCGGGCCTGGCGTGTTCCCAGCCCTAAAAAGCCCTTGCTGCCGGTATCCAGCACCTCGATCTCGACCGCCTCTTCCGGAAGACCCAGCTGGCTCAATCCCTTGGCGACGGCTTCTTCAACGGAAAGTGCAATAATTTCTAAGGTTGTGTTTTCAGGACTCATTTCTGCCTCTACTATTATCCTCGGGATTCCTCAGCGTTGGTGAAAAGACAGGGTCGTCCCATCTTACTTTTTCGACTTCGAACCCGATTTGTTCACCGATTTCATCGGCGGTCTGGCCGTAGGTTTAGATGAGGACTTCGGACCTGGGTTGCCTGCGGGTTTGACTGCCGGCTTTGCAGCGGATTTTATCGTTGGCGACGTTTCTGGTTTCTTCGCCCAGGGAATCACATTGGACCAGTTCACCTTACCCAGCATGGCATATTGGAGAATGCCGATGAGGTTGGAGGCGATGAAGTACAACGCCAGTCCTGATGCCAGGGTGTACGCAAGATAGCCCATGAAGACCGGCATGTACAGGTTCATCATGTTGGCCATGGCTGCGCCTTGATCGCGCCCGCCCGTCGAAGGCGTGGCGATCAACTTGGATTGGACGTAGGTGGTGATTACCACAACCACAACGAGCACCGGAATGCCCCAATCGAGCCCTGGAATGTACAGGCGTTCCGGCTGGCCAAGATCCATCCACAAAAAGCGGGCGTTGAGCGGGATCAACTTTGCCACATCGAGGAGCCCGGGGTAGATATTGCGCATCAGATTCAATAGATCCACCGGCGTGCTCGCCAGCGCGGCGATGACCGCCTGGTACAGGCCAATGATGATCGGAAACTGGATCAGCGTTGGCAGGCAGGAGGCAAAGGGATTGATCCCCAACTCTTTGTAGAGTCGCATCTGTTCCTGCGCCAGCTTCTCTTTGTCGCCTTTATATTTTTCTTGAATCTGGAGCCACTCAGGATTTTTCTGCAGCTCCTGCATCGCCTGAGCGCCCTTGATCTGTTTCACCATCAGCGGGTGAGTGATCAAGCGGATCAGGATCGTGAACAGGATAATCGCAACGCCGAAGTTCCCCCCGATCACATTATAGATCAACAACAGCGTATTGATAAACGGCTTGATTATGATCGCTTCCCACATATTCGTCTGCCTTCTTATTTGGGCGCTACAAACGTCCAGACATCCTGACCGGTGCTGGCGTTGATTAGCTTAAGGTAATCTTTTCCCTGGGCGATCCCCACGGCGAGTTGATCGCCGATCGCTGTCGGGCCGGTGTAAATCTTCCCCTCGAACGTCCGCGACCACAACCGTTCGCCGTTAAAGCTAAGGGCGAAAAGGCTGCCGTTTTCGGTCGGGAAGACGACCCCGTTCTCAATCTCGGTAGGGCGGCCGATGACCGGCTCATTGAGCGCCTGCGACCAGATGTCGGCGCCATCCTCCGCGGAAAGTGCATAGACTTTCCCGGCGATATCGCCAAAAAACAGCTTGCCGTCCGCAAGCGCAGGCTGCGTCCAGAGGTCGCTGTCAAAATTTCGCTCCCAGAGGACGCTACCATCTTTCGTGCTCAGCGCGACCAGGTTGCGTTTTAGCGAAGAAATATACAACACGCCCTCTTCGGTCAGGGTTGGCGAGTAGAGCACTGCCCCGCCCAAATCGACTGACCATATTTCTGCGCCTGTATTCAGGTCAAGGGCATAAATGTGATGGTCCATGGATGCCTGATAGACCCGCTCGCCGTCGCTGACCGGACGCGACCAGAGCGCCTCTTTGGTTGCGAACTTCCAGAGCAAACTCCCGTTCAGGTCGAGTGTGTACAGGGTGGCATCTCCGTTCGGGGCAAGGATTTTTCCGTCAGCAATCAACGGGCTGGCAATCCACTTTCCTTTTGCCTCCGTAAATGACCATTGCAGCGCCCCGCTGGCAGGGTCCAAACTGAACAGAGTGTTTTGATAGTCTCCGGCAATCAGGTGACCATCTGCAATGACCGGGGCGGCAAAATAGGTTTCGCGCCCGGGTTTTTCCGGGTATTGCCAGATCAGGCTGCCATCCTGCGTACGGACAGCAAAAATCTGGTTGAGATAAGCAACGTAGATCGTATCATCGGTCGCTGAAATACCCGGCCAGCTTGTTCCACTGAGCTGTCCGGTGCAGGCGGTCAGTGATAGGGCCGTGATGAGGAAAATGAGAACTGTGGTGAATTTTTTAAATTTCATCGGTTGATTTTTCTGTTGGTGAAAGTAACACACCTGCTGTTGTCGGTTAATCAGGGAACCGGATCATAACCGCCTTCGTTGAACGGGTTGCAGCGTAAAACCCGCCAGACAGCCATAACGGTTCCTTTGATTGCGCCGTGTTTATAAATCGCCTGATACCCGTAATGGGAACAGGTCGGGTAAAACCGGCAGGTGTTGGACGGCAGGGTCGGCGAAACGAGCTTTTGATACAGGCGAATGAAAGCGAGAAGAAGCCAGCGCGGGAAAGTGCGCAGATTAAACGGCAAATCCCGCAGTCGCGGCTCGTCCGAATAATCATGCTCGATCATCGCTCACTTCACTTTCATGCAACAGTAATCCGGCCTGCTTAAGAACCAACCGGATTCCATCCTGGATCTGCATATAGTCTGCGCTGCGGATGGCTGATCTTGCGATCAGGATCACATCCCACCCGATGCGCATGCCCGGCAGGAAGGCAGCGACTGCCGCCCGCAGGCGGCGCTTGGCGCGGTTGCGCTCGACGGCTTTGCCGACCGAACGTCCTGCCGCGACCCCAATTCGCGTTTTTCCATCCGGATTGGGCAGTGCGATTAATACCACCAGCGGGTGCGAATAAGCTTGCCCTTGCTCCCGCACCCTGGTAAAATCTGCCGCCCTCCGCAGCCGGAATTCTCGCTTCACTCATGTACCCTCCGTATCGATTTCCCTGACGGGAAGACGGAAGGAATACAACAACCCGGCGGGAATATTACCAGCGGGTCTTCTTGACGTGGTTGTTCTTTGAAACGCTGAGCACGTGTCGTCCACGCGTCCGGCGGCGTCGCAGAACCTCCCGCCCGTCAGCGGTCGCCATCCGCGCGCGAAATCCATGCACGCGAAGACGCCGGCGAATCTTGGGTTGGTATGTCCGTTTGGGCATCACATATTCCTTTCAATGATGATGTAATCTGCTGTGTTCTGCGCAAATCACCAAACCAACCCCGATTTGACTGACGCCTGGTTGTGCTTAGTCATTTCCGCAGCGCACAGATGATAACCATTGGATGGTCGCAAGATAAGATTATACCGCATGCCTGTCTGGCGGTCAAACCTCACTCTGACCAGCCCGGTGGTGATTCGGCTTGAGTCCGGCGAACATTTTAGCAAGCTGCAAGGCGCCTTCGTGGTCGGTCACCGCCAGGACTTCGTCGCCAACTTCGAAAGCAGTCACGCCGCGCGGGACAATTACTTCGCCGTGACGGATGATCGCGGCGATCACGCACCGCTCCGGAAAGACCAGATCTTTGATCTGTTTGCCAACCGCCGGCGCGTCTGGCGGTATTTTCTCCTCTACCAGCGAATAATTTCCGCGGCGCAGCTTGAGAAGAGTCATCATATCGCCGAGGGACATCTCCTCTTCGATGATCGAGGCCATGATTTGCGCCTGATTCACAGCCACATCCACATGAAATTTTTGATCGAAAAGCCAGGCGTTGCGCGGATTATTGATTCGGGCGATGATTCTCGGCACATTGAATCGATTGCGCGCGTAATAACAGATCGCCAGGTTGACTTCGTCATCGGACGTGCACGCCGCCAGGACGTCAGCGTCGTTTGCCCCCGCCTGTTCGAGGATCAACGGGTCAATCGGGTTACCTTCATAGATCGTTTCGGTAGGCAGCTCTTTATGAATTCGTGCCAATACATCCGATCGGTTTTCGATTAAACTGACCTGGTGACTTTGGGCGATTAAAATCCGCGCCAACTGAGCCGCCGTCCGCCCGCCGCCAGCGATGAGTACAAACATGTTAACCCTCCACCTTGTTCGGTCCGATCAGACGGGCGCGCAGATCACTGATCCCGATAAATGACGCGCTGACATAGATCACATCGCCCTCTTGAAAAACCAGATCCCTGGCAGGCAGCATGGCTCTCCCGGCTCGCGATACCGCAATGGGAACGCATTCCTTATCGGCAAACAACTCCCAGAGGCTCCTCTCATGCCATTCTTGCGGAATAATGAATTCATAAATCTCAATTTCGCCGTTCCCAATGGAAAAAACCGTATGCATCGAGCTTGAATAGAGCATTTCCTCGATCCGCTGAGCTCCCCAGTCGGCTGAGCTGACGACCTGGAGGTTGAACTCTTCAAACAGGGAGCGAAAGTGCGGATCGTAATTCCGGGTTATGACCACCGGTACTTTAAATGTCTCTCTGACCACATGGCCAACCACCGCGTTCATTGGATCCGAATTGGTCACGACAGCCACACCATCCGCCTGTTCTACCCCCGCCCTGATCAGGACATCCTGCGAGAGCGCATCACCCTCGTGTAAACGGCCGGTGAAATCAGGCGGGAGGTTTAAAAATGCCGCTGCATTCCGATCAACGACGGCGACCTGATGCCCCGCCTTGAACAATCTATACGCCAGGGCAGAACCCACTCTGCCGCAGCCAATGACGATTACATTCATACTGGATACCTCGCTTGATGACCGTGATCAATTTACCTGATAAGGAACACTGGTGATCACAATGTCTTTTTTGAATAACAGCGCCTGACGAAGTGTATTCGCGGTCTGGGTATGGAGCAGGCTGGAAGCCCATTTTTTAGGGACGAACTCAGGCACAATAATGGTGATAATCTCGTTTGGCTTTCGGTGTTGGTCAAGCTCTTCAATATAGCTCAGAAGAGGTTCGATGAACAGGCGGTAGGGAGAGTCCAGGATCACCAGGCGTCTGCCGTCGCCCCAGATCTCCCATTTTTTTCGAATCCGTTCGGCCTCATCGGGGTCGATCATGATATGGACTGCGGTAATATCATCCGATAAGGTTTTTGCGTAGCGCAGGGCAGCAAGCGTGCCCCGGTGAACGCCGCTGATGGGAATAATCACCCGGTGGCGGGCGATCCGCGGCGGAACGCCAAAATTTTCCAGTGATAATTGCTTGGCCAGTCTGCGGTAATGGCGGTGAATCGAGGAGAACATGAGCACTAAAAGGGGAATGATCACGATCACGATCCAGGCGCCATCGGGGAATTTTGTGACTGCAAATACCACCAGGACGATGGTGGTGCAGATCGCGCCAAAGGCGTTAATGAACATCTTCAGTCGCCAATGGCGATCATAACGTAAAGTCGAGCCCCTCTCCTGCACTTCCATGCCGGGTTGCAGCTTGCCAATCTTATGCCATCGCCGTGCCATGCCGGATTGCGAGAGAGTGAAGGACAGAAAGACGCCGATCGCATATAACGGAATCAAGCGGGTGACGCTGGCTTGAAACACGATGATCAGAATCGACGCCAGAATTGCCAGCAGCACGATCCCGCGCGAGTAGACCAGCCGGCTGCCGCGGTACGTCAACTGGCGGGGCAGGTACCCGTCCATCGCCGCAAAGGCGCTTAACCGGGGAAAATCGGCAAAGGAAGTATTCGCTGCCATGATCAGGATCACGGTGGTCGCGACGATCACGCCCAGATACAACCCGCCGCGCCCATCGAACGCGGTCCGTGCGATCTGTGAGATGACCGTTTCAGCTTCGGATGGAACCGCCTGGATGTGCCCGGCGAGAAAGGAAATGCTCAGCATCAGCGAGCCAAGGATGGCAGCCATGATGAGCAGCGTATCACCCGCGTTTTTGGAACGCGGCTCGCGGAAAGCCGGAATCCCATCCGAAATGGCTTCGACGCCGGTCAGTGCAGCAGTGCCGCTCGAAAATGCTCTTAGGATGAGAAAAACGGTCGCTCCCTGGACAAGATTGGACAATTCCAACGGCGGTGGATCGACGACGAACCCGAGCGTCCCCGCCAGATATTTATACAAACCAACGCCGACCGTGATATAGAGTGCAAGAATGAAAAAATAGGTCGGGAACGCAAACGCCGCTCCCGATTCCTTCACGCCGCGCAGGTTGACCAGCATGATGAACACCACCAGACCGACCGAGATCCATACCCTGAAGGGGAACAGGCTTGGCATGGCGGAGACGATTTGAGCCACGCCGGAAGAAATCGAGACCGCCACGGTCAGGATGTAGTCTGTCAACAAGGCTGCTGCGGCCACCTGAGCGGTGAATGCCCCGAGATTATCTCGGGTAACGATATAGGCCCCGCCGCCTTTTGGATAAGCGTGGATGGTTTGCTGATAGGATAGGGTTACGATAGCCAACAGAATAACGATGCCGATTGAGAGGGGAAACACATAGCCATAGGCTGCAGCGCCCAACACAGCCAGAATGACCAGCATTTCCTGAGTGGCATAGGCAGTAGAGGAAAGTGCGTCGGATGCGAAAACCGCTAACCCGATAAACTTGCCGATTGTCTGGTGAGGGGCATCCGCGGTAGGAAGCGGTCGCCCGATCAACCAGGTTCTAAAGGAACGCTTGGGCCTGTACTCCGCCGTCCGGCGGAATACCGTGGTCCCATGCTCATCTTCAATATTCATATGTTGTGCCCGCTTTATCTCGAACGTTTATCTGACGTTCAGTTCCTGTCTGGATTTCAACAAAGCAAGGGATTATAATGGATATGGAAATCTGCGTCAATTATAATATTAACCACGGTTGCTGACTTCTCTGCGGGGTGCTGATCCGGTCACCTTTCAGGTTGCGCAGGTAAGGCGCCACGGATGAATTGTCAAGGGGGTACAGACCAGCCTTGGGAAAGAGACAGTCAGTCTGATTACGGGCGACACCACCATTCAGCTGCGGGTTGGACGGTTACTAGTTAGCAGATTAATGAAACTACCTATAATAAATATATGCTCGTAGACACGAGTCCCAAACTGACCAATCGAATGATCCTCCAGGCTGGCATCCAGCTGATCGGAGCATTTCTGGCTTTATCTTTCCCATTTCTCGCCACGTTGACTGAACTGGCTAACGGTAACAGCCGGTTTACCCTGGCGAACTTCATCATGGCGCAGTCGACTCAACCAGTCTTATGGCTGGCAGATGGTTTCTCGCTCCTGCTTGCTTCCTTCTTCATCATTGGCGCTATCCAGGTGATCCGGCGCATCCAAACAATCGAAGAATTCAAAGAACGCATGCTGCAGCGTACTGCCGAGCTTTACAACCTGAAGGAGATATCACAAAGGGAAATTTTGGAGCGCCACCAGGCAGAATCGATTATCAGCCGGGCAAAAAAAGAATGGGAAGCGACATTCGACGCCATTTCCGATTTGATCCTCCTCACCGACGCATCCGGCCGAATCATCCGCTGCAATAAGGCGACCGTCGCAAAACTGGAGACAAACTTCAAATCAGTCATTGGCAGATCGATCGAAGAGGTTTTCCCCGGTGTGATCGAGCCCGAGTTGGGGAAAACCACCACCAAAACCCAGGTGCTTTCCCTGCCTTCCTCCATCGGCTGGTTCGAGGTCAACGGTTTCCCCTTCCAGATAGCTGAAAACCAGCAAGGCACCATTTACATCTTTCACGACGTCACCCAGCGAAAACGGGCGGAAGCGGAGATTCAGCGGCAGAAGCAGTTCTTCGAAGGCGTATTCCAGAACAGCCCGGTCGCAATTGTCACTCTCGACCTGAACGGGCATATTGTCGCCTGTAATCCTGCCTTCGAGCAGTTGTTCGGCTACCAGCAGGTTCAGGTGTTGGGCATGAAAGTGGATGATCTGATCACGCCTGACGACCAGCGCGAAAAAGCCCAGGAATTCAACCGGCGGGTGAAGAGTGGTGAAATCATCCACTCCGTCGGGCGGCGTAAAACCGCATCCGGCGATCAGATCGATGTGGAGATCTTCAACGTCCCGGTAACCGTCAACGGCGAGGAACTTGGCATCCTTGGTTTGTATCACGACATCACCGAGCTGGTCACCGCCCGCCGAAAAGCCGAAGAAGCCGGTCTGGCGAAGTCGGAATTCCTGGCCAACATGAGCCACGAAATTCGCACGCCACTAAATGGAATTATCGGCATGTTGAGTCTGGCTCTCGACACCAACCTGACCGAAGAACAGGTCGAATATCTAACCACCTCGTTGGAGAGCGCCGAATCCCTGCTAACCCTGCTCAACGACAGCCTTGACCTGGCAAAAATCGAAGCGGGGAAAATGGAACTCGAGATATTCGACTTCAATTTGCGCGACGTGCTCGAAAACATCGCCGCAAGTCAGGCTCAACGGGCAGCAAGCAAAGGGATTGAGCTCAGCCTGTTGATCCCAGCCGATACGCCGGTCATGCTCAAGGGCGACGCCAACCGCCTGCGCCAGATTTTGATTAACCTGGTCGGCAATGCGGTCAAATTTACCGAGCGCGGAGAGGTGGTCATACAAGTTAAGAAGATTTCAGAGAGCGGCTCACAGGTGAATCTTGGATTTTACGTCCGAGATACCGGCATCGGCATTCCCCCCGAACGGCAGGCAGCCATATTCGAACGGTTCAGCCAGGGCGATGTCTACATTCGCAGGAAATACGGCGGCACCGGCCTGGGATTATCCATTTCGGCTCAGCTGGTCAACTTGTTAGGCGGGCAGATCACCCTGAACAGCCAGGAAGGCGTGGGCAGCACCTTCTCGTTCAACGTACCCTTCATCAAACAAACAGTGGATGAGACCGGTCCTTTGGACCTGATCCGCTTAATGCGCGGAATGCGCATCCTGGTTGTCGATCCGAACAAGAACAGCTACCTCAGTCTGAAGTCACAGATCGAGGGAATGGGAGCGCTGGCCGTCTCTGCTCTGGATCAGTCGCAGTGCTTCATCCTCCTTGATCAGGCGGCCAGGGGCGGCAAGCCCTTTCGGATCGTCTTTGTCGATAGTAAAATCGCCTCCCATGGTCTCTCGGGTCTTCTCCATCAAATTCATTCACTGGAAAGTTATCAAGAGGTACCGGTCGTCCTGCTGGCTACGCCCGAGCGGCAAATCACCCGCGCGTCCGTGAAGGAGTACGCAGGCTACATTCTCAAACCGGTGCGGATGAAAGCGTTGACGACCGTCTTGCGCAACATCCTCGGTCCGCCTAAAGAGCCTGCCAGCCTCGAATCGATCCAAAAAGAAACGCCGCAGGTAGTCAATCTCAAATCCTCCACGCCTGGGCGCATCCTCCTGGTCGAAGACAATCCAATCAACCGCAAGGTGATCGTCAATTTGCTGCAAAGGTTTGGACACCGGGTTGAATCGGCTGAAAACGGGCGCGAAGCACTGGAAATCCTCGAACGCGAGCGTTTTAACTTGATCTTGATGGATGTACAAATGCCCGAGATGGACGGCTATGAAGCCACCATACACATCCGCGCACGCGAAGAATCCGGCAAAGCCACGCCGATCATCGCTATGACCGCCCACGCGTTGGTTGGCGATATCGAACGCTGCTTCGCCTGCGGCATGGATGACTATATCTCCAAGCCGGTCCGTCCAATGACGCTGTTCGAGAAGGTCGAACAATGGCTAAAGCCGATAGGAGAGACTGGCCAACCTGAAAAACAGCGGGAGGAAACGGGGATACCAGCCCAGCCAGACCCGCTGCCAGATATCCAGGAAAAGGCGGAAACCATTCCTCCGACCGGCGACCCGGATAAAGGCAACGGGCGTCACGGCCAGCATATGGATCAGGAGTTCGAAGCCTTTGCACAATCCGTGGACTTCTTTGAGTCGCCTTCGGATGGACAGCCATTTTCCACTGAACAGCCTGCCCCCAGCGAGCCGTGCCCAGAAGATCTGCCGGTAAAGGGCGAACCACCTCTGACTGAGGTTGGATTGAAAAACCTTCCAACCGCGAATTACCCTCGCCGCACAGTCCTCTCGCTGGGTGAAACGGGTTACATTGAATCGATTCTGCCCCGTTTTGGCAACGACCTCCAATTCTTTCTAATGACCTTCGAGGAATTCATCCACGAATGCCGTGCGAAGGTACAGAACCTCTACCTGGCAGTCAGCCGTAAAGACCTCAGTACCTTGCGCCTGCTGGAGCATAATCTGCTGGGCGTTGCCTGCAACTTCGAAGCGCGGGCTGTTACTGACCTGCTCAACATCCTCAGGAAACAGGTCGACGACGGCGATTTGACCGGCGTCGAAAAAACGATCGAGGCCATCGAGGAACAAATACCTAACCTTGAAACCTATCTGGCGATCTATCAATCTTTATATCAACCCGGTGATCAGAGCCAGGAACCCTAAGCCAAAGGATTAGCACATGCCATCTGTATTGTTGATCGAAGACGAAGTCATCTTTCACCACATGATCGAACACGCGCTTAAACCGTACGGGTATGAAACCCGCTCTGAGCTCACCGGCCGCGAAGGGCTTGAAGCCGCCCGGCAAATGAGACCGGATGTGATCATCACCGATATCAACCTGCCGGATATCTCGGGCTATGAGGTTACCCGCCGGCTTCGGCGCGATCCTCTGTTTGCTAACACGCCAATTATCGTCCTGACCAGTCAGACCGGATTGCAGGATAAATTATCCTCCTTCGAGGCGGGCGCAGATGACCACATCAATAAGCCTTTCGAGCCCGAAGAGCTGGTTGCGCGGATGAAGGTTCTCCTGCGCCGGGTGGAATTGATCAGTAAGATGTTGCCGGCAGGCGAAGAGAAGCCGGTCAAGAGCGCCAAATTGATCGCCGTGCACAGCCTGCGCGGCGGAATCGGCACGTCGACGCTGGCGGTGAACCTGGCAATCGCCCTGGAAGGATTGTGGGGAGCGCCGGTCATGCTGCTTGACCTTGTCCTGATGGCCGGTCAGGTCGCCTTGATGCTCAACATGCCGCTCAAACGAACCTGGGCAGACCTGGCAGGCATCAAGCCGGCGGACCTGGATACGATCCTGCTGCGCTCGATCTCAGCCCGCCACCCGTCCGGCCTGGATTTCATCGCCGCGCCCACCTTCCCGACCGAGGCCGAGATGCTCACCGATGAGTCGCTGCGGACGGCGATACAACTGATGCGCCCGGAGTATGATTACATTGTCGCCGATTTACCCCACGACTTCAGCGATATCGCTCTTTCGGCGCTGGATGCGGCGGATTTGATCCTGCTGACCCTGGCGCCAGAACTGTCCTCCGTTCGCGCAGCGGCGGCTGCATTGGATACTTATAATAAACTCGGTTATCCACCTGAAAAAATCAAGCTGGTTTTAAATTATACATTTCCACGTTTTGGCTTGCCTCGCGACCGGATCGAAAGTGCGCTGAATAAAAAAGTGACTATTGCCCTGCCGTACTGTCCAGACTTGATTATCCCATCCATCAACCTGGGCAGACCGATCGTTCAATACGAAGTCGATGAGCAGATCGCCAATCTAATCGAGGACTTTGCCTTCTACCTGAGCATCGACCAGCATAAGAAAACCCGTCCTGAAAAGCCAACCCAGGCCTGGAAGCGTGTCTACAACCGCTTCATCCAGTCGCGCAAGGAAAAAGAGAAGGGCTCCTGATCCGCCTGGGCGGTGATCTACTCTTGCGGAGGATCCAATGATTCACCCTATGAAGACGCCCACCCGCGTTGCAATCATCGGTGCCGGGAATGTTGGCGCCACTTTCGCTTATTCGCTGCTGCTCAGCGGTTTAGCCAGTGAGATTGTCCTGATCGATAACAACCGCGCCAAGGCGGAAGGCGAGGCGATGGATCTCAACCACGCCATGCCGCTTTCCCGCCCGGTCCGGGTATGGGCAGGGAGCTACGAGGATTGCGCCGATGCGACAATTACCGTGATCACCGCCGGCTCAGCCCAGAGACCTGGCGAAACCCGCCTGGATCTGGTTCATCGAAACACCGCCATCTTTCGTCAGATTGTCCCCAGTATCATTCAGCACAACCCGCACGGCATCCTGCTCATTGCGACCAACCCGGTCGACATCCTGACTTACGTTGCGTTGAAACTCTCCGGGCTGCCGCGCAGTCAGGTGATTGGTTCGGGCACGGTGCTGGACACCGCCCGCTTCCGCTATATGCTCAGCCAGCACTTTGGCGTCGATCCTCGCAGCGTGCATGCCTATATCATTGGAGAGCATGGCGATAGCGAAGTGCCAGTCTGGTCGCTCGCCAACATCGCCGGGATGCGTTTGCCGCAGTTTTGCGCGGTCAATGGGCTTGGCTGCGATCAGCCGGTATTGGATACCATCTTTGCCCAGACCCGGGATGCCGCCTACGCCATCATCGAACGCAAAGGCGCTACCTACTACGCGATCGCCACTGGCCTGACCCGCATCTGCGAGGCGATTTTGCGCGATCAGGCAACCGTCCTTTCGGTATCGAGTTACATCGAGGATTATTACGGGATCAGCGGCGTTTGCTTGAGTC
Organism: uncultured Anaerolinea sp.; assembly: GCA_964564935.1. Lineage (GTDB taxonomy): Bacteria > Chloroflexota > Anaerolineae > Anaerolineales > Anaerolineaceae > Bellilinea. Next base: position 85,629 of record CAZMCF010000003.1, on the reverse strand, counting down.
TGCCCAGCGTGGTCGATCTTGGCGGCGTAGAGCGGATCATATACCTCGACCTCAGTCCGGACGAGATCGAAGGGTTGCAGAAATCAGCCAGCCTGCTCAGGCAAAGCATCGATCAGTTGAAATTGTAAGGGCAAAAGCGACCTCACGAAGTGAATGGCTATGCGCATTGTAGTTCTCCCTCAACCCAGGATTTCACCCGCCATTCCCCTACCCGCCGCCTCTATCAGTCGCACCCGGCTGATCTGATTCCATAACCGCACCTTCGATTGCGCTTCAACCCGGATGTAGTTACCCGTCAAGCCGTGCAGCCTCCATCCCTGCGGCCCATACCGGTCGCAGGATTCCCAAAGCACTTCGGCCTCAGCTCCGAGAAAGCCCTTCCGGTATCGGAGCGCGGATTGGTCCAACACCGCGCGCATGGCTGCATTCCGCGCCCGAGCAGCCCTGCCGTCGATGAAGTCTTTCAATCGCGAGGCTGCCGTTCCCTCCCTCAGTGAGTAGGTAAAGACGTGTCCTCCGGCAAATCCAATCGACTCCACATATTCCAGGCTCTCGCGGAAATCATCTTCGCCCTCGCCGGGAAAACCGACGATGATGTCTGTGGTGATGGCTGCACCCGGAACCAACCCGCGGGCCATCTCGATCAGCCGGCGGTATGCCTGGGGAGTAGTCTTCCTCGCCATCCTTTTCAAGATCCTTGCGCTGCCGGATTGGAGCGGCAGGTGGAAATGCCGGCACATGCGCGGATTTTCCCAAAGGCGGAAAAACAGCTCATCCAGGCCCCACGGCTCGATCGAAGATAGCCTCACGCGTTCCACGTCCGTATCCGCCAGGATTGCCTCGAGCAGATGGCGGAGTTGGATGCCCTCGCCCAGATCCGAGCCCCAGGAGCCCAGATGCACGCCTGAGAGGACAATCTCGCGCGCCCCGCCCTGGACTGCGGCGCGGATGTCCACAAGGACTGCTGCCAGCGGCTGGCTGCGCCCCTTGCCGCGCGCCAATCGGGTAATGCAAAAAGTACAGAAATTATCACAGCCATCCTGTGCTTTAATAAACGCCCGCGTCCGCCAGTGAATGCCCGGGAGTGGATCACGCGCCAGCGGCTCGTAATCGAACTTCTCCGGCGGCAGGCCGAGGATACTGGCAACCAGACCTTCTTTCTCTCGATTGGTCACTACCCTGGTCACGCCAGGCAGCCCGGCGGCAGCTTCTGGCTCGAGGGTAGCCCAACAGCCCGTAGCAATCACCCCGCCCCCGCCAGCTCGAATTGCCTGGCGGATTTTCTGCCTTGAATCGGATGCGGCGGCAGCGGTCACCGTGCAGGTGTTGACCACCACCAGGTCAGCCTCGCCGGCATGATCGACAATTACATACCCCGCCGCGCGGAACTGGCGGGCAAAGGATTCTATTTCGCTTTGATTCAACCGGCAGCCAACCGAATCCAGAAAAATTCTCATACCTCTATGGTTTTATCACAAAAAAGTCATCAAATAAGATATCCACGCCTGCCTGGCTGAAGGACCCTGCGATCAAACCTACCTCGCCGAAGGTAAAATCGGAATCGCGCACATCCAGAAAGAGCTCGTGATTGACATAGAGAGTAAGGCGGTCAGCGATGCAGTCCGCGCGCAGGAGATTGGTATCCGCGCCGGTACGGATCATTGACCCGTATTCCATTCCATCCGGATTGTTCAAGATCGTGTACAAGCCATCCTTCACCTTGACAACGCCGCCATATCCGTCGCTGCTGATCAGTAACGCATAGTAATTACTCGCATCCTGGAATCGGCAGATCACCCCAAAGTCGTTATCTTCTGGTCCGGCAAGCGTGGTCGCCTCGACCGCCACAGTCGAATCCACCAGGTGCAAATCTGGCATTGACCAGTAATCGTAATTAACGCTGTTGATCTGAAAACGCAACCCGCCCTGTTCGTAGGCAATCCTGGCGCCATCCGAGTCAAGTGTTGACCAGCCGCCCTCCACGCTCGAAAAATCGTCATAAAAAAGGACGCTGCCCGAGTCAACCGCGCTCACCGCAGACAAGTTGATCCGATCCATCAGGTTACAGGCTGTTAAAGACATCAGAATCGCCGCGGATATGAGAATTTTCGTGATGACTTTGTGCATGTGATTTCTCCTCAGGACGGCGGACTCCTTGAACTGGGGGAATTCTATCACTTTTATGATACCCATCCGTTTCCCTGATTTTGATTGAGACGTCGTTACCTATCTCTGGCTCGGAAAATACCTTTCGAGCAGCCGGCTGGCTTGCAGCGCGGCGGATGGATCATCATTCTGGGCTGCTGCCTGGCTGAGTGGTTTATAAGCCAGGCTCAAGCGGTTCATCTCCAGGTACACCTGGGCCAGATGAAGCAGCGCGCGCGGATGGTCGCCATCTTTCTCGAGGGCCTGTTGCAAGAACTGTTCCGCCTGATTCAGCTCGCCTTCGATCAGGAGGATCCAGCCCATCAGGTCGAGCGATTGTGGATTATCCGGATCCAGCTCCATCGCTTTTACCGCGGCGGGGATACTGTAACTCTGGGAATCAAAGCCATTTTCCGCGGCGAAGGCAGCCAGCGCCCGCCATGCGTCGGCGTTTTCCGGCTCGAGCTCAGTCGCCTCCTGATAGGAGCGCATCGCTGCAATCAAGTCCCCCGTTTCTGCCAACGCGCCTCCGATTTCAATCTTCCAGCGGGCTTCCCGCGGGTGATCATCGGCAAGCGACTGCAGGATGTTCAACGCCTGCTTGATCTGCCCCTCGCGGCGGTGATACAAGACCAGCTCCACTCTCACCAGGTCCGACTCGGGGTTCAAGCGTCGGGCTTGATCCAGCGCCGGCCAGCCGTCCTTTCCTGATCGTTGCTGCGCCTCACTCAACAATGCCCAGGCTTCGGCATAGCCCGGATTCGAGCGGACCGCCTGTAAAAACGCCTGTTCGGCGAGGTCGACCTCGCGGATTTCCAGCAGTCGCTGTCCGATCACAACGAGGCCGTATTCAGCGTGCCCGGCAAGGATCGCCGTTTCGATTCCCTGCAGGAGCGCCAGCGACTTTTCTGCCTCGGGCGCATCTGCAGCGCTGACCGGCATGAGAACCTCCCTTGCTCGTTCTGGATCGATGTAAGAAAGATGTAATCCATAGGCGTAGGATGCCTGATTGTCGCCCGGGAACTTGTTGTGCCATTTCTCGGCAGTCAGGAGCGCGCCCTCAAAATCACCATACTGCCGCTGGAATGAAACCAGCTCGGCATATTGATCGGCGCTCAAACCGGGCAGCTCAGCCAACCGGCGCCATTGCTGACGGGCGAGCTCAATTTCACCCAGGTTTCGATAAGCGCCGCCCAGATTGAACCGCCCATCAATGCTGATCAAACCAGCCGCTTCCGCCTGGCGGTATGCTTCAATAGATCCTTCGAAATCTCCGGCCTGATATGCCAGATTCCCGATAGTCTCCCATAAATCGATCCGCTCGGGTTGAAATTCGATGATCTTCCGGTACAAAGCGACTGCATCGGCGTATTTTTCCTGTGCGGCTGCCAGACGGGCCGCATGCCAGGTGACGGTCAAGGCCAACGGGCGCGGCTCGAAGGATAATAGGCCAGCTACCAGAATAGGGACGCTGATCAGCAGAGGGAGGAGAATGCGATGACTGATTTTCATCGGCTATGGAATTATATATCGCTTTTCAAGCTCCTTTTTTTAATAAAGAGAACATACTGGCCTTGGGTGAAGGGGACATTTTAACTTTGGTAACAGGGGATATTTCTACTTTGGTCTATCACAACAACAGGTCATCTTGACAGCCCTTCTGAGTAGTGATAAGCTTGCATCCGCTGTTGCGGCTGGAGCAGTCGCAAGAAAATTTTTTTATCCAAGATGGAGCTAAGCATGTCTGAACGTTTCACCGGAACCGTAAAGTGGTTCAACCCCGCTAAGGGATACGGCTTTATTGGCCGTGAGGATGGAGAAGATGTTTTTGTGCACTTCTCTGCAATCGAGATGGAAGGTTATCGTCAATTAAAAGAGGGCCAGAAGGTTGAGTTCTCGATCGAAAAAGGCCCGAAAGGACTCCAGGCTGCACAGGTCGTTCCAATCCAATAATTACCGTTACATCAACTTCAGACAGGGCCGCCCGCGCGGCTCTGTTCTTTTAACTCCCCTTGACGCCGAGAAAATAAGCAACGATCTTGACGATTTCTTTGCCGGTTACCTGCCAACCCTCCAGAGAAAACATCCAGGTTAATGGAGAATACCAGTGAGCTCGGGCTGCCCGTACCCAAACCGACTTTCCGCTCGGGCGAAACTCGCCGCGGAAGATCATCCGCGCCCGGAAGACGTGGTATGGATCCGTGACGATCATAGCATTGCCATAGTCCTTCGCCTCCAATAGTTCAAGCACATGGCGGGCTTCATCGAAAGTGCTGTCAGACTGGCCTGGCGCGAACAGCACAGCATACGCGGGTACGCCGAGCTTCGCCAGATCCTGCAGGGTGTAAAGGTGGTTTCCCCGGCTCAGGCCAGTTGTACGAGTAAGGATGACGCGTTGAGCATACCCTTGCTTGTACAGGCGAGCGATTTCCTCCTGACGGGCCTGGTCGCCGCCGCTAAGCAATACCAGCGCATCCACCCGCCTGGGAATATCGGAGAAAGACATTACCTGGCCAATCAGAACCAGAGCAATATAGCTGCCAAGTAGTGTGGCGGCAAAACGCCTGCCCCGCCGCGGTCTCACTCTCCGCGGCCTGGGCGCATTATTAATAAGTAAAGACATCCTTTACACCTTGTTAGCCTGCTCCAGCGCGGTCTGCATTCTGGACAGACCCTCTTCAAGAACGGAGCGTGGACAGCCGAAATTCAGACGCACGAAGCCTTCACCCCCGCTGCCAAATCGAGCGCCGTCGTTCAATCCTACCCGGGCTTTCTCCAGAAAGAATCCGCACGGATCCTGGCCAATCGCGGCAGCTCGGCAATCCAGCCAGGCCAGGTAAGTGCCCTCGGGCTTGACCATACTGACGCCTGAAAAATTCCTTTGGATCGTGTCATATAGATAATCACGGTTGGCTTCCAGGTATACCAGCAACTCGGCCAGCCATTCTTCGCCGTACTTATAGGCCGCCAGAGCGGCCTGGTAACCCATCAGATTCACATCGCCAACCAGCCCCCTTCGCGCCTTTTGAAACCTCTTGCGCAGGTCAGGATTTTGGATGATTGCAAAAGCGCATTTTAACCCTGGAATATTGAAAGTTTTACTTGGAGCCATCAGTGTGATGGTGTTTGCGGCAATTTCAGAGTCCAGCGTGGCAAGCGGCGTGTGCTGCTGGCCGGAAAAAACCAGATCACAGTGGATTTCGTCCGAACAGATCACCACCCGGCTGCGCAGGCAAATCTCAGCCATGCCGCTCAACTCCGCCGGCGTGTATACTCGACCCACCGGGTTATGAGGATTACAGAGGAGAAACATGCGGGTATGCTCGTCCACTGCTGCCCGGTAGGCGTCCAGATCGATCTCGTAACGACCGTCTGATCGCTGGTACAGCCGGGCTTCCTGCTGGATCATGCCATTGTTTTCAGCCACGTCCAGAAACGGCATGTAGACTGGCGGCTGGATCAACAGGCCGGCGCCCGGCTCGGCCAGGGCGCGGGCAGCCAGATTGAACCCACTGATCACTCCGGGCAGGAAAACCAGGTCCTCCGGACCGACCCGCCAGCGGTATTTCTCGAACAGGCGGGCAACGATGACCTCCTTGAGTTCAGGAGGGGTGATCGCGTAACCAAACACGCCGTGTTCAGCCCGCGCTTTCAACGCCTCGATGACCGCGGGCGGCGAGGAAAAATCCATATCCGCCACCCACATCGGCAATACATCCGCCGGATATTGGTTCCATTTGATGCTTTCGCTGCGACGCCGGTCGAGAATGCGGTCAAAATGAGAGGTCATGGGAGCATCCTGTAATGTGGTCTGAAATGGTGTAGATGGTGCAATCATCTCTGGTTGCCAACGCCAGATTATAATCCTCCGGCGGGTTCATGTCGAATGATATGAAAACTGGTATACTTTCTCTACGCCGAATCCTTCCAAAGGATATCCAAGAAATCAAGATGCCAACGCTTCCATACCCGGCCCTCGAAATCCTGACCTCCATGGACTGGCGGGATTACCAACTGCTGGACAGCGGGGACGGGCAAAAGCTGGAAAGGTTCGGCAGCTACGTGTTGGTTCGTCCTGAAGCCGAAGCAGTCTGGTCGCCGGTCCTTTCACGCCGGGAGTGGGAAACCGCTCATGCGATTTTTCGTCCGTCCCCGGAAGAGAATGGGGGACATTGGGAAGCGCGTAAGCCGCTGCCAGAGCGCTGGGAACTCACCTATAAAAACCTGCGCTGTTATCTTCAACCGACCTCCTCGCGTCATGTGGGTGTTTTTCCAGAACAAGCCACGCACTGGGATTGGATTGCCGATCAGGTTCGCATCCGGCAGGGGGCTTGCCGCGTGCTCAATTTGTTCGGCTATACCGGCCTGGCCAGCCTGGCGGCAGCCTCCGCAGGCGCGCAGGTGACCCATGTGGACGCTTCGCGGAAAGTGGTCAACTGGGCGCGAGATAATCAGGTCCTTTCCGGGCTCGAAAACCGCCCGATCCGCTGGATCGTCGACGATGCCCTTAAGTTTGTCCAGCGCGAAGCCCGACGAGATTCCCGCTATGATGGTATTGTCTTAGATCCGCCCAAATTCGGGCGCGGACCGAAGGGAGAAGTCTGGGAATTCTATAAACTGCTACCCGAGCTGTTGAAAGCCTGCAGGGCAATTCTGACTGAGCAGCCAGCCTTTATGGTGCTAACCGTGTATGCGGTCAAAGCTTCGTCGGTGACCTTATTTTACGCCGCTCAAGAAATGATGCATCCCCTGCCGGGAAGACTCCAGGCAGGCGAAATCGCTCTGATCGAAAAAAGCGCCGGGCGTCTATTAACAACCGCAAAATTTGTCCGCTGGTCAAGCGCGCCCAACCCACCAAATTAACGGAGAGATAACCTGATGCAAAACCAAGCCAAATTCGCAGTGATCGGGCCCGGGGTGATGGCCGAGGCGATGATCGCCGGGCTGATCCGCAACCAGGTGACCGCGCCTGAAAACATTACCGCGGCTGGACCTCGTCAGGAACGCGGCGACGAACTGGCGGCGGCTTATGGAATTCGCTTCACCACCCAGAACGTCGACGCCGCCCGAGAGGCCGATATCGTTATCCTTTCGGTCAAGCCGCAGCGGCTGCAAACCGTTCTTTCCGGTTTGCGCGGGCATATAAGACCGCAGGCGCTGGTTCTTTCCATCGTTGCTGGGGCTTCGATCCAAAATATCTCGCGGGGATTGGCCCACAGTACGATCGTGCGCGCCATGCCAAACACGCCGGCACAGATTGGTCAGGGCATCACGGTCTGGACAGCCTCGGAATCGGTTAGTGAAGAGCAGCGCAATTGCGCCCGGAAAATCCTTGGCGCGCTTGGGCAGGAAGTATTCCTGGAAGATGAAGCTTACCTGGATATGGCTACTGCACTGTCAGGTACCGGACCGGCGTATGTATTCCTATTCATGGAGGCGCTGATCGACGCGGGGGTGCATCTTGGATTCCCGCGGCGAATTTCCGAGCAGCTTGTCATGCAAACCTTGCGCGGCTCGGTCGAATATTATGCCCAGAAGAAGGACCACCCGGCCCACCTGCGCAATGAGGTCACTTCACCGGGCGGGACATCGGCTGCAGCGTTGTACTATCTCGAAAAAGCGGGGTTTCGCACCGCCCTCAGCCGGGCGATTTGGGCAGCTTACGAGCGCTCTCAGGAGTTAGGGCGCGGTCGGGAAAGTCAGGCGCCCGAAAAAAACGATTGATGGAGGTGAATCGATGTCCTTGAACTTCCTGGATGACACATTGAATGTGGATGTGTTCTATGAAAAGAACGATCAAGAATTTTGCGACAACATCTGCCTCCGCTTCTGGGAATCCTGTCCGGACGAAGAACGGCTCTTCATTCACGATGAAACCAATATCTATTTAACCCCCGAACAGGCTCGTGCGTTCGCCCAGGCCCTTCTGGATGCGGCTGAGCAGAGCGAAATGAATTGCTCATAGTTACGTCATGAGTAGCTGAAGTTTTCGATAAGGGCACCTCAACAGCCTCTTGCAGGATTAATGGAAATTTATGTTCAGCAGGCTGCCTATTATGAGTTGACCGGCGTTAAGGATGATAAGGTCTTCGCAGGTCAACTCGCCGGCCTGATTTCCCTCCAGCAATTACTTAATGGAGAGGTCGAGAAAGTGAGATTCGAGCGGCTCTACATCCGGCTCAAACGAGCGGTGGTAGATTAATTCCAGCCGGGTTTCACCTTTGCCAATCGCTTTGAGGCGGATAATCTGGGTTTCGACTGCTCCAACAATTTCCTCGCCGCTTTTTGACTGAATGAACTCTGGCTCGCCGACTATTTCAAGGATTGTAGCGTCCAGGTCTTTTACTTCCCAGGCGTAACCAGTGGAGGGATTGGCTGGAAGCTCGATCACCAGCACATCGCCCTGTTTCACCTCAACGCTCTCGCCCATACGCTCCGCCGTGATCCGTATCTCGCTTCCCTGCGAACAACCTGAAAACCCAAAAACAATGAACAACATCCCTATCAGGGCAAACCATCTTGTGAGAGTCATTGCATCTTCTCCTTAGTGAAAGCCTTTATATTTTTAAGACGATGGCGGGTTAGTCTTTGTTCCTGTTTTCACAAGAAAACGCAAAACATGGTATTCCCTGGCCGGCAAATACCAATTTGATGAGGTTCGCTGACCAGGGATGTTTTTATCAGTTACCCGGTTTACACGGTTTAATCTGGAGACTTCATGGCAACCCAATGCTGTCCACGTTATCTCCGGCCAGACCCCACTGGCTGCCATCGAAGTACACCGCCGGTGAGAAGGTACAGGCAGTATTGGCGCCAGTCGAAGGATTGGCGCAAATGATGACATCCTCGTTCTCGCCAGACACAACTCCAAGGTTGAAAGCGCCAATTGTGGATAGATACAGATTGCCGTTGGGTCCCACTGCAATAGCATCGATGCGCGCCTGGAAGGTCAGGCCTACATCTGATCCATCCATGTATAGCGACCAGTTCCCTGCTGTGTTTGCGCCGGTAGATGTGGGAGTGAACAACATCAAATCTTCGCTGGCGGTGGTCAACCCTGGCACGGAGGCGGCGCCTTTGGTGCCGATGATGAGCCTGCCGTCAGCCAGGGAGTGCAATACTGTGATGCTCTCCTGGGCTTTCTCCAGCCCCACGTCGCTACCATCGAAGTACAGGCTGAATGTTCCAGACGTAGCCTCTCCTAGCGTGCCGGTGAAGAGCATTATGTCCTGCACATCCACCTTACCGATTGGGGCAATGTTGGCTGCCTTGCCAAGTGAGAGGAGGATCGTGTTTGAATCAACAACCGCAAACGCAGAAACCGGCACTGTCAGGCCGACATCCGAGCCGTCGAAGAACATCCTCCAGGCTGTACCATCGAAGTGGATGAGGTCATTATTCGTCACATCCCGAAGCGTCCCTACCGTCGTTGGTCCTGCGTTCTGTAACGAGAGATAAATCGGCTGAAGAGGTTGAGGAGGCAACGGGGTCGGCGAAAGGGTCGCGGTAGATGTCGATGTCGGGATCGGGGTAATGGTGCTTGTTGAGGTTTGGGGGAGCGTTGGAGAAACTGTATCTGTCGATGTCGGTTGGGTTGTCGGCGGCGGTGGTGTGGTCGGTGATGGCACGGAGGTGATCGTATCGGTCGGCAGCGGCTCTTCAGTACCTGTTGGGGTATCGCTTGGGAAAGAAGGCGGGGATGGAGTCGATGTAGGAGAGCTGGGAGTAGAGGAAATCGTTGGAGTATTGCTGCGCACAGGCGTGGATGTCGGCGTCGACGTTCCACCAGGTGGCTCGGAAACGGTTATGACCAATTGAGGTGGATAAGCGCCCTCCTTCGAAGAATAATCTGCACCATCAGTAGATGTTGATTCAATCCGGAAGGAGTAGATGCCATCCCCGGTTATTATTGATGTCAAATTTATCTCGTACCATTTGCTGCTTGTAACGGATCCAAGTGAATAGATGATTCCAGACTCTTTAGGTGGTGCCGTGTTCCAGGTTATTGTCCGTTCATCCCAGGCATTACTGGAGACATAGTAGAAATCGCCGCCTTTATTCGAGCTACCAACCGAGTACAAGCGTAAAATAGCTTTGGTGACCACCCGGCCGTTGACGCCGCTTAATGAAAACTTCAACAGAAATTGTTTGACCGGTGAATTATCGACTTCAAGGGTTGCAGCTGAACCGTAATTAGAAGTGGGATACCCACTATAAATCGAGGCGTCGTCGAGCAGGGTATAGGTCGGGTTTGCAGATGGAGGTAAAGTCGCGCTTGGCGTACTTGTCCAGCTTGCAGTTGGCGATGGCTGACCCGAAAAATTACTTTCTCGCCAGCCAAGATCCGGAGCGGTGTTAAAATAATCTGTCGCCGGCATATTCAATACTGTTTCCCCTTGCCAGATAAATTCCGCTACTCCTGCGTCAATGGCTGGGCTGCCGTAACTGAGGTTATACGCGGCATCCAGCAACGGATTGGCGGATTGATTGGTTCCATAATCAATATTACTCCCCGCCTGATCGGTCCAATTGTTCCAAAAAAGGGTGTAGGCCACAATCGAATTACCGTCGGCATTCTTGATTCCCTGGGTGAGGGAATTGGCAATGATATTATTGACCGCCACCAGATTATCACCGCCAGTGATTGCGTAATTGTTGCCGACAAATGTATTATTGAAAAGGTGAACCCGTTCCGGGATGCTGGCGGCCCGGTAATCCTCGATACTTACGCCCTCATCCATCATGCCCAGCCCAACCATATTATTGTTGAGGAAAAGATTGCGCTCGATATAGAAAATCCGATTGGAGACATCTGGATAATCGACCAATTGGATGCCGTCGTGCCCGTTGCCGATCAATTGATTATTACGGATGATGACCGTGATCTGTGGCCCGCTGTATTCCTCCAGGCGGATTTCGATGCCGTCCTGATGATTGTTGCGAAAAATGTTATCCTCAATCAAAATGTTAACATCATCATCCAGATCGATCCCGTCGTCTGTCCCATTCTCAAAAATGTTGCCACGGATAACCCCACCCCCACCGTAGTAATCTATGCTATCGTCATTTCCGGTGAAATGATTGTAAAGAACGTTCAGGGTTGCATAGGTGAAGATGCCGTCCACAAGACCATTGGTGATGGTAAATCCCATCACCGTCGTGTCCGGTCCCGCATTTTTATCGATGAATATACCTGTATTTCCCCCGGCGTCGATAATTGTATTTTCAATGTACTGACTGTCCTGGGTTTCATAATACAAAGACGCCAGAGTTAAGGTCTTACCGGCGATGGTTATGTTTTCTGTGTAAGTCCCTGGTGATACAAGGATGACATCTCCGCTCTGGGCCGCATTCACTGCTTGTTGAATGCTCGAATAATCTTGAGGGACACGGATGATATTTGCCGCACCGATGACTCGAAGAGATGGAGCAGGTTGAGCAAGCGTAAAGAGCACCAGCGAAAGAGAGATGCACAACTTCGCGGCGAGTTTGAGGTATCGTTTCATCACAACCCCCACATACGAATGATTAATGACTAATTGAATATGGAGACAGGCTGGGATATTTTTTTCTGGACAAAATGATCATACAACAATTAATAATCTAAATCAATCGGAGAACCCAAGATTTTTTCAGGGCCTTACTGCATTTTCGCTTAAACCTCATCAACACAAGATCAATGAGTTTTGGCAGACACCTTCCAATATCTACAAGCCTCAAGTAAATGGTATCGAGGTAATTCTAAAAACAAATGGAGGGTTAATAACCTTTTTATCCATTGGAACTTTTAAACTGTGGGTTCTACATCCTTTGCACATTACTGCCCTAACGGAAAGGCATAAGCTTGTAATGACTGGTATGCATCAAGATTTCAGTTCTATAACTAATCAAAATATATTACATTTTTTATCCTATTTATCATTAATTTGTGATATAATGCTAATCATTCAATTACCTATCTCAATAGGTGATACACAACATTACAAGGAGAGAAAAATGAATTTCAAGAAATGGTTGTTGCCTTTGTTTGGCATGTTTCTGGTTAGTATGTTGATTGCTGCGTGTGGAGGGTTATCTGATACAGCTACATTTCCCACTGGAAAATTCACAAAGCCTTCAGGGTACGGAATGGTTTTCTATGAAGATGGAACTTTTACCGTCATTAATTCAAGCGACTCTGCTATAATCCATGGCACATACCGTATTGATGGTGATCTTTTCATCGAGGAGAGCAATGACGGGGGCTGTCAATCTCCAGTCAGTTTCAAGTACGAGTATGATGGAACTAACTTGAATTTCCAATATGTTGGCGACCCTGCTGATGATTTGTGTGATGGGCGACGAGCTGATTTTAATAATCAAACCTATGTCCTGTCCAAGTAGTTTTACTAGAACATTTTAATTTAATCGATCCAACATTTTTCCAATATTGAGCGGTCATGTACCGGTATGAGCTCGTTGACACAGCATTTTTGGAAAGCTGTTATGCGGTTTCCCATCGTGCTGATGAATCGGTGATAAATACCGGTACTGCTACGATTTGTTGAATCCCATTAACAAATCCGCTGGTTCCAATAAAAATAATCGTCTCTCTCGGGGCCGGGATAACATGGAAAATTGGTTAATAAACTAACATGGCAGCTGCAATAAATATATATAGACACGCTTTTCTATTAAGCAAAACGATTACATGGGGGAGATAGTTAGTAATCGATGATGTTGAGTAGCCTGACCGAATGGGTACGTGTGGCAGCAGACTCTACCTGCTACTTGCAGATTTGTAAAGTGTGCGATGGGAAAATCCACAGCGCTCCTCGGATCGCATTGTCTGTTCGTGTTGACATTTTTTCCGCTCTTTTTTAGACTTAACCCATGCTTGCGCGCGTCTTTTCCTGCGCCGTCATCGGGTTGGACGGCGTCATCGTCGAAGTGGAAGTGGATTTTGGCCAGGGGCTGCCGCACATGGCGATCGTCGGTCTGCCGGACGCGGCGGTTCAGGAATCCCGCGAGCGAGTCTATTCGGCCATCAAAAACGCAGGTCTGGCCTACCCGCGCAAGCCCCTGACCGTCAACCTGGCCCCGGCCTCCGTGCGCAAGGAAGGCCCCGCTTACGACCTGCCGATCGCCCTGGGCGTGTTGATCGCCACCGAGCAGCTTTTGCAAGAGCAGCTCGATGGTTCAGTTGTCATTGGCGAGCTCTCGCTGGATGGCAGCGTGCGCCACGTGCGCGGTGTGCTGCCTATGGCCGCCACCGCCCGTCAGCAGGGCTACAAGCGCGTCTTCGTCCCCGCGGTCGATGCCGCCGAGGCTGCCCTCATCCCCGACCTGGAGATCATCCCGGTTGAGTCGCTGGCAGCGCTTTACGCCCACCTGGACGGAGGCGTAACCATCCCGCCGGTCGAGCCGGTCAACGTCGAGGAAACCATCCTTCCCGAAGTCCAGACCGACTTCGGCGAGATCAAGGGCCAGGAGCATGTCAAACGGGCGCTGGAGGTGGCCGCAGCCGGCGGGCACAACGTGATGATGATCGGCCCGCCTGGCGCCGGCAAGACCCTGCTGGCGCGCGCCCTGCCCTCTATCCTGCCGCGCCTGACCATCGAGGAAGCGCTGGACGTCACTCGCATCTATTCGATCTGCGACATGCTACCACCGGATGTGCCGTTGATCCGCACCCGTCCCTTCCGCGCCCCGCACCACACCATCAGCCACGCCGGACTGGTCGGCGGCGGAAACCAGCCCCACCCGGGCGAAATCTCCCTGGCTCACCGCGGCGTGCTCTTTCTCGACGAGTTTCCCGAATTCGGACAGCGCGTGCTGGAAGTGCTGCGTCAGCCGATGGAAGATAAGATCGTCACCATCAGCCGCGCCCAGGGTTCGCTGACTTTTCCGGCCAATTTTCAGCTGGTCGCGGCAATGAACCCCTGCCCTTGCGGCTTTTACGGCGATCCGCTCAAGCCGTGCACCTGTTCAGCGGCCACGGTGACCAAGTATCAGAAACGTATTTCCGGCCCGCTGCTCGACCGGATCGAAATCTACGTCGAGGTACCGCGAGTGGAATATGAAAAACTCTCTGAGAAACGACTGGGCGAGCCTTCGAGCGTGGTCCGCGCCCGCGTCGAGGCTGCCCGTGAGATTCAGCGCAGGCGTTTTGCGGATTTGGGCATCGCCTCCAACGCCGATATGCGCCCGGCGGAAGTGCGCAAATTTTGCCCGCTCGACGAAACCGGCGCTAACCTGATGCGCACCGCCATGGCCCAATTTCAGCTCTCGGCGCGCGCATACCACCGCATCCTCAAGCTGGCCCGCACCATTGCCGATCTGGCCGGCAGCGAGTCAATCCAGGTCACTCACCTGGCAGAAGCGTTGCAATACCGGCAGAAGATGGCTTTGTAAAACCACCCGGTTGGTACCCATTATTCCAATAAACCGAGAGCATCAGCAGACAATTGAAAATATCCCCACAGTCTGGGGATTTTATATGGAATTCGAGTTCGATACTCTGGGAGATTCGCAGCTGACCCGGCAGATGCGCGGATTGTCTCTTCAGTTTGTGGATGTTAAAGCTCTTTGTGACTCAACCCCAATGTCTCGAGCCTGCCGCCCTCCAACCGGAAATAGACCACCGCAGCGTTGTTCTCGTCGTTCGATTCCTTCAGCCGGTTGTCAGGATCTACAACAGAAAGTAATGCATACAAACCATCCTGCAGCCCAGTGATGTCCACGTACTGGCCGGCAAGGTGATAGCGGTAGGTGTCCACCCAGCCTGGTGAGATGCCCTGCCTGCGCCAGCCGCAGTCTCCATAGCCCATGGTTGGCTTGATTAACGCCGGTGAAACCCCGGTTTGAGCGACGATCTCTGCCGGGACGAGGGTGTTATCCCGCAAACAGTAGCCGACCTTGCCGCTGGTCGCCGCCCGTTCGAGCAGCTCGCCTTCAGGATCGACCGTCCAGACTTCGTACTGGCTGAAGTTGTCCCAATGCCAGTGACCGTGAATGGAATGAAAGACAAACCGGCCGATCGTTAAGGTATATTCCGATCCATCCAGGCGGTAAACCTTCTGGATGATCTCGACAGTGTGGTCTTCCGGATCTTCACGCTCACCCCACACCTCCGCCGGACCCCAGCCCAGGTTCATAATCGAGTTGCTGAAGCGCAGCAAGGTGCGGCCATTGGCCTGATTAACAACCAGGCGCAGATCATGGGGAGTCAAAGTCAGAAGATCGGGTAAAAGAGATGGGGACAGCCTTAGCTCCGGGTCGCACAGCTCGGGCTCTTCCGGCGGGCAGATCTTAAAGACGCTCGAGGGATCGTTCCTGGCAAGGGTAAATCGATTGTCGGCAGATGATGATGAATAATAGACCCATGAATTCCGTTGGGAGGTTGGTGAAAATGCGGCTTTGAGGTTTTCGATGTTTCCAAAAGCAAATCCTGGAAGGAAGATCATGATTGCCGTCATGAGGGATACGGCGGAATGTGAATTCGGTTTCATCGTTTGGAAAGTGTAGCATGGTCAGGAGGAAAGCACAAGAAAATATTAAGATAATTTATCTAATATTTAGTAAATTATTCTCGTATTATAAATTCCCTATTGAAATTTGAAATTTCTTGTTGTACAATTACTTTGTAAATTCAATAAACTTACAAAGTCCGTCCTTCCTCCCTTCATCTTCCCCCCCTCAACAATCGATGCGCCCGGATAAAGCCACCCATCAGCAGACCAAAATCCACAACCGCGATCTGGTTCTCAAGACCATCTTCGATCACGAAACCATCAGCCGCGCCGAGGTTGCCCGACTGACCAAGCTCACCCGCGCCACAGTCTCGGACATCGTCGCCAACCTGATCAACGAGGGCCTGGTCGAAGAGGTCGGTTACGGATCCTCGATCGGCGGAAAATCGCCCATCCTGCTCAGCCTGGTTGCAGACTCGCGCTATTTGATCGGCCTCAACCTGGCCCAGGATAAATTCATCGGCGCGGTGGTCAACCTGCGCGGCGAGCTCAAAGAACAAGTCGAGTTCCCCGTTCACGACCGCAACGGTCAGCAAGCCCTCCAGCTCATCTATCAGATACTCGACCGGTTGACCGCCAGTCCGTGGAAACCGCTGGTTGGAATCGGCATCGGCACTCCTGGGCTGGTCAACACCCGCGATGGGATTGTGGTCAACGCGGTCAACCTCGACTGGCAGGAATTGCCCCTGGCGAAATTACTCGAAACTCGATACGGCCTGCCGGTATCGGTCTTGAACGACAGCCAGGCTACTGCCATCGGAGAATATGTCTATGGCGGCGACCACCGCGGCGACAGCAACCTGATCGTCGTCAACGTCAGGCACGGCATCGGCGCAGGGATTCTGATTAACGGACGGCTGTTTCAGGGCGATGGCGGCGGCGCAGGCGAGATCGGTCATGTGGTTGTCCGCGAAAACGGGCGGCTCTGCCGCTGCGGCAAGCACGGCTGCCTGGAGACGATCGCTTCAGCCCGCGCGGTTGTGCAGCGATTCCAGGAAATTTTCCAGCCTGCGCAGTCTAAAACGCCGCCTGACGAAACCCCCGAGACCAGTCTGGCGCAGGTTAAGGCTGCTTTCGCGCTGGGCAATCCTCAAGCTCAGCAGGTGGTACGCGAGGCCGGCGCCGCCCTGGGAACTTCCCTCGGCAGCCTGATCGGCGCGCTCAACATCGAAAAGATCGTACTGACCGGTGATATGGCTGGATTCGGCGAGCCCTGGCTTGAGGCTGTCCGCCAGGCGATGTACGAATCAGCCCTCTCGCGCATGGCCAGGAACACCCGTCTTGAGGTCGGCACCCTCGAATACAGGGCCTGCATCCTCGGCGCCTCTGCTTACATGCTCCTCGATAATTATTCTCTGCTGTTCCATCAACCCTCTGATTAGGTGTCTCTGGTGATGATCCTGGATTTGCCCGTAGAACCCCTCATCCACCCGCCGTTGGATAACGGCTTTCGCCCGGCGGCGCTGGTCAACCGCGCGTTCCGTAAGAGCCTTGACCCAAAAGCCGTCCCGCTGGTGATTACCCTCGAGCGCAGCGGCGGTGAGATTTCCAGGTTCGAGACCCGCGTGTTCCCAGACGACCACCCAAAGGCAATTTACAACCAACCCTACGTCGAGCGTTTGGTCAAGTTCCTCCTCTGGCAGCGCGGGGGGTGCCGCCTGACCATTGGCGGATCGGTGCAAATTGCCGAATACCTGCGGGAGTGTTACTCTCCAACCGGGCTGCGCAGCTTTGACAGCCGCTTCATGAGCGAACGGGTCTATGAGCGCCCCTTCGAGGTGATCGCCTGCCGGGCGGAAGATGCCCCCGCGTCGCGCGAAACCGGGCGGCATCTCGGCCATCACCTGGACGGCTGCCGGATCGGCTTTGATTTTGGCGCATCGGATCGCAAGGTCAGCGCGGTGATCGACGGACAGGTCGTGTACAGCGAAGAGGTGGTCTGGCAGCCAAAGGATAACCCCGATCCGAATTACCATTACCAGGAAATCCTCCGCGCCCTGAAGACCGCCGCCGAAAAACTTCCCCGGTTGGATGCGATTGGCGGCTCGTCAGCCGGGATCATCATCGACAACCGCCCGATGGTCGCCTCGCTCTTTCGCAGCGTCCCCGAACAGCGCTTTGCCGAGGTCAAAGATATCTTCCGCCGCATTTCAGCCGAGTTGGGCGTTCCTCTGGTGGTGATCAACGACGGCGATGTGACCGCCCTGGCAGGCTCGATGTCGCTGGGAGATAACGCAGTGCTCGGCATCGCCTTGGGCTCCAGCCAGGCGGCCGGCTACGTTGATCCCCAGGGCTGCATTACCGGCTGGCTGAACGAGCTGGCATTCGCGCCGGTCGATTACAGCCTGACCGCGCCCGTCGAGGAGTGGTCAGGCGACTTCGGCTGCGGAGCGTCCTATCTATCACAGCAGTGCGTCTTCCGCCTGGCGCCTCTTGCGGGCATCTCGGTCCCCGTTGACTTGACCGACGCGGATAAACTGAAATACGTCCAGGAGAAGCTCGAAGCCGGCCATCCCGGGGCAGTGAAAATCTGGCAAACCATGAGCGTCTATCTCGGTTATGCTCTCGCCCATTACGCCGATTTTTACCAGATCCGCCATGTGATGATCCTCGGGCGCTGCACCTCCGGAAGCGGCGGGGAGTTGATTGTTAACGACGCCCGTCAGGTTCTGGAAACCGAATTCCCCGAACTGGCAAGTCGCATCCAGATTCACTTGCCGGATGAGAGCACCCGCAGGGTCGGACAGGCGATCGCCGCCGCCAGTCTGCCGCAAATTATCAAGGAGCAGCCGTGAAATTGCACAACCCGACTTGCGAAATCTTCATCCCTGACCAGATGCCCGTCGAATTGGCACTGGCCCGCACGACTCACCTGTGCATTGCCGCCCATCAGGACGATGTTGAGATCATGGCCGCCCAGCCGATTCTGGAATGTTTCCAGCGTTCAGATAAATGGTTCAGCGCGGTGGTGATCACCGACGGGCGGGGCTCGCCGCGCAGCGGCGTTTACTCCCACTACAGCGGCGAAGAAATGCGCCAGGTCCGCTTCCGAGAACAGCGCAAAGCCGCTGTTGTCGGCGAGTACAGCGCCCTGATTCTGCTGGACTATCCTTCCAGCGCGCTGAAGGATGGGAAGAATGAAGCCCCGCTCGCGGATATCCTTGAAGTCTTGATAGCAACCACTCCCGAGAAAGTATTCACCCACAACCTGGCAGACAAACACGACACCCATGTCGCCGCCGCGCTGCGGACGATCGCCGCCGCCCGCCGGCTTCCCGCTGCTCAACGCCCCAGAAATATGTACGGCTGTGAGGTCTGGCGCGGTTTAGATTGGATGCTCGATGATGAAAAAATCCTCATGGATCTCTCGCAGCAGGAGAACCTGCAGGCGGCTCTCCTCGGTGTGTTCGATTCGCAAATCAGCGGCGGCAAGCGCTATGACCTGGCGACGCTTGGCCGCCGCCGGGCCAACGCCAGTTATTATGTGGCAGATGCTGTTGATATCACCACCGCCCAGGCTTACGCCATGGATCTGACCCCCTTGCTCCTGGATGATCGTCTGGATCCAACGGAATATGCCTTGGGCCATATTGACCGGTTTGCCCGTGACGTGGCTGACCGCCTGAAACGGGTCGGGTAAGACAAATCCGCTGACAAGTCACCCCGCCAGGAAAGAAAGGAGTTGACGGAGATAAAGAAAATGTCGCTCACGAAAATTTCGAGAAAAATGACTTTTCAATCCACTTTTGCACCTAAAGGAGTAGAACCATGCGTACCAAATTGTTTATTCTGTTGATCCTGGTCAGCGTGCTGCTGAGCGCGTGCGGCGCTAAAGCGACCGAAACGCCCGCGCCTCCAGCAGCTCCGCAAGCCACCCAGCCCCCGGCCGCTACCAAGGCGCCAGCCGCCGAGAAGGTCACCCTGAAAATCTACCTGCTGGATTACACCCCCGATACGATTGCCTGGCTGAAGAGCGATATCAACCCGGCCTTTGAAGCGGCTCATCCCGGCGTGACCGTTGAGATCACCGAAGGAAGCTGGAGCGGGTGGGATACCACCTTCAGCGGCTTCTTCGCCGCACGCGAGGGGCCGGATATCATTAACCTGGGCTCCGAGATGAACACCCTTTATGGTGAAAGCCTGGCGGACATGGAACCCTACCTTGGTGAAACCGCCTGGCCGGATATCAAGAATTTCGGACCTGCCCTCGAGAACGCCAAATACGAAGGCAAGCTGCGCGGCCTGCCGATCTTCACTGCTCCGCGCTATGTCTTCTGCCGCACCGACCTCATGGAAAAATCCGGCTGGACCACCGGCACACCCAAGAACTTCGCCGAGTGGGTGGATTTCGCCAAGAAAGCCTCCATCATCGATCCGGCGACCAATTCACTCGTCCAGCAGGCTCTGGTGCCCGTCGATGCCGCCTCGATGGCCGACTGGCAGTGGTGGTTGCTGGTCTTCTACTCGCTCGGCGGCGAGCTGTACAAGGCCGACGGCACGCCCAACTTCGATTCACCCGAAGCTCTGGCGACCACCCAATTCATGCTGGATATGCGTGTGGCCACCTACGGCCCGGCTGCTGATGCGGTCGGCACACTGCCTACCGGACAGGGTTCGGTCATCGATGTCAACGATGAGACCGGAAAGGACAACGGCGCCGTCTGCCTGGCTCACTCTGGTTGGGCCGCCCCGCCCTTCGACCGCCCGATCTGGGAGAAGATCAGCATCGATCCGTTCTACGGCGACCCGGTGAATTTCCCCAAGAGCAAACCGGTTGTGCTGGCTTTCAACGACTGGCTCGCGGTCGCCGATTACAGCCCCAACAAGGAATTGGCCGCGGAATGGTTGAAGATGGCCTTCAGCAAGGAAGCCAATCACAAGTGGAACGAAACCATGAGCTTGATCCCAGCCCGCAACGACGCGCAATACGGCTATGTGACCGATTCGCCGCAGCTGAAACGAGAAGCCGAGCTGGCATCCCAGTATGGCGTCGGCTTTGCCGGGATCAAGGAAGCTGCTAAACTGTCAACCATCATGCAGGATGCTCTCGGCAAGCTGATCACCGAAGAGCTTACCCCGGAAGAAGTGGTTGCCAAGATTCAGGAAGATTACATCACTGCCCTGGGGCAGTAAATCTGCCGCCTTTTGATGGTATCGTTGGATGGGGACAATCCCCCATCCAACGATCCTAAGATCAACTCAAGCTGGAGTAACGATGGTCGAAAATCCCTATCTGGATGCCCTCCTGACCGCAGCAGCGGCGGTCCTTTTTATCCTGGCCTCCAGCTACGGCATCGCGAATTTAGCCCGCTTGATCGCCTTAAAGCGCGGAGCAACGCGCAAACGGGCGGAAAATACATTCGCCGGCTACCTGTTCGCCTCTCCCTGGATCGTCGGCTTCTTGATTTTTGTGGTTGCCCCGCTTGGTTTTTCACTCTACTGGAGCTTCACCGATTACCGGGTGACCATGAACCAGCCGCCCAACTGGGTTGGCCTGGAAAATTACACCCGTTTGATTTTTAAGGATGAAAGTTTTCGCGCATCGATCGTCAATACGCTTTATTTGACCGCGGTCGGACTGCCGCTGCAATTAGCCTTTGCCCTCTTCCTGGCCGTTTTATTGAACCAGAATTTGCGCGGCGAGCGCGT
>CAZMCF010000003.1:0-64224 GCA_964564935.1 uncultured Anaerolinea sp. | reverse complement strand
ATGATCTGGGGCTGCGGGACGATGATGCTGATCTTCCTCGCCGGCTTGAAGAATATTCCCAAGGAACTGCTCGAAGCTGCGGAAGTCGATGGAGCATCGACCTGGAAACGATTCTGGAAGATCACCTTCCCACTGCTGACGCCTTACATTTTTTATAACCTGGTGGTCGGAGTAATCAATTCGCTCCAAATCTTTGAGCCGATATACGTTCTCTACCGCGACAACCAGCCGTTAGTCCCCTCGGCAATATCCATGGTGTACTATCTCTGGCAGACCAGCTTCCGCCATTTTGAGATTGGCTATGGCTCGGCCATTTCCTGGATCATCCTGGTCATCATCCTGATCGTCACGTTAATCCAGTTCAGGCTGCAAAACCGCTGGGTGACCTACGAGCTGTATTAGGAGGCTCTGATGCGCTCCATTTGGCCGATCCTAAAACGCACCGTCCTCTACTTTCTTCTGACCTCCGCAACGCTGGTCATGAGTTTTCCCCTGTTTTGGATGATCTCCTCCTCGATGAAAACTCTCGAGGAGACCAACTCAGCTGGCATCATCTGGCTGCCCAAAGCCCCCACCCTGGCGGCTTACATCAGCATCTTTCAAAATACCGACTTCCTGCGCTCTTATTTCAATACCATCTTCTATACCGCCCTGGCGCTGACCGGCACGCTGCTCTCCATCGCGGTTGTAGCCTACGCATTCAGCCGGATCGAATGGCCAGGGCGCAATCTGGTTTTTTTCCTCATGCTGGCCACGATGATGATCCCTCCGCAGGCGCTCATCGTACCGCAATATGTATTCTTCAACAAGTTGCGCTGGATTGGGACTTTCAATCCCATCATCATTCCCGGATTTTTTGCCGGCGGCGCGGCGATGGTTTTTCTCTTACGCCAATCGATGGCCCAGATCCCTAAAGAGATGGACGAATCCGCCTTCGTGGACGGCGCATCGCATCTTCAGGTCTTTTGGGAGATTGTCATGCCGCTGATCAAAGCGCCATTAGCGACCGTCGCCACATTTCTTTTTGTCGGATTCTGGAACAGCCTGCTGGCGCCGCTCATGTACCTGCAGACGGTCGATCTTTATACCTTGCCGGTGTATGTCTCAACCCTGTATAATATTAATCTAACGGTACAGCAATGGCCGACCATAATGACCGCTGCTGTGCTGACCACCGTCCCGCTGATCGTCGTATTCTTCTTCGCCCAGCGGTTCATCCTTGAAGGAGTGGTCGTTTCGGGGTTGAAAGGTTAATAGGATTCCAACGTCCTTCTGGCAGCCCCGGATAAACCCGGAGGTGCAATCGTGAGCGGCCCTGGCGATAAAAAATCCATTCCCTTTCTGCTGGTTCTCTTCCTTGGAGTTTTGCTTATTCTCTACATTTTCTACGGCCCTGAACTCTTTAGAACCGGATTCAGAGAGCTGGCCGGTCACGGCAGGTGGGATCCGATTACCCCTGTGTTGAACGGGCTGAATTCCCTCGGCAATTCCATCGCCAATTTCTTTTCGAATCTCTTCCGGTAAATTCCTGTTATCGCGTTGCCGAGAATATCTCGGGCTCATCCTTGCCGTTAAGCTTGATACCAATCGTCTTGAGTTGGTGAGGACGCTCATCAACAGCTTTACCTGAGAAAAGATGAAACCTTTCCGAAAAAACATTGCCATCGCCATCGACGGTGGGGGCATCCGCGGGGTGGTCGTCGCTCAGGCTTTGGCTATTCTCGAGGATGAGCTGGGTCAGACGATTCACCAGATTGCCCGGCTGACTGCCGGAACCTCGACCGGCGCGATCATCGCTGCGGGGATCGCCGCAGGAATCTCCGCCCAAGACCTCACCAGCCTTTATATCTCCCTGGGGCCGAAAGTGTTCCCCCTCACCTATCGCAGGCTGCTTTTCCCACTCACCCGTTATCGCTACCCGGCGGCGCCATTGGAAACCTTTCTGCGGGCATCCTTTGGCGAGCGGAAGATGGGCGATTTCTGGCTGGGCGATCAACGGACGGATGTGGTCATCACCGCATACGATTTACTCGAAAACCGGAATCTGTTTATCAAACCCTGGAAAGAAAAGTATGCGGACTGGCCGTTGGTTAAAGCGGTCCAGGCTTCCTGCGCGGTGCCGACTTACTTTCCGGTAGTAGACGGGCGCTATATCGATGGCGGAGTAGGCGCGTACGCAAATCCCTGTTATTTGGCCGCCTATGAGGCCAGCCAGATCCTCAACTGGGAGGCAGAGGAAACCACCCTGCTCAGCTTTGGCACTGGCCGCTCGCCGTATACGTTCAGCCAGCAGCTTGCCCGCCGGCTGCTTCCCTGGGAGTGGATCGCGCGAATGTTCGGCGCGTTTCTCCATTCCGCCGATGACCAGCAGGTTCATCTGGTGAAGACATTCTTCGCCGGGCTCGATTTTCGACGCTATCAGATCGATCTAAATGAATCGATCGGCATGGATGCCGCTGACAAGATCGACCGCTTGATCGAATACGGCAAGCAGATGGGGCAGATGGTGCTGGATGATCGATACGACCGGGCCATGGAAGTGATGCCGGACCTGCCCTGACCGGCAGCCAGACCGCCTCCCCAAAAATGATTGTGCTCAGTTTCATGAAAAAAAATCGATCCGGGTCATATTTCCATTCAATCTCGCATCAATTTAGGCTATAATATTGATGAAGCTTACCTTGGAATGCGGCCGGCGGGATCGAAGCGGTGGAATGGGTGATTGATTGCAGCTAAAGTAGTTTTTTCCAACGAAGTATTATTACGTGACGATCATCCACCGCATACATTGGAACAATTCCACCCTCTAGATAAGCTCAAATCATTTTTTAAGACTCAGCATCGTCCTGTCAGGACAGCTGAAAACAGGCAACTTATTTCAGACAATTGATGGATTTATCGAACCATAGTAAGTCCTTTACTATCTTTCAATCTGGAATGGTGCATTTTACGCAACACGATCTGTAAAATGCCCTGGTCAGAGGAGCCAACCAAGGATTCACATCATTTTGTTTCGAAAAACGAACATGAATATCAGATGATTTCGAGGAGATGGAGCCATGCCACTACGGAGCTCAACCAGTAAAGTTGGGATTTACGTCGATGTTTCTTATATCTACAACAATGGGGGACAGAAAATGCAGTATGATGTCCTGCGCGAATTTGCCTGCCGTGATTTCAGCGAGCCAATGCGGATGAATGCCTATGTCAGCTATGACCGCGAAAGGGCTGAATGGGACGAGAACTATCGCAAGGGCACCCAGAATTTCTATTCCGCCCTGCGCGATATGGGCTACAAAGTGATCGTTAAAGACATTCAGTGGTTCGAGGACGAGAGCGGCAACCGTTACGGCAAAGCCAACGCAGATCTTGATCTGGCGGTGGACGCCCTGATGCAATCCACCAGTCTGGACCGGGTTCTGCTTGCCTCTGGCGATGGCGACTTTGTCCAGGTCGTGCGCGCACTGCAGGATAAGGGCTGCCGGGTTGAGGTCATGGCGCTGGATAACGCCTCCAACCGGCTTCGCCACGAGGCGGATTTCTATATCTCTGGTTATCTCATCCCGAATCTGATTCCCACCAGCAATAATAAAGCCGAACAGCCAGCCTGGGGCGAAATCGGATCGAGAGTTCGCGGCTGGTGCTACTGGCACAGCGAGCAGGGTTACGGATTCATCCGCTACCTGAAGACCATTTCCTCAGGGCTGTGGCTGACGGATACCCGCCACCCCGATTCACCCTACGCCACTGCTTTCTTCCACGATTCCAATCTTCCTGAAGCCGTACGCCCCTCCAGCCTGCCCAGCCGGAATTTCATCTTTGAGATGGAACTGATCAAGTCCGAGCGCGGGGCGGGAGTGCAGGCGGTTAATATGGAGCTGGTTTCCAAAACCTGACCCACACCTACACGCAAACCTTTCAATAATAATAACCCAAAATACTCAGGAAACCTCTATAATATGAGTGGTGGCACTGTTTCGGTGAAAATCCCTACTCTCACCGTAAACTCTCTCCAATTATTCAAGAAGACCTGGAATTGAGTTATGGAAAAACCCATTCGGTTGGACGAAGTCCTCGCCAGAGCGTTCCCTGGACTGTCGCCAGAAGAAGCCGACAGGATGGTCAAGCAGGGTAGAGTTCAAACTTATCCCTTTGATACTGTGCTCACCCGCGAAGGCGCCTACGAAACCACTTTTTATATCTTGATGGAAGGCGACGTCAAAGTCACCAAACGGATCAATGCCAATGAAGAACGCCTTCTCAGCATCCTGCACGCCGGCGATTTCTTTGGAGAAATGGCGATCATCAACGACGCCCCGCGGGCTGCCACTATCACCGCCCTATCACCGGTGACCGTCCTCGAGATTGAAAAAGAAGCCTTCTCAGACCTGATCCAAAACAACAGCAACATTACCCTGGCGATGATCCGCGAGGTGAGCCAGCGGCTGCGCGAGAATGACGAGCTGACCATCGAAGATTTACGCCTCAAAGCCAAAGAACTGGCAGACGCGTACCAGACCCTGGCGGATCAGGATTTTGCCCGCCGCAGATTCCTTTCCACCATCGCAAACGAGCTGCGCACTCCGCTGATGGCTGCCAATGGATTTCTGCTGATGACCCGCTCGGGAAAACTCGAAGGGGAAGCGCTTTCCTCTGCCCTGGAAACCGTTTCGCAAAACCTGCAGGACATCATCACCCTCACCAATGACATTCTCTTCCTCCAGGAGATGGAGCTGATCCTGCCCGAGTTTCAGCCGACTGACATCGGGCGAGTGGTAGCCTCTGTTGTGGAGAAATTCCGCAGCCGGGCGGATGCCAGAGGGGTGGGGATCTTTCTCCACATTGCTCCCGGAATGCTGACCATCATGGCTGAGCCGCGCAGCCTGGCCCGCGCCTTCGGGGCAATCCTGGACAACGCGATCAAATTCAGTCCGAATGGCGGCGATGTCGAGGTGACTGTCGACCAGGAGCCGAGCAACATTCTCGTCTCCTTCCGCGATCAGGGCGTGGGCATCCCGCCCGATGCCCTTCCGCGTATCTTCGACCGCTTTTTCCACCTCGATGAGATCAACGGGCACGTTTTCCGGGGCGCCGGGCTGGGCCTGTCGATCGCCCGTCAGGTCATCGAGCAGCATCTCGGAACCATCGAAGTAACCAGCGAGCTCGGTAAAGGCAGCTACTTCCTGGTCAAATTGCGCCGCGTGTAAGTAGGTCTGAGGGTACCAGCGCTATTTCCTTTACCAGAATCCGGATTTCTGCACGCCTTTGGATGATCCTCCGATAACTCAGAGATCGGTTTGCGCCGTACAGCTTGCGGCGTTCCTGAATCCTCCCCGTCTGATTAGGTTTACAGACTCGGGATCGCTTCGTCACCCTGGCCAAGGGCAAGCTCGACCCGCTCCAGGAATTCACTCAACACGCGCAGATAAAGGTGGGTCTCTTCCAGCTGAGGGAAATGACCGCTCTTATCGAAAAGGATCCATTCAGAGCCGGGAATACCGCGCTGTAATGTCTCTGCGATGGCGGGGGTGGCTTCGTCATAGCGTCCGCTGATGATCAGAGTGGGCGCCTGGATTTCACCCAACCGTCCGGTGATGTCCCAGTTTTTAAGCGTCCCGGTCACGTGAAATTCGCTTGGTCCCCACATATACCGATATACTTTCTCGCCGTATTTTTCTGACATTCGCCGGATGCAATCCGGCCGGGGATCGATTCGCCGGCTGAGGTGCCGGCGGGAGAATTCACGCTGGGCTTCCTGATACTCTTCTGAATCCGTAGTCCCGGCAGCCTCATGTTGATAAACCGCCCGGCGTAATTCCGGGGGCAGTTCATCGACCAGCCGGCGGGTTTCCGCTGCCCATTGCGCCGCGCTTGCGCCGGTATTGGACAGGATCAGGCTGACCAGCCCAGCTGGCCGGGTCAGGGAATACTCCATTGCCAGCATCCCGCCCCAAGAATGACCCAGGAGGTGAACCCGCTCCAGGCCAAGCTCGCTGCGAATGGTCTCGATTTCTTCGATAAACAGGGGGATCGTGTGGATCGAGGGATCCTCCGGCACGTCCGAATTTCCGCCGCCCAACTGATCGTAAAACACCAGCTGCCTGGCCTTAGCCAGGGCCTCAAGCGGTTCAAAGTAGTCCCAGGTTGCTCCCGGCCCGCCGTGCAGGCATAAAAGCGGCGGTTTACCGTTGGCGGGATCGCCGACCGCCCGGTACCAGGTTTTGTATTCGCGAAGGCGAACGGTTCCCTCTTTGACTGGAACGGTTGGATCCATCACGCCCTCCTTTCACGCCTGCCATCGGCAAGCGGGTTGGTTACTTCTTCGCGCGCACCTTCGGCCCCTCAGGGGTATCCATCACCTCGTAACCCCGCTCGGAAATCTGGCTCCGATAACCGTCCGCATCAGCCCAGCGCCTATCGGCTCGGGCTTGCTGGCGCTTTGCTACCAGTTCCAGGACATCAGGGGGGATTTCTTCCTCTCTTGGCTGCCAGTCTGCCAGATCAAAGCCGAGGACGCGGTCGAATTCGAGCAGGGTGGCTTTCTTCACCCCAGCCGGCAGATCAGAGCGGACCAGCTCCCAGGTCACCGCCAGTGCGCGCGGCATATTAAGGTCATCGTTGATCTGCTCTACAAATTTCTCGATCATTCGCTCATCGATCCTGGTCGGCTCGCCCCATTCATAACAGGCATTCCGCAACCGATCGAGCGATTTTGCCGCCCCGTCCAACCCGTCCCAGGCGAAATTCAACTTCTGGCGGTAGATGGCGCTCAGGCAGAACATGCGGTAAGCCAGCGGGTCATAACCCAGATCGATGAGGGTTTGCATGCGGATGAAATCGCCGGCAGATTTCGACATTTTCTGCTGCTCGTCCATCACCAGGAAGTAGCCATGCAGCCAGAAGTTCGCCAGGCGGGTGCCGTAGCACGCCTCGGTCTGGGCGATCTCATTGGTATGGTGGATGGTGATGTGATCTTCGCCGCCGCAGTGAATATCGAAAAACGGACCGAGATAGCGGGATGACATTGCCGAACATTCGATATGCCAGCCGGGGAAGCCCACACCCCAGGGCGAATCCCATTCCATCTGGCGCTTCGAGTCCGTCGGGCTGAATTTCCACAGGGCGAAATCGGTGGGATTACGTTTCTCGCCCACCTCGATCCGCGCCCCGGCCTGCAGCCCCTCGATATCCAGGCGGCCCAGTACGCCGTAATCATTCAGCTTCGAAGTGTCGAAGTAAATTCCATCCGATGTGCGGTACGTGAAACCCTTTTCCTCGATGCAGCGAATGAAGTCGATTTGATCCTGAATGTGATCCGTCGCCCGGCACCAGATCGTCGGCTCCTTCAGGTTCAACAGGCGCATATCGCGTTTGAATTCGGCGGTGTAGAATTCGGCAATCTCCCAGGCTGTTTTTCCAGTCCGGCGCGAGCCTTTTTCCATTTTATCCTCGCCGGTATCTGCGTCCGAAGTCAGGTGGCCGACATCGGTGATGTTCATCACGTGCCTTACGGTGTAGCCGTTGAATTCCAATACCCTGCGGAGAATATCCTCGAATATATAGGTGCGCAGGTTGCCGATGTGGGCGAAGTCATAGACAGTGGGACCGCAGGTGTACATGCCAACCTGGGGAGGCTGGAGAGGCTCGAATTTTCGTAAAGTCCGGGTGTAGGTATCAAAGAGCTGAAGATCAGTCATTCAATCATTCCCTTCCCAAATCATTTCCATTCAACAACTGAATTCACCCTATGGTCAACAGGACGATCCCGGCAATGGTCATGGCCATCCCCAGGGCAGATTTGACCGTCAGCGGTTCTCCGCCGAAGATAAGGCCCATCAGCGCGCCAAAAAGGGGCGAGGTAAAGGCGATCGGCATGACCCTGGTCAGCGGAGCGCCTTTGATCGCCGTATAGAAACACAGCATGCCAACCGCGCCGGCGACCACTCCCCCGCCGAGGATCATATAGAGCAATGCCTTCGAGCCCGCCTGAGGAACGGTTTTCCACTGTGGATAACTCGCCGCGCCGAGGATGACCAGCGCCACCAGGGTGCGGATGGAAATCCCCATAGTCGGCGATAGATTGCCCAGATGCAGCCCTTTCTTCTCGAAATACCCGCCAACCCCCCAGCAGATTGCGGTCAGCAGTGCAAATAGTTGCGGTTTCACGGTTTTGACCCTCGCCGATCTACTCAATCGGGTTGAAAGGTGAAGTATTTTTCGAACTGGATATCCCAGCCCTCGGGGATGAACTCGCCGCTTGCAATATTCTGGTAATATGCGCCCTTGTATTGCCCGGCGGCTATCTCCCGCAGTGCGGAGACCAGGCGGTCAATATCCTCGAAAGTATTATACAAACCAAATGATACACGCACCATGCCGGGCACGTCACGCCGATCGCCGCGAATGATCATTGAGCGGACTTCTTCCGCTTCGCTGTCGCTCACGCCCATCAGAAACAGCATATATGGATGAGCGCAGAAGCACCCGTTGCGCACTCCGATCCCGTACTCATGCCCAAGAATCGCGGCCAGCAGGTAATGGGATATGCCCTCAAGGTTGATTGGTATCACGCCCAGACGCTGGCGGGCGTTCTCAGGGTTGGCGTCGCCATAGATGCGCAGCCCCGAAATCGTCCTGAATTGCTCCAGGGCATAAGCGGTCAATTCCGCTTCATGCTCGGCGACCGCGTCCATGCCGATCATCATGAGCTGAGCTGCTGCCGCTGCCATTGCCACTGCCCCGATCGTGTTGGGGCTGCCGGCTTCATCCCGCTCAGGAGGTTCTGACCAGACTACCCGGTCGAGGGTGACGATCTCCACTTCGCCGCCGCCGCGCATATCCGGCTCTCCCTGCTCGAAAATATCCCGGCGTCCGATCAGCGCCCCGGCGCCAAATGGCGCGTACATTTTGTGCGCCGAAAGGGTCAGGAAGTCGATGTGCTCAGGGTCGTCAAGCGTTCCCATGGATATGCGCCGGTGAGGTCCGAGCTGGGCGGCATCGACCATGATCTGGGCTCCGGCGGCGTGAGCCTTGCGCGCCAGGCGGTGAATGGGGTTGATATAACCGGTCACATTGCTCGCCCCTGTGATCGCGACCAGCGCGATCTGACCTTCATAAGCCGCCAGCTTTTGATCAAAATCCGACTCGTCCAGCCGGCCGTCTGGGAGCAGGTTGACGTGAACCACCTGCGCCTCAGCCCGCCAGGGCAGGTCGTTCGAATGGTGCTCCATCATGCTGACCAGGACAACGTCTTTTCCAGAAATAAATGGAAAACGCCGGGCAAGCTTGTTGACCGCCTCCGTCGTATTTTTGCCGAAAATGCAGAAGAAGGATTCGGAATCAGCCCCGACGAAGTCAAGCACCTGGCGCCGGGCGGATTCGTAGGCATGAGTCGATAGTTGACTCTTGAAGCCAGTCCCGCGGTGGACTGAGCTGTAATACTGGAGGAAACGGTTGACGGTATCCTGCACGTGAAGCAGGGAGGGCGTGGAAGCGGCGTTGTCCAGGTTGACATAAGGTACGCGGCTTCCATCGAGCAGGGGCACCTGAGTGTCCAGACCAACAAAATAGGTTCGGTAACTGGTTTGAATCTTCGACATCCTGACCTCTTTTAAAAATTGGTTATACGAATTATCTTAAAAAAACTTGCATTGCATCCACAAATCCGCTATACTGTGGGAGAAAGTGGATAACAGTGGGTGAAAGTGGTGGGACGCCGGAACTGACCGGCGTTCCGCCATTATCGGAGAGTTAGAACGTATGTTCCTGGGTCAATTCGAGCATTCCATTGATGAAAAAGGGCGGTTGACGGTCCCCTCCCGTTACCGGGAGCTGCTCGTCGGCGGTGCCTACCTTACACTTGGATTCGACCAGAACCTGATGGTCCTCACCGCGGCGTCTTTCGAAAACATCTCCAATCGCATTCGCGGCACAAGCGTAACAGACGAAGACGCCCGAACATTGAAGCGCTGGATTTTTTCGAACGCGACCTGGGTAGAGGTGGATAAAGCCGGTCGCATCCTCATCCCGCAGTGGTTGCGGAGCAAATGCAAGCTCGATTCCACTGTGGTCGTTGTCGGAGCAGGAGATTTCTTCGAAATCTGGTCGCCAGAATTATGGGCCAGTCACCAGGAAAAGCTCCTCGATCCGAAAACCACTGCGCAGCGGTTCGCTTCGTTCGACATCCCGCTCTAGAAGATTCGGGATGGCTGAAGAACCGCTCTTCAAGCATCGACCCGTTCTTTACCATGAAATTATACACTTTTTAAGGCCAATCAGCCCAGGGAGATACGTCGACGCCACAGTCGGCGCAGGAGGACACGCCTACGGCATACTTGAGCGCAGTTCGCCTGCCGGGCGCCTGCTGGCGTTCGACCGCGATCCTCAGGCGCTGGAGCTGGCTGCCCAGCGCCTTTCTGAATTCGGCAACCGGGTAACGCTCGTCCACGCTTCCTATACCCGGCTCGAAGAAGAAAGCCGCAGACTTGGCTGGGAGAGCGTGAACGGAATCCTCTTTGATCTCGGCGTCTCCTCCATGCAGATTGACTCGCCCGAGCGCGGTTTCTCGTTCCAGAGCGAAGGTCCGCTCGACATGCGCTTCGATCCGCACCAGGGCCGAGACGCCGCCAGCCTGGTCAACAGCCTGCCAGAAAAAGAACTGGCCGACCTGATCTGGCGCTACGGGGAAGAGCGAAACGCCCGCCGGATCGCGCGAGCGATCTGTCAGGCCCGGCCCCTCACGACCACCACCGAGCTGGCTGAGGTGATCCGCCATGCGGTTGGTCAGCGCGAGCGAATCCACCCGGCAACCCGCACCTTCCAGGCCTTAAGGATCGCGGTCAACGAGGAACTGCTGGCCATTGAGGCTGCCCTCCCCCAGGCGCTCGATCTACTGGCTCCCGGTGGAAGATTGGCTGTCATATCCTTCCACTCCCTCGAGGATCGTCTGGTCAAGCAATTTTTCCGAAGGGAGAGCAGTGACTGCATCTGCCCCCCAGAGCAGCCTGTCTGCACCTGCGGTCACCGCGCCGTTATCCGTGAAATCACCCGCCGGCCGGTGACGCCCAAAGAGGAGGAAATTCAGGAAAATCCTCGCGCTCGCAGCGCCCGACTGAGGGTCGCTGAAAAACTTGAGCTGGCATGACATTTGCAAACCAACGATTACCAGAACCGTCATCATCAAGGAGCACTTGATTAATGAAGCAGACACTCATCCAGGCATACCGTCAAGCTCCCTGGCGCACCCAGCTCCAGTGGATTGGCGGGTTCTTGCTGGTGCTGGTAGTCCTCATGCTCATCGCCGGGGTTTACCTGTACGTGAGCGCCAGCGCAACGGCTGCCGGCACGCGCATCCATGACCTCGAGATCGAGCGCGAAGCCCTCCAGATTCAACTGGCCGATCTGCGAACCGAGTTGGCATACCTCAACTCCGCAGAAGTGATGCGCGCCCGGGCCAGCGAAGCCGGTTACCACCAGGCCTCGATCGACGAGATCGAATACGTTACGGTCGAAGGATATTCCGGGCGGAGCGTGGTTTTCCTGGCGCCGCCGCCCAGCCACAAGCCGGTGGAATCCAATCTGATCAAGCCAGCATACAAGCAATCCCTTTGGGAATGGCTCTACCAGGGCACTTTCCGCTTGATCGACTCGAAGGCAGGTCTCCAATGAATCCCGCCGGCATCGGTCGTCTCCGCTTCATCGGCGCTGCCATCGCACTGGTCGGCGTGATGATTTTTGCGCAGATGGTGCGCATTCAGAACAGCACCCAGGCTAAAGAGCTCAAAGAAACCTTCGAAAAAACTTACAACCAGGAAGTTCGGGTGATCACACCGGAACGCGGCAACATCTACGACCGCTGGGGAAACCTGCTGGCGGGCAACATCGAAGTGTATGAAATCGGCATTTCGCCGCCGGAAGTTTCCAATCCCGAGACGGTTGCCCAGGACCTCTCCTCTGTACTGGGCCTGGATTACCAGACGATCAAAACCCTGGCTGAGTCATTCTCAACCGAAGGGAACGAGACCTACCAGATCGTTGCGGATTTCGTCCCAGCTGTAAAGGTTAAAGCGCTGGAAGACAAGGTCAAGGAATATCAAACCATGGAGAAACCCAGGCGCGGAGAGGCCTGGCCGTCTCTGAGCGGCGTCCATTGGGTTTCTCACCTTCAGCGAAGCTATCCGGAAAACACGCTGGCCTCGAATGTTATCGGATTTTTCAATTATTTCGACCGGCGCGACGGACACGGCTTTTTCGGTCTGGAAGAGCAGTATAATAGTCTCCTGGCGGGAACCAAGCAGCGCATCATCCTGCCGATGAATCCCTCTGAAATACCGGAGTTGCCCTCCGTTCCGCCTGGCAGCAGCCTGATTTCGACCATAGACCGCGAAATTCAGGCGTCTATGGAAAGGATTGCCGCTAAAGCCGTTGAAACCAGCGGCGCCGAATCGGCAACGATTATCGTGATGGACCCGAAGACGGGTGAAATCCTGGCGATGGCAACCACGCCAAGTTTCAACCCGAACGAATACTGGACGTATAAAGACGTGTTCCCGAACAACAGCCCATATAACCGGGCTATTGGCGAATTATACGAACCCGGCTCGGTTTTCAAAGTGCTCACCATGGCAGCAGCCCTGGATGCCGGCGCCGTTACGCCCGACACCCAATTCATCGACACCGGCGCCATCGAAGTCGGCGGCATTTATATCTATAACTGGGACCGCGGCGCCTGGGGCCCGCAGACAATGACCGGCTGCATGCAGCATTCGCTGAACGTCTGTCTGGCCTGGGTCGCCAAAGAGCTGGGACCTACTCAATTCTACGAATATCTGCAAAAATTCGGGATCGGCAAGTACACCGGCATCGACCTGGCCGGTGAAGCAGTTTATCCGCTCAGCCTTCCGGGCGATCCGAACTGGTACCCGATCAACCTCGGCACCAACGCCTTCGGTCAGGGCGTCGCGGCGACCCCCATTCAGATGATCACCGCAATTTCCGCCATGGCTAACGGTGGGAAGATGATGGCCCCTCACGCGGTCAAGGCCTACATCCAGGACGGCGTGCAATACGATATCCAGCCGCGGCTGATCCGCCAGGTGGTCAAGCCTGAAACAGCTCAAACTTTGACCGATATGCTGGCTTTCTCCCTCGAGGAAGAGGCCTCCTCAGCCCTGGTTCCCGGATACCGCGTGGCAGGGAAGACCGGTACAGCCGAAATCCCCGGACCGAACGGCTATGAATCCAGCGTAACGAACGCTTCATTCGTCGGCTGGGGACCAGTGGACGACCCAAGGTTTATCATTTACGTCTGGCTGGAAAAACCCACCTCCTCCCCCTGGGGGTCGGTCGTTGCGGCGCCGGTGTTCAGCCAGGCTGCCAGCGAGCTGGTCATTCACCTCCACCTGCCGCCTGACGAAATCCGCCTGCAGCTCTTGCAAGGACAAGAATAGGGACACGAACGTGCTTACTTATGCAGATGTAATCGAAGCCCTGACCGGCGAACGCCCCGATGCAGCCTCTCTGATCATCAGCGAGGCGGCGATCGATTCTCGCCAGGTCATCCCGGCCGGAATGTTCGTCGCGCTCCCCGGCGAGCGGGTGGACGGGCACGACTACATCCAGGATGCATTCGAACGCGGCGCTCATCTGGCCCTGGTCGATAAGGACATCCAATACGGCTGCCCGGTGATCGACCTGCGGAGCAGTGCTGCTGCCTCACAGATGACCATTCCAAGACCGCCGTTCTGCCTGCGGGTGGAAAACACTCTGGCTGCCTTGCAGAAAATCGCCGCCTTCTGGCGGCGTAAGCTGGACATCCGCGTAATCGGCGTGACCGGCTCAGTGGGCAAATCCACGACGAAGGAATTGATCGCCGAGGTGCTCAGCCAGCGATACCGGGTGCTGAAAAACGTCGGCAACCTCAACAATGAAATCGGCCTGCCGCTGACTCTGCTTCGTCTGGGGCCGGGTTACCAGGTGGCGGTGCTCGAAATGGGCTTTTACGTGCCGGGGGAGATCAGCTTTTTATGCAGCCTGGCGCTGCCGCAGGTTGGAGTGATCACCAACGTGGGCACCGTCCATGCTGAACGCGCCGGCACTCAAGAGGAAATTGCCAGGGGTAAGGCCGAGTTGGTTCAGGCGTTGCCGGAAGCCCCATACGGCGTGGCCATCCTCAATTACGACGACCCTTACGTGCGCCCAATGGCCGAAAAAACCAGGGCAAATGTGTTTTATTACGGACTCGATGCCTGCGCCGATCTGTGGGCGGATGAAATCGAGAGCGACGGCTTGAAGGGCATCCGCTTTCGGCTCCATTTTCACAATGACACCATGCGCATCCGCGCGCCGATGATTGGGCGGCATTCGGTTCACACGATCCTGCGCGCCGCCGCTGTCGGGCTGATCGAAGGCCTGACCTGGCAGGAAATCATCAGCGGCCTGCAAAGCAGCCACTCCCAGTTGCGCCTGGTTGCCGTCCACACGGATAATGGCGCCCTGATCCTGGACGATTCCTACAACGCTTCGCCCGAATCGACTCTGGCGGCATTGAACCTGCTGGAAGAGCTGGAAGGGCGCAGAATCGCCGTCCTTGGCGATATGCTGGAACTGGGGCCGTACGAAAAGCAGGGCCATCGAATGGTTGGCGCCCGAGCCGCAAAAGTCGTCGATTATCTGGTCACCGTCGGCCAACTGGGCAAATTGATTGCAGATGCAGCCATCGAAGCTGGACTGCCCAAACATAAAGTGACCAGCGTGGAGGATGTCCCGGCGGCAATCGAGCAGCTGCGCAAGATGCTGGTCCAGGGCGATGTCGCCCTGGTCAAGGGCTCGCATGGACTGCGGATGGACCGAATTGTCTCGGCCCTCGAGGTGGAGCAATGAAAGAGACCTCCCTGGCCCTGGCCCTCAGCACGCTGAGCTTCATGTTGGCAATTATTTGGGGCACGCCCCTCCTGCGCATCCTGCGCCACTTCCGAGTCGGCAAGATGATCCGCCTGGAGGGTCCGGAACGGCACGTATCGAAGATGGGCACGCCGACCATGGGCGGCGTCATGATCATCCTCCCGGTGGTGCTTCTCACCGTTCTGCTCAATGCAGCCTCGCTGATCGGCGTGACCGTTCTCGGGCGCTCGGTGCTCCTGCCCATGCTGGTGTTGGTCACCTACGGGTTGCTCGGCGCGGTCGATGACTGGGAGGGCATTCGCGGTCCCCGTCGCGGGCTTGGCATGCGCGCGCGGACGAAGTTCATCATCCAGGTGGTGCTGGCACTCGGGATTGCCTTTGGCTTGAAGTACGTTCTCGACGTTCCCGAAATGTACTGGCCCGGGATCGAGCCGGCGCTGGATTTGGGCGATCTATATATCCCCATCGCGGTCTTCATCATCGTTGGCATGTCCAACGCAGTCAACCTGACCGACGGATTGGACGGGCTGGCCGGACTGATTGCCGCGACCGCATTCGCCGCTTATGGGGCGGTTGCTCTGATGCAGAACCAGCCGTTCATCGCCCGCTTCTGCTTCACCCTGGTCGGCGCGCTGTTCGGTTTTCTCTGGTTCAACGTCCACCCGGCCGAGCTGTTCATGGGCGATACCGGATCGCTCGCGATCGGCGCCACCCTGGCGGTCATCGCCCTGATGACCGGTCAGTGGCTGCTCTTGCCGATCATCGCCATCATCCCGGTCAGCACGGCCTTGAGCGTGGTTTTGCAGGTCGGTTATTTCAAGATTACCAGGGGCAAGCGCCTGTTCCGCATGGCGCCTTTGCACCATCATTTTGAGCTCGGCGGCTGGAGCGAAACGCAGGTCGTGCAGCGGTTCTGGCTGGTCGGGCTGTTATTCGCGATGCTCGGCATCGCCCTGGCAATGGTGTGAGCATGGAAACCTGGAAGGATAAACGCGTCGTAATCCTGGGAGCTGCCCGGCAAGGGCTGGCTCTGGCGCGTTTCCTGATCCACCGCGGAGCTCAGGTCACCCTGAGCGATCAACGCCCGGAGGAAAAGATGAGCGCCGCCCTGGCTGCCATGCAGGGATTGCCGGTCGCCTGGGCGCTTGGAGGACATCCGCTCAGCCTGCTCGATACAGCCGAACTGCTCTGCGTTTCCGGCGGCGTTCCGCTGACCATCCCGATCGTCCAGGAAGCTCTCGCCCGCGGGATACCGCTATCCAACGATTCGCAAATCTTTCTGGACGAGGCGCCCTGCCCGGTGATCGGTATCACCGGCTCGGCAGGCAAGACCACCACAACCTCGCTGGTCGGGCGAATGGCCAAAGCAGAAGTCCAGCCGCCGCGCCAGGCCTGGGTCGGCGGAAACATTGGCAATTCCCTGGTCGACCAGCTCGATCAGATTCGGCCGGAAGACGTCGTCGTTCTCGAGCTTTCCAGCTTCCAACTCGAAATCATGACCGGCGCGCCGAAAATCGCGGCAGTGCTCAACATCACCCCCAATCATCTCGACCGACACGGCACCCTCGAGGATTACACGGCGGCCAAAGCGAGGATACTGGAATATCAAAAAACCGGAGATGTCGCCGTGCTCAACCGTGAAGATCCCGGTTCATGGAACCTGCACCAACTGGTGCGCGGACGGCTGGTCAGCTTCGGCGTCAACCGCCCTGATGGTGACTTTACCGGCGCTTATTGCCAGGATGAAATCCTCTACTGGCATGAAGACGGGCGGAGCTTCCCGCTCCTACCGCGGGCGGAAATCATGCTGCGCGGCGAGCATAACCTGGCCAACGTACTGGCAGCCGCCGCCATCGCCCGCGCCGCCGGCTTCTCGGTCGAAGCGATCCAGGCCGGGGTGCGCGGTTTTCGCGGCGTGGATCACCGCCTGGAACATGTCCGCACCTGGAAAGGCGTGCAATGGATCAACGACTCGATCGCCACCGCCCCGGAGCGGACCAGCGCGGCTTTGCGCTCCTTCGACGAGCCGCTGGTGCTGCTGCTTGGCGGGCGGGATAAAAATCTGCCCTGGCAGGACCTGGCAAGCCAGATTCGCGGGCGGGTCGATCACGTGATCGTCTTCGGCGAAGCTGCCAACAAGATCCTCCAGACCCTCGGCGAGCCGGGTCACGGCAGCCGGCCTTATTCCATCACCCGCTGCGCCGGGCTGGAACAGGCGGTCAACGCGGCCGCGGAAATTGCCGAACCAGGCGATGTAGTTCTTTTTTCGCCGGGAGGCACCAGTTTCGATGAATTTACTGATTTCGAAGAGAGAGGAGAAGCTTTTCGCCAATGGGTGAACAAGCTGTCGTAAATCCCCGGGTCAAACCGTTGGTCAGCGCTGCCGCTCCACGTCCGCTGCGGCTGGGCATCGACGTGCCCATGCTGCTGGCCGTGGCTGCCCTGCTCGGTTTTGGTCTCCTGATGGTCTATTCGGCCAGCTGGCAGCCGTCGATGCTGCGCGAAGAAAATCCAGCCTACTATTTCATCAATCAGCTCAAGTGGGCGATCCTCGGCGTGGCTGCCGCCACAATTGTGATGTACATCGATTACCGCCGGTGGAAGAAACTGGTCGTGGTCATGATGATCGTGATGATCGCCCTGCTCTTTGCGGTGTTGGTCTTCGGCGAGAGCCGCTACGGATCGAAGCGAACCCTGTTCAACGGCTCGATCCAGCCTTCCGAGCTGGCCAAGCTGGCAATCATCATCTACCTGGCTTTCTGGCTGCATTCGAAGCAGGCTGTCCTTAACAATATTCATTTCGGGTTGATCCCCATGACGTTCATCCTCGGCACCACGGCCGGGTTGATCTTCCTCCAGCCCGACCTGAGCGCCACGCTGACCATCCTGATGCTTGGCGGCCTGCTCTTCTTCCTGGCCGGCGTGGACCTGCGCCAGATTGTGCTGATTATGCTCGGCGTCCTCGCCATCGGAGCAATCTTTGTTGCCATTTCCGATACCGGTCAGGCGCGCATCGCTCAGTATATCGCCGGGCTGCGCGACCCGGTCTCGGCTTCCTACCACATCAAGCGCTCGATTGAGTCGATCGTCCGCGGCGGCGTGTTCGGGGTCGGCATCGGGCGCGGGTCTTCAAAATTCGGCCTGCCAGTCTCACACACCGACAGCATTTTCGCCGTGGTCGCCGAAGAAACCGGCCTTTTCGGAGCCGGATTGGTCATCCTGCTCAACATCATCATTATGTGGCGCGGTTTAATCATCGCTGGAAGGGCGAAGGATTCACTTGGCAGGCTGCTGGCAGCAGGCCTGACGATCTGGATTGCCCTGGAAGCCACCCTGAATATGGGTGTAATGGTGAACCTCTTCCCCTTCGCCGGGAACGCCCTGCCGTTGGTCAGCGCAGGCGGCTCCAGTCTGACCATGACCATGATAGCGATCGGTTTGATTATGTCCGTTGCGCGCACATCTGCGCGTGAAGATTTCGAAAAGGAAGGAAAATCCTACGGTGCGGTTGTTAATTTGCGCCGGGGGAACCGGCGGGGGCGTGTATCCCGCTCTTACGGTTCTCGCGGAACTCGGTGATGAGGCCGATGCGGTGCTTTGGGTCGGCGGAGAGAAGGGCATGGAGGCTGATTTGGTAACTCGCCAGAACGTCCCCTTCGCCGGAATCCCGGCTGCCGGTGTGCATGGAGTCGGACTTGGCAGACTGCCCGGCAACCTGCTCCAACTGGCCCGCGGGGTCTCCGCGTCCCGCCGCATCCTGCGCGAATTTCAACCGGACGTGCTCTTCTTCACTGGCGGATACGTCGCAGTGCCCATGGCGCTGATGGGCATCCCGCTCAACAGCCTGCTCTTCGTCCCGGATATTGAACCAGGGCTGGCGTTAAAAACACTGGCGCGCTTCTCGGACTGCCTGGCGGTAACCACGCCGGAATCGCGACAGTATTTTTCATCGAAAAAACGGGTGGTGACCACCGGTTACCCGGTGCGGTTCGAGTTGCGCACCTGGACCCGCGAGAGCGGGCGGGCAGCGCTCAACCTGCAGGGCGACCAGCCTGTGCTGCTGATCTTCGGCGGATCTAAGGGCGCCCGCTCGATCAACCAGGCAGTGATCCGCAGTCTGCCGGATCTGCTCGCGCTCGCTCAAGTGGTGCACATCAGCGGGCAGCTCGATTGGCAAGAGGTTTCAGCAGCAGCACAGGCTCTCCCAGACGCACTGGCCGACCGCTATCACCCCTTCCCCTATCTCCATGAGGAAATGGGCGCCACCCTGGCTTCGGCTGATCTGGCGGTTTCGCGCGCTGGCGCTTCCTCGCTCGGCGAGTTCCCGTTTTTCGGCCTGCCGGCGGTGCTGGTACCTTATCCTTACGCCTGGCGTTACCAGAAGGTCAATGCCGATTACCTTGCCGAGCGCAAAGCGGCGGTCGTCATCGAGGATCAACGCCTGCAGGCAGAGCTTCTCCCGGTGGTAAGGGATCTGCTCGCCGATCAGAAGAAACTGAGCGAGATGCGCCGTGCCATGCAAGCCCTTTCCCGTCCGCACGCGGCGAGAGACATCGCCAACCTGCTGCGCGAGCTGGCTGCACAGCCTGCCCGGAAAGGAAAACGGACGCTATGGTAAGTATCAATGTCGTTTTCTGGATGATGGTGATCCTGTTCGCCTTGATCGGCGGGGTGCGCGGCTGGGCAAGGGAAATCCTGGTCACCTTCGGCATGATCCTGGCCATGTTCGTGATCGCCGTCCTGGAGCGTTTTGTTCCTTTCATCCGGGATACTCTCCCGGTGTCCGCGCCGACGACGTTATTCTGGCTGCGGTCAGTCATGGTCCTTGTCCTGGTCTTTTTCGGCTACCAGACGCCCAAGCTGCCGCGCATCGCCGAATCCGGACGGTTCGCCCGCGAACGGCTGCAGGACATCCTGCTGGGCTTTTTCCTCGGCGGGGTGAACGGCTTCCTGATCTGGGGCAGCATCTGGTTTTATCTACATCAGGCGGGCTACCCCTTCCCGATCATCTCCGCGCCCAACCCGGCCACGCCGGTCGGAGAAGCTGCGCTGCGCCTGATGCCCTTCCTGCCTCCGGCATGGTTGGGAACGCCGGGAGTGTATTTTGCAGTCGCAATCGCGTTCATTTTCGTTCTGGTGGTGTTCCTGTGATGAAACACGTCCATTTGATCGGCATTGGCGGCACCGGCCTCTCGGCTATCGCCCTGTTCCTCAAGGAACGCGGCTATCAGGTCACGGGATCAGACCGGACGATGTCCCCTCTCGCCCGCCAGTTGATCGATCAGGGCGTAACGATTTTCGCCGGCCATGACCCGCAAAACATCGCCGGTGCCGACATCATCGTACGCTCGTCAGCCATCCCGCCAGATAATGTCGAGGTCCAGGCTGCCCTGGCCCAGGGCATCCCTGTACTGAAGAGATCGGATTTCCTCAAAGAGTTGATGGCTGGCTCCCTCGGCATCACCGTCGCCGGCACCCACGGCAAGACTACCACCACTGCGATGATTGCCTGGATGCTCTCCCGGATTGGACAGGATCCCTCCTATATCATCGGCGGCGTCTCCAAGGATCTGGGAACCAACGCCCACGCCGGGAACGGCCCTCATTTCGTCATCGAGGCTGATGAGTACGATTACATGTTCCTTGGTCTCAGCCCGGAGATCATCATCGTTACCAACATAGAGCACGACCACCCCGATTGTTTCCCAACTCCCGATGATTATTTGAATGCATTCGGTCAATTCTTCAACCGGCTGCAATATGGCGGCACGCTCCTGGCCTGCGCCGATGATTTCGCCTGCGTCCGCCTGGCCCACATGCCCCACCGCCGGGATGTCAAAGCCTTGACTTATGGAAAGCACCCGCAATCCAACTACATCGCCGTTCATGAAAAAACCAACCCCCGCGGCGGCATGGACTTCGACGTGATTTTCCGCGAAAAAGAGAAGAGCCGCCCGCTCGCCTCGGTAAGTCTGCAGGTACCCGGCGAGCACAATGTGCTCAACGCTCTGGCGGCGGTCGCAGTCGCCGATCAGTTACAACTGGATCTACATGCTGCTGCGGCGGCGCTGGCTGAGTTCAGCGGCACCGGGAGGCGGTTCGACCTGGTCGGCGAGCACAGCGGGATCACAATAATTGATGACTATGCGCACCACCCTACCGAGGTGCGCGCCACCCTTGCCGCCGCCCGCCAGCGCTATCCCAGGGCGCGCATATGGGCCGTCTGGCAGCCGCACACCTATTCGCGCACCATCGCCCTGCTGGAAGAATTCACCTCAGCCTTCAAGCTTGCCGACAGGGTGATCGTCACCGAGGTGTATGCCGCCCGCGAAAAGCAGGGCGATTTCTCGGCCAGTCAGGTGGTCGAGCGCATGCAGCATCCCGACGCCAGATTCATCCCCTCCCTCGCCGCAACTACCCTCTATTTGATGGAAAACCTGCGCGAAGGAGACGTGCTCCTGGTCCTCTCTGCAGGCGACGCCGATCAGATCAGCAGTGATGTATTGCGCGGGTTACAAAACAAGGAGGAAAACCATGACTGAACCGGCCAAGCGGATGGATTTGGCTGCCTATGCCGCCGCCGTCAACGAACGGATCGAACAGCTTATCCAATATCAGAAGGAATCATCCAGTTCTCGCAATCTTACAGCGCAGCCAACAGATAACGCCCAGAGACCCCGCAAGGAAGTCTTCAACCAGCTGATTCGAAGGATTCAATCCAGTTAATTGGGACCGCCCAGTGTTGGAATCGACCCGACCATGAAACCCACCGCATCCACCCTCCCCCTCACCGAGTTGCACAGCTTGTTTGGCAACCGCCTGCAGGAAAACGTGCAAATCGCGAACTACACGTCCGCGCGGGTGGGCGGCGTGGCGGATGCCCTCTTGATGGTTCGCAGCGCCGACGAGCTTGCCCGGGCCGCTACCCTGTTGTGGGAACGTAAGATTCCCTTCATCCTGCTGGGCAGCGGCGCCAATGTAATCGTCAGCGACGCCGGTATTCGCGGGGTTGTGCTCCTCAACCGGGCGCACACGGTGCGGATCGACGCAGAGAGCAACCCGCCCACCGTCTGGGCAGAGTCAGGAGCAAATTTTGGCACGGTCGCCCGCCAAACCGCCCTGCGCGGATTGAGCGGTCTCGAGTGGGCTGCGACGATCCCTGGTACGGTTGGCGGAGCAGTCTACGGCAACGCCGGCGCGCACGGCAGCGACGTCCAAACGAATCTCTTACTGGCAGATATCTTGCATCGAACCGCAGGAAGACAACTCTGGACCAACGCACAGATGGCATTCGAGTACCGCTCCAGCGGGCTCAAGCGCAGCCATGAACCTTCGGTCATCCTCGCCGCTCAATTCCGGCTGGAGCCCAGCACCCCCGAGCAGGTCAAAGCGAAGATGGAACAGTTCTCAGCCCAGCGCAAGCGCACCCAGCCGCCAGGCGCGAGCACCGGCTCGGTGTTCAAAAACCCGCCTGGCGATTTTGCCGGCAGGCTGATCGAAGCCGCGGGACTGAAAGGGACGCGGGTAGGCGGCGTTGAGGTCAGCCGTATTCACGCCAATTTCTTCGTCAATGACCGGGATGCCACCGCCAGCGATTACTACAATCTGATCCAGATCGTACGCAGCCGGGTCGAGCAGCAATTCGGCATCCGGCTGGAATTGGAAGTCGAACTGATTGGCGATTGGAACGGCAATCGTTCTACAGGAGACATGGCTCAATGAGTGGAAACAAGGTTCGGGTTGGAGTGATATTCGGCGGGCGCTCGGGCGAGCACGAGGTATCGCTCCTTTCCGCGCGCTCCGTGCTGGCCAACCTGGACCGCGAACGCTACGAGATCATCCAAATCGCCATCACCCAGGCAGGACAGTGGTACTGCGGGCCAAACGCCCTCACAGCCCTTGCCGACGGCTCGATTGACAGGCTGGAGCGTGTGCTCATGACCGCCGA
Organism: uncultured Anaerolinea sp.; assembly: GCA_964564935.1. Taxonomy (GTDB): domain Bacteria; phylum Chloroflexota; class Anaerolineae; order Anaerolineales; family Anaerolineaceae; genus Bellilinea. The sequence goes on along the minus strand of CAZMCF010000003.1, from coordinate 41,375 downwards.
ACCCGGCGACCACTGGCTCTACACCGTCAGGGAAGGCGACAGCTCTATTGCCCTGGAAAAACTCTTGGAATTGGACGTCGTCTTTCCTGTGCTGCATGGAACATTCGGCGAGGACGGCACCCTGCAAGGGTTGTTCGAACTCAACGGGGTTGCCTACGTCGGCGCTGGCGTACTTGGCTCCGCGATCGGCATGGACAAAGACATCTTCAAGCAAATCATGCGCGCCAACAGCCTGCCCGTGCTGAACTGGGCAACGGTCAACCGCTCACAGATCGAGAAGGATATCGATGCGGTCATCCAGGCGGCGGAGCAAGTCTCCAGCTATCCGCTCTTTACCAAACCGGCAAATTTGGGTTCATCGGTCGGCATCACCAAGTGCCGCAGCCGTTCGGATCTTTATGAGGGACTGATGGAAGCCTGCCGTTACGACCGGCGGGTGCTGATCGAACAGGGTCTCTCCAACCCGCGCGAGATCGAGGTCTCGGTGCTGGGCAACGACCAGCCGCAGGCCTCCTGCCCGGGCGAGATCATTCCTGGCGAGGATTTCTACACCTACTCTGCCAAATATCTTTCGGACAATTCGCAGTTATTGATCCCCGCTCCCCTGCCAGAAGAAGTTAGCGAGCAGGTGCGCGATATCGCGGTGAAAGCTTACACAGCCATCGACTGCGCGGGCATGGCGCGGGTGGACTTTCTGCTCGACCGGGAGAATCTGGACATTTACCTCAGCGAAGTGAACACAATCCCCGGTTTTACCCAAATCAGCATGTATCCGAAGTTGTGGGAAGCCAGCGGTTTGAACTACTCAGCTCTGCTCGACCGCCTGATCGAACTCGCTCTGGAACGCAAATCGGACCGCGATCGCACAGAGTTTGTTTACCGGAGGGAACCATGAGGGCAAATAAAGCAATGGATAATGTCAGCCGGGCAGACCTCATCCGGCAGCGCCGGGCGCAACGCAGCCAAAAAACCGTTTCGCGTACTCGCCAGGCCGCCAGTCACCCGATCCCATCTCAACCGGTGATCGTGCGCGGGACGCACCCGACCGCCGCCCGCCCGCTCCGTAAAGTTGCCCAGACCCGGGTGCGCCGCCAGTATTATTACACCCTTGGCAGCACCGGGGCAGAACTGCGCCTCCCGGCCATCCCCTTCATCCGTCCGGACTGGCGCGTCCTTTCCGGTCTGCTGGTAATCGCATTGCTCCTGGCGCTCTACGGGCTGGCGACCTCGCCAACCTTCCTGGTGCAGCAATACGAGGTGCAGGGCATCCAGCGTCTGACCTTCAGCGACATTGAGGCAGTCCTGGGGCTGCAGGGTACCAAAATCATCGAGTTCAACGCTGCCCAGGCTAAAGAAAAGCTGGCGGCGGCGTTCCCCGAGCTGCAGGATATTCAGGTCCGCGTCGGCCTGCCTGCGAAAGTGACCATCCAGGTGAACGAGCGCACACCCGTGGTTTCCTGGAACACCGCCGACGGTTCGTACTGGATCGACGCCGAAGGCACCATTCTGCCGCCGCGCGGAGAAGTCGAAACCCTGGTGCAAGTCTCCACCAACGGATTACCGGCGCTGCTGAATCCAGCCCCACTTGAAGCGGCTGCAGCTGATAGCGATGCGGCCAGACAGATCCCTATCACCGCCGGGGTAAGCCCGGTAACTGTCTGGGGGCAGAATATCGACCCGAAAATCATCGCCTCGCTGCTCGACCTGCAAGCCCGCATTCCGCCGGAATCGAGCCTGGTTTATGACACAATCAATGGTCTCGGCTGGAAAGATCCCCGCGGTTGGGATGTCTTTATCGGCAAGGACTTGAGTAACTTCGAAGAAAAAATGAACATGTATGAATACATCATCGTGCACCTCGAGCTTCAGGGAAAATTACCAACTCAGATGGTCAGCGTTGAATACGTCAACGCGCCATTTTACAAGTGATGGAGTCCGCCATGGATGAACCAATCGTTGTAGGAATTGATATCGGCACAACCAAAGTCTGCACGCTGGTAGCGCGGGTGGAGGGCGAGCGAAACATGCGGATCCTCGGCGTCGGGATCGAACCGTCGCAGGGCATCCGCAAAGGGACCATTGTAGATATCGCCGCCGCCTCAACCGCGATCGCCCGCTCAATCGAGAAAGCCCAGCGCACCTCAGGGTTGGAGATCACCTCAGCGCTGGTCAGCCTGGCTGGCTCGCATGTATCCTCGGTCAACAGCCGCGGGGTGGTTGGCATCTCAGGGCGGGTCATCGACGAGGTTGACGTGGCACGCGCGCTCGAAGCGGCCCAGGCTGTTGCCATTCCCCACAACCGCCAGATCATTCACGTGATCCAGCGAAGTTTCGTCATTGACGGACAGGACGGTATCCGCACGCCGATCGGCATGCACGGGTACCGGCTTGAAGTCGAGGCGCACATCATCACCGCCGCCCAGTCCACCGTCGAGAACCTGCGCCAGTGCGTCGAAGCCGCCGGCGTGCAGGTTTCGCAGTTCGTTCTCAATCCACTGGCATCAGCTGAAGTGGTCCTCAGCGAAACCGAGCGGCAGATGGGCGCGATCGTCTGCGACATCGGCGGCGGGACCACAGACCTGGCCATCTACATCGACGGAGATATCTGGCACACGATGGTACTGGCGGTTGGCGGGAATCACATCACCTCGGATATTGCCCACGGCTTGCGTCTGTCAATCCAGCAAGCCGAGGATGTCAAAAAACAGCACGGGCACGCTCTGACCAGCGAGGTCGGCGAGAATGAAATCATCACCGTGCGCTCTTTTGGTCAGGAAGGGCCGCAGCAGGTCAACCGGCGCGACCTGGCATCGATCATCGAGGCTCGCGTGGAGGAAATCTTCCTGCTGGTCCTTCAGGAGATCAAGCGTTCGGGGTATGACGGACTGCTGCCAGCCGGCATGGTTTTGACCGGCGGGAGCAGCCTTCTGCCCGGCATGCGCGCACTGGCCAGCAATGTACTCGGCCTGCCCGTGCGCGTCGCTCGTCCCGAAAACCTGATCGGACTGACCGACCAGCTCCATTCCCCGGCATATTCCACCAGCGTCGGTCTGCTGCACTGGGCGCTGTTGATGAGCGAGACTGAACAGGTCATTACTCGCCGGCGTTTCTCAAAAGGAGGACTATTGAATTCTGAACAGGTTAAAAACTTTCTCAAACGCTTACTACCCTAAAAGGTTGACCGCAGGTTGTTTTGAGAATTCATCAGGAGAAACCATCACAAGACAGGTTCAAACGGAGGATATCATGGATCTACTCAACTCTCAACAAGGCGAATCCTTTGCCCGGATCAAGGTGATCGGCGTTGGCGGAGGAGGATGCAATGCCGTCAATCGGATGATTGACGAAGGTCTGAGCGGCATCGAGTTCGTTGCCGTCAACACGGACGCACAGGCGCTGCTGCTTTCCAAGGCCCCCACCCGGGTGCGGATCGGCGATAAATCGACCCGCGGTCTGGGCGCAGGCGGCAATCCTGAATCCGGACGGAAAGCCGCCGAGGAATCGGCCGAAGAATTGTACGAAGTCCTGAAAGGCTCTGACATGGTCTTCGTAACCGCCGGCCTGGGCGGTGGAACCGGAACCGGTGGAGCGCCGATCGTGGCTCAAATCGCCAAGGAAGTCGGCGCGTTGACCATCGGCGTCGTCACCCGCCCATTCAGCTTCGAGGGCGCGCGCCGCCAGCAGTCTGCTGAAGCGGGCATTGCCAAACTGAAAGAACACGCCGACACGCTGATCGTTATTCCGAACGACCGGTTGCTGCAGATCGTCGATAAGAAGGTCAGCCTGCAAGAGGCCTTCAAAACAGCCGACGACGTCCTGCGCCAGGGCATCCAGGGCATCTCCGAGCTGATCACCGTGCCCGGTCTGATCAATCTCGACTTTGCCGATGTACGCGCGATCATGTCCGAGGGCGGCGCCGCCTTGATGGCGGTCGGCCGCGCCACAGGCGAGGATCGCGCCCGGATCGCCGCGGAGATGGCCATTTCCAGCCAGCTGCTCGACATCACCATCGACGGCGCGCGCGGTATCCTCTTTAACGTCACCGGCGGCAACAGTCTGACCTTGTTCGAAGTCAACCAGGCCGCAGCGATTATCAAGGAAACCGCCCATCCGGACGTCAACCTGATCTTCGGCGCGGTGATCGACCCGAACATGGGTGAAGAAATCCGCATCACGGTTATCGCCACCGGCTTCGACCGGCCTGGAGTGCGTTCCCCTTTAAAGGAAATGAGGCCGATCAGCAAGGAGGAAGCCCATACCCTCTCATCGGCCACTCCGGTGACGAATCCTGAGCGTCCAATGTCCATTCCGACACCGCTGGAATTTCAGCCGACGGTGATCAACACCAACGATCTCGACATCCCGGCTTTCCTGCGAAACCGCTCCCAGCGCTAAACGCGCTGGCGAGGCAGCTTCTGCCTGGCTGGCAATCAGCCAGACAGAACGCCGCCCTCCGCGGGAATGGACACCCTAGCGTCTTTGGTACTCAGCGAAGAGATCATCGCTTGATCTCTGGTTTAGACTGCCTTCAGCCCGCGTGGTCCTTCTGCACCTTAAAAGCCCGAGCCCTGTTCCCTCCACAGGGTGAAGTGTGCTGCATGGTTCAGTTTATCGGTAGCAGTTAAACCTGTCTTACGGGGGCTTTCCAGAGGAGCGGTCCCGATGGAAAGCCCCCAAACCTTTTAAGATGCCAACTATCGCGGATCATCGCAGAGATTGGCCGTCTCTACCTGCAACCATTTATGGATGAATTCATATTTTCTCTCATAATGTCTCCAGATATGCTGCTGAACTATACGAATATTGTTGATCCAATAAAATATACACGACCATCGACCAGCCGACAGTTAAAATAGTTCCCGCCAAGAATATTTTAAGATTAGAGAAGTCCTGGAACACTTGCGCATAAAATTCGATTATGCTAAAATTCTACCGTAAATATACGACTTCACTCCAATACACCCCCAGATATGGGGGGTATGTTTTCAAAATAAGATAAGCAGGGCACAACCGGGCTGGATTCTTCTTCGCTCCTCTCCAACAGACGGTAACATCGGACCTTTTCAGCTCAAACCAATAACTGAAAGACCAGCAACAAATCGAGGGAGGTTCTCTTGCGTTGCCCATACTGTCAGAATGAGGAGACTCGCGTCCTGGATACGACTCACGATACCCGCGGTGGAATTCGACGCCGGAGGGAATGCGAGGCCTGCCACCAGCGTTTCTCCACCTACGAGCGCCCAATTCTGGCGACCCCCCTGGTAGTCAAGCGCGACGGCACCCGCGAGGAATTCGACCGCGAGAAGTTGATGCGCGGCATCCGCATCGCCTGCGCCAAGCGGCCAGTTTCCGCCGCCGAAATCGAGCGCCTGGTTGGAGAGATTGAATCTTCGCTTCAGCAGATGAGCCGCTCAGAGGTTTCGTCGCGGGTGATCGGTGATATGGTCATCGCCGGTTTGAAAGAGCTCGACCAGCTGGCCTATATCCGTTATGCGATTGTCTACCTGCACCTGAACGATCTACATGCCATTCGGAAAGAAATCGACCGGCTTCTGGAAGGCTGAGAATATTATTGTTGGAGGAACCGCTGATGATTGCAAAATCCAGATCCGATAAACATTCCATGTTACCAACGCCCCCCATCCCGAGCGACCTTCCCTCGATTCAATTGAGTGAGAACGCGCGCCAGGTCCTCGAGCGCCGCTACGTCCGCCGCCGGGATGACGGCAAACCGGCCGAGACCGTGGATCAGATGTTCTGGCGGGTGGCATACCATATAGCTAAAGTGGAAGAAAAATGGAACGGCGATGTCATGGCCATCGCCCGAGAGTTCTATCGTCTGCTCACATCGAAGCAATTCTTTCCCAATTCACCGACTTTTACTGGCGCCGGAACCCCTTTGGGCCAATTGGCTGCCTGTTTTGTCCTGCCGATCAACGACGATATGGGCCGCGATTCCGCCGGGATTTTCCAGACGCTGCGCGACGCCGCCCTCATCCAGCAAACCGGCGGCGGAAACGGTTTCTCGTTTTCCCGCCTGCGGCCAAAGGGCAGCCTGGTGAAATCCTCAGCCGGACAGGCGACCGGCCCGGTCGGGTTTCTGCGCGTTTATGACAATGCCTTTGGCGAGATCGCCCAGGGCGGAACCCGCCGCGGAGCGAACATGGCCGTTCTGCGCATCGACCACCCCGATATCGAGGAATTCATCACCTGTAAGACGGACGAGAACCAGATCACCAACTTCAACATCTCGGTAGGCATTACCGACGCCTTCATGCGCGCCGTAGAAAACGACGAAGAGTGGGAATTGCGTTTCCCAGACATTCAGGCGGAAAACTACCGCCAGGTGAAGGGCACCCTCGAACAAATGGAAGCCGCCGGCGTGCCGATCATCACCTATAAGAAAGTTCGCGCGCGGGATTTATTCGCCAAAATCGTCAAGCAGGCCCATCACAACGGGGAACCCGGAATGCTCTTCCTGGATACCGCTAACAGCGCCAATCCAGTGCCGCATCTCTATCCGCTTGAGGCAACCAATCCCTGCGGCGAGCAGTGGCTTGGACCCTACGAAAATTGTTGCCTGGGCTCAGTGAACCTTGCCCAGATGATGGGAACGGACGCCAGCGTGGATTGGGAGCGGCTGCGTAAAGCCGTCGAAACCTCGACCATATTTCTCGACGACGTCGTCGAAGCCAACAAATACGTCCCGGCTGTGCCGCAACTGGCAGAAGCGGCGTTCCGCGCCAGGCGAATCGGTCTGGGGATCATGGGGCTGGCTGACCTGATGTACCACTGCGGCATCCGCTACGGATCGGAGGAAGGGCAGGAATTCGCCGCTCAGGTGATGGAGTTTATCCGCTACCACTGCATGCTGACCAGCCTGAAACTGGCCCGCGAGCGCGGCCCCTTCCCGGCCATTTCCGGCTCGATTTACGATCCGGCAAATTTCCGCTGGACTCCGCCCCAGCCGATCACTCCCTACCAACGCAGCTTCAACCGCCCGGAGGTCGACTGGCAGGGGCTGGTCGACGAAATCCGCATCCATGGCATCCGCAATGCCGCCCAAACCACAATCGCCCCCACCGGAACCATCGCCACCGTCGCTGGCTGCGAGGGCTACGGCTGCGAGCCGGTTTTTGCCCTGGCCTACATCCGCCACGTCAATGACAATGGCAAGGATCTGCAGCTTCTCTATGCCTCGCCGCAGTTTGAGCAAGCCCTGGCAAAGACCGGCATCGATCCCGAACAGTGCGAGGCGATCATCGAACAGGTGATGCGCGAAGGCTCCTGCCAGCATGTGGAAGCAGTACCTGAAGAAATCCGCCGGGTATTCGTCGTCTCGGGCGATATCAGCGCCGAAGAGCACGTCCGCATGCAGGCTGCCATGCAGGCATTCGTGGACAACTCTCTGTCAAAGACGATCAACTTTCCTGCCGGGGCCAGCGAAGAAGACGTGGCCACGGCGTATATGCTCGCCTGGAAACTCGGTTGCAAGGGCATCACTGTCTATGTCACCGGCTCGCGCGAGAAAGTCGTCCTCGAAACCCGCGCGACCGCCCAGAAAAAACAAACCGATGAGAGCGCAGGCGAGGAAATGATCGAGCAGTTCACCATCTGGCACGAGACGAAGAAACCGCGCCCGCGCTTTTTGACCGGCTTTACTTACTCGATCGAAACTCCGTTGGGCAAAGCCTTTATCACCGTCAACGAAAACGGCGAGAACCAGCCCTTCGAGGTGTTTATCAACACCGCCAAGGCCGGCTCTGACACCGCAGCCGTGTCCGAAGCGATTGGACGGCTGCTCTCCTACACCCTCCGCCTGGCCTCGACCATCGAGCCTTCCCGGCGCCTGCGCGAGGCGGCCAACCAGCTTCTTGGCATCGGCGGCGGGCGCCCCCTCGGCTTCGGCCCCAACCGGGTACGCTCGCTTCCCGACGGCGTCGGGCAGGTGCTGGATGAATACCTGCAGAACCGCGCAGAGCGGTTGGTCAGTCAGGCAGCCCAGAAGTCGGTCGAACCTGAACCGGCGCGGGGTGAAAAGCTGGCCGCCGAACCCGCGAAACGGAATAAAATGGTCTCCGGACCGCAAAAAGCGCAGCGTTTCGGCGATCTCTGCCCGGAATGCGGCGAGGCTGCGGTGATCAACGAGGAAGGCTGCCGTAAATGCTACGCCTGCGGGCACAGTGAGTGTTAATTGCGAAAATTCTCAAAGGAGGAGAAGTCAAAATCAGCGGGAGGTGTGAATTCCCGCTGATTTGTTTTCTCAACCTCCGTTTTCCTGATGATTTTAATCATTAGCATATAAAATTTGGATATCTTCTGCGTAGATGAAGGGTTATTCTGATTCAGATCAAGGCCTTATTCTTCCAAAAGGACAATCGTATGCCAAAAACCGCAATTATCACCGACACCGATTCGAGTCTGCCGCCCGGCCTGGCTGAGGATTTCGACATTCAGCAGGTGCCGATCACCATCCACTTCGGCGAAGAATCCTACACCTGCGGCGCGGATATTGACGACGCCAAGGTATTCGAGCTGGTCGACCAAAAAAACAAACTGCCAACCACGGCTGCCCCCTCGCCAAACGCGTTTGCTGAGGCTTACCGGCGCGCCTTTGATGAAGGCGCGGATGCGATCGTCTGCATCTGCGTTTCCAGCAAGGTCAGTTCGACCTATAACTCTGCAGTCGCTGCCTGTGAAATGTTTCCAGATCGGAACATCACCGTTATCGATTCGCTGACCATGTCGATGGCCCAGGGTTTCATGGCGCTGGCTGCCGCGCGGGCAGCCCAGGCGGGAGCGACTCCGGCGGAGATCTCCGTCGCGGTTGAGGATACCGCCAGGCGCCTGCACGTCTATGCCCTGCTGGCCACACTTAAGTATGTGGCGATGAGCGGGCGGGTAGGGAAATTTGTCGCCGGAATGGCCGATACGCTCAACATCAAGCCAATTCTGACCATTCGCGACGGCAGGCTGGAGCTCCTCGAGCGGATCCGCACCCACCGCAAGGCAGTCGATCGCCTGCTCGAGCTGGTTGACACAGCGGTGAGTGGCAAGAACATCGAGGCCGCAGCGCTGATTCACGTAAACAACCTAGTGGGAGCCCACGAACTGGAGAAAGAATTCCGCGCCCGCAGCGGCTACGCAGGTGAACTGATCCTCGCCGACTTTACCCCGGGCCTTTCAGTCCATGCCGGTCCAGGTGTCGTCGGGCTGGTGATCCTGGAAGAATCCTGATTCACCTTCGCCTCGATAGCGCCGCACATTTCCCGGTGGTTCATTCCGACGCGCGGAAATATTAACCGCCAGCCTCTGAGCTGATTCCAGAGACTATCCTTCGACAGGCTCAGGGATCGTCTCTGGAGTCAGCTCAGGTTTCGGTACGATTTAGGGGATAATGATCATCTGCATGGGAAGTCCAATCTGCAGGATCCGGCAGTAGATCTGGATAGACTCGCGCACGAAGAGGTTTCTATCCAGGTGGATGAGCAGGAACAATCCATCCATAATCCGTTTTTTTGGTTCCCACTTTTAACTCTCGATTAACGAGGAAAGTTATAATCAGGTTCATGCTCAAGCGACTCAAAACAACCTATCATGAGTTCCCATCAAAATTTTGGGTGGTCGTCCTGGCTGCCTTTATCGACGGTATCGGCGGAACCCTTCTCTTCCCGTTCTTCTCGCTTTACATTACCCAGAAATTCAAGGTCGGGATGACCGAAGCCGGCTTCATCCTGGGAATTTTTTCACTTTTTGGATTGATTGGCAGCATGATCGGCGGCGCGCTGACCGATAAATTCGGGCGAAAGCGCCTGATTATCATCGGTCTGGTCATCAGCGCGCTCAGCATGTTGACCCTCGGTCTGGTCGAGAGGATGTCGGTGCTCTACCCCCTCGCCGTGTTCATCGGCCTGTTCTCTCACATGGCAGGGCCTGCCCACAACGCGATGATTGCCGATCTGCTGCCAGAAAACAAGCGCACAGAAGGCTTTGGTGTGCTGCGCGTGGCCGGCAATCTCTCCTGGATCATCGGTCCGACCATCGGCGGGCTGGTTGCAGCCAGGTCGTTCTTCGCCTTATTTGTGATCGATGCGGTGATCAGCTGCATCGTCGCGATGATTGTCTTCCGTTTCGTCCCTGAAACCAAACCGGAGACGGCGCCCGAGAAGCGCGAGGAATCCGTGCTGCGAACCCTGGCCGGCTACCGCCTGGTGCTGCGCGACTACGCGTTTATGGCCTTCATGACCTGTGGAATCCTGATGCTGGTCGTTTACCAGCAAATGTATAACACACTCTCAGTATATTTACGCGATGTGCACCAGATCGATCCCCAGAGGTACGGTTTCCTGCTCACCACCAGCGCCATTGTGGTCGTTCTCTTCCAATTCTCGGTCACCCGCTGGATTCGCCGCAGCCCGCCTTTCATCATGATGGCGCTCGGGACCCTGTTCTACGCGGTCGGGTTTGGCATGTTCGGCTTCGTCTCTGCCTACCCGCTGTTCGCCCTGGCTATCATCATCATTACCATCGGCGAGATGATCGGTGTGCCAACCAGCCAGTCGCTGGCTTCCAACTTCGCTCCCGAGGACATGCGCGGACGCTACATGGCCATGTTCGGGCTCGGTTGGGCCATCCCGCAAACGATTGGTCCCGCCGCAGCCGGAATGATCATCGATAACCTGAACCCCAACCTGCTCTGGTACATTGGCGGACTGCTCTGCATTGTGTCTGCGCTCGGGTATGTCGCTCTGCACGGAAAACTCGGCGGGCAGAAACGCTTCACGCCGGCGCCGGCAGAAAACGCAGCCGTCCCTGCGGATTGATCCGCCTCCTTTTTTCAGGGTTGAAGGCCATGAAAACCTTCGCGAAGATCGCAATACGGGTGGTATTCATTCTGATCATCATTGCGCTGGCAGGCGCGCTCCGCGCGCGGGCGGTTGAAAAACTGCCGCCCGATTACGACGAGGACGATTACCTCCGCGCCGGTCAGCTCTACGCCGAAGGGGTCCGCGCAGGCGACTTGGGGGTCTTCTTACGCGAGAATTACCGGCCAGAACACCCGCCGCTGGCAAAAATCGTCTACGGCTTTACCTTACTTACCGTCGATCCTTTCCCCCTGATCTCGGATCAATCGGTCCAGGCGGCGATCAACCAGAACCTCCCGCCAGAACCGTTGAAAGCCGCGCGGGCATCCTCCGCATGGATCAATCTGCTCGAGGTGGCAATTCTCGCCGTGATCAATCCCCTGGCCGGTTTGTTCCTCGGCATCCATACCTTCACGATCAAATACGCCAGCCAGGTGATGCTGGAGAGCCTGCCCTCGCTGACCAGCCTCCTCGTAGTCGTTTGTTATCTGCGTTATCAAAAATCGAACCGAAAGCGCCCGGTCTGGTGGATTCTCTCAGCGCTCTTTCTCGGGCTGACCGCCGCTTCCAAATATTATTTCGTAATCAGCGGGCTCGCTGTGGCTGCGCACTGGCTGTGGTCCACCCGCCCTCAGGATGTAAACCCGGGTTTCAGCCATATTTGGAAATGGGTATCCCCGCTGCTGGCCTGGGGCGGGCTGGCGTTGCTTATTTTTTTCGCCGCCGACCCATACCTGTGGCCTGACCCGTTAAACCGGCTGAAGGAATCGGTCCTCTTCCACGGCGGTTACGCCGCTTCCGACCAGGTTCGCCAGGCCGGCTACCCCTGGTGGCAGCCGCTCAACTGGCTGATGATCTCAGTGCCCTGGCATCCAGGCGTTTTTCTGGTTTCCATCGATATCCTCATCACCGTTCTGGCGCTCTTCGGGCTGGCTCGCGCCAGGAACAAACACCCGGTCTACATGCTCTGGCTGGCGCTTGGGTTGGGTTTTTTACTGGTCTGGCCGACCAAATGGCCGCAGTACATCCTGCTCGTCACTGCGCCGCTCTCTCTGGCAGCCGCCGAGGGTTTCAAAGCCCATCTGGCTGAACCGTTCTGGCATTGGCTCCGGACAATTCGGTTCAAACGCAAAGCAATCCTTGCAGTCAACCGCCCTCGTTACGACCGACCAGGGCGGGTGCTGCCCTGGCTTCTGCCGGGCGTGCTCGCACTGGCAGCCATCGCCATTTTCCCGCTTATCTACCAGGCGGCTATCGCCATGACCGATTTTCAATCTTCGGCGATCAAAGACGGGCTGACCGGCGGCGTGTTTCGCGAGGTCTGGCAGGGAGTCAGCGGGCAGGTCGAACCAAATCTGGACGCGCTGAGCGGCGGGCGCCCGTCTACGGTCCACTACGCGGGGCTGTACCTGCTGTTCAACGTACTTCTGGGGGCCGGCAGCACATACGTTTTTGAGATTCTGTGGACCATTCTGGCAGTGACGACCCAGCTTGCTCTGGGAATCGGCGTGGCGCTCCTGCTGCAGCGCAGAGGCGTGCTCCTCAAGCGCGCCTGGACAGCCTTATTCATCCTGCCCTGGGCGATCCCGGAGTTTATCGCTGCTTTGAGCTGGTCGCAGATCTTCGAACCGCGCTTCGGCTTCATCAGCCTGGCAGCCAGGCCCTGGGCGCAGCAGGCTCCGGAAATTGTCAATTTCAGCACGACCTGGCAGAAAGATCCCAATCTGGCCCTGCTTGTACTGTTGTCAGCCGCGCTCTGGTACGGTTTTCCATTCATGTTTTTATCCGCCGCGGCGGGCTTGAAAATGATTCCCCAAGAGGTCTATGACGCCGCGGCGATCGACGGCGCCTTCGGGGTCAGGCTTTTTCGTTTCATAACCTGGCCGTTGATCTTCCCGCTGCTGGTTCCGGCTATCATCATCCGCGCCATCTTCGCCTTTAACCAGTTTTATTTATTTGCCCTGCTGAATCCGCCGATGGTCACTTTTGCAACAGGTTCTTATTTCATCTTTTCCAATGGGAACTACGCCCTTTCCGCCGCAATCAACATCGTAATCCTTTTGATTCTGATTCTACTGATCAGCAGGTTCACCCGCCTGACCAAAGCTGGCGAGGGGGTGAGCTATGGCTAAGCCGCGGCTCCCCATCCACCGCCAGCTTCTGACACAACTCGCCCTCACCATCGTCGCTGCATTCGTGCTGGCTCCGTTGTGGGGGTTGCTGCGTCTGGCGCTGGACGGCTCGCTGCACGGCGCGCCGACCGAATTCCGCTTATGGCCGCTCAAACCGACCCTGGAAGTGTTCACCCAGGTCTGGAAGACGCCCTCGCAATCGCTTTCGTTCCTCGGTCTGCTGCGCAACAGCCTGATCATCGCCGGCGGGGCGGCAGCGGCTTCGATCATCTTGGGAGCGAGCAGCGCCTACGCCTACGCACGCTTCAGATTTCGCGGGCAGCACAGCAGCCTGTTTGCCATTCTGGTCGGCGCGTTCCTGCCCCTGGTCGCCCTGATGACCCCACTCTACCTGCTGCTCGAAATCCTTCATCTGCGCAGCACGATGTTCGGCCTGATCATCGTCTATACTGCCTTCAATTTACCTTTCAGCATCTGGAATATGCGCGCGGCTTTTCAGGCTGTGCCAAAGGAATTGGAAGAGGCCGCATTTTTAGACGGCGCCGGGCTCTGGCAAACTTTCTGGAGGATCACCCTGCCCAACGCGCTGCCGTCGATCGGCGTGGCGGCGCTGGTGGCCTTTTTGATGGGCTACTCCGAATTTGCCATCGGCTGGCTGTTCATCGAGCGCAGCGGCAATGCCACTCTGGCAATGGCGCTGTGGGGCATTCGTTCGCTTGGCGCCGTACCGTGGAGTCAACTGGCGGCATTATCCTTGATGATGAGCCTGCCAATTATTATCATCTTCCTTATTCTGCAAAGGGCGTTGTTCGATCGGCTGACTTTTGGAGAGTTGAAGCCCTAACAATCGACATCCGATGGCGGCAGCCACCAGGCGGACTGGTCTGGCTGCTCGCGTGGCTGAAGTTGTTCTATCGTGCCATTTTCCAACCAAAGCGCCGCTGGGCGGGGAGCCAGATTATAGTTCGACGCCATGCTGAGCTGATACGCCCCGGATACCGGCACCGCGAGCAGATCTCCGCGCCGGACCTCCGGCAGACGAATCTTCGGAATGAGTACGTCGCCTGATTCACAAAACTTTCCCACGATCTTCGCCACGCCCGCATCAGGCGCGCTGACGCGGTTCGCCAGCCGGGCAGTGTAACGGGCCTGGTAAAGCGCCACACGCGGATTATCCGCCAGCCCGCCATCAACCGCGATCATCCGCATTCCGCTGGGAGTGGCCTTCTGGGCACCGACGCGGTACACCGCTACGCCCGCTCGGGCAATCAACCAGCGCCCCGGTTCAAGCACCAGCTTCGGCATGGGCCAACCCAGGCGGGAGCAGGCTTGTTGAACCGTGCCGCTCCCTGCCCGTACCCACGGCAACGGATCATCGTCGGGGTCCTCCTCCGTATAGCGGACGCCCCAACCACCGCCAGGACTGATCACGGCCGGAATGAAATCAGCCGCGCGAGCGACCTCGAAGAGAGCCTCGATCGCCTCTTGATACGGCTTTGGATCGAACAGCATTGAACCCAGGTGGACGTGCAGCCCGGTTAACTGGAGCCGCGGGCTGGCCTGCGCTCTGCGGACTGCCTCGACAGCTTCGCCGCTTTGGACGTGCAGGCCAAATTTACTTTCTGTATGGGCTGTCTGGATGTGCGGGTGGGTTTCGACCTGCAGATCAGGCGTGATCCTTAGCCAGATTTTCGCTCGCTTTCCGGCTCTGGATGAGAGAATGTCCAGAAATTCGAGCTCGTCCAGACTGTCGACGACGATGGCCTCAATATCCCAGTTAAGAGCAAGATTCAGCTCCTCATCGGATTTATTATTGCCATGCAGGTGGGTCCGATCTCGGGGGAAACCGGCCTTCCCGGCAATTCGCAGTTCTCCCAGGCTGGCTACATCCGCGCTCAGGCCCAGAGCCGCCAGCTTTTTGGCAAGGAGCAGAGAGAAACAGGCTTTGGCCGCGTACGCGAGCGCCGATTCAGCGGGATAGGACTGCCTGAGCAAATCCTGCAGCCGGCTGACCTGGCTGCGAACTGTCGCTCCATCGTAGATGTATAGCGGCGTGCCATATTCCTCAGCCAGGGCCGTCAGGTCGTGACCGGCGACGGCGAGGTGATCCTCCGCACTTACCGCTGTACTGATTGGAAAAAGGTTGTACGCATCGTTTTTCATTTTTTTTCTGGCGCTTTTTCCATTCCCAGAAATCAAAAGTGGATCAAGCTACTTTGTAAAGTCCAGGGCTAACCCTTACTGGCCTGGTGAACATAACACGACGACCCATTAAGGATCGAAATCTGGCTAAATTTGATTGTATAATGAAATCAGGATCATCACCTAAACCAAGGAGGTACAGCATGGCTCCCCGGATATCAGCCGAAGAACGGCAAATCCTGAAACTGCTCGCTGAAATGCCGCTCAGCGATGAAGACCGCACCCGCCTGACAGATACGATTGAAAACGGCGGCATGACCGAAGAGCTCGCTGAAGAAATCCGGCAGTTACTGAGCAGCCCCGCCGAGGGCGAAGAACCGGATAAGGCCGTCAACCGGACGCGGGTCCTGATCCAATTCACCAACCTGATCAAACGCTGGCGGTTGAACCAGCAATCGCGTCATTTTGGACGCAGGTAACGGTTCACCTATAAGTATCCAACCGGGCAGGACTGAAGCCTGCCCGGTTGGTTTTTATCGGAAAATTCCTGGGTAAGTGGATAAAACCTCTCTCAAGGCTATATCAAAAAGAGCAAAGAGGATCGCAAAGGATCACACTTCCACCCGCCCCGCGAGTCGATCCTTCGACAGGCTCAGGGGCCGGCACAGAGATTGGACATTCAATCGTCAATTCATTGCCGGCCGGGTCTGCTCGACCTGCTGGCGCCGTGAATTCCCGATACGCTGCAGCCACTTGACCAGCTCCAGGATCAGGAAGAACAGCAGGCTCAACCCGAGACACACCGCCAGATCGAGCGGCGGGAGAGCGGTAGTCTCGAAGATTCGCTGCATAAATGGCAGGTAGATCACGGCCATCTGCAATCCCAGGGTGAGGATTACTGCGCCAAGCAGAGATTTATTTGAAAGCAGCCCGATTTTAAAGAGTGAATCGCGCTGCGATCGGATGGCTAAAACGTTGCCCATTTGGGCAATGGTCAGGGTGGTAAAGACCATCGTCTGCCAGGTCTCAGCCCGCCCGGTGTTGAGCGCCCACAGGCCCGCAGCGATCGACACCGCCGCCATCAGAATGCCAATCCAAAGCACATCTCGGGCCAGACCGCGGGCGAAGATGTTTTCTTTGGGCGGGTACGGCGGGCGTTTCATCGTATCCCGCTCGGCCGGTTCCACAGTCAGCGCCAGGCCGGGTAAACCGTCCGTGACAAGGTTCACCCACAGTATCTGCAGGGGGGTCAACGGCAGCGGCATGCCAATAAAGGGGCCGATCAGCATCACCCAAATTTCGCCTGCGTTCGAGGTCAGCGTATAGCGGATAAATTTACGGATGTTGTCGTAAATCCGCCGGCCTTCGTGGATCGCCGCAACGATGGTGGCAAAATTATCATCCAGAAGGATCATGTCGGAAGCTTCCTTGGACACATCCGTTCCGGTGATCCCCATCGCCACGCCGATATCCGCCTTTTTCAGCGCCGGAGCATCGTTGACGCCGTCTCCGGTCATCGCCACAATCTGACCTTTCTCCTGGAGGGCATTCACGATTTTCAGCTTGTGTTCTGGGGAAACCCGGGCGAAGACGGATGTCTCCCCAAGAACCGTTTTAAGCTCATCCAGCTCCATTTTCACCAGTTCAGGGCCGGCAATCACTCTTCCGTCCTCTCCGGCGATTCCCAGATCCCGGGCGATATGCAGCGCGGTCAGCGGGTGGTCGCCGGTGATCATGATCGTCCGCACGCCGGCTTCGCGGGCTGTCTTTACTGCCTGCATTACCTCCGGACGGGCGGGGTCGATCATGCCCATCATGCCGATGAAGATCAGATCCTCTTCGACCGGTTTGGCGCAATCTGCGCCAGGTTCCCTGTCGCACATGCGAAAACTGACCCCAAGCACGCGCATGCCTTTTTGGGCCAGCTCAGCGTTAGCTGCTTCGATTCGCCTGCGCCATTCAGCATCGAGCGGCTCAACCCTGCCATCGACCCAGACCCGGTTCGAGACCTCAAGAAGGCTGTCGACGGCGCCCTTGGTGATCGATAAATACGGCTGCCGCTCCTCTGCGGTGAGGACAGTTCCGGCTAATTGCAGGCCGGCGGGAAAGGAGCCGCCCTCAAACCGATGCAGAGTGGTCATCCGCTTACGATCGGAATCAAAGGGGATTTCGCCCACCCTTGGAAGCGCTTTTTCCAGTTCATTTTTCCATAACCCTGCCCGGGCTGCGGCGACGACCAGCGCGCCCTCGGTAGGGTCGCCAACGGAATAAAAACCACCGCCCTCGTCCTCCGAAACCTCAAGCGCGGCGTCATTGCACAGCGCCCCGCCAACCAGCATCATTGCCACCGCCGGCTGCTCTATGATCCTGGGCGCTTTAGTCTCCCGCAGGCTCACCCGCGGCGAGTAATACTGCAGCTCCTCGAGGAAGTCGACCCGGTTTCCGGCAACGTCCACAACCGTGACGGTCATCTTGTTCTCGGTCAGCGTGCCGGTCTTGTCCGAGCAGATGACCGTAACTGAACCGAGCGTTTCCACCGCCGGCAGCTTGCGGATCAGCGCCCTGCGCTGGAGCATGCGCTGAGCTCCCAACGCCAGAGCAATCGTCATGACCGCTGGCAGCCCTTCCGGGATCACCGCAACCGCCATGCTGATCGCGGTCTGGAACATGATGCGGATGTCCTCGCCGCGCAGCACCCCGATTCCAAAGACCACAGCCACAATCACCAGGGCTGCCACGGCGAGACCCTTGCCCAATTGTTCGACCTTCTTCTGAAGAGGGGTTTTCTCCTGCCCGACGGTCTGGATCATTTCAGCGATACGCCCGAGCTGGGTATTCATTCCCGTGCTGACCACTACCGCCAGGCCGCGTCCGTAGGTCGCCACCGTGCCCATAAAAGCCATGTTGCGCTGGTCGCCCAGGCTGACATGCTCGCCTTCCAGCGGTTCAGCGGTTTTTTCGACCGGCTCAGATTCGCCGGTCAGCACCGCTTCCTGCAGCCGCAGGTTGACGCTTTCGACCAGCCGCGCGTCCGCCGGGACCGAATCCCCGGCGTCGAGTTGGATGATATCTCCCGGCACAAGCTCGCGGGCGGGTCTTTCCTGTAAATGCCCTCCCCGCCGCACTTTGACCTTTGGCACAGCCATCCGCTTCAGCGCGGCCATCGCCTGCTCGGCTTTGTACTCCTGGCTAAATCCCAGCGCGGCGTTGAGCACCACAATGACCAGAATCACGATTGCATCGGTATATTCACCCAAGATGACCGAGATCGCCGCTGAGACCAACAGGATGATGATCATGATCCCGGTCAGTTGTTCCATTAAAATTTTCCAGGGACTTTTAAGTCCCCGTTCAACCAGCTCGTTCGGGCCGTATTGTTCGCGCAATCGTGCAACCTGGGCATCATCCAGTCCGTTGGCGACATTGCTGCCGAGAGCTGTGACGACATCGGCGCTGCTCATCCGATACCACTCATCCATTCAGGAAATCCTCCTTTGGCTTTGATTTTCCTGGTATCCAAAAAAACCATCCCGTTTCAGGTGATGGTCTCGCATAGCGCGATGCCGCGCGCAGGCTGCCGGAAGAAAATCTTCGTCCTGACGACAACCCAACCCGAATAACGATTCGGGATGCTACTCCCCAGCAAAAACTAGTGTAATGGAATGGATTCAAGATGTCAAGAAAGACCGGATGAGCTGTCTAGGGAATCCATTTTCCGATGTCTGTCCAGGCATAGGAAAGATGGGCAGCCAGGTTTGCGCCCAGACGCCTGCGCACCCTCTTAAGGACAAACTCCATTAACTCAAAACCGCCCATGGTATCCAGGCGTCGACCGATCTCGCGCGCGCCGATATGCCGGCATTGTGCGTTGAATGATCCGCCCGGCCGCTCGGAAAGGAAATCCTCCTTCTGTCCGATCTGGATCAGGTTGTTAATCAGGCGCTCGATCTCACCTTTCTGGGCAGGCAGGTACGGCTTTCTGCTAAAAATATCTAAGATACCCATGCGCATCACCTCATTTCGACAACAAATCGCCCTTGAGCATTTTATCATGAAGGGCTGGCGGTGATACAATCTTCCTATCTCGCTCAGGATGGCTAACCTTGCTCTGGATATTCCTCTCTCCTCACCTGGATGACGCGGTTTTTTCCTGCGGCGGGCTGATCTACGAGCTGGTTTCGGCCGGGAACGAAGTAGAGGTCTGGACGGTTTTCGCCGGCGATCCGCCGCCCGGACCACTTTCTCCATTGGCGCAAGCTCTTCACCGGCGCTGGCAAACAGGTCCAGATGCGCCGGCGGTCCGCCGCGGAGAAGATCAGACCGCCTGCGAGTTGCTTGGAGCTCATCCGGTACACCTCGACATTCCCGAATGTATCTACCGCGTCCGCTCCGATAACGGTTTGCCGTTAATTGGATCGAATGAGGAGCTCTTTCAACCGTTGCTAGAGATCGAATTACCGCTGGCTGCCCGGATTGCCGATCTGCTCAGGGAACAGCTAAGAAAAGGAAGCAGGCTGGTTTCTCCGCTGGCCATTGGCGGCCATATCGACCATCACCTGGTTCGAACCGCCGCAGAAGCCCTGCAGCGTCCTCTGTTCTATTACGGCGACTATCCGTACCTGGCAACTGGCGAAGAAAATCCGAACGACCGGATTGATCCTGACTGGCAGGCGCTCAACCTGCCGATCACCAGCCAGGCTCTGGCTGCCTGGCAATCTGCGGCAGCAGCCTACCGGACTCAGATCTCGACCTTTTGGAGCAGCCTGGAAGATATGAACGCTGATCTGCAACAATACCACCAACAGGGCGGCGGCAGGCTGTGGCGCCCGCGTGCTTGAGGGCAGAGGGTAGCGATTACAAATCTGTTAAATAGAATTTCCCCGCGTTATCTATAATGATGATAATGGATACATTCCCGAATCCGCTTTTATTTCGCATATCTTTATCCTTTGGAAATTTGTGCTATACTGATACCATGCATGAAGATGAAGCTTTCTGGCCTGCATGGGCACAATTCTTGCATGAAAAGGGGGTAACGGATATCATTGCTTCGCTCCTGGAGGGCGGGACGCCCCTGCGGATCATTGCCTCACAGCTCATGTACGCCGGCATACCTTTCCTTGGTACAAGTTCAACCGCCAGCCAATGGCGTGCGTTTGCCACCATGCTCGAAGATCCGGCCCGGACGGCCTCGTTCATCTCCTTCCTGCGTGGGGAGGAAAACCGATAACGAATGACATACGGAATCATTGCTCTCGTCATTATCTTCGCTTGCGCCGGCTTGATCCTCCTCTTTGGGCTGGTGCCCGGCCTGCGCGACACGAGTTTTCTGCGCGATATTCCAGCCTTCGACCGGCTGCGTAAAGCAATGGGAGCGGCGGTCGAGGCCGGCACCCGTCTGCACGTCTCACTCGGAAAATCCAGCCTGATCCAACCGACCAACACTTCCGCGCTCGTGGGGTTGACCGTTCTCGAGCAAATCTCCCTCTATAGCGGCAACAGCGACCGTCCGCCAGTAGCCACCAGCGGCGACGGAGCCCTGGCGCTGCTCAGTCAGGATACCGAGCGGGCTGCCTTCCGCATCAGCGGCGCGCCGGAAAATTTCAATCCCGACCGCGGAGTAATGACCGGTCCAACACCTTTTTCTTATATCGCCGGCGCGCTGCCGCTGGTCGATACGGAGAATATCTCCGCTCATGTCCTGCTGGGCAACTTCGGTCCCGAGGTCGCTCTGCTGACTGAGAGCGGCGAGAGACAATCTGCTTACACTCTGGCCGGCAGCGATTCCCTTCCAGCCCAGGCGGCGTTATACGCTTCGGCTCAGGAGGCGCTGATCGGAGAAGAACTCTACGCCGTCCCGGCTTACTTAGACCGGGGTCCGCTCCATAAAGCCAGCCTCCAGGTTCAAGACATCCTTCGCTGGACGGTCATCATCACCCTGGGGACGGGCGCATTATTAAAGCTGTTGGGGGTGCTATGAGGGCTCCTTTTTCGACAGCGATTGCCATTGCCGCCGGCTTGATCGTCCTGCTTGGGTATTTTCTGCCGATCCCTGCCCTTACCCCTGTTCGCTCAACCCTGATCGATTGGGCTGTGATTGTGGCCGGCATAGCCGGGCTGATTGCCATCATCCACCTGATCAAGGTGCACTGGAAAAAGCTTACCGCACCCCGCAACCAGGATTATTACTCCCTGATCACCCTGATCGCATTTTTCTTCACCCTGGTTGCCGGCCTGTTGCTCAGCCCAGGCGACGCTCGCTTCCAGAAGGTTGTGACGTCCATCCAGGTTCCGATCGAGGCCAGCTTGATGGGCGTTCTGGCGATTTCCCTGACCTACGCAAGCATCCGCCTGTTCCGCCGCCGCAAAGGCTGGATGGCGGTGATCTTCGCGATCAGCGCGGTCGTTTTCCTCATCCTTACCAGCGGCATTCTCTCTATCGCCGATCAAGTGCCCATATTGAAAGACATCCTCTCAGCGTTGAATATGCTGCCCGTGGCCGGAGCGCGCGGTATTTTGCTCGGCATTGCTCTCGGCAGCCTCACGACCGGCCTACGCATCCTCCTGGCGGCTGACCGCCCGTACAGCGGATAACCATGAGCGAAGTGATTTGCCCCTATTGCGGAACACCCAACCAGTCCGATGCGGATGTTTGTCAGTCCTGCCGCAAGCCGCTCAGTGCCAGACCTCCGGGCAATAGCGGCTCGCTTGATGAAGACCTGGACTGGCTGGAGAATTTTCGCAGCGACAACTCCGAACCATCCCAGGAGCCGAAAAGCAGCGAGGAGCGCGAATATCCTCAAGAATCAGAACACCTCGAGGAAGCCGAGATTCCCGAGTGGCTCGAGCGCATCCGCAAGCGGACGATGGAAGACCGGAAGCTGCACGAGATGCAGACCAGGCAGCTGGGAGATGCGCCACCCCCCCGTACCTCAGAGCCGGATGAAGAGGAAGAGTTCGGCCAGGTAAGCAGGGAAGACGAAACCACCCCCGCGCTTACGTCCCAGGAAGACGTCAGCCAGACGGGAGCAGATTCGAGGCAATCCGAAACACTCGAACCACCCGGCTTCACGGGGGAAGATCAGCTCGCTGATCTGGGAGGATTCGAGCTGCCCGGCAGCGAACAGCCCGAAACGGAGGAAACCCCCGATTGGCTGAAGCAGCTCCTGCCGGAAAAGCCGGAGGAAGAGACCGAATTAGCTTCTCTGGAAATCTCGCCCGAGTTCGCAGGCGAGGGAGAAATAGGAGCAGAAGGTAAAGTAATCGCCGAAGAGGCTTTTGACCTTGAGCCCTCGCTTGAATTCCTCGAAAGCCCCGGCCCGGAAGATTTCAAAACGGAATTTCCGGACTGGCCTGAAGAAACTGCCGCTGAAAGTGAGGGCGAAGTTTTCCTGGATGGATCGGGTGAAATCCTCCCCGGATTTACCCATGGCGAAGAATCTGATCTGTCAGGTGAGATGGACCACGAGACGATCCCTGACGAATCCGCTGAGAACGAGGTTGATCAGCATAAAGAAGCCGAAGCTCTCCCTTCATCAGAAAAAGCCAAAGGTGAGCCAGAAATTGTGGAAGCCCGCTTGCCCGGCTGGCTGGAAGCGATTCGGCCAATCGAATCCGTAGCGCCCGAGCGTTTCTCCGCCGAGGCAGATAACCAGACAGAGGATCACGGTCCTTTAGCTGGATTTCAAGGCGTGATCCCGGCTGGCGAAGCGGTATCGCGCTATGCCCGGCCAACCGGTCATACCCCGAAAATACAGGTGAGCGAGAAACAGAAGGTTTATGCGGGCTTGCTCGAAAACCTGATCGCTGAAGAAGCCCGCCCGGTCGAACGTGAAGCGGAAAAAACCCCTACGCCCAGCGCCTTCCTGCGGTTTCTTGTCGGGCTCGTTCTTGTCGGCCTGTTGGCGTTCTTACTGGTCAATGGAACGCAGTTTGGACCGCTGCCGGGACTCTACCCAATCGAAACAGTCGCCTTTTTTGATACTGCCCAGCAGCTCCGCCAGTTACAACAGCCGCCAGCACGCATTCTGGTTGCGGTTGATTACGAACCGGCGCTGAGCGGCGAATTGCAGACGATCGCCGTATACCCCGTCCAGCAGTTGCTCGAGAGCGGCAGTCAGCTGGCATTGATCTCGACTGTACCGAGCGGAGCAGCTCTCGGCCAACAACTGGTCACAGCCGCCGGGGCGGATATTCCAAACTTCCAGTCTGACACCCAGGTGATCAATCTCGGCTACCTGGTCGGCGGGAACGCCAGCCTGGCAAGCCTGGCCCTCCAACCGTCAATGGCCGCCCCCACCCGCCTGGACGGGAACAACGCCTGGGATTCGCCCTTGCTGCAGGGAATTCATACCGTCGCTGACTTCGACGGGCTACTGCTGCTGACCGATAACCCTGAAACCGCAAGGACCTGGGTCGAACAGGTGGAGGTCTATCTGGGTGGTAAACCGCTATTGGTCATATCCAGCGCTCAGTCAGCGCCGATGATCCTGCCTTACTATCAATCGGAACAGATTCAAGGATTATTGGCTGGATTATCCGGCAGCGCAGTTTATGAGCAGCTTGCCCAGCGAGGTAACAGTCTGACGCGAACCTACTGGGATGCCTACCAGGCAGGCATCCTGCTCGTCATCGCCTCCCTCCTGATCGGCGGGTTGTACTATGGCATTCAGGCCTTGTTTCAAAGCCAACGCTCGCGGAAGAGGACCTAAGCCATGCCGGCAGACATCATTTGGACTCTGGCAGCTTTCTTCTTGACCCTCCTGGTGCTCAGCTATGCCCTGGGCGATAACCCTCTCTTTCAAATCGCCTCCTACCTGTTTGTCGGCGTCACCGCAGGCTATATCGCCGTGCTGATCATCTACCAGGTGTTTTGGGCAAAATTGGCCTTACCCATCCTGACGGCGCCAATGGAGCAGAAACTAATAACTCTGGTTCCGTTAGCGCTCGGGTTCTTGTTGATTTTCAAGCTCTTCCCCAGAGCAGCCGCGCTTGGCAATATTCCGATGGCCTTTCTGGTCGGAGTTGGCGCGGCCGTCGCCATCGGCGGAGCGTTTACCGGTACCCTTTTCGGACAGATCCAGGGCGCGATCAGCCCGTTCGACCTTCCCGATGACGCCGGGTCAGCCCTGGCGCAATTAGCCGGAGGCGTGATTCTGCTCTTCGGCAGCATGACATCCCTGGCTTACTTCCATTTCGAAGCTCACCGCCCGGGCCAAGTCAATCTGCGCCAGCCGAAAGTCGTCGGTCTCTTTGCTAAATTCGGACAGGTGTTCATTGCCATCACCCTCGGCGCGCTTTTTGCCGGTGTAATGGCTGCCGCATTGACTGCGCTGATCGAACGGCTGCATTTTGTCCTGGATTTCATCATCCATCGTTTTCTTGTCCTTTTTCTCTAGGTCGATATGGTCAACCCAATTCTAGACGCTGAAACTGTGCTGGCAATCGATATCGGCTCGATCCACACCCGCGGGCTGCTTTTCGACCTGGTGGCGGGGCAATACCGCTTCGTCAGCGCCAGCCGGGTGCCAAGCACCGCTCGCGCTCCGTTCTTTGACATCTCAGAGGGAATCTACCAGGCAGTTCAATCCCTGCAAGAACTCACCTCCCGCTATATCCTCGACGACACTCGCCTGATCATCCCCGCTGATGAGTACGGTCGCGGAATCGACCAGTTGGTAATGACCTTCTCCACCCCGCAGGCGCTCAAAGTCGTGATCATGGGGCTGCTTGAGGATGTATCTCTGGAGAGCGCACGGCGGCTGGTCAACTCAGCTCACTGTCAGATCGTCGAAGAGATCGGGATCAACGACCGCCGGAAACCAAGCCTCCAGATCGATTCGCTGGTCAAAGCCAATTCAGACCTGGTGCTGATCGCCGGTGGGACGGATAACGGGGCAACCCGCTCCATCCTGAAACTGGTGGATCTGCTTTCGCTCGCCCTTCAGGTCCTCCCCAGAGCAGACCGCCCGCTGGTGATCTACGCTGGCAATCAGGCGCTTGCTGAGACCGTGCAGGAACTGCTCGGCGATCATACCGAGGTCCAGATCGCGCCAAACATCCGTCCGCAAATCGATCACGAAGACCTCGGGCCGGCCCAGCAAATCCTCTCCGAAGCCATCCGTCAGATTCGCATCCGCCAGATCGGCGGGCTGCAGTCCTATTCAGCCATCTGCAGCGACGAGCCAGGCCAGTCCTCACAGGCTTTTGGGCGGATGATACGCTTCCTCAGCCAGATCAACAACCCGCAAAAAGGCGTTCTGGGCATCGACCTTGGCGCATCCAGCACGACGATCGCCGCCGCGAGGGAAGGCAATCTCGAATTGATCGTCTCCCCCATTGGACTGGGCGCCGGACTGGCCCGCGCCCTGGAAGAAAATCCGCTGGAAAGCATCACCCGCTGGCTGCCAATCCATCTCCCCGACAGCGTTGTGCGGGATATGCTTGCCCAGAAGACTCTGTTCCCGGAAATGATGCCGTCAACCCCGGAAGCCCTCGCTGTAGAGCAGGCGGTAGCCCGGCAGGTTGTAGCTACGGCCATGCGAAAACTGCCGCGGACCTTTGCCTCCAGCTATGAGCCGATCCTCGCTTCCGGCCCGGTGTTGACTCAATCCACTCCCGGGCAGTGTCTGATGATGTTACTGGATTCCATCCAGCCAGGCGGGGTAACCACCTTCGTGCTCGATCCCCACGGTCTTACCCCCGCCTTAGGGGCGATTGCCAGATTCAACTCCATTCTGCCTGTCCAGGTGATCGAATCCAATGCGTTTATCAATCTTGCCACGGTCATCGCGCCGGTCAGCAACGCTAAATACGGCACGCCGATCCTCCAGGTGCGGGTGGAGTACGATGCCGGTGAAGATTTAATTATTGATGTGCTTCAGGGGACGTTGACCCCCCTGCCGATCCAGCCGGGGCAGACGGTTAAAATCCACCTGCGCCCGCTGCGTCCTCTCAGCCTCGATCCGAACCAACGGGATTACCCGCGCAGCTATAAGATCATTGGCGGATTATGCGGCGCGGTGATAGACACCCGCGGACGCCCGATTCAACTTCCAAAAGACGCCGCCCGCCGGCGCGATATGCTCAAGAAATGGGCAATGGCAATCAATGCCTGAAACTGGCATATTTTATGCAAGAGCCATCCGATAAAATCCCATGATCGCCCCTGTCACCCATATCCTTCCATTAGTGAAAATCCGCCGGCCGCGAATGCTGCCCGGGAAGGGTAACGTGCTGGTCAACCCTGGCGACGAAGTCAATGCGACGGACGTAGTCGCCGAAGCATACCTGCCAGGCGCCCATGTTCTGCTCGATTTACGCCGGGCGCTCGGCATTACCCCGGACGAGGCTCACCAGTACATCGAGCGAAAGGTCGGCGACCAGGTTGAGAAAGGCGATGTGATCGCCCAGTCGGAAGGAATTATCCCGCGGGTTGTTCGTGCGCCGTCAGCCGGGGTGATCATTGCCATTCAAAAAGGACAGGTGCTGCTCGAATTGTTTGGAGAGAAATTCGAGCTTAAAGCTGGTATAAATGGTTTGATCAGTGAAATCCTTCCCGAGCGAGGAGCGGTGGTCGAGGGGCATGGGGCTTTGATCCAGGGGGTGTGGGGAAACCACCGGGTCAACCTTGGCACGCTTGTCCGCCAGGCTGAAGCGCCGGACAGCGAGCTGAAGCGCTCCAACCTCGATGTTTCTCTGCGCGGCGGGGTGGTCGTGGGCGGCTTTGTCGCCAAGACTGATGCGCTGGAAGCCGCCGAAGAGCTTCCGGTCAAAGGATTGATCCTGGCGAGCATGGGCTCGCACCTGATCCCGGCTGCCATGAAAGTCAGCTACCCGATTGTTCTGATTGAAGGGTTTGGACGCCTGCCGATGAACAGCAAGGCCTTTCAACTGCTGACCGCCAACGAGAAACGCGAGGTGAGCCTGAACGCAGGCTGGGATCCCCTGCTCGGCGAGCGCCCTGAGGTATTTATCCCCCTTCCCGCTGAGGGTTCGCCTGTATTGAATGTATCCGAATTTCTGCCAGGAAAAACCGTCCGGATCCGCTCCCTGCCGCATGCAGGCTCCATCGGCACAATCGTTCTCACCCGGCCAGGACAAACTCGCTTCCCCAACGGTTTACGCGCCCCCGCAGCGGAAATACGCCTGGAAAATGGCAAGACGATTACTATACCCCTGGCCAACATGGATGTGCTAGAATAATAAGAAGAAGAGAGGTTACATGACCATGGATGACAACAGCAATTCAGAACTCAATCCATACGAAGAGTACCGCGATCCATTCACCGAGGAGCCGCCCGAGGAAGGGGGCGGGAAGAAGAGCCCCAACCGCACTTTCGTCATGATCCTTGGCGTTGTCGGGGCTATTCTGGTCTTGGCGCTTGTTGTGCTGATTGCATTTGTGATTATCAGCCGCAATCGCTCGGCCGCCCGGTTTGCGCAGCAGGCTGCGGAAATCAACGCGACCAACACCGCCATCGCTCAACTGGCCGCGGAAACCGCTGTGGCCGAAAGCCAGCGAATGACCGAGAAAGCCATGCCGCCCACCTGGACGCCAATCCCACCGCCGGCCACCAGCACCCCTGCCCCCACGCGGACAGCCACCACCGCCGGGGTGCTCGACAGCGCAGACCGAACGGCGACGATTGCTGCCTTCCTGACCCAGGTTTCAGCCAACACCGCAGCCCCCACGGTCACCAGCGCAATTCAACAACAGGCAACCACCGCGGTTGTCCGGTCGGCAACCCCCCGCACCACCGTGCGGGCAACGTCCACGGCCCTGCCGACCACCGGCTTCGCCGACGAGGCTGGCCTGCCCGGCTTATTCGGGTTGGCCCTGGCGCTGGTGGTAATCATCGTCCTCGTCCGGAGGTTAAGGCTATCCATCAATCAGTAACGACTGTAAGGCCCGAGAATATTTAAGCCGCTCATAAATCAGCACTGGTTGTCTTGTAACCCCTTAGGAACAATCCAAAGGATAAAAATAGTCGGCTCGCTTCGATTTCAGCGAGCCGCTATTTCTTCTTCACTGAGTTTTTGAAAAACTTTCATTCATGCCACGCTGGCTGATACCTGCTCGCCGAAAGCCAGCAGCGCCTTGACCATCTCGGGTGTGCGCCCCTCGGCATAGACCCGCAGCACCGGCTCGGTTCCCGATGGGCGGATCAGCAGCCAGGAATCGTCGGCGAAGATGTACTTCACTCCATCGAGCGAACTGACTTCGCGCAGCGATTCGCCCCCGACTGCCGCCGGAGCGCTGCCGCAGAGGAAGTCGGTCATCTTATCCTTGGCGACCGGATGGCGCAGGCGCATGTCTTTGCGTTCGTAAAAGGCCGGCCCGACCTCCTTGAGCAGGTCTTCGACCAGCTCCGCAAGCGAGCCGCCCGACGCGGCGACCATCTCGACGATCATCAGGCCCATCAGAATCCCATCGCCCTCGGGAATATGCCCGCGGAAGGAGATGCCGCCCGATTCTTCTCCACCGATCAACACATCCTCTTTTAACATCCAATCGGCGATGTGGTTGAAACCGACCGGCGTTTCATGCACTGCCAGCCCGTAACGCTCCGCCAGACGGTCGATCATCCGGGTGGTCGAAACCGTGCGCACCACCGAGCCTTTCCAGCCGCGCTTTTCCACCAGGTAGCGCAGGGTCAGGGCCATGATCTTGTGCGGATCGATGAAGTTGCCGCGCTCGTCCATCGCGCCGATCCGGTCGGCGTCGCCGTCGGTCGCCAGACCAAAGTTGCCCGAGCCCATGGAGATCGCCCCCGCCAGCGCGCCGAGGTAGCGTCCAATCGGTTCAGGGTGGACGCCGCCAAAGCCCGGGTTCATCTCGCCGCGCACTTCGTAGACCTCGCAGCCGCTGCCCTGCAGGATCGCACGGATCACGCCGCGGCCCGAGCCGTACATCGAATCGACCACGATCCGCTGCGGGTTGTCAGAGATCACGTCGAAATCGATCAACTTGCGCAGATGCTCGTGATAAGCGGTAATCGGGTTGAAGCGCTGGATCAACTTGAGCTGGCGGGCCTGCTCGAAATCCATCAGGTTGGGGCCGCGCGCCTGGGCTTCGTTGTCGTTCAGATACACTTCCACCCGCCGGCACTGTTCCGGCGAGGCCGAGCCGCCGAATGCCGCCTTGAGTTTAACCCCATTGTAGCGCGGCGCGTTGTGCGAGGCGGTGATCATGATCCCGCCCACGGCGTTCAAATGGCGAACTGCGTAAGAAATGGCGGGCGTGGGAGCGTCGGCGTGCGCCAGATACACATTGAAACCGTTGGCAGCCAGGACGCGGGCTGTCTCGGAGGCATAACGGTCGGATAAAAAGCGCGTGTCGAACCCGACCACCATCCTGCGCAGGTCAACCTCCTTTTGATTCGCCGTCCCGTTCAACCAGGATTCAGAGGCTACCGCGTCAGCAATGGCCTGGGTCACCAGGCGCAAATTGGTGAAGGTAAAGGTGTCTGATATGACAGCGCGCCAGCCGTCGGTGCCAAAATGGATCGTCATGCACAACTCCTGATCAAGTTAATTGAGATTGAGTCCAGGAAATCACCAGCCTGGGGATGGGGTCGCTGTGGCAAGCAGGCTCTGTAAAATCCAGCCTTCCACACCATTTTCCGTACGGACTTTAACCCAGATCGCCCCACCCTCCACTCGCAGCGGTTCCGAGATGACCTCCACAGGACTGCCATTCAGCAGAGAAGTCAATATTTTACCACCGGGTTCTGCCCGGATGAACGCCCCCCCGCCGCTCGGCGCGTCGATTTTGGCCCAGACAGGCGTCGGCGCGATGGTCATCGTCGCGGTTGGCTGGATGGTGGGGATTAGCGTCCCGGTTGGGGTGGAAGTGGGCTGTATGGAAGGAGTTACTTTCCCTTCCGGCCGGAGAGATTCGGTCATGGTGGGCGCAGCCGTTGCTGTTGAAGTCGCGGTGGGCGGAGCAACGGGTAGGGGTTCTGCTGGGACCTGGGGCGTCGGGCTCGATCCGGCTGCGAACAGGATCGCAGCCACGCCCGCCAGAAGATATATGACACTCAGGACGTAACCGAACAGAGAAACCGGTTTATAACCCAGGAGGGTAAAAACCACCGCGCTGACCAACACCGCCAGAGCAAGGCGGCAGAGAAAGACGGTCAGCGCGCCGTTCCAGTCGGGATTTATGCCCGCAGTCAGAGCAAAGCCGCTGGCTGCCAGCGGCAGGATCAGCCCGTAAGCCACGGCGATATTGGCCACCAGCGGTTTCTGGCGCGGCGAGCGGGCTAACAGGTAAGCGGTCAACCCGGAGCCAACGGCCACGACGAAAAAATCGGGCCAGGCCAGGCGGGTGTACAGGTGGACCAGGTCAAAGGATCGGCCAGAGGGCAAATTCGATCCGATCCAGCCCGCCAGCGCGCCCAGGGCGAATACCAGCCCACCGCCCGCAACCAGATGAAAAAGCGAACGGAGGAAAAACACGCCCGAACCGGTTGCAGCTGCCAGAGACAGGCCGAACACCGGCCCGAGGAAAGGCGCGAAGAGAACCGCCAGCAGGTAGAATGCGGGCGCGTCGAGCAGCATGGCAGCAGCGGCAATCAGCCCGGCCAGGATGAAGCCCAGGTAATAATCAAATGATGGTGTGTTTAAATGCACCAGCGTCCGCAGGCTTCCGGACCCTTCGACCAGCTCCAAGTTCGGCGGCCGCCGCTGACGTCGGTGATGAGCCGGCGCGGGCTGTTCTTCGTCTTCGGGAGGGATTGGCTGGCTGGTTGGGATGCTCATTTTCTCAGGGTAGCGATCAGCCGCAGGGGTTTTTCGAGTAATTCGAGAGCAGAAAGGATATCCGGCACGATCACTGTGGCGGCGAGCAGGGTCGCGGCCGCAGCCCCCTCTCGCGAGAGGATGCAGATTCCCAGGCGCGATTCCTTGAGCATCAACGTATCATTGGCGCCCTGCCCGATGGCAACCACATGCTCCGCTCCCAGGCTGCGCACGTAGGCTGCTTTTTGTTCGGCTTCCTGTCCCGGTTGAATCCGCACAGCCTGAATGCCCAGGGCGCGATCGATTTCCACCTGCCGCCCGTGGGTGTCGGCAGTGAGCAGATGCACGGACAACCGATCGCGCAGGGTGTTCAGGCTGCGGGCAACGCCTTCGATCAGCTTTCCATCCACCGCCAGGGTGCCGTTCACATCGCAGACTAAATGGTTGAGTTGAATGTTTCCCTGCCCAGGGATGGTCAATTCGATCATGCGGTTATTATAATACACTCCCCGCTGAACTATTCCAGGGTACAATTACCGCCATGCCAGATAGACTACCTCGTCTTCGCAGCATTTTCATTCTGGTTTTATCCATAGCCCTTCTCGCCTCGGGCTGCAACGGGGCCGGCGCCACGCCCTCCATTCAGCCAACGTCCAGCGGCCTTTCTCCTCAGCCAGAAACCCCAGACGTACTGACCGTGATCCCCTCAGACACGCCCGCTCCCGCCAGGGTCTGGCTGGTGGTCCAGTCGGGCACCGCGGGGGATTACGTAGATGGCATCAGCGCCAAACTGAGCGAGCTCGCCGCTCAATCCGGCTATTCTTTCGAACAAATCGAAACGCTCTCAGAAAGCGATCTTAAAAACGCCAGAGCCGTATTCTGGTACGGCGATCCCGCCGATTTCAACCGCCTGACTGCATCCGCGCCGCAAACGCCCTTCGTTCTGATTGGTTCAGCAGGGGCCAAAACCGCCGCCAACGTCAGCCAGATTCTGCTCTCTCCCGCCCGGGTCAGTTTTGTCGCCGGACTGGTCGCCATTCTCACTGCGCCAGACCGGCGGGCTGGAGGTCTCTTTTCTGCCGATGATCCGCTCCATCCGCAACGGATCGATGCCTTCAACAACGGCGCCAGGTATCTGTGCGGCCGTTGCGTGCCGGTCTACGCGCCGGTGTTTTTCTTCCCGGTGACCAGCGCAGTCGCCGGAGGTCAGAGTTACGAGGCCTGGAAAGTCGCCTTTGACCAGCTCGATCAAAACCGCATCGAATCGCTTTACCTGCCGCCAGAAGGCGCCAGCCGGGAGATGCTCGATTATCTGGCCGGCCAGTCGGTGGTCGTGGTCGGTTCGGCTGCTCCGCCCGAAGGGTATTCGTCCATCTGGGCCGCGACCGTTGACCAGAATCCTGCGGCTGCGCTGGAGACATTATGGCCAGATCTTTTCTCGGCTGAGGCGGCTGGTAAGACGATCGATGCCCCGATTGTCCTCAGGGATATTAACGATCTGATCCTCACCCCGGGGCGGCGCAGTCTGGTCGAGAGAATCGCCGCTGAGCTCACCGCCGGCTGGATCGAACCTCTCAGCGTGCCTTAACGCTGGTCGGGTTGGTCGCCGGCTGGCTGGCTGCCTTTGAATTCTTCCATCGTCGCCCGTCCGGGCTGGCTGATCCCCTCGCGGCGGAGCACTTTGACAAACGACATCAGCAGGATTTTCACGTCCAGCCAGAGCGACCAGTGATCGACGTACCAGACATCCAGGCGGAATTTTTCCTCCCAGGTCAGCGCATTGCGGCCGTTGACCTGCGCCCAGCCAGTTATTCCCGGCAGAACTTCGTGGCGGCGCGCCTGCTCTTGTGAATAGAGCGGGAGATACTCGACCAGCAGCGGGCGCGGCCCGACGATGCTCATCTCGCCGCGGAGCACATTCCACAATTCGGGCAGCTCGTCCAGGCTGGAAGCGCGCAGGAACTGACCCAGACGGGTCAATCGCTGCGAATCTGGCAGCGGTCGGCCCTGTGAATCAACGCCCCCGCTCATTGTGCGGAATTTATACAGAGTGAAGATTTCTCCCCGATAGCCCGGCCTATTCTGGCGAAATAAAACTGGCGGACCCTCGACAATCAACACGATTGCTGCCAATAACAGCATGACCGGCAGTAGAATCACGAAGGCGGGGATGGTGATCATGAGATCGAGCAGGCGTTTGCCCGGCGGCACGCCGGCAGGAAAAATGTGCACAGCCATACCAGCATTTTACCAAAAGGTGGGGCTTGAGTTATAATCGCTCTGGCCGCGAGTATCAAGTCTGCCTGTACTGTTGTGGTCTGACAATCTTACCGGTCTGCGGAGCTGAAGCATGCCACTCAAGATTACCGTCGAATATTGCAGCGTATGACATTATGGAGATCGAGCCATCAGTCTGGTGGCGGACCTTTTGAAAAGCTATGAATCCCAGATCGAAAGCATCACATTGATCCCCTCCAGCGGCGGGGTTTTCGAAGTAACTGTGGACGACAGCCGGATCTTTTCCAAAGCCGCGCTTGGCCGCCACGCGGAACCGGGCGAGATCGCCCGCCTACTAAACCAGTATCTCAAGGGCAAGAGATCATGAGCGAGAAAAAAGGACGGGTATTTTCAGGAGCAAGGCCGACCGGGCGCCAGCACCTTGGCAACTATCTCGGCGCCATTCAAAATTATGTCGCCCTGCAGGACGAATATGACTGCGTTTACTGCATCGTGGACGTCCACGCCCTGACCACGATGGAAGATACACTCAATCTCAAGCAGAACACATACGAAATGGCTCTGGACTGGCTGGCTGCGGGTCTGCGACCGCAGGAATCGATCATCTTCATCCAGTCCCATGTCAAGCAGGTGCTCGAGCTGCACGCGTACCTCTCCATGGTCACCCCGCTTGGCAAACTGACCGATCTGCCAACCTTCAAAGAAAAAGCCCGCCAGCAGCCGCACAATATCAACTATGGACTGGTCGGCTACCCAGTGTTGATGGCAGCGGATATCGTCCTCTATAAAACCGACCTCGTGCCAGTCGGCCTCGATCAGGCTCCGCACATCGAATTCACCCGCGAGATTGTGCGCTCGTTTAACTACCGGTACAATACGCAGGTGCTGGTCGAGCCGCAGATGAAGGTCACACTCGTACCCAAGGTGATCGGCATCGACGGGGTGCAGAAGATGAGCAAGAGCCTCAACAATCACATCGAGCTGGCAGCAACGCCGGAAGAAACCACGGCTCGGGTGATGCAAATGGTCACCGATCCCCAGCGCATTCGCCGCAGCGATCCAGGCAATCCCGACGTTTGCAACGTATTCAGCATGCACAAAGTCTTTTCCAGCCCGGAAGAGGTCGAAATGGTCAATCTCGAATGCCGGCGGGCAGGGATCGGCTGCGTGGATTGCAAAAAACAGCTTGCCAGGAATCTCAACGCTCACCTCGTCCCATTCCGCGCCCGGCGCAGCGAGCTCGATCAAAAGTCTGACCAGGTCTGGGAGGTTCTCGAAGAAGGCGCCAGGCGCGCCAGGATCATCGCTGAGCAGACCATGGTCGAAGTCCGTCAGGCTATTGGGCTGCCCTGATGCGCGCAGTTGTTCAACGCGTCCGGCGCGGATCGGTCAGTGTTGACGGAAAGCCGATCGCCAGCATCGGGCGAGGCTACGTCATCCTGCTTGGAGTCGCTCCAGGAGATACTGACCGGGAGGCTTCAGCGCTTGCGCGGAAAATTGCTCTGCTGCGCGTATTCGAAGACGATCAGGGCAAGATGAACCTTTCGATCCAGGATGTCGGCGGAGAGGCGCTGGTTGTTTCGCAGTTCACCCTCTACGCGGATACGCGCAAAGGCAACCGGCCTTCCTTCACCACCGCCGCCCCGCCCGAAATCGCCCTTCCGCTGCTGGAGCGTTTCATCGTCCAACTCGAATCGTTCGGCATGCCGGTCCAGCAAGGTCAATTTGGCGCGCACATGCTGGTCGAAATCGAAAACGATGGTCCGGTGACCATCCTGCTCGAAATGTGACCCGAATCTGCCTAGATGGTCTTCTTTTTTGGATTAAAATAACCTGAATCCAGTTGACGATAATCTTAATGTTATGGTAATATGAATGCGCTCACGGTCCGTTGAGGTTTGACGGACTGTTTAATATCATCATGTTTTTAAGGAAGGAGACAAGCCCATTAGTACAACCAATTACCGGGTAAATGAGACGATTCGCGTTCCAGAAGTACGGCTGATCGGTCCAAATGGAGAAAATTTGGGGGTTGTGCCGATCGAGAAAGCCCTGCGAATCGCCCGCGATGCAGAGTTAGACCTGGTCGAAGTCGCGGCGGGCGCAACACCACCCGTCTGCCGGGTGATGGACTTTGGCAAGTTCCTCTACGAACGAACAAAAAAAGAACGCGAGGCGCGTAAAGCCCAGACCAAAATCGAGGTCAAGGAAATCCGCCTGCGCCCGAAAACCAACGAACATCATCGCGGGTTCAAAACGCGCGATGCTCGGCGCTGGCTAGAGGACGGGATGAAGGTACGGGTGACCATCCGCTTCCGCGGACGCGAAATCACCTACCCCGAAATCGCCCTCGAGGATCTGAAAGAAATCGCCCAGGAACTTTCGGATGTTTCGAGCGTTGAGCAGATGCCGAGCATGGAAGGGCGTACTATGACCATGGTCCTTGCCCCGGTGCGCTCTCCGCGGAAAAAGACCGCCGAACCAGACGCCAAATCCGAGAGCGCTCAGCCGTAATTCAGTCGGCCTGGTACTTCAAGGAATTCACATCACCAGACCTGATTTTTTCTGGTATAATGTGCGGTCGCGCAAGCAGACCGCATTTAATTTAGAGGAGTTGCACCGTGCCTCGCAAAGTCAAAGACAGCAAGTTCAAGCTCAAGACCCACAAAGCGACCTCCAAACGGTTTCGCGTAACCGGGTCGGGAGTCCTGGTTCGCACCAAAGGCGGCAAGAGCCATCTGCGCCGCCGCACCTCCAAGCGGACCAAGGCATTGTTCGCTGAGATGATCCCTGTCGAAGGGGAAAACATCATTCAGCGCGTCCACCGTCTGGCGCCTTACCTCAAGAAGAAGGATTAAGGCATTATTCGATTTTAGTGCGGCTGTTGGGTGCTCGCAACAGGGAACTTCCCGGCGCCCAGGGGTTCGCAAAGGAGTAAAGAATGCGTGTAAAAGGCGGCCCGAGAGGGCATCTTCGACACAAGAAAGTATTGAAATTCACCAAGGGCCAGCGCGGCTCGAAACACCTCCTCTTCCGCCGGGCGAATGAAGCCATGCTGAAGAGCCTGTGGTACGCATACCGCGACCGGCGCATCCGCAAGCGCGACCTTCGCAAGTTGTGGATTACACGGATTAACGCGGCAGCGCGCGCCAACGGCATCAGCTACAGCCGGCTGGTGTTTGCCATGCGCAAGGCAAACATCAACCTCAACCGCAAAATGCTTGCCGATCTCGCTGTGCGCGATCCGCAGGCATTCAGCGCGATCGTCGCCAAGGCGACTGCCTGATCATCAGCCAGGTCTGCAGCGTGATCTCCGGGATGGGATGAACCCCATCCCGTTTTTTTTACTCGCTGGCAGGATCGCGCCTTGTTTTTGGGGGTATACTTGGTGACAGCCAAGCGGAGAATTCAAGCCGATGAGTGAAATCAAAGCTGAAACGACGTTTCCTTCCGGCCAGCGCCTGGAAATCGTCCACGGCGATATCACCAACGAGAAAGTGGATG
This sequence comes from uncultured Anaerolinea sp., assembly GCA_964564935.1. Taxonomy (GTDB): domain Bacteria; phylum Chloroflexota; class Anaerolineae; order Anaerolineales; family Anaerolineaceae; genus Bellilinea. The sequence goes on along the minus strand of CAZMCF010000003.1, from coordinate 4,750 downwards.
CGATCGTCAACGCTGCAAATGCTCAACTTGTTCACGGCGGAGGCGTTGCCGGAACGATCGTCCGTAAGGGCGGCCAGGTCATCCAGGCCGAGAGCGACCGCTGGGTGAAGAAATACGGTCCTGTTGATCACGCCTTTCCGGCATACACGAGCGCCGGCAGGCTGCCCTGTAAATATGTGATCCACGCGGTTGGACCTTACTGGGGTCAGGGAGACGAGGATCGCCGCCTGGCTGCTGCTGTTTCTGGCAGCCTGAGTCGGGCGGAGGAACTCGGGCTGGAATCGATCGCCTTGCCGGCCATCTCAACCGGTATCTTTGGCTTCCCCCGCGAGCGCGCCGCAGCGATCATCTTCGGCGCCATCCGTAATTATTTCGAAGATCACCCCGCCAGCAAACTCCGCCTGGTCCGGCTGGTGATCATCGACCAAGCGACCCTGAACATATTCCTCACTCAATTTAAAATCTGGATGCAAGGCAGCGGTTAACCCCATGGCAGAGCTGATCACCTCCAGCAGAAATCCGAAAATCCAGCAGGTACGTGCGCTGCTCAATCAGCGCAGCGAGCGTGAGCAAACCGCCCGGTTCGTGATCGAAGGCGTTCGTCTGTGCGAAGAAGCGCTGAATGCCGGCTGGCTGCCCGAACAGGTTTTGGTCAGCCCGGCTCTCTCCACCCGCGGCAAAGAGCTTGCCGGGCAATTCAAAGAGCTGCGCATACCGGTCGATGAGATCGATCAACGCCTGCTGGAACGGCTCTCTGACACCCAGACGTCTCAGGGCATCCTGGCGGTCGTCCCAGTAATGAGAATGCCTATCCCTGCAAACTGGGACTTTCTCCTCATCCTGGACGGTTTGCGCGACCCTGGTAACCTGGGAACGGTGCTGAGGACCGCGGCGGCAGCCGGCGTGCAGGGCGTTCTGCTGACGCCTGGAACGGCCGACCCCTTCGCCCCCAAGGTGGTCCGCGCCGGGATGGGCGCGCATTTCCGCCTGCCGATTCAGTTTGCCGCCTGGGAAGAAATCCGCCAGATGGCGGCGGCGCAGCAAGCGCGCATCTGGGTTGCCGATGTAAGCCGCGGGGAGGTTTGCTGGCAGGCCGATTTCCGCGAACCGCTCGCCCTGGTGATCGGCAGCGAGGCGGAAGGGGCTCAGCCGGCAGCCTATGCCGCCGCCGGCGGATTAGTCCACATCCCCATGCCGGGCGCCAGCGAATCGCTCAACGCGGCGGTCGCCGCGAGCATTCTCATCTTTGAAGTCATCCGTCAGAGGTCTCGATGAAAATCCGTTCGATCACCAGCTTCTTCGATCCCAACCTGCCCGGAGCCGATAGCGCGCTGCAAACCCTCGCGGATTTCACCCGCGCTGTTTCCGATCAGCTCGCCAGATCGGGCTACGAGATCCAGACTGCCAGGCTGGCGTCCAGCCCATATTGTCTCTGGCCTGAAAACCGGCTGGAGCGCGCGGTTGAGCTCGAGGGCAGAGTCCTCGACGCAGGCTTTCAGTACCTTTCCGTTGGCCCCGCCCTGCCGACCCATCTCGAAGCTTACGAACTCATCCCCGAGCTTCTGGCCGCGGCAGGGACACTCTTCGCCACCGGCGCCCTGACCGGCGAGAAAGGCGAAATTTCGCTGCCCGCTGTCCGCGCCTGCGGCGAGATCATCGTCCAAACCGCGGCAGTCAGCCCGGACGGCTTCGCCAACCTGCGCTTCGCCGCTCTGGCCAACGTTCCGCCCTTCACGCCTTTCCTCCCGGCAGCTTATCACCAGCCCGGCAGCCCGCCAGCCTGCGCGGTCGCGGTCGAATGCGCCGATACGATCCTGGAGGTCTTTTCGCAGACAAAAACGCTCACCCAGGCCCGCGAGGACTTAATCTCCAGGCTGGAAGCAGAAGCAGCCCGGATGCAGCATGTATTCTCTGAGGTCTGCCAGGCATTCCATGTCGAATTTAAGGGCTTTGATTTCTCCCCCGCTCCCTACCCGCAGGATTGGTGCTCGCTGGCTGCTGCGCTGGAATCGCTCGGGCTGGAAGCACTTGGGATGAGCGGTACGCTAGCCGCGGCTGCTTTTCTGGCAGACGCGCTCGACCGGGGTCGCTGGCAGCGGGCGGGTTTCAACGGCCTCTTTCTGCCGGTGATGGAGGATTCCATCCTAGCCCGCCGCGCCGCCGAAGGCTCGCTCACCGTGCGCGATCTATTGCTGGTCTCCTCCGTCTGCGGTGCCGGGTTGGACACCGTCCCGCTGCCCGGCGACAGTTCCCCGGGGCAAATCTCCGCCCTGCTGCTTGACCTTGCCGTCCTTTCTTCGCGCCTGAACAAGCCGCTCACCGCCCGGTTGATGCCCATCCCGGGAAAGACCGCAGGCGAGGCGGTCGAATTCGATTTCGAATATTTCGCCAAAAGCAGAGTCATGCACCTGCCGGCTGCCCCCTTAAAAGGATTGCTTGCCGGGGACGAACGATTGGAGATCCACCCGAGAAGGAGCGTATCAGGGTAGTTTTTCCTCGAGTCCTCAAGCAGGGGCCAGGCAGATCAGCGGATTTCTTGAAAATCGATCAGAATCAGGTTTTCATCACAGCTGTCAGAGGTGTCGAAAAGGAAAGCCTCGGATAGCGGCAGCCCGGCCTGATCGATCAATTGGATTTCCGCCTGACCGCTGGAGGCAATCGGCCGGTCGGCCAACCTGATTTCATACCCGGATGGCCCGTAGAGCTCCGCGGTGCCGGATATGCCGATCATCTCGATCCGGTTGCCCTCCAACGTTGCGCGGACGGCCACGCGCAGTCCGCGAACCGGCGCGCCCTGGATGTCGAAAACCTGCCCGGCCACCCCCATCCAGTCGCAGCCTCGGGAGGAGTCGTATTCTGATGCCGGCAGCGCCAACGGGGCTTCGAGAACGACAAAATCGAAACTGGCCGATTCCGGTCTCGATTCGGTCGGGGAAATAGAATTGGGACCGGGCGGAGTTGGGGTTATCACCACCAGCCCATGTGTATCAGAAGGCGCTGCGGTTTCGGGCGCGGACTCGGGCGCCTCAGATGCGCCGACGGGTGATTCACTCGCCTCCGGCAGGCTGGTTGGCAGGGATGCCAGTGCAGGCAGCTCGGGCGGTCTCAAAGGGTTCAGCGGGCTGGCGGGGTTGATGAAAATCACTGCCACGACGGCAGCTATGACCAGAGCGCAAGTCAAAATCACAACGGTCAACAGATTCAAGAGAAGGTCTTTTTTTGGATTGGACGTGTCTGGATTCACGGGATGCTTCCTTGAATTCGGTCGAACTAAAGGGTCAGGGGAGCAGAATTTCGATGACGGCTGCAAGGCGCCGGGATTCCAGCCAGGTTTCCAGGGAGTTTTGTTGCAGAACTAACTTTGCCTCGGCTGAGAGCGGCCGCTGCGCGTCCCTTTCCACAACCTGCAGGATGTGAAAACCAAAATCCGTCTCGATGATATCGCTGACTTCGCCGGGTTGCAGCTGGAAGGCTGCCTCTTCGACAGCCGGCTGGGTGAGAAAACCGCGCGGAAACCAGCCAAGATCCCCGCCGGTCAAGGGGTCGTACTGAAAGGCAATCGCGGAAAAATCGGCCCCGGCGGTTAGCTGGGCAAGGATTTGCTCGGCGGTCTCCCGGCTGCGTACCAGCACCTGGCGGGCTTTGACCTGCTCGGTAGGGTCGGGCACTCCGGCGAGGATCTGGTCGCGCTGCCAGGCGGCGCGGATGGAACGGGCAAGCGCAGAGCGAAAGCTCGATTCAGAATACCCATTCTCACTCAGCCACTCATTGAAAGCAGCCTCATCGCCCATTTGACGCTTGAGCTCAGCGATTCTGGCGTCTACCTGGGCTTCGCTCAATTCGAAACCGGCCTGGGCAGCCGCCCGGGCAAGCAGAGTCTGGTCGATCAGCTCAGCCAGCGCCGCCTGGCGCTGTTCCTCCTCCGTCCGTGTGATCCCCAGTTCAGCATCCGCCGCCTGGATTTGGATCACCTGCGCATCGAATTCCGCCAGCGGCACTCCTTCTCCATCTATCCGTAAAGCCAGGGGTTCGGGGGTGGCGGTAGGGGTTGGCGCGGGAAGGGTAAAGGTTGCCGTGGCTGCCGCTGACGGGCTGCTCTCTTCGATCGGGCTGGTCACTCCCCCTGCTCTGCTGCATCCGGCGCTGATCGCTGCCAGAATGACGATGAAAAACACGCCGATGAGAGCCGCTGGAGTCTGATTTTTCCGCATGGCAGTGATTATACCCGAGATGTTTTATCTGTTTTCATGGAGTAAGTAAAAAAACGGGCCGCCTGTCGGCAGCCCGTGAATTCCAGCGGGATGGTTTAGTATTCGGGCATTGGCGCCGGAGCCGGTTTTTCCTTCTCCGGGACGTCGGTGATCAAAGCCTCGGTGGTCAGGATCATCGCCGCGATCGAAGCAGCGTTTTCCAGAGCGCCGCGGGTTACCTTGGCAGGGTCGATCACGCCGCCCTTGACCATGTTGATGTACTCGTCGCGAAGCACATCGTAACCGATCTTGGGGTCGTTTTCTTTCTTCTGCGCCTGGCGAACGCCCTCGACGATCACCGAGCCTTCTTTGCCGGCGTTCTCAACGATCTTGCGCATTGGCACTTCCAACGCCTTACGGACAATATTGACGCCGATCTGCTCATCCTCGTATTCCATCTTGATCGAATCGAGGCTGGCCATTGCATTGATCAGCGCAACACCGCCGCCCGGGACAATGCCTTCCTCGACCGCGGCGCGGGTGGCGGAGAGGGCGTCCTC
>CAZMCF010000002.1:0-205510 GCA_964564935.1 uncultured Anaerolinea sp. | reverse complement strand
AAGAAAATCGGCATGACCCAGATTTTCGATGAGCAAGGTGTGGCCAGTCCCGTCACGATCATCGAAGCTGGGCCATGCTACGTTACCCAGGTTCGCAAGCCAGAGACTGACGGCTATTCTGCCGTACAGTTGGGTTACGAAGAAGTCAAGCCAAAACGCCTGACCGGCGGCGAGCTCGGCCACCTCAAGCGCGGCGGCTTGAACCTGCCTCCGCTGCGATTTTTACGCGAGTTCCGCGCCAAGACCCCCGAGGTTGAAGAAGGGGCCACAGTGACAGTTGCGCAATTTACAGTTGGCGAGCGCGTGGATGTTGTGGGCACCAGCAAAGGTAAAGGGTTCCAGGGCGGCGTGAAGCGTTACCACTTCAAGGGCGGTCCCAAGACGCACGGTCAGTCTGACCGGCTGCGGGCGCCTGGTTCTCGCAGCTCTGGTACGACCCCCGGTCGTGTTTTCAAGGGCTCTCGCGGCGCCGGTCATATGGGCAATGACCGCGTCACGGCGCAGCACCTTAAAGTGGTCCTGGTGGATGTGGAGCGCAACCTGATCGGTGTGCGCGGGGCAGTCCCCGGTCCTCGCGGCGGGCTGGTTATCATCAAAGAAGCGCGAAAGCAGTAGGATGGACTCCGGGACATATCCCTGGACACATGGAGCGATGCAGCTATGTTAGTAGATGTCTTCAATTTGGAAGGGAAAAAGGTCAAACAGGCGGAATTGCCCGATGCGATCTTTGCTGCCCCGATTAATATCGATTTGATGCACCAGGCTTTCGTGCGGCAGATGACCAATGCACGGCTGGGAACCCATGACACCAAAACCCGCAATGAGGTTTCTGGCGGCGGGCGCAAGCCCTGGCGTCAGAAGGGCACCGGGCGGGCGCGCCAGGGTTCTATCCGCGCTGCGCAGTGGAAGGGCGGCGGCCGCGTGCATACCCCGCACCCGCGTGAATACGCGCTGGACATGCCGCGCAAGATGCGCCGCGCAGCCCTTCGGTCAGCCCTTTCGGTCAAGGCGGCCGAATCGGCTATTGTGCTGGTCGATGAGCTGACGATGGCTGAACCCAAGACCCGCCTGATGGTTCAGGCGCTCAACAGCCTGGTCGGCGACGCCAGCGCGCTGGTGTTGATCCCTGAAAAAACCAGCTACGAAAATGTCATCCTATCGAGCAGCAACCTGCCCGATACCAAGGTTCTCCTGGCTGGTTATTTGAACATCCGCGACCTGCTCAGTTTCGATAAGCTGGTCATGCCGCTGGCGGCGCTGGATGTCATTCAGAGCAATCTGGGACAGGCAGGGTAGAGATATGACTACGATTTACGATGTGCTCCGCCGTCCGTTAGTGACCGAGAAAACCAATTATCTGGTGAACCGACTGCACCAATACGTCTTCGAGGTGAGCGATGACGCCACCAAGACCATGGTGAAAGATGCGGTCGAAACCATCTTCGATGTCAAGGTTTTGAATGTCAACATCATCAATGTGCCTGCCAAACGTTCGCGCCGCGCTCGCAGCCGCCGGATGGCAGTGCGCAACTCCGCCTATAAAAAAGCGGTGGTGACCCTGGCAGCCGAAGACAGGATTCCGATCTTTGAAGGGGTTGAGTAATGGCCATCAAAGTTTATAAACCCGTAACCCCCGGTCTGCGCGGAATGACCGGCTACAGCTTCGAGGAAATCACCAAGGAGCGGCCGGAATCCTCGCTGATCGTCGTGCGCAAGAAATCTTCCGGGCGCAACAATTTAGGCCGGGTCACTGTCCGCCACCGCGGCGGAGGAAACCGCCGCTTCATCCGCCTGGTGGATTACAAACGCAATAAGCTTGGCATCCCGGCCAAGGTGACGGCGATCGAATATGATCCCAACCGGACTGCCCGTCTGGCGCTGCTGGTCTACAGCGATGGCGAAAAACGCTACATTGTCGCCCCGGTTGGCCTGAAGGTCGGCGACAGCGTGGTGGCCGGCCCGAATGTCGATATCCGCCCGGGCAACAGCCTGCCGATTGCAAACATCCCGGTTGGCACGATGATCCATAACATCGAGCTGAAAGAAGGCCGCGGCGGGCAGTTGGTGCGCTCGGCCGGCGCTGCGGGCCAATTACTGGCGAAGGAAGGCGATTTCGCCCAGGTGCGTCTGCCCTCGGGCGAGGTGCGGCTGATCCGCCAGGCGTGCTATGCCACTATTGGACAGGTGGGCAACCTGGATCACGGCAATATCAAACTCGGCAAAGCCGGCCGCAAACGCCATATGGGCATCCGCCCGGCAGTGCGCGGTACAGCCATGTCCCCGCGCGATCACCCGCACGGCGGCGGTGAAGGCCGTCAGCCGGTGGGAATGCCCGGTCCGAAGAGTCCCTGGGGCAAGCCGACCCGTGGTTATAAGACCCGCCGCAACAAGGGAACTGATAAGTACATTGTGCGGCGGCGCAGCCAGGGCAAGCGCTAAATCGCCCGGACTGACAGGTTGTCAATACCGAGAAAGAAGGACGAGATATGTCACGATCACTGAAAAAAGGGCCTTTTGTAGCTCCTAAGCTGCTGAAAAAGATCGAACAAATGAATCTTCGCGGCGAGAAAAAGGTCATCCGCACCTGGAGCCGCGCCAGCGTGATTTTCCCTCAAATGGTAGGGCATACCATCGCGGTTCACGATGGCCGTCGGCATGTGCCGATCTACATCACCGAGAACATGGTTGGCCACCGCCTGGGTGAGTTTGCCCCCACCCGTCACTTCCGCGGCCACGTCGCCGAGAAGTCATCCAAGAGGTAAGAGCCATGGCAACGGATATTCGTGCTGAATTACGCAATTGCCCGGTCTCGGCCCAAAAGGTGCGCCTGTTGATCGATCTGGTGCGCGGCAAGCCGGCCATGGAGGCGCTCGATGTGCTCAAATTCATGCGCCGGAGTGCGGCGGAACCCCTGCACAAGCTGCTGAGCTCGGCAGTGGCCAACGCCGAAGAGAACTTTGGAATTAACCGCGACGATCTGGTGATCTACAAGATCACCGCGGATGAAGCTCCGACGCGTAAATGGCGGCGTTTTGGCGCCCGCGGGCGCTTCAAGCCCTTATTAAAACGTGCCTCGCACGTAACGATCATCTTGCGAGAGCAAGGATAACGAAATCAGGCCTGCTGCCAAATGTAAGACTGGGGCAGGCATGAGAAAGACACCAGGAGTCATTATGGGTCGAAAAGTTCATCCGATTGGATACCGTCTGGGCGTGCACCAACCGTGGGAAGGCCGCTGGTTCGCTGAAGGCAGCGACTACACCGAACAGCTTCACATGGATTTCAAAATCCGCAAGCTGATCTTCGACGCGGCTGAAAGAGCTGGCGTTTCCAAGGTTGAAATCGAGCGTTTTCCGGGCAAGGTCAAGATCATCGTCCACACCGCCAAGCCGGGCATATTGATCGGCCGCAAGGGCGAGACGGTCAAAAAAGTCCGCCAGGACCTGGAAGCGCTGACCAAGAAGAAGATCGATCTCGAGATTAAAGAGATCAAAGCGCCGGATTGCGATGCCTACCTGGTCGCTCAAAACATCGCCGGGCAGATTAATCGCCGCGTGGCATACCGCCGGGCGATGAAGCGCGCGCTCCAGCAGGCAATCCGCCAGGGCGCGGAAGGGATCAAGATCGAGGTCGCCGGGCGTTTGAGCGGCGCCGAAATGGCCCGCAGCGTCTGGCTACGCGAGGGCCGCGTGCCTCTGCAAACCATCCGTGCGAATATCGATTTTGCCCGGGCCGAAGCGCTGACCACGTATGGTCAGATCGGCGTGAAGGTCTGGATTTACAAGGGCGACGTTCTGGAGGGCGAGGAAGAAAAAGCCGAGTCCACCGAAGGCGTGTACGTCAGTGAATAAATCTCGCCCTGGGGTTGATCTCAGGCGATACGAGAGAGGTTAGCAGCTATGTTGATGCCAAAACGTGTCAAGTGGCGCAAGCAGCAGCGCGGCAACATGCGCGGGAAAGCCCTGCGCGGAGCCGAGCTGATCTACGGCGAGTACGGTCTGCAGGCGTTAGAACCCGGCTGGATCACCGCCCGCCAGATCGAAGCTGCCCGCCGGACGATCGTGCGCTCGATGCGGCGCCGCGGTAAAGTGTGGATCCGGATATTTCCTGACAAGCCCTATACCCAAAAACCGCCCGAGACCCGCATGGGTAAGGGCAAGGGCAATGTCGAATACTGGGTGGCGGTAGTCCGCCCAGGACGGGTCATGTTCGAGATCAGCGGTCTGGAAGGAGAGGCGGCCGTCGCCGCCCTGCACCAGGCTTCCTACAAGTTTTCGATCAAGACGAAAGTGATCGCTCGACGTGAATCGGGCTCAGGAGAGCTGGTATGAAAACCGAACAGATTCGTCTGATGTCTAAAGAAGAATTGCTCGCCAAGCTGGCGGATGCTCGCCAGGAATTGATGAATTTGCGCTTTCAGGTGGTCACCGGGCAGCTCACCGATACCAGCCGGTTGAAGATCACCCGCCGCCTGATTGCCCGTTATTCGACCATTCTGCACGAGCGCGAACGTCAAGAAAAGCAGGAAGGTGCAAAATGAACACTCGCCGTCGAATGATCGGTATCGTGACCAGCAACAAGATGGATAAGACCGTGGTGGTGAAAATTGCCCGGACTTACCAGCACCCCCTTTATAAAAAAGTGGTGCATGCTCACAGCAAGGTCAAAGCTCACGATACTTTGGGTTGCCAGATTGGCGATGAAGTCTTGATTGTCGAAAGCCGGCCGCTCTCAGCCGATAAACGCTGGGTGGTCGAGTCGATCGTCAAGCGCCAGGGTCAGGCTGATCTCATCGAACCTGAAAGCGAAGGAGAACAGGCATGATCCAGCACGAAACTCGTCTTAAAGTTGCAGATAATACCGGAGCGCGCGAGCTTCTGGTGATGCATGTGCTGGGCGGCTCAACCCGTCACTTCGGTGGGGTTGGCGATATCGTCATCGGTACCGTCAAGTCGGCTGCTCCGCAGGGATCGGTGAAGAAGAGCGATATCGTTAAGGCGGTCATCGTGCGATGCGCCAAAGAGTGGCGCCGTGAGGATGGATCAACCATTCGGTTTGATGACAATGCGGCCGTCATCCTGGACGCCGATGGGCAAAACCCCAAAGGAACCCGCATTTTTGGCCCGGTTGCTCGTGAGCTTCGTGAAAAAGGCTTTATGAAGATCGTTTCCCTTGCTCCGGAAGTAATATAGAGAGCAGGGATCAGGAGAGCACAGCCATGAATGTGAAGATCCATAAAGGTGATACGGTCGAAGTAATCAACGGCCGGCTCGAGGATAAAGGCAAGCGCGGCGAGGTTATCAAAGTCCTGCCGAAGGATAACCGGGTGGTGGTGCAGGGCGTGAATTTACGCACCAAGCATCAGCGCCAGGTGCAGAGCAAGGGGCGCACCATTTCCCCCGGGAAAGTGCGCTTTGAGGCTCCCATCGACATCTCGAATGTGATGCTGGTCTGCCCGAAATGCGGAAAAACTACCCGCGTCGGCATCGCTCGCGCGGACGACGGCAAAGCGTTGCGGACCTGCAAAAAATGCCAAGCCAGCATCGACGAATAGGCCATCGGGGAGCTTGAATGATGAATGTCTTAAAAGAACGCTATCAAAAAGAGGTGGTGCCTGCTCTGATGAAGGAGCTCAACCTCACCAATATCATGCAGGTGCCGCGGATTAGCAAAGTTGTCGTCAATATTGGTCTGGGCGAAGCGCTAGACAATCCCAAGGCGCTCGAGGCTGCATCGGGGGATCTGATGAAGATCACCGGTCAGAAGCCAGTTATCACCAAGGCGCGCCGGAGCATCGCCGCCTTCAAACTGCGCGAAGGCCGCGCCATCGGCGCGATGGTCACCCTGCGCGGCGAGCGGATGTGGTCTTTCCTTGACCGGGTGATGAACATCGTCCTTCCGCGCGTACGCGATTTTCGCGGCGTCTCGGCAGATGCTTTCGACGGGCGCGGAAATTACACGCTCGGTCTGCGCGAACAGATCATCTTTCCCGAGATCGAGTACGACAAAGTTGATAAAGTGCGCGGTTTAGAAATCACGATCGTCACCACTGCGCGAACCGATGACCAGGCTGCCGCGTTGCTGCAGCTTCTTGGGATGCCTTTCAGGAAGGAATAATATGGCCAGTAAGTGCATGACATATCGAGAACAAAGACGACAGTTCAAAAACCAGGTTCGCAATCGCTGCCGCCGCTGCGGCCGCCCGCGCGGGTACCTGCGCCGTTTTGGTCTGTGCCGAATTTGCTTCCGCGAGCTTGCTCTGGAAGGCAAAATCCCCGGCGTCACCAAGTCATCCTGGTAGAGCCAGGCGGAGGTAGGCATGAGTGTAAATGATCCAATTGCTGATATGTTAACCCGAATCCGGAACTCGGTGATCAATGGGCAAACCCTGGTCGCGATGCCGAGTTCGAAAATCAAGGTAGAAATCGCCCGGATCCTCAAGGAAGAAGGATTTATCGAATCCTATGAGATTGTCAACGGCGAAAAGTCCTTCGAGCGCATCCTGCGCATTCGTTTGAAGTACGTGGGCGAACGGCGCAAGCGCCGCTCTGTGATCACCAACCTTGAGCGGGTGAGTCGACCTGGCCGTCGCGTATATACGCGTAAACAGGACATCCCCTGGATCCTTTCCGGGCTGGGAATCGCCATCCTGTCCACTCCCAAAGGTGTCATGACCGGGCAGCGGGCCCGCCAGCTCAACGTTGGCGGCGAAATCCTCTGCAAGGTCTGGTAGCCGCAAGGGTGAAGGAGGTTATGAAGTGTCTCGTATAGGTCGATTACCGGTGGTTATTCCGGCAGGCGTGCAAGTCAACGTGGACGGCACGACAGTTCATGTAAAGGGCCCCAAAGGCGAGATGACCCAGGTCTTTTCTCCGGCGATATCGGTCGAGGTCGAAGGAACGACTCTCTCGGTCAAGCGCAGCTCCGATGAGCCCACCGTCCGCGCGCTGCACGGGATGACCCGCGCATTGATTCAAAACATGGTCTCCGGCGTCAGTGAGGGTTTCACCAAAGTGCTCGAAATTGATGGCGTCGGTTACCGGGCCGAGATGGACGGTAAGAACCTGAAGCTGTTCGTCGGTTACTCCCATCCGGTAGTTGTCGAACCCCCGGCCGGTCTCAGCTTCGATGTGGATACCCGTGCCCGTCAGATCATGGTCAAGGGCTACGACCGCCAGCAGGTCGGACAGATGGCCGCTGACATCCGCAAGATACGCCCTCCCGAGCCGTATCACGGCAAGGGAATTCATTACCTGGGTGAGAAGATCCGCCGCAAAGCCGGTAAGGCTGGCAAGGGCGGCAAGAAATAGGTGAGCATTTATGGCAAAGTTAAGTCGTTCTGAAGCAAGAATACGAAGGCACAAGCGTGTGCGGAAAACGATCTCCGGCAGCTCCGAATGCCCCCGGCTGGCGGTTTACCGCAGCCTGGCGGAGATTTATGCTCAGGTGATCGATGACGGCGCCGGGCGCACCCTGGCGGCGGCATCCACGCTGGACCGTGAGCTGCGCGACAGACTGGCCGGCAAGACTAAAACCGAGCAGGCCCGCCTGGTCGGCGAGCTGGTCGGCAAGCGCGCCAAAGAGAAGGGCATCCGCAAGGTCGTGTTCGACCGCGGTGGTTTCCGCTACATTGGTCGGGTGAAGTCGCTGGCTGACGGCGCCCGCGAGTCTGGCCTGGAATTCTAGGCTGGTAAAAAGCATACACTGAGGGCCTGACTATGGATATGAGTGAATATCAACCAGTAGAGCAAACGTACGACGAGCGCGTCATTGAGATCGCGCGCGTGGCAAAAGTGGTCAAGGGCGGGCGCCGCTTCCAGTTCCGCGTTACCGTAGTGGCTGGCGATAACAACGGCAAGGTCGGCCTTGGGGTCGGCAAAGCCAACGCTGTGCCCGAGGCGATGCGGAAGGCAACCGAGCGCGCTCACCGCAGCATGGTGCCGGTGCCGATGATCAGCACGACCATTCCGCACGAGGTCATTGGAACCACCGGCGGCGCGCGCGTGCTGCTCAAACCCGCCTCGCGCGGCACCGGCGTGATCGCAGCCGGCGGCGTGCGCGCAGTGCTCGAAGCGGCCGGCATCCGCGACATCCTGACCAAGTCTATGGGCAGCGCGAATGTGTTGAACGTGGTCAAGGCCACTTTCGACGCGCTGAGCCAGCTCAAATCTCCGGAGGAAGAAGCAGCCCGGCGCGGCAAGCCGGCCAGCGAGCTTCTGCCGTTCTGGGAACGGAGGAAGCATGGCTAAGAAAAAAACCTCTCCGAAAATGGTGCGGATCACCTATGTGCGCAGCGCGATCGGCTATTCGGTCGAACACAAGGCGACCATCCGGGCTTTAGGCCTGCGCAAGCTGCATCAGAGCGTCGTGCATGCTGATACGCCGGCGCTGCGCGGGATGCTGCGGAAAGTGAATCATCTTGTAGTTATCGAAGAGCAGGTAGAACCATGAAACTGAATGATCTTGTACCCAACGAGGGCGCCAAAAAAGACCGAAAGCGCATCGGCCGGGGCATTTCTGCCGGTAAAGGCAAGACCGGCGGTAAAGGTACCAAGGGCCAAAACGTGCGCTCCGGCGAGGGCGGCCATCTCTACCGGCAGGGCGGCAATTTGCCGTTCTACCGCCGCCTGCCCTTCATGCGCGGCGAGGGCTTTACTCCGCCTAATACCGTCACGTACAACGAAATCAACCTGAGCCAGCTTGCAACCAAATTCGAGGCCAACAGCGTGGTAACCCATGCCGCGCTGGCCGAGATGAACTTGCTGCACAAGCCGGCCAATCCGGTCGTCATCCTCGGGCGGGGTGAAATCAATTTTCCGCTGACAGTGCGCGTCCAGCGCGTCTCGAAGGGCGCCAAGGCTAAAATCGAGGCGGCCGGCGGGAAAGTCGAAATCGTTCCTTAGGATTTGAGAGATAAGGAGACCTACGAATGAAGCGGTCGCCGTGGCGCTTTCTCTGGAAGTCTGAAGACATCCGCAAGAAATTGTTGATCACCCTGCTGCTGTTGGTGCTTTACCGGCTGGCGGCGAATATCCCCGTGCCCGGCATCGACCGCGCAGTGATCAGCAGCGTCGTCCAGGCGCCGGGAGCAGCCGGATCGCTATTCGGCCTGCTTGACCTGCTTTCCGGCGGGACCATCTCAAATTTCTCCATTCTGGCGATGGGTGTGTACCCATACATCACGGCGCAGATTATCATCCAGTTGCTCATGCCGATCATTCCGGCGCTCGAGCGGCGCTTCAAAGAAAACCCGCGCGAGGGCCAGAAATGGATGGAAAAGTGGACCATCATCCTGACTGTGCCGATGTCGCTGCTTTCGGCTATTGGGCAGATCACCATCTTCAATAACATGGCCGCCCAAACTGGACAGACAATCCTCACCTTCGACTACGGATTTACGGCTGGAAATGTGCTGCCGACGATCACGACGCTGGTCAGCATGATGGCCGGGACGATGCTTGGCATCTGGCTTGGTCAATTGATCTCCGAATACGGTATCCCCAATCAGGGGCTTTCCCTGATCATCTTCGCCGGTATCGTTTCGCAGATGCCCAGCAATCTGGTAAGCCTGTGGAGCGACCGCCAGAACGCCTGGTGGCTGACCATCTTGATCCTGGTCATTCTCGTCCTGACCATTTTTGCAATTGTCTTCGTCCAGCAGGGACGCCGCAATGTGCCGGTGCTGTTTCCGGGGCGGCGGGTGGGCAACCGCATGTCTATGCCGGTGCGCAGCAACCTGCCGTTGATGGTCAACATGGCCGGCATGATCCCGCTCATCTTCGCCCAGTCGCTGCTGCTGTTTCCAGCTATCATCGCCGGGTACTTCCTCAACGCCAAGACAGAGTGGGTGGCGAACCTGATGAACGGAATCTACTCCACCTTCTCCGGCAACAGCCCGTGGTACTCGCTGATGTATTTCCTCGGCGTGGTGCTGTTTACATTCTTCTACACGGATGTACTCTTCGCTCAGCAGAACTACGGCGACACGCTCAAGCGCCAGGGCGCCCAAATTCCGGGCGTGCTGCGGGGAGCGCCAACGCAGAAGTACCTGACCAAAGTCCAGCGGCGGATCACCCTGCCCGGGGCGCTGTTCCTCGGCCTTGTCGCAACGCTGCCCTACATTCTCAAGCTCTTCCTGCCTGCCTCGGCCAGCAGCGCCGGTCTGTTCCTGATCTCCGCAGCCGGCTTGCTGATCGTGGTCGGCGTGGTGCGCGACACTTTCACCATCATCGAAACCGAGCTCAAGCTGCACGGTTACGAAGAAAGCCTGATCAAGGGATAAGAAGATGGGAAAGTACATTGTCCTCCTCGGTCCGCCCGGCGCAGGCAAGGGCACGCAGGCAGAAGTGCTTGCAGAGAAAACCGGCCTGGCCCACATTTCTTCGGGAGATATCTTCCGCGAGAATCTCAAGGCGCAGACCGAGCTGGGCAAGCTGGCTCAAACTTACATGAACCGCGGCGAGCTGGTGCCAGATGATGTCACAATCGCGATGATCCGCGAGCGGTTGAGCCGCCCGGACTGCGCTGCAGGCGCCATTCTGGACGGGTTCCCACGCACGCCGGCGCAGGCGCAGGCTTTGAGCCAGATGCTTGCAGAGATGGACGGCAAAGTCATCAGCGTGCCGTACATCTCGGTTCCGGCGGAAACGCTGATTGCCAGGCTGAGCGGGCGCTGGACCTGTCGCGCGCAAGGCCACATCTACCATTCTTTGTACAACCCACCCAAAGTCGCAGGAATCTGCGACGAGGATGGTTCCGAACTTTACCAACGTGAAGATGACCAGCCGGAGACGGTCGAGCGGAGGATCCGGGTCTATCTCGAACAGACCAGTCCGTTGATCGAGCACTACCGCCAGGCCGGCCTGCTGGTCGAGGTGGACGGGACGCAGCCAATCGATCAGGTTACCCGCGATCTGCTGGCTGCGATTCGATCCGAGGGTTGACGCCTTGATGTCGTGGGAACGCCAGATCACGATCAAATCCCCGCAGGAGCTGGAAATCATGCGCCGAGCCGGGCAGATCAACGCCGAAGCCCTGGCGGCGACCCGCGACGCAGCCTTTCCTGGCGCGACTACCGCTGACCTGAACGCGGCGGCGGAAGAGGTGCTCAGAAAATATGGAGTCTATTCCCCATTTCTGAACTACCCCGGCCCATATCCGTATCCGGCCAGCACCACCATCAGTGTCAACGAAGAGCTTGTCCACGGCATTCCCAGTCCTAATCGTAAGCTGCGACCGGGCGATATCGTTTCGATCGATTGCGGCACGGTGTATGACGGATTTGTGGCTGATTCCGCCATTACGGTCCCGATCGGTGAGGTGTCCGAGCTTGTCCAGAAACTGCTCGAGGTCACCGAAGAGGCGGTTTACGTCGGCGCGGCGATGATGAAAGCCGGCAACCGGGTAGGAGACATCTCCGCTGCGATCCAGCAATTCGTCGAGTCGCACGGCTTTCAGGTCACCCGCGAGTATACCGGTCACGGCGTCGGTCGGCAGATGCACGAAGGTCCGCAGGTGCCTAATTACGGAATCCCAGGCCGCGGAATGTTGCTCCGCGCAGGAATGACCATCGCCCTCGAGCCGATGGTGTTGATTGGCTCGCCGGCGACCAAGGTGCTCAGCGATCAGTGGACGGTTGTTTCGCGCAACGGACTGCCCACAGCTCACTTTGAGCATACGATAGCGGTCACCGATGACGGTCCCAGGATCCTGACCCTTTTAGAAAATGGAGATCCTCCTGGACGGATTCGAAAGGTGAAGGTATAATAAATGTTTTGGCTGTGCCATCAGGAATTATTCATGAGGAGCATTCGATCATGAGAGTATCACCATCGATTCGCAAGCGATGCGCGAAATGCAAAATCGTCAAGCGCAGCGGCAAATTGTACGTAATCTGTGAAAACCCAAAGCACAAGCAGCGACAGGGATAGTGAGTTATGGCGAGAATCGAAGGTATCGATCTTCCGCGCAACAAGCGGATTGAGACAGCACTGACCTATATCTACGGAATCGGCCCAACTCGGGCAAAAAAGATTCTGAGTTCGACCCGGGTGAATCCGGATACACGCGTCAAGGATTTGACCGAATCGGACGTGAACCTGCTGCGTGAGTTCATCGCGCAAAATTACAAAGTGGAGGGCGATCTGCGCCGCGAGGTGCAGATGAACATCAAGCGCCTGATCGAAATCGGCTGTTACCGCGGCTTACGACACCGCCGGAACCTGCCGGTGCACGGACAGCGCACTCGAACCAATGCGCGTACCGCCAAAGGCCCCAAGAAGACCGTGGCCGGCCGCGGGCGTCGGCGTGGAGCGACCAAGAAATAATCCGCGTCTGGTTCCAGCCAGTTTGGTGTGTCCTTCCCTCTCACCAGCGGCTAACTGGATGGAACCGTGCGGATGGATTTCCGGCTGTACTCTGAAATACTGAAGAGGTTGATAGCGAGGAACTATGGCACAAAATGTAAGATCAGCGCGCAGGACGAGCGCCGCCCGCAAGGTCAAGCGCACGCTTTCGTCAGCGCAGGTGCACATTTACGCATCATTCAATAACACAATCGTTACCGTTACCGATCAGCAGGGCAACACGGTCTGCTGGGCAAGCGCAGGGTCGGCCGGTTTCAAGGGCTCGCGCAAGAGCACGCCTTTTGCCGCCCGACTGGCTGCCGAGCAGGCGCTCAAAGCCGCTCAATCCATGGGCGTCCAGGAAGTGGACATGATTGTGAAAGGCCCTGGTCCCGGCCGCGAATCGGCCATCAGGGCTGTGCAGGGGATGGGCATAAAGGTGCGCTCCATTGCGGATGTTACCCCGGTTCCCCATAACGGGTGCCGGCCTCCTAAGAAACGCCGCGTTTAATTAATCTGAGCGAGGGAAGTTATGGCAAAATATATCGGGCCGGTTTGTAAACTCTGCCGGCGAGAAGGTTATAAAATGTTTTTGAAGGGCGAGCGCTGCTTCAGTCCGAAGTGCGCTTTCGAAAGACGCCCGTTTGCCCCGGGCGAGCACGGACGGGCCAACGCAAGCCGCGGCGGCGCTGACCGCATGTCGGACTACTCCCGCCAGCTGCGCGCAAAGCAGCAGGCGCGCCGCGTTTACGGGATTCTCGAACGCCAGTTCCGCCGCTACTTCAGCGTTGCGCTGAAAAAGCGCGGACTGACCGGTTTAAACCTGCTTCAGACGCTCGAGCTGCGCCTTGATAATGTCGTCTACCGGATGGGATACGCTGAAAACCGGGCTCAGGCCCGCCAGCTGGTTACTCACGGTCACTTCGTCGTCAACGGCCGCCGAACTGATATCCCGTCCATGCTGTTGCGTCCCGGCGATCAGATTTCCGTCCGCGAAGGCTCGCGCCACAAGCCCTTTTTCAAGGAGCTGGTGGACCTGGCTGAGAAGCGGAATTGCAGCCTGTGGCTGGATCGCGACGTGAAGAATTTAAGCGGCCGCGTGCTTCGTCTGCCTGAGCGCGCCGAAATTGACGGCAACCTCAACGAGCAGTTGATTGTCGAATACTACTCCCGGTAATGCGAATGGTGGACAGTACCCATGAATTTCTGTGCATCGAAAGGGGTGTAACTTGTGCGCCTTAAGTAACATGGTCAAACCGAAAGTTGAGCGGGAAGCCGAGGCTCGCAACTATGGGAAGTTCGTCATCAGCCCGCTGGAAAGGGGTTATGGCGTCACCCTTGGTAATGCACTGCGTCGAATTCTGCTCTCCTCGCTGGAAGGGGCGGCCGTCAGCTCCATCCGGATATCTGACGTGCTCCATGAGTTCAGCGATATCCCCGGGGTCCGCGAGGATGTGATTCAGGTCATGCTGCAGATCAAGCAGCTCCGCCTGATCCTCCACGACGTCGATACTGCCCATCTCCACCTGGATGTGCGCGGCGCCGGCACGGTCACCGCGGCGGATATCCAGGTGCCGGCAGAGGTTGAGATTATCAACCCCGAGCTGTACCTGTTCACGGTGGATGACAACAAAACCCGCCTGGAAATCGACCTGACCGTCGAACGCGGGCGCGGCTATTCGCCGGCATCCGACCGCAGCGGACGGCTGCCTATCGGCGAGCTGCCGGTGGATGCGATCTACAGCCCGGTGCGGCGGGTGAACTTCTCGGTCGATTCGGCCCGGGTTGGTCAGAGCACGAATTACGATAAACTGACCCTTGAAATCTGGACGGATGGAACGATCGCGCCCGAAAAGGCGCTCGGCAACGCCTCCAAGCTGATGATCGACCATTTACGCCTGATTTCGGGCATCAGCGAAGAGACCATACTGCTGACCTCCGAAAAGGAAATCAGCGGCAGCCGCCTGACAAGCGAAGCCGCCGAGACGCCGATCGAGAACCTGGACCTGTCCGTGCGCGTGTTCAACTCGTTGAAGCGCACCGGCATCACCACGGTTGGCGACGTCCTCGAGCTGCTCGAGAAGGGCAATGAAGCGGTGATGTCGATCCGCAATTTTGGTGAAAAGAGTCTGGACGAATTACGCCAGAAGATGCAGGAAAAAGGTTTCCTGCGTGACGAAAACGAGACGGAGTAAGGCGTTATGCGACACAAGGTAGCCGGATACAAACTGGGACGGTCGAAGGATCAGCGCAATGGTCTGCGCCGAACTTTGATCAAACAGTTCTTTACCCACGAACGCATGAAAACCACCCGGGCCAAAGCGCTCGCCATCCGCGGCGACGCCGAGCGGATGATCACCCTGGCCCGAAACAGCGCCAACGGCAGCGACATAGACAAGGTCAATGCGCGCCGTCTGGCGGCAGCCCGGATCGGCGATCCGGCGGTGGTTCGGAAATTATTCGATGAGATCGCCCCGCGTTATGCCAACCGCCCCGGCGGGTATACGCGTATGTTCAAGCTGGGACCGCGTCAAGGCGACGCCGCCGAGATGGTCCTGCTGGAATTGGTCGAAGAGTAGTAACCATCCGGAATACGTAACGCCGGATTGGAATGGAACGTTACCAGGTTAAAATAGCCTACGACGGCACGAACTTCCAGGGCTTTCAAAGGCAAGGAAGCCGCCGGACAGTCCAGGCAGTGATCGAGAACGCGCTGCGCCGCTTGAACTGGCAGCAGCGGGCGATCCTCTATGCCGGGCGGACGGACACGGGCGTGCACGCGGTCGGGCAGGTGATCGCCTTCGATCTGGATTGGGCGCACAGCCCCGAGGATCTCGGCAGGGCGCTCAACGCGACGCTGCCTGATGATGTGGCAGTTCGCGAGGTCAAAATCGCCGCAAGCGATTTTCACCCTCGGTACTCCGCCCTGGCGCGCAGCTACCGGTACAGATTGTACTGCCAGGCTCAGCGCGACCCGCTCCGGGACAGGTATGCCTGGCGGGTGTGGCCGCCGCCGCAGGGAGATCTGCTGCAGCAGGCTGCCGCATTGTTGGAAGGCTCTCACGACTTCGCCGCGTTCGGCTCGCCGCTTAAAAAGGGAGGCAGCACCCTGCGTACCGTCTACCGGGCGCGCTGGGAGCAGGCCGGCGACGAGTGGCGCTTCGAAGTGACAGCCAATGCCTTTCTGTATCGGATGGTGCGCCGGATGGTGTTCCTCCAGGTACAGGTGGGACAGCAGCAGTTGAGCCTGGCTGAGCTGGCGGATGCGCTCGAATCTCCCAGACCGCTCACGCCTGGGCTGGCGAAACCAAACGGCTTGACCCTGGAGATCGTGTATTATTCCGAAGACAGGATATTACCTGAAGGGTTGGCACAACCCTTAATCGCAAGTGGAGAAGAGGACTGTGGATAAGACCTACGTCATCAAAGGAAAACCTGAAACCAAATGGCTGGTGGTGGACGCTGCCAATCAAAATCTTGGTCGTCTGGCCACGCAGATCGCTGCTTACTTAATGGGCAAGCATAAGCCGACATACACCCCAGGGGTTGCCATGGGCGATTGCGTGGTGGTGATCAACGCCGCCCAATTGGATATTGCTGAGAAGCGGCTGGATACCAAGACTTACTACCACCACTCGAACTACCCGGGCGGCTTGAAATCAATTGGGATGCGCGAGCAGATGAGCAAGCGCCCTGATCGCGTGATCCGCGCGGCAGTGTGGGGCATGCTGCCCCATAACCGGCTGGGACGCAAGCTGATCAAGCGCTTGAAGGTGTATGCCGGCAGCGAACACCCGCATGAAGCTCAAAAACCAGAGCCAGTCGCATAAAGGAGCAAGGTTTTTATGTCTGTTCAATATTTTGAAGGTGTCGGGCGGCGCAAAGAAGCCACTGCGCGCGTGCGCATTATGAGCGGTTCGGGCCAGTTTACCGTAAACGGGAAACCGTTGAACGAGTACTTTACCCGCCTTGGCGATGCAGAAGCCATCCTCAAGAGCTTCGAGGCAACCGGCCAGGATTACCACACGTACGATGTGACCGTTGTGGTGAACGGCGGCGGCGTCACCGGGCAGACTGATTCGGTCCAGCTCGGTCTGGCCCGCGCGCTGGCCAAGATCAACCCGGATTTCGGCCAGGGTCTGCGCAAGCACGGCTTGCTCACCCGCGATCCACGTGTCAAGGAACGCAAGAAGCCAGGTCTCAAGCGCGCCCGCAAGGCTCCGACCTACACCAAACGTTAAATCATTCCAGTGAGTCCCTGGGGCATGCGCAGACGGTTCGGCTGTCTGCGCATGCCCTGTATGTTTTTTCTGGGGAGTTGACCATGCCATCTGCCGCGGGATTTTCCGGTATCACCCTGATCGGGTTGGGCCCAGGAGAAGCGGGGCAATTGACCCGCGAAGCCTGGGACTGGCTGCAGACCGTTCCTGAGGTCTATCTGCGCACCCGCCAGCACCCCCTGGTCGCCGATCTGCCTGCGGGATTACGCGTGCACTCATTCGATGAGTTATACGAGAAGGGCGACTCTTTCAATGCAGTCTATGCAGCCATTGTCGAGCGGGTGCTGGAGCTGGGCGCCCGCCCGCAGGGCGTCACCTATGCTGTGCCCGGCCACCCCATGGTGGCCGAGGCGACCGGCCCGGAGATCCTCCGGCGGGCAAAAGAAGCTGGCATCCCCATTCGAGTGATAGAAGGAATCAGTTTCATCGAGCCGGTTTTCAGCGCACTCGGGCTGGATCCACTCCCGCGCACGGCGCTGATCGATGCGTTGGAACTGGGCGCGCTGCACCATCCCAGCTTCCCGCCCGACATGCCGGCATTGATCACCCAGATCTACGACCGGTTCTCCGCCTCGCAGGTGAAATTAACCCTGAACGCGGTCTATCCGGATGAGCATGGGGTGGCTTTGATCCACGCCGCCGGAACTTCTGCCCAGAAGGTCGAGTGGATCCCGCTCTACCAGATCGACCGCAGCCCGCAGATTGGCCTGCTGACCGCGCTCTACCTGCCGCCCCTGCCCGGAGCTTCCTCGCTGGAAGCGTTTCAAGAGGTCGTGGCCCGCCTGCGCGCCCCGGACGGCTGCCCGTGGGACCGCGAGCAGACGCATCTGAGCCTGCGCAAATACCTGCTGGAAGAAACCTATGAAGCCCTGGAGGCGCTGGATGCTGAAGATCCTCAGGCAATGCGCGAGGAATTCGGCGACCTGCTCCTGCAAATTCTGCTGCACGCCCAGATTGGCGTAGAAGAGGGCGAGTTCACCATGGCCGAGATCATCGAGGGGATCAAGACCAAGATCATCCGGCGCCACCCTCACGTGTTTGGGGAGGTGGAAGTCAGCGGGGTCTCGGGAGTGCTGCGCAACTGGCAAAAGTTGAAAGAGGAAGAGCGGGCAGCCAACGGCGAGGAGATCAAGGGGATGCTCGACGGCGTTCCGCGGGCGCTGCCGTCTCTGGCTCAGGCCGAGGAGATTCAGGACCGCGCCGCGCGGGTGGGCTTCGACTGGGCGGAAATCGCCCCGGTCTACGCCAAAGTGCAGGAAGAACTAGCCGAGGTGCAGGCGGCGCAGGGGGCGGATCAAATCGAAAAAGAGCTTGGCGATCTGCTCTTTGCGGTGGTTAATCTGGCCCGTTGGCACAAAGTGGATGCCGAGTCAGCTCTGCGGATGACCAACGAGAAATTCCGGAGGCGGTTTGCCTACATCGAAAAGGCCGCTAAAGAGCAGGGCAGGGAGCTGGCTAAAATGAGCCTGACAGAAATGGACGTGCTCTGGGAACAGGCCAAGGACCAGGAAAACGGCGAATAATTTGCTGAGGGGAATTCAGATTTAGGGCTTGCGCAGCTCGGGGGAATCGAACCACAACCCGGTAATCCGGTGTGGTTCCTGCCTGTCAAAGACGACCCGCATGACAACCGCGTCGTCTTTCTCGAAGATCATTTTGTAGGCGACGGTGGTGAATTTTTCATCCTGCAAAACCACGCTGACCTCGTGCGAGCGGTAGGATCCCAGTTTGACCGCGAACATTTCCAGGAGCTGCTCGAAGGCGGCCTGATCCATGCCGGATTTCATCCCTTCGTCGAAATCCTGTGAAAATTGTTCGTAATCCCCGGCAATCAGCCCGGCGATCAAATTTTCCGCTTTGGGCTCGGCGTAATCCAGCACTTGCTGCTCTGCTTCGCCCTTCAGCGTCCGGGTTTCACTTAAGGGAGCTTTGACCAGGGAACAGCCGGCCAGGAGCAGAGAGGCCAGCAGGGCGAGGATTGGATAGGGTTTCATTGGATTTCCTTGGGATTGGCGCAGATCATGTCACCTGGATTATACCGCGAGTTGGACAGCGTCAGGTGCGGCCGTCGGCAGGTCAAGGAAAAACCCAACCAAAGAGTTAAACTTTATTGATTTCCGCCCCATTAGTATAAATAATATTGAATTCAATATATATATTCTTTAGATTAACCTTGACAAAATTAAAAAATCGGCTAAGATATGAGTTGAAAATCAAAACCGATTTTTTTCCAAGGAGTACAGTACAATGGCTGAAAGAATCATCCCCTGCGGTCCTGCGCCGCTGGCGACCATCCGGGCGAAGAATAACCTGTCTCTCCGCGGCGGGGCTTCATCCCAAATCAGGGTCATGATGGAAGACCTTCACGATCTGACGGTCGTGGATGTGGAAGGTGGATTGAGGATCACCTGCGAAGAAGATTGCGCCCTGACCGTGCCGGCGGACGCGCGGGTGGTCATCGAAGAAGTGGGAGGGTCTGCCAGCATTGGCGAGGTTTCCGGCGGGCTGCGTGTCCACAAGGTGGAGGGAAATCTGACCTTAAACCGCGTTGGGGATGTCGAATGTCGGGAGGTCGACGGCAACCTGCGGGTGGATTCCTGTGGAAGTTTGAAAATTGACGCCCTGGGGGGCAATCTGAAGGGCGGTCGGCTGAGCGGCGCGTTGAACGTTCATGGCGTGGGCGGGAACATCAAACTGGCAGCGGTTGCCGGCCTGGAAAAAGCGCGGGCGGGCGGCAACGTCCGGATTGGACTGACCGCGATCCAGAGCGATATGGAGATCACCGCGGGCGGGAATATTGCCGTGGGTCTGCCGCCCAACGCTGGTTTTACTTTGGATGCGACCAGCGGCGGGCAGAATGTGACGGTGGACATCGGCGGTACGCCGGGTAAACTGAGGGGCAGCACGGTTGGCATCCGCTTTGGAGCGGGCGGACCGCGGCTGAAGTTAACCGCCGGCGGGAATATCACCCTTTCGGATCGGATAGCCGAGAAAGCCGATGACGAGGAGATCGGCGTGGAGGTCGATTGGAGCGCAACCAACGAACGGATTCATAAACGAATCGAAGAAAAAATCCGCCTGGCCGAACAACGCATGGGCGCCGAGCGGCGCCGGGCTGAACAGCGCGTGCAAGAGGCGATGAAGAAGGTCGCTGGAATGGACCTATCGGGAATCATCAACACCTCTTTGAGCAAGGCTGGCTGGCAGGCGGTACAGAATGAGCCCGAAGGGCAGCCAGTCGTAGAATCCGAGCCGGTGACAGACGCCGAAAAGATGCTGGTGTTGACCATGCTTCAGGAAAAGAAGATCACCGCCGAGGAGGCAGAACGACTGCTCGACGCGCTGGCGGGAAAGTTCGATTGACCCTGCCTGGGTTTTCGGATCGATCGGGCAGTGCTGGCGGATAAATTTATGGGAGGGTAGGCTTGGGCGAAAGCAGGCTGGATATTTTACGAAAGATCGAAACGGGCGAGCTTTCGGCGGAGGAAGGCTTACGGCTGATTGGTCAGCTCGAGGGGGAGGTTTCTGACGCTGGCGCCGAAGTCGGCGTTGTCGCGCAGGATGCTGGCAGCGAAGCGGATGCTCCTGCCGGCGGGAAGGCGGTTCAGGGCGAAGTGGTGTTGCCCGAACCAGCGCCGGATTTTCGCCGATGGAAGACCTGGAGCTGGGTTGGATTTGGATTGTTCACCCTGCTGACAGCGGTCAGCGCATTATGGATGGTGCAGGGCTGGCAGGCGCACCCCTTTGGATGGGGTTTCTGGCTGGCGTGGATCCCATTCCTGATCGGCGTGGCGGGCATGGCGCTGATGTTTAATACCCGCTGGCTGCACATTCGCATCCGCCAGACGCCCGGCGCAACGCCTGAGCGGATCGCGATCAGCATTCCCTTTCCGTTCGAGTTGATCTCCTGGTTCAGCCGAACCTTTCCACAGTGGATGCCCGAAGGGAGGCAGGGGATTAACCTCGGGGAAATCCTTGATGAGATGGGTCATGGGATCAGCAGGGAAGAACCGATCATCATTCAGGTGGAGGACAAAGACGGCGAGCACGTAGAGATTTTTATCGGATAGAAATCTAGGACCGGGTCAAACGGGCTTTTTTGGGTTTTCACCGGGCCAGGTGTGGTTTTATTAACCTGCCTGGCTCGCTTTACTTAAAGTTCCATCGTTGATAAAATAATCCCGTTCTACGGGTAAGCTCTTTTCATTTCCTTCATTGAACAATTCAATAGGAGCAGGCATGCTGAGTCACTGGCTGTACATCGGCGTATTCACCCTGGTCGCTCTCTTCCTGCCGGCGGCGGCAATCACCATTGCATGGATTCTCGCGCCAAAAAAGCCCAACCCTCTGAAAGTGTCCACTTACGAATGCGGCATGGAAACGGTTGGACCTTCCTGGGCGCAGTTTAAAGTGCAATATTACGTCTATCCTCTGTTTTTCCTGATCTTCGACGTCGAGGCTGTCTTGCTCTTTCCCTGGGCGGTGGCCTACAACCAGCTGGCGCTGTACGGGGTGATCGAGGCAATCCTATTCATTCTCATCCTGCTCGGCGGGCTGGTGTACGCCTGGCGCAAGGGCGCTCTCGAGTGGCGCTAGCCCTGGGATAAGAGCCGGAGGAATACCATGACCTTTTGGAGCGATCCATTCACGGCTGTCCAGCAGTGGTTTCAAAACTTGCTGGCATCCATTGGGTTCGGCCCGATCGGGGTGCAGATCGTCGGCATGTTGGTCGGCGTTTTCATCCTGGCAGTCGCGCCGATGCTGTTCACCATTTTCCTGATCTGGGTTGAGCGGAAGGTCATCAGCCGCATCCAGGATCGGATCGGTCCCAACCGGGTCGGTCCCTACGGGCTGTTTCAGCCCTTCGCCGATATGGTGAAGATTTTCATTAAAGAGCATATTACTCCCCGCGGAGCCGACTGGCTGCCTTACAATCTGGCCCCGGTACTGGCGGTCGCTGCCGTGTTGATGGTCTGGGCGGTGATCCCCTTCACGGTTACCTTTTTCGGCGTCGATCTCAATGTCGGTATTCTCTACCTCATTGCGGTCGGCTCGCTGGGAGAAATGGGCATCATCCTGGCCGGGTGGGGATCGAACAACAAATATGCCCTGCTGGCCATGTTCCGCTCGGTTGCCCAGTTGATTTCTTATGAAATCCCGCTGGTGCTCAGCTCGCTGGTGCCGGTCATGCTGGCCGGGTCGCTCAACCTGAATGACATCGTCAAAGCTCAGGAGCCCTGGTTCATCGTCACTGCCCCGGGGACTGCGATCATCTTCTTCATCGTCTCCGTCGCCGAAATCGGGCGGGCGCCCTTCGACCTGGCCGAGGCCGAATCGGAGATCGTCTCCGGTTTCAACATCGAATACTCCGGGCTGAAGTTTGGCATGTTTTATGTGGCCGAGTTCCTTCACACCTTCACTGTCGCCCTGATCTTTACCACACTCTTCCTCGGCGGTTGGCGCGGACCTGGGGCGGAGCAATACCCGATCCTCGGCTTTATTTATTACTTCATCAAGGTGGGGGTGGTCTACTTCCTGTTGATGCTGATCGACGGGACGCTGCCGCGCCTGCGCATCGACCAGATGATGAACCTGAACTGGAAGATTCTCACCCCGGTCGCGCTGGCGATCCTGGTGGTGTTCCCCCTGGTCGAGCGGTTGACCCTTAACTGGGCGGTGTTGCCGCGGGTGCTTGTCATGGCCGGCAGCAATCTGCTGGTCCTGCTGATCGGCGAGCGCATCGCTTCGCGGATCGCGCCGCGGACCGTCCCCGAGGTCGGCTCGCGCGACCGGCCGGTCGCCAGACCGGAAAACGTCCTGTCACAGCCTGACACTGGAGCGCGCGGATGAGCGGATTACAAATCATTTTTCTCCTGGTAGCCGCCGTTACCCTGTTTTCGGCGCTGATGGTGGTGATCGTGCGGCGGATGATGCACGCTGCTCTCTGGCTGGTGCTGACCCTCTTCGGCGTGGCGATCCTGTTTGCCACCCTGCAGGCAAGCTTCTTCGCCATTATCCAGGTGCTGGTCTATATCGGCGCGATCGCCATTTTGATCATCTTTTCGATCATGCTGACCCAGCGGGTTCTGGAAGATGCCGGTGAGCAGTTGATTCGCAACTGGTGGCTACCGGCGTTGGTGGCATTGGTGCTGTTTGGATTGATCGCCAGCACTCTCAGCCTCTGGCGCGGGTTCAACCAGGCGTT
Source organism: uncultured Anaerolinea sp. (assembly GCA_964564935.1). Taxonomy (GTDB): domain Bacteria; phylum Chloroflexota; class Anaerolineae; order Anaerolineales; family Anaerolineaceae; genus Bellilinea. The sequence continues at coordinate 182,681 of CAZMCF010000002.1, read as the reverse complement.
GGTCGAACTGCCGGCGCAGGCTGAGAACCTGCCGGCGCTGGGCAAGGCTCTGGTCGATCCGGCCGGATACGCTATCCCCTTCGAGGTCGCATCCGTGCTGCTGCTGGCGGCGCTGATCGGGGCCATTTACGTCGCCATCGACCGCAAGGAGAAAGCCTCATGATCCCGATTTCCTGGTATCTGATTGTCGCAGCGGCTTTGTTTTGCATCGGGCTGTTCGGCGTGTTCGTGCGCAAGAACGCGGTCGGAATTCTGATGGGCGTCGAGTTGATGTTGAACGCGGTCAACATCAATCTGATCGCCTTCTGGCACTACTATGCCCAGGTGCAGTCAGGACCGCCGCCGGTGAACGCGCTGGTCTATGTGGCGGTCGTCTTCATCGTCGCCGCGGCTGAGGTGGCGGTAGGGCTGGCGCTGGTCATCTCGGCCTACCGCAGGCGCCAAACGGTGGTGGTTGACGATATGAGCCTGCTCAAGGGCTGACCGGACTCGCGGAGAGGAGCTATGACGATAGAATCCCTGATTTGGTTGATCCCGTTTCCGCCGGTCCTGGCGTTTTTCGTGATCATGCTTTTCACCAACCGGCGCAAGGGTCTGAGCCACTGGCTGGCGGTCGGCTCGGCCGGGCTGAGCTGGCTGGCGGCAATGATCGTCTTCTTCCGCGCGGTCGGCGAGGAGAACCTAGCGGAACACCCCTTCGCCTCGCTGATCTCCTGGCTGCCGACCGGCGATACCTTCTTCAAGATCGGCGTGCAGGTCGATCCGCTCACGGCGGTGACGCTGTTCTTCGTCGCCTGGACGATCCTGATGATTTTCATTTACAGCATCGGCTATCACAATTACGGGCAGCCGGCTGGGGATCATGACAAACCCGGCCTGCCGCCGGAAGGGGCGACGGTCAAGGACGCAAAAGGGCACACCCACAAGGTGCCTTCAGTCGAGCCGATGTACTCGCGCTTCTTCGCCCTGATCAGCCTGTTTGCCTTCGCCATGTTCCTCCTGGTGGTGACCGACAACCTGTTGATTCTATACGTCGGCTGGGAGATCATGGGGCTGTGCTCCTACCTGCTGATCGGCTTCTGGTACGCCAGGGAATCGGCCCGGGCGGCGATGATCAAAGCCTTCCTGACCACCCGGGTCGGCGACGTATTCATGCTGCTCGGTCTGGCGGCGCTCTATTCGGTCACAGGGACGCTCAATTATCAAGACATCCTGAGCAGCCCGCAGGTACTCGAGCAATTAGCCGGGAGCCTGTCGCCGGTGCCTGGCCTTCCCTGGGCCGGGTTGATTGGCATTCTGATTTTCATTGGCGCGGTCGGTAAGTCGGCCCAATTCCCGCTGCACGTCTGGCTGCCGGACGCGATGGAAGGACCCACCCCGGTATCGGCGATGATCCATGCCGCGACGATGGTTTCGGCTGGCGTTTATCTGGTGGCGCGCTTCTTCCCGCTGCTCTCCGCCGGCTGGACGCCCGGCGGCGAACTGACCGCGCCGATGCTGGCGATGGGGGTGATCGGCGCATTCACGGCGATCTTCTCGGCGACCATCGCGGTGGCCCAGAACGATATCAAGCGGGTTCTGGCGTACTCGACCATCTCGCAGCTCGGCTATATGGTCGCTGCTTTAGGTGTGGGCGCGTACGTGGCGGCGGTCTTCCACCTGATCACCCATGCCTTCTTCAAGGCGCTGCTCTTCCTCGGCTCCGGCTCGGTCATCCACGGCATGGAGCACGGGGTGCTGCACACCGGCGAACACACCGACCCGCAGAACATGCTCAACATGGGCGGGCTGCGCAAGAAGATGCCGGTCACTTTCTGGACGTTTTTGATCGGCGGCCTGGCTCTCTCCGGGTTTCCGCTGGTGACCGCCGGTTTCTGGTCGAAGGATGAGATTCTCTCCGGGGCATTTTCGGGCGGGCAAATGGGCGTGTTCGTTACCCTGGCTTTGGCGGCTCTGCTGACCGCCTTCTACACGATGCGCCAGATCACCCTGACCTTCCTCGGCGAGCCGCGCACCAAAGCCGCCAGCCACGCGCAGGAATCCCGACCGACCATGGTGATCCCTCTGGTCTTCCTGGCGTTTTTCGCCGTCACCGCCGGCTGGGCCGGTATTCCGGAGCAGTTCCCCGGGTTAGGCGGGCTGGTGCCTAACTGGTTCGAAGAATTCGTTGGCAGCATGCTGCACTACGAGCATGCTGGCGAGGCTTCTCACAGCCTGGTCCCGCTGTTCACATCCCTGGTTGTTGCGCTCGGCGGTCTGCTGATTGGCTGGCTGGTATACCGCGGAGTTCGCCGGGCCAGCGACCCGCTTGAGAAGGCGCTCGGCAGGCTGCACACCCTGCTCAAGAATAAGTATTACATCGACGAGCTGTACAGCCTGACCTTCATCCGCCCGTCGCTGTGGCTGGCCGAAACCTTCACCAATCAATGGCTCGACCTCGGGCTGATCGACGGCATACTCCACGCGATCGGCCGCTTCGGGCTTTGGATGGGCCGTCTGCTGCGCAACGTGATCGACCTGCCGGTGGTCAATGGGGCCGGCGACGCTGCGGCTAACGGCACGCGCGGCCTGGGCGCCTATCTGCGCGCCCGCCAGGTCGGCCGCGTTCAGGTGTACATGGTCATCGCGATCGGGCTGCTGGTTGCGGCCGGTTTGCTCTTCTACCTGCTGGCTGGTACGATCTAAGCTTTGTGGAGCAAGGGATGGACTTCATTCTAAATCACCTGCTGACCCTCATCCTGTTCACGCCAACAGCGGCCGCGCTGGTGCTGTTGCTTCTGCCGGCCGGCAGAACCCGCCTGCTGCGCTGGTTAGCGCTGGGGGCGTCGTTGATCCCGCTCGGTCTGGCGATTATAGTCTGGATACGCTTCAATCCCAGCCCGGATCCGCAGGCGCCATTCCAGTTTGTCGAGAAGGCGACCTGGTACGCGGCGATCAACGCCTCGTACCACCTGGGAGTCGACGGCATTTCTCTGCCGATGGTGCTGCTGACCACCCTGCTGACCCCGCTGGCGGTGCTGACTTCCTTCAGCATAAAAGAACGGGTCAAGGCTTACATGATCCTCTTCATGCTGCTGGAAACGGGCATGCTGGGTGTGTTCCTGGCCCTCGACCTGATGCTCTTCTTCGTCTTCTGGGAGGTCGGCCTGGTGCCGATGTACTTCCTGATCGCCCAGTGGGGCGGCGCGAACCGCAATTATGCCGCATTGAAGTTCGTCCTCTACACCATGGGAGGGTCGCTGGGGCTGCTCCTGGCGATTCAGTTGATGGGTGTCGCGGTGGGGACTTTCGATCTAGTGGACCTTACCGCCCAATGGCCGGCGATCACCTCCCTCAGCCTGCCGATCGGCATCCCGCTCGCAACGGTCAAGGCGATCGCTTTCTGGGCCTTTGTGATCGCCTTCGCGATCAAGGTGCCAATCTGGCCGTTCCATACCTGGCTGCCGGACGCCCACACCGAGGCGCCGACCGCCGGTTCGATGATCCTGGCCGGAGTGCTGCTCAAGCTGGGCGCTTACGGTTACCTTCGCCTGGTGCTGCCGCTCTTCCCGGCCGAATCGCAGCGCTTTGCCTGGGTGCTGGCTATTCTGGCGGTGGCGGCGATTATCTTCGGCGCGCTCGGCGCTCTGGCCCAGAACGATTTCAAGCGGCTTGTGGCTTATTCCTCGATCAACCACATGGGCTTTGTCGTCCTGGCGGTCGCCGCGGCGGCCTACACCTGGAACGCGACCTCTGCCCAAACCGTGCTGGACAAGAATCTCGCCTTGAATGGGGCGGTGCTGCAGATGTTCAACCACGGCTTGAGCGCGGCGGGGATGTTCTTCCTGGTCGGGGTGATCTACGACCGCGCCCACACTCGCGATCTAAAAGACTTCGGCGGGTTGTATGCCATTCTGCCGGTGTACGGCACGGTGCTGATCTTCACCGCAATGGGCTCGCTCGGCCTGCCTGGTTTGGGCGGCTTTATCTCTGAATTCCTGGTGGTGCGGGGCGTCTGGCCGATCTTCACCCTGCCGGCGGCGCTGAGCATGATCGGGCTGTTCTTCACCGGCGCCTACATCCTCAAGGCGCTGAAGATGGTCTTGCACGGTCCGCTCAACCAGCGCTGGCAGGGCCATCTGACCGACATGAACACCCGCGAATTGGTGGTGATTGGTCCGCTGATGGCGCTCATGCTGCTGATCGGCGTGTGGCCTGCCTGGATCCTGGATATGATCAACCGGGCAGTAGCGTTTCTCTTCTAAGAGGTGAAGAATGCAATTTCCAGTGTTGAGCATCATCATCTTCACCCCCCTGGCAGCGGGGCTGATATTGCTGCTGGTGCCGGCGGATCGGAAAAACCTGGTGCGCTGGATTTCGCTCGCAGCCGCGGTCATTGTCCTCGGACTCTCGGTCTGGCTGTACGTCAGCTACGACATCGACGCCGGCGGCTACCAGTTTGTCGAACGCATCCCCTGGCTGCCGGCCCTTGGCATCACCTACGCCGCCGGCGTGGATGGAATCAGCCTGCCGATGGTGCTGATGGCCGCCCTGGTGCTCTTCTCCGGCGTGCTGGTCTCCTGGAATGTGGAAGACCGTCCGCGTGAGTTCTACTCCTTCATGATGTTCCTCGGCGCCAGCGTGCTGGGGGTGTTCTGCTCGCTGGATTTATTCATGCTGTTCTTCTTCTTCGAGCTGGCCGTCTTTCCCAAATATCTGATGATCGTGGTCTGGGGCTACCCACGGACGCGCGAATACGGCGGGATGAAGCTGACCCTGTACCTGTTCATCGGCTCGGTGCTGGCCCTGGTCGGCGCGCTGGCGGTCTATTTCGGCTCCGGCCTGGGCACCTTTGATCTGCTTGCGCTTGAAAAAGCCCACTTCTCGACCGGATTCCAGCAATTGTGGTTCCCGTTCATTTTTCTCGGTTTTGCCATTCTGGGCGGCATCTTTCCCTTCCATTCCTGGGCGCCAGACGGCCACGTCGCTGCCCCGACGGCGATCTCGATGCTGCTCGCCGGCGTGGAAATGAAGGTGGGCGCCTTCGCTGCGTTGCGGGTGGCGATCACCCTCCTGCCAGAAGGAGCGCATTACTGGGCGCCGGTTATTTTGGCGCTGGCGACCGTCAACGTGGTCTACGGCGCGTTCATTGCCCTGGTGCAGACGGATTTCAAGTACGTCATTGGTTTTTCTTCGGTCTCCCACATGGGGCTGGTCTTGATCGGCTTTGCCACCCTCTCCCGCGAGGGGTTGATCGGCGCGGGAATGCAGATGTTCTCGCACGGGGTGATGACCGGCCTCTTCTTTGCCATCGTCGGCATGGTCTATGACCGGGCGCACACCCGCGATATCGGCAAGCTTGGAGGTCTGGTGCGGAAAATGCCCTGGGCGGCGATCGGCTTCACCGTCGGCGGCCTGGTATCGATGGGTATGCCGGGATTTTCCGGCTTCGTGGCTGAATTCCCGGTCTTCATGGGCGCCTGGAAGGCGGCTCCGCTGGTGGCGGTCATCGCTGTCGTCGGCATCTTGATCACCGCTGGCTACATTTTCCTGGTCCTGCGTAGGGTGTTCTTCGGCGAATTGCCCAAGGATCTTGCCGCGGTTGGAGATGTCACCTTAGGGGACAAGATCGTAATCGGGCTGCTTTCGGCGATTATGATCCTGATCGGCTGGTTCCCATCCCTGATGGTGCGGATGGTCGAATCCGGCGTGAATAACATCCTGGCTCTCCTGGGAGGTGCCTAGTGGTTTCCGGGGAGTTTACCACCACGATGATCCTGGCGATCCTGCCTGAAATCGGCCTTGTTCTTCTGGCGGCGATGATGCTGGTATTCGACCTGCTCTGGCGCGACGGGCGCGTTCAACGCCTGGCCTGGTTCACCACCGCCGGGCTGGCGCTGATCATGGCGGTCAGCATTCTGTACTCTCAACCCGGGGAGGAACCGCTGTTGATCTGGGGCGGCATGCTTCGCCTGGATATGACCGGCTTCGTCTTCCGGATGTTATTCCTGGCGGCGGCGGCGCTGACCTCCCTATTTGCAACCCAGTATGAGAGCCTGGGCCGGCGCGGCGAGTTTTACGTACTGCTGCTGGTCAGCACGCTGGGGATGAGCCTGATGGCTTCCTCCGCGGATTTGATCATGCTCTATCTCGCCATCGAAACCACCTCGATTCCGCTTTATGTCCTGGCTGGCTTTATCATCGGCGATAAGCGCTCGGTCGAGGCGGGGATCAAGTACCTGCTCTTCGGGGCGATGTCCTCCGCGGTGATGCTCTACGGCTTGAGCCTGCTCTATGGTTTCACCGGCACGACCCAATTGTATGATCTGGCAGCCCGCCTGGTGACCGGACAAACGCCGCAGCTGCTGATCTACGGGGTGATTGCCCTGCTGCTGGTCGGTTTTGGCTTCAAGATTTCGGCAGTGCCGTTCCACTTTTGGGCGCCAGATGTGTATGAAGGTGGACCGACCCCGGTCGCCGGGTTCCTCTCGACGGCCTCCAAGGCAGCCGGTTTCGCCGTGCTGTTGAGGGTGCTTCAGGTGGCTTTCCCCGATCAGACCGCTTTTTGGACCACCGTGATTGCCGTCCTGGCTACGTTGAGCATGCTGCTCGGCAATTACCTGGCTCTGGCGCAAAAATCGGTCAAGCGTCTGCTGGCCTACTCCTCGATTGCCCAGGCTGGCTACATGTTGATCGGCGTCGCCGCAGGCAGTTCGCTTGGCACTTCCGCAGCGATCTACTATCTGATGGCTTACCTGGTGACTAACCTGGCAGCTTTTGGCATCGTTACCATTGTCGAAGGCGTGGTTGGCTCGGATGAGCTTTCAGCTTTCGCCGGACTGAGCCGGCGGGCTCCAGGGCTGGCGCTGGCGATGCTGGCAGCCATGCTTTCGTTGGGCGGAATTCCGCCCTTCGCCGGTTTCTTCGCCAAATTAATCGTCTTTGCTTCGGCGGTCGAGGCGAATCTGATCTGGCTGGTGCTGGTCGGCATCTTCAATGCGGTGATCGGCTTATACTACTACCTGGTGGTCCTCAAGGTGATCTACCTGGGCCGGGCGGAAGATGAAACGCCGATTCGCGGAATCGCCTTCAGCTGGAGGCTGGCGCTGATCGTAAGCGTCATCGGCATACTGATCCTTGGTTTCTGGTTCTCGCCCTGGTTCCAGTGGGCTCAGGGAGCAACCGGCGCAATTTGGATTTATTGACGCATATTAGTGCGTTTGATATAATCACACCGTAATGAGCCAGCCAGACGCACCCGAACCTAAAGGCGGACAAAAGCTGCTTAATTTAACCCTGGCTGGGGTTGCCGCGCAGGTGGGGTGTCTGACACTGGTTATTGTACTGGCGGCTGTATTGGCGGGGTTGTGGCTGGACGCGCGCTTCGGTTCGAAGCCGTGGTTCACCCTCGGATTACTGGCCGTCAGCATCCCGCTCTCCCTAGGGGCGATGTTCTTCGTTGTTCGCCTGGCGGTTTCGAAAATCAAGGCAAGTCCTGAAAAACCCAAAACCCAACCAACGGAGGTAACTGGCATTGGAGAAGACGAGTAAATGGCGCTGGGGTGTCAACCGTTGGTTTATCCTGCTTTTTATCATTTTAAGTATCTTCGCCGTCAACCTGTTCACTCCGGTCCAGCCGCACATTCAGGTCGCGCCTGAACGAATCCTGGAAGAACCGCTTTTCAATTTAGGACCGCTGGGTGATTTCTACCTGATCAACACCCTGCCGGCGCTGCTCATCGTCGATCTGGTCGTAATCCTGATCGCCTGGGGCGTACGTCAGGGCCTGCGCAAGGGAGACCTCGTTCCGCGCGGCATCTCGGGCGCGGTGGAGGCATTCATAGAGGTGCTCTATAACCTGACCGAATCGGCGGCGGGCAAGTGGACCAGGGCGATCTTCCCCTGGTTTGCTTCGATCGTCCTGGTGGTGCTGGTTGCCAACCTGATGAAGCTGATCCCGGGCGTGGAGACGATCGGGGTGATGCACCATTCCAGCGGCGAAGGCCACATGATCGAATCCATCGGCGGGCACTGGTACAACCTGCTGGCGGCAAAGGCCGAGCCGGGCGAGGGGTACATCCTGACCCCGTTCGTGCGCTCGCTCTCGACCGATTTGAACTTCACCGTCGCCCTGGCGATCGTCTCGGTGGTGATGACCCAGGTGATCGGCGTCCGCGCTCAGGGCCTGCGCTACTTCACCAAGTTCCTTAACTTCACCACCATGTTCAAGAAGCCATTTTTCGGTTTCATGGACTTCCTGGTTGGCATCCTCGAGACGATTTCTGAGTTCGCCAAAGTCTTATCGTTCTCTTTCCGGTTGTTCGGCAATATGTTCGCCGGATTTGTTTTGCTGGCGCTGGTCGGCAGCCTGCTGCCGATCTTCGTGCCTTCGCTGATCTTCATGTTTGAGTTCTTCATCGGTCTGATCCAGGCGTTCGTGTTCGGCATGCTGACCATGGTCTTCATGGCGCAGGCCACCCGCGGTCACGGCGGTGAAGAACACCACTAAGCAAATCAATCCTGATTCCTGATGAGTAATGAGATTATCCAATCCATATCTACGGGAGGCTCGAACAGACGATGACAGGTGACATTATCTTGGCTGCGAAATTCATTGGGGCCGGTCTGGCGATGATCGGCGCGCTGGGCGGCGGTGTGGGCATTGGCATGAGCGTGCAGGGCGCCTTGCAGGGCATGGCCCGCAACCCGGACGCTTACGGCAACCTGCTGACCAACATGATCCTCGGGATTGCCTTTTCCGAAGCCATCGCGATCTACTGCCTGGTCGTGGCCTTCCTCATGCTGTTCGTGCTCTAGAGAACGGGAAGGAGCTCGCCTTGGACAAGCTGGGTTTAAATCTTGGATTCTTGCTGGTACAGATCTTCAGTTTTGGCATCATTTTCGTGGTGTTGCGCGCCTGGGTCTATAAGCCGATCATGGGAGTGCTCGATAAGCGGCGAATGACGATCGCCCAGGGGCTGGAAGATGCCCGCGTCGCCGCCGAAGCGCGCGCTAACGCAGAGCGCGAATCCAATAAGATTCTGGCTGATGCGCAGACCAAAGCCGCGGAGATCGTGCGCGAAGCCACCGAGCGGGCAGAAGCGGCCGCCCGGGAAGTGCGGGCTGCCGCCGACGCAGAAATGACCAAAGCCCGCGAGCAGGCTCTGGCAGAGATCGAGCAGGAACGCAACCGCGTCCTCAGCGAGGTGCGCGGGCAGGTGGCGGCCCTGGCAATCGCCGCCGCCCAGAAACTGATCGGCGTGTCGCTGGATGAAAAGCGCCAGCATGATCTCCTGGCAGAATTCTTCTCAGGCGTACGCAGCGGCAGGGTGGTTGTGCTGGAAGGGGATGCCGAGATGAGAGGACAGGCTGCCGAGGTGACCAGCGCCCTACCTCTGACTGCGGAAGAGCAGGAAGCGGTCAAAAAGGATATCCTTGCCCGGCTGGGTCAGGCGGCTTCGGTCACCTTCCGCGTCGATCCGGGCATCCTCGGCGGGCTGGTGATCAAGGTCGGCGATCAGATTATCGACGGCTCGATCTCCGGTCAGTTGCAGGGGATGAGGCAAGCGCTCCATTAACATCCCTCCAGATTCGGTTTTTCAAACCCCTTTCATTTATAGAGAGGGGTTTTTTTAATTTGGTTTGTTAGGATCCTATTTGAGTGTAAATATTGATAAAATTATATGTAGGGGCGGGTTCAGAACCCGCCCCTACACTAGGTCGGTCAAAAAAATGACAGGTAAAATTTTGATTGCCAGGCTGGACCAACTCTTCACCCAAATCCCGGTCAAGATAATTGCGCCGTCCGCCATCCCGCCAGTGACGATCCGCAGCATCGCTCTCGATTCGCGCCGGGTCCAGCCTGGCGACCTGTTTGTGGCCTTGGTCGGCGGGAATACCGACGGGCACCGCTACATCCCGGCTGCAATCGCGAACGGCGCCGCGGCGGTGATCGGCTCGAAACCGGTGACGGAAGTGAATTCGCCTGTGCCATATGTTCAGGTCGAAGATACCCGCCTAGCCCTGGCACACATCTCCGCTGCATTCAACGGCTTTCCGGCGCGGAGCATGACGGTGATCGGCGTGACCGGCACCGACGGAAAGACGACCACAAGCAACCTGATCTACCAGATCCTCCTTGCTGCCGGGCTGAGGGCGGGGATCATTTCCACCGTCAACGCGGTCATCGGCGACCGGGTCATCGACACCGGCTTCCATGTGACCACGCCCGAGGCGCCCGAGGTGCAGTCCTACCTGCGACAGATGAAAGAGGCAGGGGTGACACACGTCGTCCTCGAGGCGACTTCGCACGGGCTGGCGCAGCACCGGGTTACTGCCTGCGAGTTCGACATCGCCGTGGTGACCAACATCACCCACGAACATCTGGATTACCACGGCTCGTACGAAGGCTACCGCGAAGCAAAAGCCATGCTTTTCCGCCACCTCGAGGAAACCGTCGAGAAAGCGCACGGCAATCCGCGCCTGGCGGTGCTCAACAGGGACGACCGATCGTTCGATTTTCTCAACGGGCTGGTTCAGGGGCGCAAGGCGACCTACAGCCTGGAGCAGGAAGCCGATGCGCGCGCGGAGGACATCCGCTACGGTCCCACCGGGCTGCATTTCACTGCGGTAGTCCCCGGCGGTGAGCGTTTCGAGGTCGATTCGTCTCTGCTCGGCGCGTACAACATATCCAACATCCTCGCCGCGCTGGCAGCAACATTGATTGGGCTGGGCATAGAACCGGCGGCCGCCCGCGAGGGCATCCTGGCGATGAAGGCGGTGCCAGGGCGGATGGAGCGGATCGACCTCGGGCAGAATTTCCTGGCAATCGTCGATTTTGCCCACACGCCCAATGCGCTCAAGGTCGCCCTTGAGACCGCCCGTCAGATGACCGGCGGTCGGGTGATCGCCGTGTTCGGCTCAGCCGGGCTGCGCGACCGCGAAAAGCGCAGATTGATGGCAGAGGTCTCTGCCCGGCTGGCGGACGTGACCATCCTGACAGCGGAAGATCCGCGCACCGAATCGCTGGAGGACATCCTGGCGGAGATGGCTCGGGCGGCGGAGAGTCAGGGCGGGCAAGAGGGGGAAACGTTCTTTCGAGTGCCCGACCGCGGCGGGGCGATTCGCCTGGGGGTACAGATGGCTCGCCCGGGCGATCTCGTCATCGCCTGCGGCAAGGGCCACGAGCAGTCGATGTGCTTCGGGGAAACAGAGTACCCCTGGGATGACCGGACAGCGATGCGCGCGGCGCTCGCCGAGAGCCTGGGATTGGCTGGATTTTCCATGCCATTTTTGCCCACGCAGGAGTAGCTGCTTGATTTTCAAAGGGGGCAGGATCATTTCGCGGTGACGGCCTGATCGTGGAGAAAGAGAATGGATACAGGGCGGCGCGGGCAATGCCTGATTTTCGCGCACGGTCAGGAGACTGGCGTGATCCGGGCCAGGGCAGCAAGGATTTTGCCTGAACCTCGCGCACGGTCAGGAGACCGGCGCGATCCAGGCCAGGGCGGCGAGGGGTTTGTCTGACTCTCGCGCACGGTCAGGAGACCGGCGCGATCCGGACCAGGACAGCGAGGGTTTTGTCTGACTCTCGCGCACGGTCAGGAGACCGGCGCGATCCAGGTCAGAGCGGCGAGGGCAATGCCTGACCCTCGCGCACGATCAGGAGACCGGCGCGATCCGGGTCAAGGCAGCGAGGGCAATGCCTGACCCTCGCGCACGGTCAGGAGACCGGCGCGAGGGTTGGTAATGAGAGGTTAATCGCTCGTCATAACCCTAAAAATCAGAGGCCTTTCGGAAAAGAAAAGACCCTTGGAGCTTCGAAAACTCCAAGGGTCTGGCTGTTTTCTTTACCGTCCCCGCCGGTTGTTGTCTCGGCTGCGGTCGCCGCCTGAGCGGTTCCCCCCGCCACGGCTGCCGCGGTCGCCGCCGGGACGTCCGCCCCCGGATGGACGCCCGCCGGAGCGGGCGCTGCGGTCGCTGGCCTGGGCTTCTTCAAGGGTCCAGCCTTCCAGGACAGCCTGCCGGGACAGGCGAATCTTGCCGGCTTCGTCGATGCCGGTGATCATCACGGTCACCTCGTCGCCCAATTGAACGACGTCTTCGACCTTATTGACCCGCTCGGTGTCGAGCTGGGAGATGTGGACCATGCCGTCGGTGTTGGGCAGAATTTCAACGAACGCGCCGAAATCGGTGATCCGCACGACCTTGCCGGTGTAAATCCGTCCGAGCTGCGGCACTTCGATCATCGCTTCGATCCGCTCGCGGGCAGCGGCTTCGCTCTTGCCATCCGTTGCGGCGATGTACACCTTGCCGTCGTCGTCGATATCGATGCGGGTGTTGGTCTCCTCTTGCAGGGCGCGGATGTTCTTGCCGCCCGGGCCGATGATCGCCCCGATCTTGTCGATCGGGATCTGGATCACGGTAATGCGCGGCGCATGCGGCTTGAGATTGGGACGCGATGCCGGCATGACCGCACGCATTTGATCAAGAATGAAGAGGCGCGCCTTGCGGGCCTGTTCGAGCGCCTCGGTCATTAATTCAGCCGAGAGGCCTTTGATCTTGATGTCCATCTGCAGGGCGGTTATGCCCTTGGCGGTGCCGGCGACTTTGAAGTCCATATCGCCGAGGTGGTCTTCCATGCCTTGAATATCGGTCAGGATTTGATACCGGTCGCCCTCTTTGATCAGGCCCATCGCAATGCCGGCGACGGGGGCTTTGATCGGCACGCCGGCATCCATCAATGCCAGGGTCGAGCCGCAGACCGAAGCCATCGATGTCGAGCCGTTCGAGGAAAGAACCTCTGAAACCAGCCGCAAGGTATAAGGGAACTGCTCTTCCGGCGGGATGACCGGCACCAGCGCCCGTTCGGCCAACGCGCCGTGACCGATCTCGCGGCGGGACTGCCCGCGCAACGGCTTGACTTCGCCGGTCGAGTAGGGCGGGAAGTTGTAGTGGTGCATGTAGCGCTTGGTGTCAACCGGAGTGAGGTTGTCCAGCTCCTGGGCTTCTTTGGGCGTGCCGAGGGTCGCCAGGGTGAGCACCTGGGTCTCCCCGCGGGTGAACAGACCGGAGCCGTGAGCGCGCGGAGAGACGTCCACTTCGCACCAGATCGGGCGGATTTCATCCGGCTTGCGCCCGTCAGGGCGGATGCCGCGCTCGAGGATGCGGTTGCGGACGACTTTCTTCATCACTTCGTCGAAGGCTTCCTTGACCGAACCGGTCAGGGTTTCATCCTCGCCGGCGATCTCGGTCACGACGGTTTCCTGCAGGGTGGCGATGGCGTCATTCAACTCGGATTTACTGTGCGGGGCATCCAGCGCGGCTTCGATTTCCGCCGCCGCGCGCTTTTCCACTTTTTCGAGCAGTCCTTCATCGAGCGCGGCGAAGACAACCTCAGCTTTGGGCTTACCGATCTCAGCCGCCATCTTTTCCTGGACGTCGATCAGCGGCTGCAGGGCCTGGTGGCCAAACATCAAGGCCTGCACCATGATCTCTTCAGGCAGGGGGTTCGAGCCGCATTCGACCATCAGGATCGCGTCGCGGGTACCGGCGATGCGCAGGTCGAGGTCAGAAAGCTCCTTCTGGGCGAAGGTCGGGTTGACCACGAATTCGCCGTTGACGCGCCCAATCCGCACCGCCCCGATCGGTCCGCCCCAGGGAATGTCGGAGATCATGATCGCAGCAGAAGCGGCATTGACCGCCAGCATGTCCAGCGGATTGTCCGGGTCGGCTGAGAGCGAAAACATGATCACCTGGACTTCGTTGCGCATATTCTTGGGGAAGAGCGGGCGGATCGGCCGATCTGTCAGCCGGGAGATCAGGATGGCCTCATCCGAGGGTTTACCCTCGCGGCGGAAGAATGAGCCGGGGATGCGCCCGCCGGCGTACATGCGCTCTTCGTAATCGACAGTCAGCGGGAAGAAATCCACGCCTTCACGGACGCCGCCGAGGGTTGCAGCGGCAAATACGATGGAATCGCCGAGGCGGACGGTCACAGCGCCGCCAGCCTGTCCGGCGAGTTTGCCCGTTTCGATGGTAATTACGTTGCCACCGACCTGGGCAGTATACAGCTTTGCTTCAGGTTTATTCATTTTGTCCTCTTTTGGTTTCCCCACCAGGTTAGGGACTGAAAGCTGGCGAGGACAGGGTCCTCAACAAGTTTCAATTCCCAACCGTGGGGAGTTTGACAGGATATTCAATTATCGCGGTGAACCGGCGAAAAAACGAGCAGATGGCCGACAATCGCCATCTGCCCGCTTTTGAGCGATTAGCGGTAGCGCAGGTTCAGCCGCTCGACAATGGCCTGATACCGCGCCAGGTCCTTTTGACGCAGGTAGACCAGAAGGCGGCGGCGCTTGCCGACCAGCTTGAGCAGCCCACGGCGAGAAGATTCATCGTGCGAGTTAGCGCGCAAGTGCTCGGTCAGGGCGGCGATCCGCTTGGTCAGGATCGCGATCTGCACCTCGGGTGAGCCTGTGTCAGTTTCATGGCGGTGGTATGCGCCAATCAGTTCGGCTTTTACTTCTTTTGTTAAGCCCATGACGTCTGCTTTCTCCTGAAAAATGTATTGAGCAGGTCTCCATGCCTGCAGCCGGAGCCGCGGACAGGTCCAGTCATCGACTTTTGATTATACCAGAAGAATTCTGGAGGGGGAAGGTTTGTTTTCTTATCCAAACCCGCTGGGATGGACGTTCAGCGCGGCAGAGCCTGGAGAAAATTGCGCAGACGGCTGCGGGCCTCCTCAGGAAAATCCGGCAGGCACTGGCGTATCAGCTTCAGCACCCCCGGACTTGGGGTCATGCTTGCCATCTGACGAAGAAAATAGGCGGTTTCATTCGCAGAGCGGCGGCTGAGGGAAACAAGCGCCCTGCGCAGTTCGTTCTTGTAAGAATCGTGGACCTCCAGAAACAACGGACTGATGACCTTGAAAATTGCCGGCAGGTTTTCGAAGGAACGGTCATCGATTAAGGGCTGAAGGGCGAGGATGCCCAGCCGCTGGAGCGCCGGGTCGGAAGATGAGATCCACAGGCTGGCGGTATCGATCCAGCGGTGCGGCGCCAGACGGCGGATTTGAACCGTTCCTCGGGTGAAAAGCTCATTGAGGAAGAGCCAGTCGGTCTCCGGTTGGGCCCAGGCGAGGATCCGCCGCAGGCATTCGTCGATCTGGCTCGCGGGCAGCATGCCGAGCAGACTTGCGGCGATCAGGCGCACCTCAAAACGCGAATCTCCCCAAAGCTCATCCGCCAGGGAGGGAGCTGGAGAGGGATCGAGGCTGACTTCGCGCAGCAATGCCCGCTCGACCTGCTGGATGACCAGCGGGGGAACGTGAAACGACTGGATTGCAGGCGGCAGCAACGCGCCCGTCGGGCTGGCTCGAAAAGTCAGGTCAGCGTGTTGTTCCAGTAACTGAACCAGCCGGCGGTGAAATTCCTCCGGCTGGGCGTAACAGCCGCTCAGGTTCTGGATTTGCGCTTTCAGCCGTTCGAGCCGGACCGCGGGCATGTTAATAGGCTCTGGCGAAAAATACCCTGGAACGGGCCGGCTCGCCGCAGACGACGCACCTGCCCGGTTCCTCCTGCTGATCCAGCGGGATGCAGCGGGTGGTGGCCCTGGTATCTTCTTTGACTTTGGCTTCGCATTCCGCGCTGCCGCACCAGAAGGCGTACGCCCAACCCTCCTGGACGATTTGCGTCAGGCTGGCGTAATCATCCGCCGGATGGATATGCTCGTCGCGGAATCGGGCGGCTTTGGCCAGCATCGCCACCTGGATTTCATCCAACACCGCCGCAACCGCGGAGGCCAGGTTATCGAGCGGAAGGGTAGACTTGCCAGCCTTTCCTGGCTGGTTGCGCCGGGCGATCGTGACCACCCCATTTTCGATGTCCTTGGGGCCGATTTCGATTCGCAGCGGCACGCCGCGCAGCTCCCAGTCGTTGAATTTGAAGCCAGGGGTGACCTCGGTGCGCGTGTCCAGCTTGACCCGGAACGCGCTCAACTGTCTGGCAGCCTGCTCGGCGACCGGCATGACCAGCGACTGCTCCTGATCGTTGCGGAAAATGGGCACGATGACGACCTGGATAGGCGCCAGCCTGGGCGGCAGCACCAGGCCCTGATCGTCGCCGTGGGTCATGATGATTGCCCCGATGAAGCGGGTAGAAAGCCCCCAGGAGGTGGTGTAGCAGTATTGAAGCTGGTTGTTCTGATCGAGGAACTGGATCTCGAAGGCCCTGGCGAAATTCTGGCCAAGGAAGTGCGAGGTGCCTGCCTGCAGCGCGCGGGTGTCGCCCATCATCGCTTCGATGGTGTAGGAGGCCGCAGCGCCGGCGAATTTCTCCGCCTCAGACTTGCGCCCGGGAATGACCGGCACCGCTGCGTCGTTGAGGGCAAAATCGGCGTACACGTTGAGCATGCGCAGGGTTTCATCCTCGGCCTCCCCGGCGGTAGCGTGGGCGGTGTGGCCTTCCTGCCAGTAGAATTCCAGCGTGCGCAGGAACAGGCGGGTACGCATTTCCCAGCGGACAACGTTGCCCCACTGGTTGATAAGCACCGGCAGGTCGCGGTAGGATTTGATCCATTTCGAATACATGTAGCCGATGATCGTTTCAGAGGTCGGGCGGACGACGAGCGGTTCTTCCAGCTTTTCGCCGCCGCCGATGGTGACTACCGCCAGCTCAGGCGAGAAACCCTCCACGTGCTCTTTTTCCTTTTCTAGGAAGGACATGGGGATGAAGAGCGGAAAGGCTGCGTTGACGTGCCCGGTTTCTTTGAAGCGCCGGTCGAGGGCCTGCTGGATATTCTCCCACAGCGCCCAGCCGTACGGGCGGACGACCATGCATCCGCGTACGGGAGCGTAATCGGCCATCTCGGCGCGCAGGATAACCTGGTTGTACCATTCGGAGTAATTTTCGCTGCGGGTGGGGAGTTTTTCAGTGCTCATCTTCATTCCATAATAAAGAAATAATGAATTAATTGACGGTTCCGGCCGAATGGCTTTCGGCCAGCCGTAAGGCGTCATCGACTGCATCCGCGTAGAGCAGCCAGCGGCTGTCGCCGGGCATGAGGTAATCGCCCATGCTCTCCAGATAGGTCTGGAAGACCTTGCGCCAGCCAGCGCCGACGAGCACCAGCGGACGGGGTGGAAGCGCTTCAATCACCAGCAGGTTCCAAAAAAGGGTGATCTCGGTCAGCGTGCCTGGGCCGCCCGGCAGGGCGATGGCGGCGTCGCAGGCAGTGATCAGCTCGTTCAGCCGTTCGTTGAGAGTTTCGAAGCGGCGCTCTTCCTTCACCCACGGATTGGCGCCGGTGCTGCGCCAGCGCTCGATCTGGGCGCAGGTCACGCCGATCACGTGCCCGCCGGCCTCAGCAGCCCCGCGGGAAACGGCTTCCATGGTGCCGATGTACCCGCCGGTCAACACGGTGTGGCCTGCCCTGGCAATCAATCCGCCAAGCCGCACCGCCTGGAGGTAATCCGGTTCGCCGGGTTTGGGTTTGGAGCTGCCGAATACGGTGATGTTCATGGCGGGAGAATGACCTTTATTTTACTTCATCTCGGTCCCAGGACCGCGTGTAGTTTTGGTGCAGTTTTTCCAGGATGGCCTTCTCCAGGTCGATGCCGGTTACGCTGGCCAGCTGGAGCAGGTAGAGGGCCACATCTGCCAGCTCCCCGGGCAGGCTTTCGGGCTCTGCGACCTGGTCACTCCACTGGAAATGTTCCAGCACCTCAGCCGATTCGAGGCAAAGCGAGACGGCGATGTTGCGGGGAGTCTGCGGGCGAGGGCTGTCGGGCTGGTACCAGCCTTTTGCGGCGACAAAATCGTGCATGGCGCGGGACAGGTCATGAAGATGCATGGGGAATCCTTTGAGAAGGGGAAGCCGGAGACGGAGTTATAAAAAACCTTTCGTATAGCCAATAAGGTTATGGTTTTGGAGGGAGAGAAGGTCCTTCCAGGGCATCCAGGGCTGCCCGGGCTGATGCGACCTGTTCGGGATGCCAGCCCTCCTCGCTGACCATCTTCTGCAGGTGGGCGATCACCTCGCGCCGGGATTTTTCGTCAAGCGGGGTGAATGCCGCGCGGATCCGCTCGGGTGAGCGGGAGAGCAATTCACCCCAAAAGAGTTCGAGGGGGTCAGAGATTTTCATAAGAAAATGGGCATTCCTCTCCGCATGGTTCTTGATTAGATTAGCACGTGATTGCAGCGCGCGTCAAGAAAAACACCCCCTCCGGCGGAGGGGGCGTCGTTCCAGCCTTGCAGAATTATTCCTCGCGTTTTTCGGCCAGCTCTTTCTGGCGGGCAGCGATGATCTCGGACTGGATGTGCTGAGGAACCATTTCATAGGAAGAGAATTCCATGCTGAACACCCCGCGGCCGCCGGTCATCGAGCGAAGCTGGGTGGTGTAGCGCAGCATTTCCGAAAGCGGCACCAGCGCGGTGACGATCGAGCGGCCCTTTTCGCTGTTCATGCCCTGTACGCGCGCCCGGCGGGTGTTCAGGTCGCCGAGGATGTCGCCCATATTTTCTTCCGGGACGATGATTTCAACGCTCATGATCGGTTCATAGAGCACCGGACCGGCGTCCTTGAACGCCAGCTTGAAGGCTTCGCGGCCGGCGATCTCAAACGCGACCGGTTTCGAGTCAACCGGATGTTCCTTGCCGTCATAGACAGCCACCAGCACGCCGCGCACCGGATAGCCGGCGATCACGCCTTCTTTCATCACGCTCTGAATGCCTTTTTGGATCGAGGCAGAGTAAGATTGGGAGATCGCGCCGCCGAACACTTCCCAGGTGAATTCGAAATCCTTGTCCTGCAGCGGCTCGACGCGCAGGTGAACCTCGCCGAACTGGCCGGCGCCGCCGGTCTGCTTCTTGTGGCGGTACATGGCGCTGGCCTTGCGGGTGATAGTCTCCTGGTAAGGCACCTTCGGCTCGGCGATGAGCAGATTCACCTGGAATTTGGATTCCGCCCGGCGGATCGCAACGTCGATATGCTGGTCGCCCATCCCCTGCAGGATGGTCTGGAGCGTGGCCGGCTCGTTGTGCCAGCTGAGGGTCATGTCCTCTTCGCACAGGCGGGTCAGGGTAGGGCTGATCTTGGTCGAGTCGGCCTGGGTTTTGGGTTGAATCGCGACCTGGTAGAGCGCTTTGGGGTAGACCGGCACCGGCAGCGTCAGCGGATGACCTTTGTCGCACAGGGTGTTGCTGGTCACCGTCTCGGACAGCTTGGGCACCACGGCAATATCCCCGGAGTGGACCACTTTGACCGCGAAAGCTTCCTTTCCGCGCGGGATGCTGACCGTCCCGAAGCGCTCTTCGACGCCCTTGCTCTGGTTCCAGACCCGGCTGTCGGAGGTGATCATGCCGGAATAGATGCGGAAAAAGGTCTGTTTGCCGACGAAGGGATCGGCGGTCGTCTTCCAAACATAAGCTGCCAGCGGGCCAGAATCGGAAGCGGTCAATTCCTCCTCGTCGCCGTTCTTTCCGGCGGCTTTAACCGGCGGGATTTCCGCCGGGGAAGGTAACAGGTTGAGGATGGCATCCAGTAAAGGCATGACGCCGATCTCCGCCGCGCCAGCAGAGACGAACACCGGAATAAATCCGCCGCTGCGGATGACCGCCTTCAAACCTTTGATGATCTCTTCGTTCGAGAGTTCGCCGCTTTCCAGGTATTTTTCGAGAAGCGAGTCCTCGCCCTCGGCGGCCGCCTCCACCAGAGCAAAATGGGCTTCCTCGGCAGCTTCTTTATATTCGGCCGGAATGTCGACCACTGTCTTCCCATCGCCCTTGTAGGCTTTCATGGTCAGGAGGTCGATCACGCCCTGGAAGGAGGTCTTTTCGCCCCAGGGGATTTGAACCGGGATCAGGCGGGATTCGGAAATCTCCTGAACCGAGCTGAGCGCCTTCTGGAAATTGGCGTTCTCGCGGTCCATCTTGTTGATCACCACGAAACGGGGCAGCTTGAACTGGCTGCAATAATGCCAGGCGATTTCAGTGCCGACTTCGGCGCCGGAGACCGAGTCGACCAGCACCACTGCGCTATCCGCCACGCTCAGCGCAGAAATCACCTCGCCGATGAAATCGGTGTATCCGGGAGTGTCGAGCAGGTTGATCTTTACATCCTTGTATTCGACCGGGATGACGCTGGAATAAAGCGAAATTCCGCGGCGGATTTCCTCCTCGTCGAAATCGGATACGGTTGTGCCGTCTTCGATCTTTCCCAGGCGGGTGGTTGCGCCGGTCAGGTGCAGAAAAGCTTCAGTCAGCATGGTTTTTCCAGCGCTGCTGTGCGAGACCAGGGCGACATTGCGGATAAACTCAGTGGTATACTCTTTCATGAAGCAGATCCTTCTTTATATAATGATTATTCCCGTTTGGAGAGCCTCCCTATTTTAAAGCCACTCATGGATCTTGTCAAAGAACCGGCGGCATACGGGAAAACATCCCCTATTATATCAGCAGGGCAGCGATAAAATGACCAAGATCCTCAACCAATATTCATACCTGATCCTCGGGGCATTGATCCTTGCTCTGGCCGTATATGCTCTTTCCCGGCGCGGCTTTCGAAAGGTAGACTGGCTGCTGTTGATCGTTTTGGTCGGATTGATCTTCGCGGCCTGGTGGGTGATGCACCCGACAGCCAGTCAGGTTGAAGACGCCGATGCAGTCCGCGCGAAGATCGGCGCTGGAACGCCGGTGCTGCTCGAATTTCAATCGCCTTACTGACTGGGCTGTACAGCGATGAAACCTGTCGTCGACAGGTTGGAAGAGCAAACCGCAGGCAGGCTGATCATCATCCGCCTGGATATTTATACCCCCACAGGCAGGCAGATCGCCGCTGATTTCGGCTTTCAGTACACTCCCACCTTTGTGTTTCTCGATGGACAGGGCAATGAGCAGTGGAGGTCGGTAGGCAGCCTGGAACCCGAGCGTGTGCTCAACCTGCTGGAGGATTGAACCGGTTTGGCGGCAGAAAAAATGAAAGATTGGATTCGGCGCCTGGAGTTCCACCTCTGGTATTACCGCCGGCCTCCATGGGATAGCGGCGTGTCCCCGCCCGAGCTGGAGGAATTCATCCGCCAGAATCCGCCCGGGAGGGCGCTGGACCTTGGCTGCGGGACTGGTACGAATTTGATTCGCCTGGCTCAGGCCGGCTGGCAGGTCACCGGCGTCGATTACGCCTGGCAGGCTGTGCGTCTGGCCCGCCAGCGCCTGAAAAAGGCGGGGTTCACGGCTGAGGTTCACCTTGCTGATGTGACTAATCTGAGCGGTATTCATGGGCCGTTCGAGCTGATCCTCGACGTCGGCTGCTATCACAGCCTGTCCCCGGACGGGCGCAGCGCCTATCGGGAGAACGTGGAGCGGCTCCTGGCGGAGGGCGGGACATTCCTGCTCTATGCCCACTGCCGGCAAGCCGGCGCCGGGCGAAGCCATGGTTGGGACGAAGTGGATGAGGAACATTTTTCCCGCTTTCTGCGGCTGATCCATAAACAAACCGGTCAGGAAGGCCAGCGCGGACCGTCTGTCTGGCTGACCTACCGGCGCGAGCGGAGTTGATGAGATGAAACCAAACCGTACTGTCGCCCTTGCCCTGGTTCTGGCTGCGCTGGGCGCTGCCCTCCTGGCGTGCAATCTGCCCATTCCCACCGCGGATTTGCTGCGAGAGTTAATGGGACCGCCGATGCCTACCTCAACCGAGACCATCGCCGTGGAAACCGTTCAGGCTGTGCTGGGACCAGAAATCACCCCGGCGGTCACCGATGAGCCTTGCGGTTATTATCAATGGGCGTCTCAGCCGCTGCCGGACGTCACTGAGGAGCTGCAGAAATACTTCCAGGACGCCGGTCAGCCCGATCTTAAAGTTACGGCCGGGGCATACGGGGAAAACTGTCTGCGCATGGATGGAAGCGTGGTTCGTTTTTTAACGATGTACACCGATATTTACGTCACCGCGCTGGTCGCCCAGCTTGAGGACAGCCAGCTCCTGGGCGAAAAGACTGAAATGATCCTGCGCCTGGTTCTGGATTACCCGCCCGAGAAGCTGCCTGGCTCGCCTGAAGGATACCTGGGGATCACTTTCACCGACCCGCAGGGCAGGGTGGAAAACTTATGGTTGAAACGGCTGGATGGCAAAGCCGCCCTGGATTCTGGCCTGAAAGGCGAGGAGCTACTTGCTCGCCTGCGCCGGAATTGATTCGCGCGAGAGGGTTTTCTCCATCCGCCAGGCGGGCTCGATCATGGTCTGCCTGCGGCCGTTGTGGTCGATGTATGACCAGATGCCCGGATCCTGATCGACTACCCGGTAACCCAGGCGCTCGTAAAGGGCTCGCGCGCGCGGATTGTCCTTGGCAACGTTCAGGGTGACCATTTTGTATCCCCGCTCGATCAGGTCGAGCTCAACCACCCTCATCATCCGCGTGCCCAGCCCGGCATTCTGAAAGGGCGGTTTGACCCGGAAGGAATACAGGTAGGCGCGCAGACCGCCGTCGGCCAGCTCGGGCCGCTGGCACTTCAACTGGATGAAGACCTGGGCGATCAGTCCGTACGGGGGCAAATCAGCCACCCAGATCACCGTCAACCCGAGCAGCGAGCGCTCGAAGGCCTCAGCGTAGACCCGCCGAAAGTGGCTGTATTGTCCATCCCATTCCAGGGCAGGCAGGTCGCCGCGCTGTAGGTGACGGATCGTCGCCAGGGCGGGCCAGTTTTCCGGAAGATCGAGGGAGGTCATCAAGTCGGTCTGCTAATCCTGGGTTTGCATCATCTGCTGGAGAAGAGCTGCTTCCTGGTCGGGAGTGCTGATCTTGCCGTCCAGCCAGGCAGAGCGCAGCGCCCAAAGGATCTGGCGGAAGGCGGGACCGGGCGCCAGACCGAGGGCGTGCAGGTCGTAGCCGTTGGTCGTCGGCTGAACTTTGCGCCACTTGAAGGCGTACTGTTCAAGCATATTCCTGACAGCCTTGTCATCGCTGAGGCAGCAGGCAGCGTACAGAACCGGCGGCGACACCTCATCCAGTCGGGCGACGATCCGGCTGGGCGGAAGATCGGTCATCTTTGGCAGCTCGGCGAGTAAGGCGCCGCCGGCTTGAATTCCTGCCTGCATTTGGTGGGAAAGGCGCAGACGGTGAGCGATGGCGGTGCCTGCTTCGGCCGGGTGGGCGATCAACCAGATCATATACGCCAGCGCCCGCTGGATCGGCATATTCCCGAGCGCCGCTTCCAGCTCCCAGCGCGGATCAAGCGGCACGCTGAGCACAGCGTGGATCTTATCGCTTAGATGATCCATCCAGTGAAGCTGCGGGTGGATGGCAGGGAGCAGCTCGAGCGATTCGAGCCGTTTGAGCACCATCACCGGGGCTTCTTCCGCGAAGATCAGGTCGAGCTCGTGACGCAACCGGTCGCCGGAAACCCGGCCGAGGAGCGGCCTGGCTTCGTTCATCAGTTCCAGCGTGCGTTCTTCGATCTGAAAACCGAACCGTATTTCGAAACGAACCGCGCGGAGCATGCGGGTCGGGTCATCGACGAAAGAGAGCGAGTGCAGCACGCGCACATATCCCTTTTGCAGGTCGTTCAACCCGCCCCAGTAATCGTACAGGTTGCCGTAATAGCGCCCGTCCAGACGCAGGGCGAGGGTGTTAATGGTGAAATCGCGCCGGTGGAGGTCAAGCTTGATGCTGCCGCGCTCGACGGTCGGCAGAGCAGATGGATAAGTGTAGAATTCGGTCCGCGCACTGATCAGGTCGAGCGTTTCGGGCAGGTCGCCGGATTGCAGCGCCTGTCCGGCAGAGATTTTGCTCAGCAGCTCCCTGTGTTTGAAGTCGATCTGCCATTTGGCTGTGCCGAACCGTGCGTGGGTGGCGACCCGGCCGCCGAACTTCCGCTCGAGGGCGCGGGCCAGGGCAATCGCGTCTCCCTCGACGACCAGGTCGAAGTCGATGCTCGGGCGTTCTAAAAGAAGATCGCGGACGAATCCGCCCACAATATAGAGCGGCATCCGTTTTTCGTGGGCTACTTCCGCGACCAGCTTGAGCAGTTCCAGACGAGCGGGCGGCAGGGCGGCTTCGAGCCTGGCGGCCAAATTCTTGCGCTCAGGCAGGATGGTTTCTCCCTCGCCGAGGGTTTTCAGCAGGTCGGTTCGGGTAACAATTCCGATGATCTCGCCGTTCTCCGGGTCTTTAACCGGCACCTGACCCCAGCCGGTTTCCGCCATGATCTTCTGTAGGACGTCCAGGCTGTCCTGAGGGCTGACGGTCACTTCGCCGGCTTCCATCAGGCTGGCGGCAGGCAGGTTCAGTTTGTGGGAAATGGCCCGGTCGACTGCCCGGCGGGTGAGCAGACCGAGGACCCGCCCGTCCTTGACCACCGGATAGCCCTCGTAGCCGTAGCGCTGCATCAGACGGGCGGCTTCCTGGGCGGGCGTATCAGGCGGCAGCACCCGCGGTCCGCGCGACATAATCTTACCCACCGTCACCGGCGGCTGGATCACTGCCGGGAGCAGCGCGCGCAGCTTCCTGTAGGCATTTTCCAGGGTGGGAGGTTGACCGTCGAGGTCTTCGGCGCTGCGCATCAGCGCGGCGGCTGCCCGCTCGTGACCGCCGCCGCCCATCCGCTGGGCGACCTCGGCCACATTGACCCGGTCGCTGGTCGAGCGGGCCACCAGCCGGACTCCTTCATTTGTTTGTACCAGGATGAATAATCCGTCCGGGTCGAGCAAATCGCGCAGTTTGTGCGCAATGCTGGAAATCTCTTCACTGAGCTCCTCGGCGTCCGCGCTGGCGATGACGATGTTTTGACCGTGGATGTTGAGCGTCTCCGCCGATTGGAGCAGCCTGTTATAGATGTCGCGTTGATCCTCAGAAAGCGGCGGATTGAGAAAGTCGGCGGCGATCCGCAGCGAGGCGCCCTGCTCGAGCAAAAACGCCACGGCGCGCACGTCTCGGGTGGTGGTGCTGGCGTAGGTCAGCGACCCGGTGTCTTCGTAAATGCCCATCAGCAGCAATGTGGCCTGCAGCAGGGTCAGCGGGCCGTTATGGTCGCGGATTTCCTCGACCAGGATGGTGGTCGTCGCGCCGACACGCTGGTTGACCATCGTCCATTCGGGTGGGATCGCTTCGCGGATTTGATGGTGATCGACGATGTGCACCCTGGCGTTGCGGATCATTCCCTTTAAGGTGATCAGCGATTGGGTGTCGACCAGGGTGACCGCGTCGATGCTCTCGGGCGGTAAATCGCGCGGATCGAGGAAGGGCAGCTCTGCCCCGTAAAGGTTGAGGAAGGCGCGCACGTTGCGGTTCAGGCGGCGCGGGAGCACCGGCAGCGCCTGCTCGTTGAGCAGATGAGCTGCCAGCAAGGCTGCCAGCGCGTCAAAATCGGCCTGCTCATGGGTGAGAATTACGTGCATGAAGCTATTGTAACATTAAGGAAACCAGGGGGGCCCCGGCAGAGTTTGCGAGCCCGCCCGGCTTTTGGTATGATTACCGGCAGTGAAATCCAGCGCCGCTCTGCAGACACAGACAAACCGGGCAGCTGGAAGGAGGTCGCGATGGCTGAGGCGCTCACCCAGGCAGAGATCTTGCGTTACTCGCGCCATATGCTCATTCCGGGAGTGGGGCTGGAAGGGCAAAAAAAGTTGAAAAACACGGCGGTGCTGATCGTCGGCACTGGCGGATTGGGCTCGCCGGTCGCGCTTTACCTGGCAGCAGCCGGCATCGGGCGAATCGGGTTGGTGGACTACGACGCGGTGGATGAATCCAACCTGCAGCGCCAGGTGATACACAGCACCGCCTGGGTCGGAAAGCCGAAGGTCGATTCTGCCCGCCAGCGGCTGCTCGAGCTGAATCCTTTCATCACGGTCGACGTTTATAATACCGTGCTCAGCGCTGAAAACGCGGAAGAGATCGCTGCTGGCTATGATATTCTGGTGGACGGGACGGATAACTTTCCAACCCGTTATCTCTTAAACGACCTGGCGGTGCTGACCAGCCGGCCATTTGTCTACGGCTCGATTTTCCGCTACGAGGGGCAGGTGAGCGTGTTCGACGCCCGGCGCGGACCGTGCTACCGCTGCCTGTTCGCCGAGCCGCCTCCGCCGGGGTCGGTGCCAACCTGCGGAGAGGCAGGCGTGTTCGGCGTCCTGCCGGGGACGATCGGCAGCATCCAGGCAACCGAGGTGATCAAGCTGGCGCTTGGCAGCGGAACCGGGCTGGCTGGCAGGCTGCTGCTATATGATGCCCTGGAAATGTCTTTCCAGACCATCCAATTGCGGAAAAATCCCGCCTGCAAGATTTGCGGCGAGCAGCCGGAAATCACCCATTTGATCGATTATGAGGCGTTTTGCGGCACACCGGCCCGCGAGCAGGCCGTGAGTACCGCCGGCGAGGGCAGGGATATTTCTCCGCTTGAGGTTGCCGAGCGACTCCGCCGGGGTGAACCGTTTGAGCTGGTCGATGTCCGCGATCCGATCGAGCTGCAGGTATCAGCTCTGCCGGGCGCGCGGCTGATCCCGCTCGAGCAGATTCTGCACCGCTCCCGCGAGCTGGATCCGGAGAAGGAATACGTCCTGTTCTGCCGGACGGGGGTGCGCTCGGCGCGGGCGGTCAGACTGCTGGCTGATGCCGGGTTCCGCAAGGTGAAGAACCTGGCCGGGGGCATCAACGCCTGGGCTGAGCAGGTTGACCCAAGTATGTGGAAGTATTGATTCCCTGCTTACTGGCGTAACGCGGAGCGTCCCCCGCGAAGCAAATGCCTGACTCAATCCGTCGGTTCAGAGAAATGGACGCAGACAGGTTGAGCAGAACGGGCGGATATTCGATCCCCAACGTTTACCGACCCTCATCCATGGCTATTCTTCCGGCGGTGTAGATATGAACTGTTGGTCGTGTTGAATCTGACCGCAGAATGTGGTATCTTAGTGAAACTTCGTGAGATGGGTACAAACATGGCGCTCAATGATCTGATCAACGACATCCGCCAACCGGTTCTATTAGCCGTACTGGCTCACCCGGACGATGAAACGTTCGGCACCGGCGGGACGCTGGCCTACTACGCCCGGAGAGGTGTCAAAGTCTATCTGGTATGCGCCACGCGCGGCGAAGCCGGCGAAGTTGACCAGGAATACCTGCGCGGGTTCAAATCGATTGCCGAGCGGCGCGAGCACGAGCTGCGCTGCGCCGCGGGACACCTCGGTCTGTCAGGCGTGTACTTCCTCGATTACCGCGATTCGGGCATGCCCGGCTCGCCGGACAATGAGCATCCCCAGGCGCTGGCTGCTCAACCGGTCGAGAAGGTCGCCGCTGAGGTCGCCCACTACATCCGCAAGCTCCGCCCGCAGGTGGTGATCACCTTCGATCCGATCGGCGGCTACCATCATCCGGATCACATCGCCATCCACAAGGCGACAACCGCCGCGTTCGGCCTGGCCGCCGAGCGATCTTTTACGGATCCCGAAGGGCTGCCGCCTTACCAGCCGGCCAGACTGTATTACCAGACCATCCCGCGGAAATTCCTGCGCTTTGTCGTCAAGGTCCTTCGCCTGGTCGGGCGCGATCCGAGTAAATTCGGGCGTAATAAAGACATCGACCTGGCGGCCATTGCCGAGGTGGATTTTCCCACCCACGCAGTCATCGACTACCGCGTCGTGGCCGATATTCGCGATCGGGCTTCGCGCTGCCACGCCAGTCAGGGCGGCAGCTCATTGACCGGCGGTTGGTTTGCTCCGATACGCCGGTATTTTGCCTCGAAAGAGCTTTACATGCAGGCTTATCCTGCTCCGAATGGAAAAACGGAGCGCGATCTGTTCGCCGGGGTCACATCGCTGCCCCCATTCAAGCGTCTGGAATAATCTTGCCATTCGCCTTCCTATTTACAGTACAATCTATTCTATGTTAACCGAGGATGTTTGCGAGGTCCGCTGGTTAGGCCGCCTGGATTATGCCCAGGCCTGGCAGATGCAGGCAGACCTGGCTGAGGAAATCGCCGCCGGGCAGCGCCCGCCGACCTTGCTGCTGCTCGAACACCCGCACACTTACACCATCGGGCGCCGCGGCGGCCTGGATCATCTGGTCTGGGACGAGGCCGAGCGCAAAAAGCGCGGCGTGACGGTTTTCGAGGTCGACCGGGGCGGGGATATCACCTACCACGGTCCAGGGCAGCTGGTCGGCTATCCCTTGATCCCGCTGGCTAGGCCAGGCTGGCAGGGCGAGCGCCTGCCTCAGGCGGATTTTGTCGGCTACGTACGCAAGCTGGAGAAAGCGCTGATCTTCGCGTTGGCCCGCTTTGGCATCCCGGGCGCGCAGCGGAACGGACTTTCGGGCGTGTGGGTGATGGCTGAGGCGATGGGGCGCTGCCCGCGCTGCGATCCGCGCCTGCGGCCCGAGCCGGGCAAGATCGCCTCGGTCGGGGTCAAGGTGGACGCGCGCGGGGTATCCCGGCATGGCTTCGCCTTGAATGTGCAGCCAGATATGAGCTACTGGGAAGGCATCATCGCCTGCGGGCTGGATGGCGTGCAGATGCTGGCAATGTCCGATCTGCTCACCGACGTGCCTGAGGTGGAGAGGGCGGCGGAAGTGGTCGCTGAAACTTTTGGAGAAGTGTTTGGCTGTCCGATCCGAAGGTTAACGACGGTATAGGGAGACGACGCGATGACCTTGAGCAAATTTACCGGTTGGCTGCTCTGGCTTGTGCTCGCATTATCCATTACTGCTGTGGTTGACGCGCTGGTCTGGAGGGACGTGCCTGCCTGGCTGACGCCGGTCAACACCGTGCTGACCTTTGCCGTCGGGCTCTTGCACGCCGGTCAGCGCCTTGGCTGGCGGCGGGCCGGCCTGCTGCTGGTGGTGGTGTTGGTAGTTGGAATCACCTTTGAAAGCGTGGGAGTCGCGACCGGCGGGATCTATGGTCCCTATTCTTATACCGACCGGCTTGGCCCCAAGATTTTTGCCCTGGTGCCGGTGCTGATCCCGATTGCCTGGTTCATGATGATGTACGCCTCTCTAACCATCGCGGACATCATCATCCCCCACCATCTGGCCAAGCCCTCCAACCGGAGGGTGCTGGTGGCGGCGGCCGGCGGGATGGCGATGACCGCCTGGGATTTAGCCATGGATCCGCTGATGGCTGCCGGCGGCTACTGGGTCTGGGAGACTCAAGGCGCTTATTTCGGCGTCCCGCTGCAAAACTTCTGGGGCTGGTGGCTGACCACATTCACTGCCCTTTACATCTACCAGGCGTTGGGGGTCGAGCTGCGCCTGCCCAACCCGGTCCCGGCTGGCGATGTGCCGCTGATCTGGGCGATATTGATTTATATGATCGTCGGCGGGAGCAGCGTGGTGATGGATTTTGTGTTCGGGTTGGGCGGCGCCGGTTTGACCGGCCTGTTCGCCATGCTGCCCTGGGCAGTTGCGGCCCTTTTACGCCTGGATGAACACCGGAAATAGGCCTGTTAACCGGGCAGGCGTAGATATTTTGTGAAAACCCTTACCTTGGGGCTTGGGCCAGACGAACCTCGAGTGGGCGTTGGAAGGCTTTCTCGAATTCTGCCAGGTGATTCTGGACGCCCCACAGCTCCAGCTGACAATCCTGGCTGGAGAAGATTTCGAGGATGATCTTTCCTTCCACCCCGGGAACGAAATGGGCGCGGTGAACCGCGCCGACGTGCCCGCGGTCCAGGCTTTCGGCCAGGTGGAGCATCATCGCCATGACCCGCACCGCCGTCTGGGCATCCTTGTCCAGCGCCTGAAACTCATTTTCTTGATCGGTTGGCAGCCCCTTGCGGTGATGCAGCCCGGCGAGAGCCATGATGGCGGTTTCTTTCTGATCGAAACCGAGCAGGTCGGCGTTATGGATCAGGTAATAGGTGTGTTTTTGGTGATTCTGATAAGAGAGGAAGGCGCCTACATCGTGTAGGAGGGCGGCGTATTCGAGTAACTCGCGCTCCCAGCGGCCGAGCCGGTGCAGGCCGAGGCTGAAGGCGCTGTCGAAGAGCTGCAGCGCCAGGCGGGCAACCTGACGGGCGTGAGCCTCGTCGAAGGCCAGGGTTCGAGCAAAACGCAGCACCGATTGCTCGCGGACGTTCATCTGCCCGGGAATGAGCGGCTCGTGCACCCGTTCGAGATAGTCAACCAGCAGTCCATCGCGCAATCCTCGCTCGCTGACCTGCAGTGTGGTCAGTTTGAGCGTTTCCATCAGCGTGTCGATGATCGCCGCGCCGGCGATCAGGCTGGAAGCGCGCTCCGGGTCGATGCCAGGCAGCCGGCGGCGTTCATCAAGCGGCAGGTCGCAAAGGGTTTTAATCGTCTGTTTCAATTGATCGTGCGAGATCATCTCATCGGCTTCACGCGATCGATGGTAGAGCAGGCGGGCAGCGACCTCGACCAGGTTTAGAATCGTCCCGGCCGAGCCGACCGCCACGTCGATTTTATATGGTTGGATTCGCTGGATAGAGCGGACGAAATTGTTGCGGATGTAATTTTGGAGCAGATTGTAGCGGTTTTCGCTGACCGGCCCGCTTTCGTCCGAGCGGAAGAACATGCTGGTCAGTCGCAGCGAACCCAGCTTGAGCGAATCGAGCAGGTAATGGTGTTGCCTGTCGCCGACGATCAGTTTGGTGCTGCCTCCGCCTATGTCTACAAACAAGCCCTGACGGTCTTCCAAATCCAGGCCTGACGCGACACCGAGATAGATCAGGCGGGCTTCTTCCAGGCCGGAGATGGCCCGCACATCCAGGCCGGTAGAATCCTTAAGCTGCTGGATGAATTCGCTGCGGTTGGTGGCTTCGCGGGTGGCGGTGGTCGCTACGGCGATGATCTCTTCAGCCCTGGCGTGATGGGCCAGGCCGACGAAGCTGCGGCAGACCTCGATCGCCCGTTGGATGGCTTCGGGCTGGATCGATTGATCGACGAACTCGCCTTCGCCCAGGCGGACGATCTCTTCGCGCCTGTCCAGAACCGTATAACTTTTATCAGATTGGATGCGCGCCAGAAGCAGACTGATCGAATTGGTGCCGATGTCGATAAACGCGGTGACTTTGCTTTGAGGATTGTTCATACTACTTTCCATTCGATGATGAGTTTCCGCTGGTAGGCTATTTCTATCAAATTGCCCTTCTTCAAACCATCGCGCTGCTCGTCAATGGCCGGGGCGCTGCACAGGAGGTCGATGCCGATTGTCTTTGGATCGACCCGGGCATAGAGTTCTGTCACCAGGCTGCGGTGGGTGCAGTCCAGCCCGTCGGCGACGCGCAGCAGGGCTGCCAGACGGCTGACTTTAAACCGGTCGGCCTCATCCAGGGCGGCGTAATGGTCGTGACGGACGTCGGGCAGCGCCTTGCGGTGATAGCGGCAAAGCGAACCGATCAACTGGCGCTCGCGATTGTCGAACGGGAGCATTGGCGAAGTAAGGATGATGTTCAGACTGGTTTTATGGTGCTCCTTCCAGCCTTCAACCCAACCGATATCATGAAGCAGCCCGGCCAGTTGAAGCTGGAAACGCTCGGTTTCACCGTACTGGTGCAGTCCGACCAGATCGTCGAACAACCGCAGCGCAAGGTGAATGACCTGATAGGAATGGCCTTCTTCGAATTTGCAAGCTTTGGCCAGCGCCAGGGATTGCAACCAAATTTCGAGCTGGCGGGGGTTCAATCGGGCTGTCAGTTCATTGATCATCATCGCTCGGCTTTTCTCTGCTATTCTGGAGATACTCAAGCGAGCGGCCGCTCAGAATCATCTGAGCGAAGCTTTCCGGCAGACCGCTGCGGCGGATGCCGTCAACGGCTGCCTGCAGATCGTATTCGACCCGGAAATGGCGTACCTGAACCTGGCGGGGGGTCAGGCGCATAATGGCGTAACAGGCTCGCGGGTCCCCATCGTCCGGGCGCCCGACGCTGCCAGTGTTGATCCACCAGGTCTGGCCGACCTTGCGGACGAAAGGGACATGGGAATGACCGTGTATGATGATTCGCGCCGGGGTCATTTCCGCCAGTTCAACCAGGCGTTCATCCAGCGTTTCCGGCGTGAGGTGTTCTTCACGCGAGGCGGGGCTGGCATGGACCAGGAGAATTTTCCAATCTTCGAGTTCGATCAGGCGTTCCTCGGGCAGCGATTTCAGGTATTGCCGGTTGACGGCGGTTAATTTTTCAAGGGCCCATTCAAATGCGAAGAGTTTTTCAGGTGCTTTCTTTTCTTTCCACTTCTCTGCTTTTTTAGCGATTTTCAAGACCTTGCGGTCGTAATTGCCGAGGATGCTGACCGCGTCCAGGTCGCGCAGCCGGTCAATCACCTCATTGGGAAAAGCGCCGTAGCCGAGGAAGTCGCCGATATTCCAGATGTACTGCGCGTCCTGGGCCTTGGCGTGGGTCAGGACGGCTTCCAGGGCGGGCAGGTTGGCGTGGACATCTCCAATCAAGGCGATGATGCTCAAATGTTTTCCTCCGGCTCTTCAACCGGCGGCTGGGGGGCAGGGCTGATCAGCGGGGCGAGGGCAAACTGGACGGTGTCGAGCAAATCGGTCCACATACCCTGAGCATCCCAACCATGCCAGGCAGCGTTGAACTGCTGGAAGAGCGCCTGGCGCTCTTCGCTGCGCATTTGCTGATAATATACCAGCCCTGGCTCGAGCCGCTTGAACGGGCGGGAGTAACCGAAATACTCGATCGTCCGCTGGCGCTCCTCCTGGATGAACTGCGGCATGTAAGCGATCCAGACGTCGCAGTCGTGGATTGCGCCAAGCGTGTCCTGGGCGAACCGCAGGGCTTTGATCTGCGGCTTGAGCTCATTCTCGTAAAGTGGGGTGAAGAATTCAGCGGTGTACCGCAGGTGCTTGGCTGCGATGCGCATGGCGTGCAGCTCCTCAACCCGCTCGGGCTGGTCAACGACCTCTGCGAAAGCTAAGAAATCATTCAGTCTGGCGGTAATTGCCTCGCCGGCGAAGCGGAGCAGATTGATATCGCCCAAATCCAGGGTATCCTGGTAAAGGACCAGCGGCGCCAGGCGCTGAGCCATTTCAGGAATGATTCCGCTCTGCTCGAAGTCGTCCAGGGCTTCGAGTACGTCAGCCTGGAGGGCGCGGCGGCGCTGCTTCACCCGCAGAAGCAGCCGGCGCACGCCAGAGCGGTACGGCGCTTCGAGGGCGCGCTGGAGCTCATCCAAATGCGCGATTTGCACATCGGCGTCGCGCGCCTCGCCGAGGGCGCGGGTCAGCCTGCGGATGCGCCGGAACCAGCCAGCGCTGCGCTTCTCAGCTATTTGCGGGCCGAAGAGCGCCAGCCCGCTGCGTAGGCGGCGCGTGGCGACCCGCATGCGGTGGATACATTCGATATCTCGCGAGCGGCGGACGCCGTCGATTTCCTGAACCAGGGCGGTCAACTGGCGCTGCAGGCTGCTCGCCCCAAAAATCTGGATGGTCTGGTTGGCTTTGGTTTTCATGCGCCTCTCTCTGGGGGTCATATTTTGCGGGTTTGTTGAGAGAACCGCGTCAGCTCGAGCGGGATGGACGCGGCGGCTCAGCCCGGCGGCTGGTCGATGTTCAGCAGTTGCTTCAGGCGCTCCTGAATTTGTGAAAAGACCGCCGAGGGTGAAAGGGTAGCGTCGATCGTGATGAAGCCGAATTCCTCGGCCATCTGGTCGAATTGCTGGATCAACCTGGTCTGGTAGACGATGAAGCTGTCATAGAGGTTATCGGCGCAGCGGATGTCCATGCCGGATTCCCAGTAATCGAAACCGCGCCCGTGGACCATGCGGGTCACCAGGGTTTCCACGTCGGCTTTGAGGTAGAAAATGATGTCGGGGCGCAGGGCGAATCCGTACACTTTCCGCGCCCAGACCGGGTCAGCCCCGCGGACGACATCGCGGGCGATGATCGAAAAGAAGTAGCGGTCGCTGAGAACGATGAATCCGGCTTTCATCGCCGGTAGGATCTGGTTTTCGAGCCGGTCGGCGAAATCGGTGGCGTAGAACAGGCTCATGGTCGTCCGGCTAAGCGTATGGCCTTGCTTGGCTGCGTCTAAGCCTGCCTGGGTGAGGGTGGAGCGGCGCAGGCCGGTATCCGAAACGGCCATGCCCTGTTTCTCCAGCCACTCGCGCAGCAGGTTGATCTGGGTCGAACGGCCGACGCCGTCGGTGCCTTCGAGGACGATTAATTTTCCGGGTAATTCCTTGATCTTGTGATAGGGGAATCCCGCGCCATAGAAATACGAGCGGCTCATGCGGCCTTCACTTTCTCGGCAGTCGGCTTTTCAACAGCCTCAACCGATTTCAGGCTGGAGCGGCTGCGCACCTGATAGGCCGGGGTTGGCAGCCCTTTCCAGCGGTAGATCTCCTTCTTGACTGCTTTACGAACCAGTTTCTGCTGGGCTTCCACCGGCAGGGTGCCATCGATTACGGTGAAGCCGAATTCCTCGATCATGTTGTTATATTCGTTGACGATCCGCTGCTGGAAGAGGCGGAAGCTGGTTACCTTATTATCCGAAAGTCCCAGGTCCATTCCTGCTTCGTAGTATTTCAGGGCTGCCCGGCTGGAGAGGATCCGATCGACCGCGACGCTGACCGGCACCTGAAAATAGAAAACTAAATCCGGTTGGGGGGCGAAGGAATAGAGGTTGCGCACCCACTCCGGATCGACTCCGCGGGCGACGTCGCGGGCGAAGGCGGTGAAAGCATAGCGGTCGGCAAGGACGATCACCCCCGCGCGGAGCATTGGCAGCATCTGGTTTTCCCATCGATCGGCGAAGTCGGTAGCCTGCAGCAGGCTGAAGGTAGTCGGGGTGAACGCTTTGGCTTTTTTACCCTGTTTGGTGGTAGATTTGACCAGAGTCGAGGAATTCCATTCACTGAAGTATACGGATTTCCCGTGCGTTTTCAGCCATTTATAGAGCAGATCGATCTGGGTCGATTTACCGCTGCCGTCAATGCCTTCGACAACAATTAACTTTCCCTGGTAGTTATGGGGTGTCAACACGAGCAAGCACCTCCCCTTTGTCCTTGGCTGAAATGGATCAGGCAGGAGAATGATTAGTAATATTGTTATCATTATAGCATTACGCGGAGCAGGGTAAAAGCATACCAGAAAAGGCGGGGGTTCAACCCGCCTTTATCCACCACTTTATGATCTGCTGTTTGCTGTGATCGGCTTAATTAATGATTCAGATCGGCCGGTCAGATATTCGCGTCCTCTTCGTCCATGCCGTCCATATCGAATAGCTCGCCCGTTGCGATGAAGACCGTTCGCTCGCAAATATTTGTCACCCGGTCGGCCATCCGTTCAATGTTGTGGATGACCCACAGCATCAGGTTGACCTGATCGATGGTCTCTGGGTGGTTAATCATTTCATTGACGATCTTCTTGTATGCGGTATTGAAGAGTTCGTCGATCTGATCGTCCTCTTTTGGAATGGAAAGGGCGAGGCTGGTATTCTCATCGATAAACGCCGTCAGGGCGCGGTGAAGCATGCTGACCGCCATTTCGGCCATTTTAGTGATCTCGAAAGTCGGCATGTTGGCTTCTGCGTCGCCAAGCAGCATGGTTACCTTGGCCACCCCTTTGGCATAGTCTCCCATCCGCTCCAGTTCGGTATTGACCTCGAGCATGGCCGCCAGGGTGCGCAGGTCGCGGGCCATGGGCTGCTGGGTGGCCATCAAGGTCAGGATCGCATTTTCGATCGCGAAGCGCTTTTCGTTGATAATTTGATCTTGCTGAAAAAGCTGTTTGGCGGCAGCAGTGTCGCGGGTCTTCAGCGAGTCAACGGCGGAGATCATGGCTTGCTCGACCATGCTGCCCAGGATCAGCAGCTCATCTTGAATATGGACCATCTGGCGGTTTAATGTCGTTCGTGTCATGGGCGTCCTCTTGCCGTTCTCGCTTTAGCCGAACCGTCCGGTGATGTAGTCCTCTGTGCGCTGATCGCGCGGTCGGGTAAAGATCTGGCTGGTTTCACCATATTCTATCAGCATTCCAGCCCGGTCATCATCCATGGTGAAGAATGCGGTGTAATCGGAGGCGCGGGCTGCCTGCTGCATGTTGTGGGTAACAATAATGATTGTATATTTTTCAGATAATTCGCGCATCAGATCTTCGATTTTCAGCGTGGCGATCGGATCCAGCGCCGAGCAGGGCTCGTCCATCAGAATGATCTCCGGTTTGACAGCCAGAGCGCGGGCGATGCACAGGCGCTGCTGCTGTCCGCCGGAGAGAGCGAGTGCGCTCTTCTTCAGATCGTCCTTAACCTCGTCCCAGAGCGCAGCCTGCTGGAGCGACTGCCAGACCAATTCGTCCATATTTCCGCGAAAACCGTTGACCCTGGCGCCCCAGGCGATGTTGTCGTAGATCGTCTTTGGAAATGGATTGGGTTTCTGGAAGACCATGCCGATCATCCGGCGAATCTCGACCGGGTCGACGTCTGGATCGTAAATATTCTTACCGTGGAAGAGGATTTCCCCGCTCAGCCGCGCGCCTGGGATCATGTCGTTCATCCGGTTGAAGGCGCGGATCACGGTGCTTTTTCCGCATCCAGACGGGCCGATGATCGCCGTGATTTTGCGCGGGACAATTTGAAGGGAAACCCCCTTCACCGCGCGGAAATGGCTGTAATAAATGTCGACGCTGGACATTTCGATGGCGTAATGGTTGTCTTTCTCGTTTGGCATGTAACTCAAATCCGTTGACTGAAGCGGTTTCGTAATAAGATCGCGATTGAATTCAAGCTGAGCAAGGCGATCATCAACACAATGATGGCGGCTGCAGCGATATTGCGGAAGGCTTCCTGCGGCTGCGAAGTCCAGTTGTAGATCTGGATCGGCAGGGCGGTGAATTTGGAAAACGGCCCGGTCGGGTCGCTTGTAATATAAGTGGCAGCGCCGACCACGATCAGAGGAGCGGTCTCGCCAATCGCGCGCGAAACGGCCAGGATAGCGCCGGTCAGGATGCCGGGTAGTGCGGCAGGCAGAACGTGGTGCCAGATTGTCTGCCACTGAGTGGCGCCCAACCCATAGCTGGCCTGGCGCAGCGAGCCCGGCACTGAGCGGATCGCCTCCTGCGCGTTGATGATCAGCAAAGGCAGGATGAGCAATCCCATGGTCAGGCCGGCGGAAAGGATGGTCCGGCCATTATCGCCGGGATAACCAAACGCCGCCCCGCTGGTCAGGTTGCCCAGCGTTCGCACGAAGATCGCCAGCCCTAGTATACCGTAAACTATGGAAGGCACGCCAGCCAAATTGTCGATATTAACCTGGATGACCCGATTGATCCAGGATTTTCGCCGGGCGTATTCTTCCAGGTAGATGGCTGCTCCGACCCCGATCGGGAAAGCAAACAGGACTGTGATTGCGATCAGGAAGAGCGATCCCAGCAGCGCGGTGCGGATTCCAGCCAGCTCTGGCGAGGCTGACTGACTGTTGGTGATGAACGCTGGTTTGAGCCATGAGTAGAATTCAAGTCTGGCGTTCGGCCAGCGCTCAGCCTTCTCAGCTTCGATCTCATCTCTATTAAGCCAGGATTGGCTGAGGGGATAACTCATCAGGACTTTGGGCTTGACCACCTCGCTCAGCACAAGCTGGTATATTTCCTCAAGGCTGCGTTGTTCGACGCTTTTTTCACGATTGATCGTGCGGTAGCGGTTGCGGCTAAGGTTTGCCTCAAGGATGGTAATCAACTCCTCTTTCGATAACTCATCGAGCGGCTGGCTGGCAAGGCTGGTTGGATCGACCTTGTTTTCGATGACGACCAGTCCCATGGTTTTATCCAGGATGCTTAGGAGCAGCACCGCCAGAGCGATGATTGCGATGAGCGTCGAGGCAAAGAACACCCCTTTCCACCAGCGGCCCACGCGGTGCCGGCGAGTAAGGTTGTGTTGGATATCAACGGAATGATGCTGGAATGAAAGACTGCTCATTCGTAAACCTCGCGGTAGCGGGCGACCAGCCAGCGGCTGAGGATGTTCAGGCCGAGGGTGATGACGAAGAGCAAGAGGCCGATTGCGAAAATCGAGTTGTAGTCGGGCGTGTCGTAAGCCAAATCCCCGCCGCTGATCCGGGCGATGTAGCCGGTCATGGTTTCGGCTGCCTTGAAGGGGTTGAAAGTGAAATTCGGTCCGGCGCCAGCTGCAATGGCGACGATCATCGTCTCGCCGACCGCGCGCGAGATGGCTATGATGAACGCGGCGATGATGCCAGAAAGGGCGGCGGGTAGGATAATCTTTACTGCCGTTTCCAGGCGAGTTGCCCCAAGGCCGTAGGCAGCTTCGCGCAATGAGCGCGGCACAGCGCTAAGAGCGTCCTCGCTCATCGAGCTGACCATCGGTAAGATCATAATGCCCATCACCAGACCGGCGGAAAGCGTGTTGTAGATTTGCACGGTCTCGCTGCCAAAGATGCTGCGCAGCAGCGGCGTCATGAAGGTCAGAGCAAAGTAGCCGTAGACGACGGTCGGGATCCCTGCCAGGATTTCGAGTATCGGCTTGAGGATATTCCGGGCGCGCGGCGAGGCGTATTCACTCAGGTAAATCGCTGCGGCGAGACCGAGCGGCAGGGCGACCACCATAGCGAAGAAGGTGGTCAATAAAGTTGCAGTGACCAGCGGCAGTACGCCGAAGTTGCCGATCGCCGGCTGCCATGTGGTTGAGGTAAGAAATTCGACCAGATCAACCTGGGGATCGCGAAAAAACAGCCAGGATTCCTTGCCCAATTCGAAGACGATCCCAAAGGTTGTCAGGATAGATACGGCACCGCAAAAAAACAGGAAGCCCTGGATCATTCTTTCGCCGATCCTGGGTTTCTTTCGCAACGCTTTGGCGATATCGGCGGTTTGGATACTTCTCAAGTCGTCATTTCTCTGGCGGATGCGGGCGATTTCTCCTTCCATGCCATTTCCTTCTACACGTCTTCTACCATTGCTGATTTCAGGAATAGAAGGCTGGCCTCATATCGAGTCCAGCCTCCGTCCTGCATACCATTAACCGGCATTATTTCACAGCATCCAGGTAAGCCTGTCTGGCGGTCATCTGCGCATCCTGGCTGGCAGGGAAGTAGCCAACATCCTCGATCAGGTCATTGACGGAAGCGAGGTAGTAAGCGATAAAAGCAGCGACCTGCGGTTTGGCCTTCATGATTTGCGCGTCCGAGTAGATGAACAGCGGGCGGGAGATGGGATATTCGCCCGATTCGGCGCTGTCGAAGGTCGGCGCAATTCCGTTGATGGAGAGGACTTTCAGGCGGCTTGCTTCGTTCTTGTAATAAGCGAAGCCAAAGTAGGCAATCGCGTAAGGGCTGCCTTCCACACCCTGAACCAGGACGTTGTCATCCTCAGACATTTGCTGGTTGGTTGCAGCCAGAACAGCGGCTTCAACTTCATCGATGGTTTCCAGGCCGAGCGGTTTTTGAAGAGTCTCGACCATAAAGTCGAAGGTGCCTGAATCGGTGCCGGGTACAAACCGCTGGACCGGCTCGTTCGGCCATTCGGGGCGGACATCCGACCAGTTGACCGCATCGGTAAGCAGATGGGCCAATTCTTCAAGAGTGATATCCTCGGCGAAGGTATTCTCTTTGCTGACAACCACAGCCATGGCGTCGGTGCCAACGCGGAATTCAACCGGAGTCCGGGGTGGATTCAGGGCTGCGCAATTGCTGACCTCAGAATCTTTGATTGCGCGTGATGCGTTAGATATATCCGTTTCACCGGTTTTGCAGAAACGCTCGAAGCCGCCGCCAGTACCGACGCTGGCGATATTGATGTCACCGCTGAAACCTTCTGCTTTGAATTGCTCAGCCACGGCGACAGTCAGGGGGTAGACGGTCGAAGAGCCCGCTATGTTAATCTCGCCGCTAAAATCGGCGGGGTCTATCTCAGGAAATTCATCATTGCCGGTGGGTACCGGTATGGTCGATTCAATCGGACCTGAAGTTGGTACTTCGGCCATGGCGGTTGGGGCTTCAACTGCGGCAGTAGGCGTGCTGGTCGGAGCGCAGGCGCCAAGCAACAGACTGAAGAGGGTGATAACGATAGATAATGTAATCCATGAGCGATGCATAAATTTCTTCTCCTTGTATTTTTTAGTCGCCTTTATCATAGTCAATGGAAGTTAACCGCAAGGAAAGAGCATGTTAACGTTGAGTAAACGCTGGTAAACGCTCGGTTAACTCTCCCTGATTGCGGTCTCACCCTGTGAGCGCGGCATGCGTATCGGACGCCCACAGGCGCCGGAAGGGCTGGTATAATTCGGCTGCAAATCTGAAGAGAAAATGAGTAAGTTGCTTTATGCTTGAAAACATTACAGGAATTGAAGCTCGTTATAATGAGATCAATAAGGAACTGGAAGAGGCGGGCAACGATTATCAGCGCGCGGCGGAGCTGGCCAAGGAGCGGGCTGACATCGAGGAGATCGTCCGCCTGGCTCAAGAATACCGGCAGGTGCTGGCAAAGATCGATGAAGCGCGTTCTTTATTGGACAACGACGAGGAAGAGCTGCGCCAGCTTGCCGAGCTCGAGTTGGAAGAGCTGACCCCGCGGGCCGAAGAGCTTGAGCGCGAATTGCGCAGCCTGCTTGCCCCCAAAGACCGGCGCGACGAGCGCAACGTGATTATGGAAATCCGTGCCGGGACCGGCGGCGATGAGGCGGCCCTGTTCGCTGCCGATCTGTTCCGCATGTATACCCGCTACGCCGAACGGCGCAGGTGGAGCGTGGAAATCCTCTCCGCCAGCGAGATCGGCATTGGCGGATACAAAGAGATCATCTTCATGGTCAAGGGGCGCGGAGCTTACTCGCGGCTGAAATTCGAGTCGGGCGTCCACCGCGTCCAGCGCGTGCCGGTGACCGAATCATCCGGCCGGATTCACACTTCCACCGTGACGGTTGCGGTACTGGCCGAGGCTGAGGAAGTCGACATCGAGATTCCGGAATCGGATATCAAAATCGACGTATATCGCTCAGCCGGGGCTGGCGGTCAGAACGTCCAGAAGAATTCGACCGCGGTGAGAATTACTCACATCCCGACAGGGATGGTGGTGGCCTGCCAGGACGAGCGCTCGCAATTACAGAACAAGCTGCGGGCGATGAATATCCTGCGCGCCCGTCTGTATGAAATCGAAGAGAACAGGCGGATCATGGAGCGGGACGAAGATCGCCGATCCCAGGTCGGCACCGGCGAGCGGGCCGAGAAGATCCGTACCTATAACTACCCGCAGAACCGGGTGACCGATCACCGCATTAATCTGTCCTCTTTCAACCTGCCGGCCGTGATGGACGGCGAGCTGGACATGTTCATCGACGAATTATCCCTGCGGGATGAAGCTGAGCGTCTGGCCGCCCATGGGGATTTCGACGAAGATTAGCGCCGGGGACTGGCTGGAAACGGCAAAAATGCGCCTGGAAGGGAGCGAAACCCCCTCCCTGGAGGCGCAGCTTTTACTGGCTCATGTGCTCGAACAGCCGCGGCCGGCGATTCTGGCTCACTTGGATCAGAAGCTCGAACCGGCTCACCTTGCAGAACTGGAGCGGCTGCTGGCTCAGCTGGAAGAAGGCGTCCCGCTGGCGTACCTGCTGGGGGAGAAGGAATTCTATGGGATGAGCTTCAGGGTCAGCCCGGCGGTGCTCATCCCGCGCCCGGAAACAGAGCTGCTGGTCGATACAGCCCTCGAGTGGCTGCGGACCAGGCCGGGAAGGCGGCTGGCGGCGGACGTCGGCACCGGTTCGGGCTGCATCGCCGCGGCGCTGGCAGCCCATATCACGGATTTGAGAGTGTTGGCGGTCGACCGCTCGCGTGAAGCGCTGGAAGTAGCCCGGGAGAACTTCCGTCGGTACGGTCTGTTTGGACTGATTCATCTGGTGCAGGGTGACCTGTTGAGCTCCTTTACCGGACCGTTCGATCTGGTCTGCGCCAACCTGCCCTATATCCCCAGAGAAACCCTGCGCGGACTGGAGGTTGCCCGTCACGAGCCGCTTTCGGCGCTGGACGGCGGGGCGGACGGGCTGGAGCTGATCGGCAGGCTGCTGGCAGATGCGCCGCGTTGGACCTTGCCCGGCAGCCTGATTTTGCTTGAAATCGAGGCCGGGCAGGGTAAAACCGCTCTGGTGTTGGCGCAGCATTTCTTCCCCTCTGCGCGGATCGAGGTCGCCAATGACCTGGCCGGCCATCCGCGCCTGTTGAAAATTCAGCTATAACCTGGCGCAAAATTCCAGGGTTTATAATTGGGCCAATGAAGACTCGGATCATCAAGATAAGTGATCCAACAGCCGTCGACCACGCCCTGGATGTGCTGCGCGCCGGCGGGCTGATTGCGTTTCCTACCGATACAGTCTACGGGCTGGCGGCCGATCTTCACCAGCCGGACGCCATCCAGAAATTGTACGAGGTCAAAGGACGGGATGCCGGCAAGGCGATCGCTGTGCTGGTCGGCAGGCCAGATCATGTTGATCTGGTTTCCGCCGGAATGACCGAAGCAGCTGCCCGCCTGGCTGCCCGATTCTGGCCCGGCGGGCTGACCCTGGTGCTGCCCAAGCGCCCTGGTCTTCCCGAGAATCTCTCACCGCTGCCAACGATCGGCGTGCGCATGCCAGACCATCCTTTCGCGCTGGCTCTGCTTCGCGCCGCCGGTCCGCTGGCGGTCACCTCGGCCAACCTGTCCGGGCAGGCCAGTCCCCAGACGGCGGAAGAGGTGCTGGCTCAACTGGAGGGAAAGCTGGATCTTCTCCTGGACGGCGGGCGCTGCCCTGGCGGCGTGCCCTCGACAGTCGTTGACTGCGCCGGGGCGGATTTACGCATCCTCCGCCAGGGGGCCATCCCTGCCGAAGAGATTTTGGGTAGGGTGGCGTAGATCGGGCGCAAAAACGGCGCTCTCCCTGGAATTCCTGGGTCCAGGCGCCGGCTCGCTGAACTGAATTCCAATCTGCATTTTGGGATGTGTTCTGTTGCATTCGCGCGCGGTCAGAGACCGGCGCGGTCAAGGAAAGCAGGGGCGGGTTCCCGAACCCGCCCCTGCCTTTACTAAAGGATGGAAATACCGTATCTGGCCGCTAAGTGAATCGTTTTATTTACCCTTTTTTCTTCAACATCATCCAGGCCAGCAGGCCTGCCAGGGGCAGGTATGAGCCGGGGCAGAAGCCGGGCAGCGCTGGTTTTTCTTCCTCGGTCGGAAGAGGCGTCGCTGCCGGCGGATATACCGCCAGAGTCGGCTGCGTGGTGGCCGCT
Source organism: uncultured Anaerolinea sp. (assembly GCA_964564935.1). GTDB lineage: Bacteria > Chloroflexota > Anaerolineae > Anaerolineales > Anaerolineaceae > Bellilinea. The sequence goes on along the minus strand of CAZMCF010000002.1, from coordinate 139,545 downwards.
GGACGAGGAGTGGGGGAGGCGGTTGCGGTCTGCGTGGCTGGCAGGTTGAGCGGCGGCGCGGATTCACCGGAAGGGACCACCTGATAGACCTTGCCGTCTGCAACCACGATCACCTGCTCGCCGAGCGCCAGGGCAGCCGCCAGGTCAGCGCGCGTATTGGCCAGGGCGAAGTAATCCTCCGAGAGAAAGGCTACCCGGAGCGGGGTCATCGCTTCGGGATCGAAGCTGGTATCTGTCCAGATTCCGTCCTGAAGGACGAAGGTCCGCGAGCCGACCGCGCGAACCTGCTGTTCAGCGCCCGCGGGAAGCCCCGCCGCGATTTCTGCCCTTTCCAGCTGCCCCTGTTCGACGGCTTTGTTGACCGCCCCCGCGCCGAATACCTCTGTCGGGGCAGAGAGCGCCTGCTGGAAGGCATCCTGGCTTAATTCGCGCTGGGATTCTGCGCCGAGCGGCATCGGTTCGGTGACCAGATACGAGGTGTAGGGTGTGACGATCCCGTAGCGGATGCTCAGCTTGACGATCTGGTCGATTGTTTCCTGGTCGGGGCCTTTCAGGCGGATTTGGTTGAGCAGGTAGCCGACTTTGCGCGTGGCCCAGAGGCGCGGCAGTCCGGAGAGTTCGTCCAGCGAACCGCGGCTGTCTTCAACGAACCGGCTGTTTTCGAACGTGAACCGCTGGCGGCGGTCGTTGACCAAGCCGGTGAGGGTGATATCGCTTTCACCGCCGCCGCGGTAGCGGCCGACCACAACAATCTGGCTGCCGGCGAACAGATCGGGCAGTGGCGTGGGGTAGAGGTCGTAGACGCTGATCCCGCCAAAATCCAGCTCCAAGTTGGTCAGCACCGGCGTACTGATCCGCGAGTAAAAGGCGGAGAGGATCTCATCCAACGGCTCGCCCGGTTTGACGTAGGTGCTCTGCCCGTGATGCTCCTGGGCAAGGGAATCGAGCAGGAAAGTGTCCACATCATATCCGACGCCGAAGGAGAACAGGCGCAGGTTGTCCGGCGCCGAGCGGGCGAAGTTATCCAGGATTTGTTGGCTGTCGAGGATGCCCTCAGTTGGCAGCCCGTCGGTGAGGAAGATCAGATATGTCAGGCGGTCGCTGTCGGCGGATTCGGCGGCTTCAAGCAGGGCGCGGTTAATATCCGTGCTGCCCTGCGCGTTGAGTTGCCCGACCCAGGCGATGGCCCGTTCTGCCTCGTCAGCCGGGCTTAAGACGTTGGAAAACATTTGAATCCCGCTCGAGAATGCGCTCAGATAGAAGCGGTCGCCTGGATTGAGATGTTCGAGGATATATTTCAGCGCCGCCTGGGCCTGGTTGAATTTTTCGCCATCCATGCTGCCTGAACGGTCGAGCACCAGGAGCAGGTCTTTTTCAACCGGCGTTTCTGCTACTTCCGGTCGCGGAGCAAGGAGAAGGAGGAAATAGCCGTCCTCGCTGGCATCGCCAGGATCGCGGTAGCTGAGCAGGTGAAAGGCTTCAGCCTCGCCGATCGAATAATACAGGTTGAAATCCTTATCGGGGAGGACATTATTGGCTTCATAGGACGCGCTGAAGGCGTTCGCGCCTTCGCGGATCACGTCGATTGGGTGGCTGGGCGAGTAAACTGCCCGGACTGGCTCTACGGATTGCACTTTAACGGTGACCGAGACGCTTTCCAGCGGCTTGCTGGAAAACTTCTCCGTGTTGAGTGGGTAGCTGTAACGCACCAGACCCTCTTCGGCGGTCAGCGCCTGGCTGTACTCGAGCTCAATGCGCCGCTCGCCGCCTGGCGGGATGGGAAAAATGCTGGCCTGTATCGCTCCACGGCCGACGTATTCGAGCAGAGCCGGGTCGCGCAGAGAATTGACGATCTCCTGGTATGTTCGGCGGGCTTGATCGGCGCTCAGCACTTCCCCTTTCACCGGCTTGCCGTCCACCCAGAGGGTGAACTCACTCACTACGGCATCCAGCGGGAGTGGGAAGAGGTAGGTGCCTTCGATTGGCCAGTCGTTGGGATTGTAGAAGACTTGATCGACATGAGTGGTCGCCACCTGCTGGTGGATGGTCACCGAGACGTGGTGGTATTTAATCTGAAGTTGGGCGATCGGGCGAATGGGCGGGGGCGGGCAGATCGGTCTGCCCGGATCGCAGGGCGGCGGAGGCTGGGGCGGGATGATGATGCCGTCCGCCTGGGCAGGCAATCCGCTCACCAGGGCGAAGGCGAGGGCAAGTGCCAGGGAAAGGACGAAACGTTTGTTCATCTGCTCCTCCATGCATAGGTTGGGCTGCGCTTATCCCCACTGCTCTCCAGCCCCGTTGGACGATCTAAAGACGCCGACCGCCTGGCTTTAGTTCCACAAAGCTCATTGCCAATATTTTGAGGATCGAAATTATCCGCAGACGCCTCTGGACATATCATATAGGGGTTTCGTTGGGGGAATCATGCTAAAATGGACACATGCAGAACCAGCAAAAACCAGCCAGAATGCCGCCGAATCCTATCTACCGCCGCCAGGTGTTCTGGCAGATCTGGTTCCCGCTGGCGGCAACTGCTGTGCCAGTTCTCACGGCTGCCGTTTTAACAGCTGTCTTTTCCGGCAGCGGACAGATCAGCAGCGGCCAGCTGGCCAGCGTATCGATTATCTGGATGATCCTGCCAGTAATTATGGCAGGGATCATCTTTCTGATCTTCACCGCCGGGATGATCTTTCTACTCGCCCGTGCGATGCGCATCCTGCCGGTTTACACCCACCTGATCCTGATCTACGCGAACATCATCCATCTGCGGGTGACGACATTCCTCGACGGTCTGGTTCATCCGATCATCCAGGCTCGCGGCAGAGCTGCCGGTTGGAAGGTGATTTTCAAGCGATTCAGGCGGGCATAATCCATTTTTATTTCTATTGCGCATTCGGAGAGTACGAAGAAGGAAGGGTTTGATTTATGGCAAACTGGAAGACAAAAACCATCCTGATCGGCGCAGTGATAGGCGCCGCAGCCGGGTTGATCGCGGCCTATATTTTGGTCCAGCGGGCGGATGAATCCCAGCAGGCTCCCAGGTTGAATGCCGGCGACGGCGTCAAAGTAGGCCTGGGAGTGCTTGGCGTGCTGCGCCTGATCTCGGACATCGGCGCCAGGAAGTAATCGTTGCGGAGCGCAGTAGCTCTCGGTGGAGCGCTGCGATATTAGAATCCGTGTGTCCTCGAGCAGGTGAACAAACATCCTGATTGCCGGACGGAATGATCCGGCGGCAAGGGGGCGGGCATGGAAAGCACCCCGTTTCTACGCTACATCGTTGCGGGAAAGTTACAGCGAGATTTTATCCTCCCCGTCGTCGGCAGGCCGGCGCTGGATGTGCCCGGAGGAAGCCTGCTCTACGCGGCTGCCGGGCTTCGCCTGTGGGATAACCAAATTGGGCTGATTGCCAGGGTGGGTGAGAATTATCCGCAGGAGTGGCTGGACCAGCTTTTGGATCTGGGATTTGACCGCCGCGGAATCCGAATTGTCCCCTATGAGACCGATGCGCGCTTTTTCGCCGCTTATCCTGATCATGAGACCCGCTCGTTTAAAAACCCGGTAGCTCATTTCTCCCGCCTTGGGCTGCCGTTCCCAAAGAGCCTGCTTGGATATAACGGGCCGGGCGCTCAACCCGACAGCCGCACCCGGCCGGGCGATTTTACCATCCGGATCAACGACTTCCCTGCGGATTATCTGGATGCGACTGCAGCTCATATTGCTCCATTGGATTACCTCAGCCATACCCTCCTGCCGCCTGCCTTGCGTCAGGGTCATGTCACCACAATCACACTCGACCCTTCGCCCGGCTACATGACTCCAACTTTCTGGGATGATATCCCGGCCGTCTTACGCGGAATCAGCGTCTTCCATTGCTCGGAGGAAAAGCTGTGCAGCCTATTCCAGGGCCGCAGCAGCGACTTGTGGGAGATGGCCGAAGCGCTTTCGGCCTGGGGCTGCGAGCTGATCGTGATCAAGCGCGGACCTCGAGGACAGTACCTCTATGACGGAGCCGGCAGGAACCGCTGGCATATCCCGGCATACCCTGCGCGGGTTGTCGATCCAACCGGCGCCGGCGATGTGTTCTGCGGCGGGTTCCTGGCCTGCTTTCGCCAGACCTACGATCCATTGGCTGCGGTTCTACACGGCAACATATCTGCCTCGCTGGCGATCGAAGGATGCGGCCCGTTCTATCCGCTTGATTCCCTGCCAAACCTGGTCAGGCTGCGTCTGGAATATTTGCGTGAAAAGGTGGTGAAAGTATGAGGTACGTAAACACCCGCTTGCTTCGCTACGTGATCGATAAAGCCTGTGATATCCAGCAAATTCCCGCGCCAACCTTTTCTGAATCCGAACGGGCAGATTACGTCTTCAACGAATTGACTCGTCTGGGGGTCCCGCAGGTCAGCCGGGATGCCGTGGGGAACGTTTATGCGGGTATTCATCGCAACGACGGCCCATGCCTGGTGGTGACGGCGCACCTGGACACCGTCCACCGTGGGAAAGATCCCCTGGGGCTCGAGCGCAGCCCGGAGCGGATCAGCGGGCCGGGTATCGGCGACAATTCACTTGGCGTGGCAACCCTGCTAGGGATTGCCCGCTACATGATGGAAGCCAAGCGCGGATTTGGCGGAGAAGTCTGGCTGGTGGCGAACGTCTGCGAAGAGGGACTGGGCAACCTGGCGGGGATGCAGGCGGTGGTCGAGCATTTCGGCCCGCGGGCAGGAGCATACATCATACTCGAAGGTCTGGGTCTGGGCCAGGTCTGTCACCGCGGGCTGGGTGTGCTGCGCTACCGGGTCACTGCCGAGACGGCTGGCGGGCATGCCTGGGGGAATTACGGCGCACCTTCGGCCATTCACGAGCTGGCCGGGGTGATTTCGGCTATCACCGCGCTGCCGGTGGCGAGAAAACCGCGCACTTCTCTGAATATTGGCGTCATTCAGGGCGGCACCTCCGTGAATACGATCGCCAGCAGCGCCTGGTTTGAGATCGATTTACGTTCAGAAGATCAGGCGACCCTTACCCGGCTGGCGAATCGGATCAAGCGGCTGGTCAAATCGCGGGCGCGCGCGGGAGTGGGAATGAAGATCGAGCCGATTGGCAGCCGCCCGGCGGGGGGGATTCGCCCCTCCCACCCGCTGGTGAAGCTTTCTCTGGAGATCCTGGCTGAGCTGAACGTCAGCACCAATCTTGAAATCGGTTCGACCGACGCCAATTACGCTCTCAGCAAGGGATTTCCAGCGGTCTGCCTGGGCATCACCAATGGAGGAAATTCGCACACGGTCCATGAGTATATCGATTTAGCGCCGGTACAGACCGGGCTGGAGCAGGTTCTCCAAATCCTGCACCGCGCCTGGGACGCGCTCGAACCTCGCCCGGCTGATGGCTGATCCTCTACTGATCGCCTCCGGATGCCATTAAATATCCCACTCGCTGGCGGCTTTCGACTTCGTCCCGCCAAAAAGGACGGCTTCGCCGAATTTTTTTATGCGCGTGATCAAGGCCATGCGGATCAAAGCGCGGCTGGCCTGTCTGGCAGCCAGGAGATCGGCCGGATGCGGGCTGTAGATCGCTTTCTGGTATTCATCCAGCAGACGGCTACCGTGGGCTTCTCCCGCGGGCAGAACCTTGACCATTTCCTTCAATTGCTCGGTCGGGGTCAGGCCGTCTCTGGTTTCGGCGCCCATCAGGCGGGTGGTCCATTCCACGGCAAGGAAGGCGCGCTCGATCGGGGTCAGACGGGTGTAGCTCACCCACAACTGCAGCAGGGCCGGGGTGCGCCAGCCGCGGCGGTGGATCGCTTTTTCGATCAGGACCGGCAGAGCTTTGCGCGGATCGCGCTGAGCCTGGCGGATCAGGAATAATATCGCAGCCACGATCGACAGGCTGACCACAAGGGTCAAGGCGGTGAGCGGCTGGATGAACGTCCGGGCGGCAGATTCGGCTCCGGCCAGGTCGACGCCCAATCTTGGATCTTCCGCCAGGCTGCGGTCGCGCGGATCGTTCAGAAAGGTCCCGCCGGTAGGGTCATACAACGGCGATTCGGAGGAGGCATTGTCTCCGCTCGGGCGGTTGATTTCGGGCAGCGAGGCGGTGGGCTCAAACTCAATCCAGCCGTAGCCTGGGAAGTACACCTCCGGCCAGGCGTGGCTGTCTTTGGCAAGGACCTCGTACAGCTTTTTCTCCTCATTGAAGGCTCCCTGGGCGTATCCAACCGCCCAGCGGGCAGGGATGCCGAGCGAGCGCAGCATGAGGACTTCGGCGGTGGCGTAATAGTTGCAGAAGGCTTTCTTCTCGGTGAACAGCACCCATTCGATCGCGTCCACGTCATCGGGCGGGGCCGGGATGACCGCCGAATAGCGGATATTCTCGCGCAGCCAGGCAGTGATCGCCACGGTTTTTTCGTAGGGAGTTTCCAGTCCCCGGGTAATTTCGAGGGCCAGGTTTTTGATGCTTTCCGGCGTGGTGACCGGCACCTGCAGATAGGAATCCCGAACCCAGCCGGGGTAATCGCTGCCGGCGGTCTTGAGCTGGGAAACAGTCGGCGCAGAGACACGGGCGTAGACTTCGTAAGTCTCGCCTGCCCTGAGCATCGGGTCGATCTCGACCGCGACCAGGTCGATAGCGTCCCCGTCGGCAGGGCCGTAGATCAGGGTGACCGGCCGGCTGACCGCCAGCGTTAACGAGGGCGCGACGAGCATGCCCATGTTGCGCAGGGTGCGGAATCGAAAACGCACCGCCATCCGCCCGCGCAGAGGGCCGATGTTGATCGATGGATCGCCGGGCTCCATGCCCTTGATCTGCTCCAGCGTGCTGTACCAGCGGCCGTCCAGGTAACGGTCGTAGGTGCGCATTTTCCAGTAGTAATTGACGCCAATCCGCCGGGCGATGTCCGGGCTGACGGTCATCACCGGGTCGTCGCTGAGGATGGCGCCTGTGCCGAGAGAGAACTCTTCATCGTAGTATTCGACCGGCACCGGAACCGATCCGCGCAGGGGGGCGGTGATGTTTTCGAAACGCTGGCGAAGGATGCGCCACATATTCACAACTTCACGCCGCTCGCGGGTGGCCGGGGTGAAGGCTTTGGCAACGGTGGTCACATTCCAGGCGAGCAGGACGAGCAGGAAGGCGGTCACCAGTGCGCCGCGCCCGAAAGACCAGCCGGTATCATGATCGACCGAGACGTGCGCTTCCTCCCAACGCCTGGCGTTGGTCAGGAAATACATGCGGGTGAGCAGCAGCAGGGCAAAGATGATGAAGACAGCCATGCCAAACCCGCCCTTGCCCAGTTCGAGGTGATAGATGTCGATCACTACCATGGCCACGCCGGCAACCAGCACTCCCTGCCAGGGACGCCCATGGCGGGTCAGGTTGTAGCCGGCGATCAGGCTGACCAGCCAGAACAGCGCGACCATATTGGCAAGAAACGGGAGCGGGTCGGTCAGCGGCTGGTTTTGGAAGAAGGTTTGCAGCCCGGTCCACAGACGCCCGCCGAGGCTGGAGAGACGCTCCAGCCAGGCGACTTCGCCTTTCATTTGCGCGGTAAGCTGCCAGGCCGGGATGGTGAGGGTGTATCCGGCTGCGATCAGGAAGGCGGCCCAGCGTTTGAATGTGCTGTAACCAAGAGCCAGGCCGAGTACGCAGCCGAGAAACGTGGTGGTCGAGACGATATCGAGATTCTCGGTCCATCTGGTGTCGCCCAGCCGGAAGGCGACGACCATCAGGCAGGACAGGAGAAAGAACGCGGCGGGAAGGTCCCACCAGCGGGGAGGGCGCTTCTTCATGCTTTTAGTGTACAATGATTTAGCAGCAGCCGTCAATGTCTGGCTTAAATCTCGCCCGGGGCCAAACGAGGGATTTCGGGCCGCAGCGCTGATTGAGTGGAGGTTTCAGCATGGACGCCATCGCTCAATTCGAATTGACCATCAGCCCATTTTTCCAGAGTCTCGGCGCCTGGCTGACGCCGGTGATGAAGTTTTTCTCCTTCCTGGGCACCGAGCAGTTCTTCCTGGTAATCATCCCGCTGTTGTTCTGGTGCGTGGATTCGCGCTTGGGCTTGCGCATTGCAGTGATGCTGATCCTGACCAACACGGTCAAGCCGGCGCTCAAGATGGCCTTTCACTGGCCGCGTCCGTACTGGGTCGATCCAGGGATCAAAGCTCTGGCGCCCGAGAGCTCGTTCGGCATGCCATCCGGGCACGCCCAGGACGCCGCCAGCCTCTGGGGGCTGCTGGCCGTCACGCTGCGCCGCCGGTGGGTGACGGCTGCCGCGATCTTCGTCATCCTGATGATCGGGCTGTCGCGCATCTACCTGGGCGTGCACTTTGCCCACGACGTGCTGGGCGGCTGGGCGGTGGGGATCATCCTGGTGGCGCTCTTTACCGCTCTGGAAAGGCCGGTCTCGGCCTGGTTTGCGCGGATGAATTTCGGCGGAAAAAGCCTGGTTGCCCTGGGAACCGCGGCGGTGATCCTCCTGATCGGCTACGGGGTTCGGCTCAGCCTGGGCGGCTGGAGCCTGCCGCAGGAATGGGTGCGCAACGCAGCGTTGCAGTGGCCTGATCAGCCGATCAACCCGCTCGATTTGGAGGGCTTTATCACGATCGCCGCTATTGCCTTCGGGATGATCTTTGGGCTGGGGCTGCTCCTGCTGACCCGCACCTCCCTGCGTACGGCGGGAAGCTGGCTGCAGCGGGTGGGCCGCTACCTGATTGGCATGGTCGGATTGCTCGCCCTATACCTTGGGCTGCGAATGGTCTTCCCCACCGAGCCGGAAGCGCTGGGGCAGGTTTTTCGTTTTGCGCGTTACGCCCTGATCGGCGTCTGGGTTACCTTTGGCGCGCCGTGGGTATTTGTCCGCCTGCGCCTCATGTAGAAAGGCTGAGACTGAAGCCGCGGTCGAAAAACGGTATAATAAGCAGTGCACATCTTGTGGTTGCCAGGCATCCCTTGAATGTGATCCGCAGTGAAATCAGAATTTCCAGCCAAGGAGGAGATCATGCGAAAATTTTCAGCCTTTCTGACGGGCGCGATTTTGGGCGGGCTGGTCGGCAGCGTGCTGGTTCTGCTATTCACCCCAGCGCCGGGCAAGACGCTACGCCAGCAGCTCGCGGAGTATTTTGAGAACCTGGCCAGCGAAATGCGCCGGGCGGCGGCCGAGCGGCGCAGCGAGCTGGAAGGCGAGCTGCAGAAGCTGCGCCAGCCGGCGGTTAAATTGGAGTAAAAAGGCGGTGAATGACGACAAAAAACCCCGGGCGTACCGGGGTTTTTTTATCTCAAGATCGCGCCGGCCTTCTGACCGCGCGCGGATCAGCTGCCAGGCTCAGCGGGCGGCGCTGAAGCGGTAGGGCGCCTGCTGGTGGGTGTAACGGGTCATACCGCTGACCACCAGGATGACTTCGTCGTTCGAATTTTCCAGCCGCACCGGCAGGCGGAGCGAGTGGTTTTCGTCCAGCGCCAGTTTCTGGATATGTGTCTGGCGGCCCGAGGTGGTGATCAGCGCCAGGCGGTAGCTCTGCGGCAGGCGGTTCTGGATGCGGACGAAGCCGGCCGCCGTCCAGCCGCCGTCGTCGGCCTCGAAGTCGCTGAAATAGCCAATCTCCGGCACCGCGACGTCGTCGATCAGCATGCCCTCGCCGGCCACCGCTTCGTCGGTGATCATCTCGAAGCGCAGCCAGACCTTCCTGCCGGCGAAATTCGAAAGGTCGATCTGATGCTGGATGTACGATCCGCTGGCGCCGTTATAGGCGCAGCCGAAGGAGTTACCGGACGGGTCGCTGGTCACGCATTCGGGCGTGGCGAGGATCTGCCAGTTCTGCCCGTCTTCTGAGGCGAGCAGGTAGGCGTAGTCGTAGTCTTTCTCGAGGTCATACCAGGTGGAGTAGCTGAAGGTGATCGGCCCGGTGACGCCGCTGAAATCGAACTCGCGGGTCAGGGTCATGTCGGATTCGTCGCCCTTGTTCGACCAGAAGGCGTATTCGCCCGAGCGGGCGCTCTGCGGGATCACGCCGACCTCAGCGGCGCCCTCGAAGGTCAGGGTGAAGTCGCCGCCGCAGTCGAGGCGGATGTAGTCGGCGGCGTACTGGTGCACCAGGCGGTTCTGCCAGTCGCCGCTGCAGTCGCTCACCGTCTCGGTCTCGACCACCTCGGGCGCGGCGGAGTAATTGCGGTACTGGTAGCGCCCGTCGCCGATCCTGCCGTCGTGCAGGTAGTTGGTCAGCACCCAGTCGGCGAACAGGTCGTCGGCGCTCACCGGCTGGCCGGTCAGCGGGTCGGTCGCGCTGATCTCGCCCAGGACGACATCGACGCCGTCCATGCCGTTTTCGGGGTGGCTGACCAGGGCTTTGGTCGCTTCCTCCCCAAACCGGTCGAGGTAGTAGGCCAGGTAGAGGAAAGCCGCGCCGTAGTGAGGGATGGTCGCGTCGTGATCAACCGGCCAGTCGGTTAACTGGATGTCGGGGTCGAGCGAGAAGACGTAATCGAAGCCGCCGATGTCATGACCGTTGAGGAAGGCTGCCAGCTCGGAAAAGCCCTCGTTGACCCAGCTCTCCTCGTTGCGGTCGCGGTACCAGTGGATCATGTGCTGGAATTCATGGGCCAGCACGCCGTAGGTGAAGCTCTGGTCCAGCAGGGTGGTGTCGGCGCTGATGAAGAACATATCGTGGGCGTTCGAATCCTCGCGCACCTGCGGCGGGTACGAGTCGGAGGCCGAAAACACGCCGGCGATGCTGCCCAGGTTTCGGGCGTAGACGATGTGCAGGCGCGGATCCAGGTCGATGCCGGGCGTCCACTCGCTGCCAAAGAATTCGCGGTTGGTCGGGACTATCTGGTTGGCAAAGGCGTCCATCAAGCGATCCAGGTCGCCCTGGTCGTAGGGCACGCCGTCCTCGATCCAGAAGTAGGCTGCGTCGTTGACCGCCCGCAGGACGGTTTCGACCTTGAAGCGCTGGGTGGTGTCCTGGTTCATGGCGTTGAAGGTCTTGCGCTCGCCCAGGCGATAGGGCGCCTGGGTGTCGGGGATGGCGGCGGGGATGTCGGTCACGCCGCCCAGCCGCCGGGCCAGCTCGACCGGGTCGTTGACCGGCACAAGCGCGCTGCGCAGGGTGTTCAGGGTCTCTTCGGCGGCGTCGAAGACGGGCGGGGCAGGGCTTTCGGGGGTGAGGGAAGGCGCGGCGGCGGAGGGCGGGGTTCGGGTGGGCGGGAAGACCGGGGTGACGGCCTGCTCGGCCGGGACTCCGCTGCCGCCGGTCGGGCTGCTGAAGAGGGAGTAGCCGAGCGCGCCGGCGGCGATCAGCGCCGCGCAGGCGCACAGGCAGAGCGCCGCAGCCGCGGCAACGACGATGATCCAGATGGATTTAGAGGTCAACGATACTCCTTATACCAGTAATCAGAACGCGCCGCGTCCGCGCAGCACCGCCCAGGCGGTGCGGATCAGGATCTGCAGGTCCAGCCAGAGGGAGTAGTGCTGGACGTAGTACAGGTCGTCTTCGGTGTGCAGGTGCATCGGGCGGTCGCTGCGCCCGTTGATCTGCCACCAGCCGGTGATGCCCTGCGGCACGGTGAAACGCTTGCGCTGCCACAGCTTATAATTCTCGACCAGCTCGGGCATCTCGGGGCGCGGGCCGACCAGGCTCATGCTGCCCTGGAGGACGTTGAAAAGCTGGGGCAGCTCGTCCAGGCTGGTGCGGCGCAGAAAGCGGCCGATGCGGGTCACCCGCGGATCGTCGGGCAGTTTATGAATGTGGTTGCCGTCGGCGTCGTTCACCGCCACCTGGGCCTGCATCTGTTCCGCGCCGACGACCATGGTGCGGAATTTGTACATGGTGAACAGCCTGCCGTTCTCGCCGACCCGCTTGCGATTATACATGACCGGACCGGGGCTGTCGAGCCGGATCAGCAGGGCGATTACGGCCATCAGCGGCAGGGCCAGCGGCAGGCAGAGGACGGTGACGAGCAGGTCGAAGCCGCGCTTGATCATGCGCTGATATTCGCTCAGAGCCGGGGCGCGCAGGTCGAGCATGGGCAGCCCGGCGAATTCCTCGACCGAGGCCTTGTGCAGGGTGAGCGAGAAGTAGTCGGGAATGACCCAGACCCGCACGGGCAGGTCGTGCAGCTCCGAGACGATCTGGTTGAGGCGCTCGTGAGCCGAGAGCGGCAGGGCGATGACCACGTCGTCCACGGTCTGGCGCTGGATCACCTCGCGGACCTGGTCGAGCGGGCCGAGCACCCCGGGCATCTCCCGGATCTTGGCCGGGTCGTCGTCGAGGAAGCCGGCCAGGCGCAGCCCGAGGCCGGCCTGGCGATGGATCTGTTTGCTCAGCTTGCGACCGACCTCGCCGGCGCCAAGGATGAGGATGGCGCGCTGATCAACGGCCTTGACCCATTTCCAGCGGAAGGCCAGCCGGGCCAGCGCCCGCCAGAGGATCATCAGGAAGAGCGCCAGGGCGACGAAGAACAGGTAGAGGAAGCGCGAGATGTCGCGGTAGGTCAGGTAGAGCACCCCCGCCATGGAAATTCCCGCCAGGGCGGCCGCCAGGGTGACCGCGCCGAATTCGTCGGCGGCGCGGTAATTACGCCGCCCGTCATAGATCGAAAAGAGCAGGTTGACCGCCACCCAGATGAGCGGGAAGATCAGGTAGAGCTCGGGCGGCACCGGGGTGGGCGCATAGATATCTTTGACGAAATCGAACACGCTGAATAGCGGGCGGAGCAGCGCGGAGAGGCGCAGCGAGAAGGCGATCAGCAGCGCGTCCATCAGGATGGAAAAGAGGGCGAAATTGGTGGAAAAGCGGCGAAACATGGTTATTCAGCCTTGCATGGAGGTGAAACCTGATTTACCGTCAGGTATTCGGGCGCATATCTCAGTAATGTTTCGATGGTATTCAAACATTCAGCCTGATCGCCATTCTTCATCTCCCATCCTGCTAATTGGTACAAGCGTTGTTCCCACTTGCCGGGCAGCGTTATAGTGATTAATTGGGGAACAAATTCAACCGGGAGCACCGGCGCTCGATATAACCCGTCATAATAGAGCGAGAGTCCTGCGCTGCCCGGACCAAACAGGCCATCGCGGCGCAACGACGCCAATACTGATTTCCCCGCGGATACCGCCTTTAAAAGATTGCCCTGTTCGGCGTGGAGTTCAGCTTCGAGCCATACTCTTTCTACATCGATGTACGGGTATGGCGGATAAACCAGCTTGGAGCGGAGCAATAATTTGTGAGCTAATTCATAATTCCTCTCGACCAATTCACCGCCGAGCTCGATCATCGGCATTGGGGAAGCCTGAGCCATCACTGAGGAGTAATCTTCCAGCGAATATTCCTTTTTCGGATTCAGGTTCAGCCATGCCTTCAATACATCTTCTCGGATACCGTTCGTTCTCCAGAATGAGCTTCCGGATATCTCCGTGTAGGCCGATAAGGCAGAAAAATAGTTATCTCTCGCGCGCTGGAGATCATTTTCAATTTCGAAGATCAAGCCTAAATTTAATTTTGGTACGTACCAGTCGGGGGAAAGCTGTTGAGATTTTTCGAAGAAGCTCTTTGCCAGGTCTGTCTCTCCGGCAGTAAGATATAACGCCGCGAGATTGGCATGCGTAACCGCCCAGTTGGGATCCAGATTTAAAGCTGTTTGGAAATCTGCTATAGCAATATCCAAATATTCCGGCTGGCTGTTTTCTGCCAGATGGGCGGCGAGGAGACCGTGATAGATATATCCAATGGGATTCCGTCGGTCGACTTGTCTGCTTTTTTCAAACCAGGCGGCGCTCTTTTTGAAATCCTGTTCTTGAAAACTTGTAATGCCCGCCGAAAAAGTCGATCGATTCCACAAAAGAAACACCGCGCCCGCCAGCACGACGACGCCGGCTGCGATTGCATACGGCTTGATATTCATGCCGCCAGGTTGTACTTCCAGCCCCGGATTGAGAGCCAGACCGGTCAAAATCAGCATTGACACAGCCGCAAACGGCATCAGGTAATTGCCGTCGAAGATAGAGTGACCAAGGAATGCAATCGCTGAGCAGAGAACGATTTCATAAAAGTAAATGTTTCGATTTGCCCGATAAATCTTGATCATCTCAATGAAGAGAAAAACCAGGAGCGCGGTGAAACTGAGGAACCCTAATATTCCCATATCCCGTAAGACATCCAGGTAGGTGTTGTGGGCGTGAAGATAGATTTGACTCCAGGGGACGGATGCGGATTGAATGTAGAATGAACCGCCCGTGTAAGGACCATTGCCGATCAACGGCGAATTCAGGAAGGCCGCCAAGGCGGGGTTCCAGAACGGCGCCCGATTCATTCCGCTGCCGTGGGTCGGATGATTGGCGACATATTTTTGGTAAAACACAAGTAATATTGCTGCGCCGGCGATCAAAACCAGTAGAAATGCAATGGATAAGATGCGTGATTTTTTTATGTAAAGGAAGGCTTTATGAAGAAAATGCTTTTCAAATATTAAGAATGCTAAAAGCCCGAATATCATCCCCACCCAGGCGCCCCGCGAGGAGGATAAGAAAAGAAGCGCGGATACGGAAACTCCATAAACCGCCATGACCGCCCTGATCCACCTTGGTTTCGCCCGGATGACCAATATCAGCGAGATAAAAAATAGAACGGAGTAGAAAGCAGCAATCGTATTGCCGCCATTTAACCGGTATGGAAGGTCTGGGATAAATGCCTGGAAACTCGAAGTTTCTCTCCAGGTCGCATACCACTGGATCATATCCCGCCAGGAAATGATCATCCAGAAGAGGCCGGCGATCAGTAAGCTCAGGAGGGTCAACCCGCGAAAATTCCTGATGTTTCTTAAATTTGCTAGGGCGATGATGATAAAGGCTGCAGTGAGAATGATCCAGGTTTGTTCCAGGGAGCGCCGCGGGGAGATTGAAAAAATTGAACTGATCACCATTAGCAGCAAGAATACAACCCCCGCGGCGAATATGGATTTCGGAAGCCAAATTTTATGGATGAACAAAACACCGACGACCAGACCGGCGAGGATCAGCACGGTGGCGAGATTGATTGAATATCCGGCGATCAAAACGGCATAAACCAATGCAAGCACAAGTAAAGCGTCGATCATCGCTTTGATGACTCTGGAACGCGATCCTATGTGAGTGAAAACAGGTCTGTCCATCGGTTAAGTGGGAGGAATATGCAGCAGCCCCAGGCGCTGGAGGAGGACGAGGAAGACGAAACGTGGGTAGCCCAGGATGTACCGTTTCCAC
Organism: uncultured Anaerolinea sp.; assembly: GCA_964564935.1. Lineage (GTDB taxonomy): Bacteria > Chloroflexota > Anaerolineae > Anaerolineales > Anaerolineaceae > Bellilinea. Next base: position 124,316 of record CAZMCF010000002.1, on the reverse strand, counting down.
AAACGCCTGGGTTCGCTGACCAGGCGGTAGAACCATTCCAAGCCGCTACGCTGCATCCAGAGCGGCGCCTGGGGTTTGCTGCCTGCTAAAAAATCAAAGGCGGCGCCGACGCCAATCAATACCGGCACCTGCAAGGCGCTCAGATGATCATGCATCCATATTTCCTGCTTGGGAGAGCCCAGCCCAACCCAGAGGATATCCGGCTTTGCTGCCTGAATACGGGCGATCATTTTGGCTTCTTCAACGGATGTCAATTCCCTGTAGGGGGGCGACTCATACCCTGCAATTTTCAGGCCAGGGTATCGAAAAGATAGTATTTCCACCAGGGCACTGACTACTTCCGGCGCTCCGCCGTAGAAATAGTGCTTCCAGCCGGGTGTCAGACCGCGCTGGCAGGCAGCCAGGAGCAGGTCTGGTCCATAAACCCGCTCGACCTGCTGGAATCCCGCCTGGCGCAGCAGCCAGACGATTGCCATCCCGTCCGGGGTGTTCAATCCGCTGGATTCGAAGACATCGCGCAACTCAGGATGGTCGTAACAATTTATAACGGTATGAGCTGGGATACAGCAAACATAATTTGGCTGACACCGGTCGATCCAGGTGGAGATTGTCGTCAAGGCATCTTCCATTTTGATCGCATCAACCGGCAGGGTTAATATTAAATAGCGTGGAAACCTAGAAGAGTGAATAGTAATCAACTTTTTCGAAGATCTGGCATTTTCCGCCATTCGTAGCGTCCATAATGCGTCGACCATCTGATTCAAAAGCCTTGCGAGCGAGGAAGTAGGCGGCTTCCGAGTGGCGCAAATCAGGCAGTTGCCACTTTATCCCCTTGGGGTAATAATTGGGATGGAAATGGCTCTTATCATCGGCGTAATTTCGTGTTTCAATTGTGTTTGGTGTGCCTATTTCGACATAGTTGTGGTCCAATCCGATCAGGATAACCTCGGAAAAGCCCAAGTAAAAGGCAAGTTGTAAAGTAACATAGGTAACCGTACCCCCACCCCATAGAGAGCGGGTTGGATCTTCTCCGAAGCGGTCAATCAGCCCAAACCTGATGTGAAAGAACATGGTTATTTCATCCGGTGGTGCATACAACTTTCGTCGATTCCAATTGAGGAACTTGGGCATCTGCAACATGCGTATGTCATGAGAAAACTGTTCAAGTACAAGCTCATTGCTACATACATAGTAATTGGGTTGAAAAGGGATACGGTCGAATAGCAGGTAGATGCGATTCATCCCAATTGTAATCTCGCGAGCTAGCGGCGTCATGTCCATCGACGCCAGGCTGGGACCGTTCGCCATGATAAAACAGCGTTGATTGTTGTGAATCCCCCGTACCTTGCGCAATTTTTCCTTATTTTCGCTGCTTTCACGGCTGTTCGCTGACCAGGAAAGCCATTCCGGTAGAGCCTCAACCCTGCGCAGCATTGCCAGCCACAAGCGGCTGGCTGAAATTTCATCCAATCTAAAACGCGAATTCCGCATAATGCCCATGATGGATAATGTCCCTTATCCTCAGAATAAACGGCTGACCAGGTCGACGAAAAAAGTGTTGAGCCACAGGTTGAGCGGAAACAGGATGCTCGCGGCAGCGAATATCATGAAAGAAGCGGCTGGTGCTAACGAAGTCTTCCGCTCAAAGGTTGTCCAATCCAGTTGGAACTCGTGGTATGAATGTTTGGCCGAATACCAAGCATAAAACCCGAGATTACTGACAAGATATCCCAGTGGAAACGCATAAATACCAATCAGCCTATAAAGTGTCCAGACGGTAAAAACAGCGATCAGCGCTGTGACGCCGTTGGCGACATGCCAGATAATGTGATTGGAAGTACTGTATAATTGCAGGTGCATTGCGCCAAAACGCTCGGTAAAGTAACTTGCGCTGATCAATAACCAAAACAAAGGCGAAACGAATTCTGCATTACTGCCGGTGATCACCAATAAAGGGGGGAGAAATAGGCCGACTATGATAATGCCTGCGAGAAATATCCAATGTGAAAGGCGCATGCTTCTTGATGAAGTTTCAACGATCGCTGCTTTATTGCCCTGTGCATATAGCGATGCGAGTAAGGGCAGCTTGCTGTAAAACGGCGTTCCGGAAAACATGGCGATATTTTGAGCGAAACGCAGCGCCAGCAGATAGGCAGCGATATTTTCGGTAGCACCTATCTGGGCATATACCATCCCGCTTCCCTGAGTCAATCCGTAACTCATCAGTACGCCTATACCGCTGCGCCAGGTTCGCGGCCAGGTTTGGGATAAAATTGGTGAATCGATGCGTCCGAGAAAACTCAATTGGAAATGAGCTCCGATCACCTTCTGTGCCAACAAGCGGTTTCGGAAAAAGGCCAATACGACGTAGAATTGGTTCACGATAACTAGCTCAAGCAGACCAGCCCCGTATACGAGGAGAACGAATGAAGCAAGGATTACGACCAGCCACATGAAGGTGTCCCAGCGGCGGTACAGAGGGATTTGATTCATCCCCTGCAGGAGCGAGGCATAACCGTTGCCGCGGATGCCAAGAGCTAAAGTCAGAATAATAATTCCCCAAGCGATCCAGGCTTTCTCAGGCTGATCAACCTGACCAATTGGACGGATAAACAGGGGTGTCAACAAAAGTAAAACTGCCAGCGCGCCTAGCGCCAGACGGTTGTAGACTGCCGCCATGGTTCGACTGATCGCTTGTAGAAGATCCCAATTCGGGCCGCCGTTCGCTGATGACAGGCGGCCTTGAGCGGTTTGATCGAGGCTGGCTGCACCCCCATATGCGTAAGCGATTTCGCGAATAAAAGTCGCGCTGAAGCCGATGTCGGCGACGAATTTCGAGTCAATGATGATCTTGAACATCATCCAGACTGCGATCTCAGGAGCAGCAAATTTATTGAGAAGGAGCGGCAATACTACCAGCCAATTTAGCCCTGCAGCGAAATAACTACCCCCGGTGGTTACGGTAGGTGAGTTCCATAATCCAAAAATTACCTTGGATATAACAGAACTTCGTCCAATTACTGGCTGGTTTCTCAATTGGGGTAACTTTATTGTCTTTCTACTCTCCACAAATAGTCGTGTCCTATTCTCCCCAACCCACCGCCTGCGCCTAGCGCCTCTAACAATTTACTGGTCTTGGCTACGGGGAACAGGTTTGTCCTGGTTTGTTTTCAGCAATCATTTTTTCCATCAGGCGTGCTCCGCCCCTTCGACATGGCTACTCCACGGCGAAGGGTTCCGTAAAAATTATACGGGAATCCAGACGCACCTGCAGGGTTAAAAGCAAGGAGCGTGCCAGACCTTGCAAAACTATAAGAAATTTCTATTAATTGAGATACGGATTATTATCCACCTCTTCCTGCACGGTCGTCTCGGGACCGTGGCCGGGCAGCAGGCGCGTTTCGGGCAGCAGAGAAAGCACGGCAACCGTGGCGATGAGGATGATCCTGATGGTTTTAGAGGTCGTTAAATGTATTTTTCAATCTTTCCGTAATAATCATTAAATTTACGAGGTGGTTATTTATATGAAGATCAGGTATGTTCATATTTCAGAATTGATTGATTTCTCATTATCAGATATATCGGTCTGGTATATGATCAAGATTCTAAATCAATTGTAAACTATGGTTGGTTGACAGATCAATTTCCGGCTGTATACTCTTATATGGGGCAATATGTAATAATCAGGCTTGTTACATCTTTTCAAGTTAATGGAGGGAGGCCACCAATGGGAAATTTATCATTTCGAAAATTCAACCAGCTATCGTTGCTTATTGCTTTTATCATCATGGGGGTAATCGGGCCGGTGCATGGTGTAGGCGCACAGGAAACCACACTAGATGTAGTCATTATTTCCAACAATATCACGGCAAATACAACCTGGACCTCCGACCATATCTACTACATCTTAAACGACATTGAGGTCACTGTCGGCAACACCCTCACGATCCAAGGGGGCACGATCGTTAAATTCCTGGTGCCCTACGATCCGGCCACGATGGACCGTACCGGCCTGACCGTAAATGGGAGTCTACGCTTTATGGACACCGGGCCAGAGGATGCTCAACGAGTGATCTTCACTTCGGGTCGTGACGATACGATCGGTGGCGACACCAACGGCGACCAGCAACAAACTTTGCCCGCACCGGGTGATTGGGATTTCGTTCGGCTGACCAATTGGATGGATACTGATCCTGCTTATGAATATCTGACCATCCGTTACAGCAACTGGGGGTTAAATTACCATAACACGGGCACCCTCACTCCAAATCCCGAGTTCAGGAACAACATCTTTGTCGAAAATATCTGCGGATTGACCCTCTCGCTCACCGCCAACGGTTCAGTCTTGGGCGCCGTCCACGATAACGTCTTCACTCAAAATCGATTCGGCTTTTGCACCAAACGAACCAGCGGCCTGGGCGTGCTGCTTCCGACTTTGACCTCCAATAATTTCAATAACAATTCGATCCTGCCCATTTACCTGTACGGTACATCTTATCCGACTTACGACAACAACACCTTTTCTGGCTATATCGACCCGGAGGATAAGCTTGGAATCGGCCTGGGAGGCGAGTTTAATGGCAGCGGTATGCTGACCATTACCGATGGAATGCCATTCGTGTTCGTTGCGCCTATGGAAATCAAAGGCAGCGGCGTCGTTGTTACAATCCCGGCGGGTGCAGTGTTCAAGGGGATGACCAGGTCGGAGCTTGCTAATCCAACAGACCCGCTGCCGGGATTGAAAATCACGAGCGGCGGCGGGGTGCAATTCGAGGCAACCGAGGCGAATCCCGTGATTTTTACCTCGTACCGGGATGATACCGTTGGTAAGGATACAAATGGAGATGGTATCAGTACCGAGCCGTACGCTGGCGACTGGGCCGGGGTGCATTTTGTCGATTCCCTTTCTCCGGGCAGCCCGAATTACACCTTTGAATGGCTGAGTTTCCGCTACGCTGTCAATGGTTTTTTGTACGAAACCACAACCACGGCAGTGGGCGCCCGCCTGCCCACCGTGCGAAATGACACATTTTTTGGAAATTTGAACGGTTTGCGTTTCAAAGCGGTATCCAATAACGCCAATTCGCGCATCTTACCCACTATTCAAAACTGCACCTTCAGCAATCACGGCATCATCCCCGCTGATAAAAACGTCAAAGAACCAGGTGTTCCCATTATGCTTGAGAACACGGTTCAACCCGTCTATAACAATAATGTCTTTTCAGGAAATCTTCACCCTGCGATCGGGATCATTGGCAGGTGGCGCTCCAGCGTCACACTGGTTTCTGTGAACGGGCAAGGGTTGACGCCACTGCCCTACCTGGTGCATGACGATGTGTGGTTTGGCAATAGAGACATCGCCGGTGGGATTGATGACTCAGTCACCATCACCATCCCGGAGGGGACGATCTTTAAATTCTTCGTGAACAATTATGATCGTATCAATGTACGCTCGCGCATTAGCGCCGCCGGTCGCCTGCTCGTTCAAAGTACTGTGGCTACTGCCCCGGTTATATTTACTTCGTATTTCGACAGCGAATATGGCGGGAATACGGCAGGAGAAAGCGTGAATCTCCCCCTACCGAAGGATTGGGTAGAGGTTTTAATTCGTCACCCGGATAGCGACATCATTCATGATATTTTCCGCTACGGTGAAAAGGGGCTCCACATTGAGAACAAAAATACCGCCACGGTCCCTCCGCTGAACGTCCCGTTCGACGCAACCATTAGCCACTCGCTGTTCGAGTACAACGACACCGGCCTGTATTTGAATATCCAGGAAGATTACGATATCACCAGCTTGATCAGCAATAACATCTTCCGATATAACAGCGTCGGTTTGGGAACATTCGCCAAAGATACACTGAATACGTCGAATAAAACCACTGGGCTTTCGAAACCCATCCTCCGTGAAAACCAATTCATCGCCAACACTCTTTTCCCAATTTACTTGAGGGGGTCGGCGACGCTTGAATTCTACGAGACCTCTAATGTGATCACGGGCGTCCCCTCGCCGAGGAAAGATCCCTCGATTGGTCTGGGCGGCTATTTTGGCGCAACCAGTACGGATCCGAACTTCAAGATAATTTTACCCAAGATCTACGCGGGGCCTGAGGCGCCGCTGAACACGCAACATGTCCCTTATGTAGTTTGGGAGAAGACGAACTTCGATTGGAATACACCATGCCTGCTTGGCGGTCCGGTGGGCGGGCTTGGGACGGCGGAAGGCGGCCTGGTAGTCAAGTTCAACCAGGGCAAGGATCTGAACTTTTACGGAAAGTTCACGCTGGCCAGCTACCCGGGCAATCTGAATACCTTTACCTCTTACCGGGATGATTCGGTCGGCGGCGATTCAAACGGTACGCCAGCGCCGAATCCAGCTCCAGCAAAAGGGGACTGGCTTGGACTGTACTTGTATAACCATCAAAATTCTCCCTTTGCCTACTCGGCCGTCCAGTACTCAGACCAGGGATTGGTGATTTACCAAAAGGCAACCGATCCTAACCCGGGGAATATCAACTACGAGATTTCGTACAACACCTTTCATGACAACAAAAACGGTCTGACCTTTTATATTGCCTCGAATTATGACATTACTTCACGGGTTGCCGAAAACGACTTCTATTCGAATGACTATGGTATTCACACCTTTACGTTGTCAAGCGCACCCCATTGCGGAACCTCCAATCCCACCTTATATTCGAATAACTTCAGTCAGCACAGCGAATTTCCTCTCTATTTGCAGGGGTCTGCCAATCCAACGTATGATGGGAACGTTTTCTGGGCGAACACCCACCCGGCGATCGCTGTCGGCGGTATCTGGGCTCGGGATGCAACCTGGACGAAGGTGCACGACGATACATTTGGTCAAGACATGCCGTATGTCGTCAAGGATACCCTTACCCAGGAGATCTGTTCTTTTCCTGAACCCACCATCACCATGCCAGAGGGCCTGATCGTCAAGTTTATGGGGAGTCCCTATATCTATGCCTTCGGCTACTTGAATTTACTCAGTTCGCCCGGGCATGAGATTGTATTCACGGCATACTCGGACGACGCTTTTGCCGGGGACATCGATGCAAATGGTCCACCTTCCTCCCCCATTTCCCGCAGCTACTGGAAAACCGTCTGGCTGCTCGACTATCCCGGCAAGAACAATACGATTCACGATCTGAATGTTTACTACTCAACTGCCGGTATCGGTCTGTATTATGACGGACCAGAAAACACCCAAACGGCGACGGTTATCGAGCGCGTTGAGTTTGCGAATTCTCACTCAGGTATTGCTTCGGTTATTGGCTGGCGCCAGGTGGGTGATGTGATCTACGGCGGTCTTGGGAATATCAATGCCACTATTCGAAATAACGTTATTCGGGACAGCAATTACGGCATCCTGACCATTGCTCACGATAAATCATTTGGGATCAACAATCCGACCGTGGAAAACGTCACCTTCAACAACATTGCCAATTATCCAGTATTCCTCGGCGGGACATCAGAGCCAACCTTCGTCGGATTGAATCAAATTACAGGCTCGAACGCAGTATCCATCCCGCTGGAAGCAGAAGAGATTCAAGGTCAGGTGGAAGGAGATGGCGGCGTGGAGTTAAGCCTGGATGGGTTTGACCTGCCGGGCAACCAGGCTGCTTTCGCCAGCATTCAACCCGGCGATAAAGTTCTCCAATCGGCTCAGTCCCCACAGGCTAGCCTGACTGCGGCGCTCGACCTCTCTCCGGCGATTGGCATGACCGGTGCGTGGAACAACTCGGTTGAGTTAATTCAGGTACCCGGGGTGCCGTATGCGGTCACCGGCAACTTCCCGCTGACGGTCGTCATTCAAGGTCTTAATTATAAACCTGCCAATGACGTAACCGTTGGGGCTTCATATCCTCAGAGCTCGGTGCTTGTCGTTCCACCGGCAACCGTCTTTAAGTTCAGCAAAGACCGCATGTTGATCGTCAAGGGTACGATCAATCTGCAATCCACCCCGACGCAGCCGGCTATCTTCACTTCGATCAAGGATGATGCGGCTGGCGGCGACACGAACCGGGATGGGTTGAACACCCGCCCAGCCAAGGGGGACTGGGGCGAGGTCCGCCTGGCGTCATCCAACAACTTTCACGATGCGGTGGTCCGTTACGCGACCAAGGGGTTGCACATATACTTTGACGGGGCGATCAATCTGAATAATGACACGGATGTCACCCACAGCACTTTTATTGAGAATACTGTGGGGCTTAGTCTGAGCGCTCTCGATAACGGAGACATCCTCGCATCCATCCTTGATTCCACTTTCAATATGAATGGTATCCACATTCAAGGGAACCCCAGCAATGTCGGAAAGACCGGGCATTTATGCGTCATGGCGCACAATAATGACCTGTTTGGGAAAAAATTGGGGCAAAATGGCGTTGAGAATAATAACCTGAATGGCGTTTCGCCTGAATTGGAGGATTGTCCGACGCCTATAGCCTTTGATGCTACCAATAATTACTGGGGCGATCCAAGCGGTCCTTATCACCCCACACTAAATTCAGATGGCCTTGGCAGTAGGGTCAGCGACCGGGTTGCTTTCGAACCCTGGCTGGAAGAGGCAATCAATCCGCCGGCAACCTTCTCTATCAGCGGGCAAATCACAAAAGATACTGCAGTCGGGGAAGGGCTACCTGGCGTAACAGTGATTCTCCAGGGCGATCTTCCGGATCCGTTAACTACGACGACTGATCCCGATGGTTATTACAGTTTCTCAGGTCTATCGGATGGTTCGTATCTTGTTTCTCCCTCGCTGGCAGGGTACATCTTCACGCCCCCCTCTCTCAACCTGCTGATTGCCGGCTCAGATGCTCTAGATGCGAACTTCATCGCAACGATCAGCCAGGAGGATATTGGCATTTCCGTGGACAGCATTTCAGTCATGCGACCCCTTAGCACAGTCAAACAATATTGTAGTTTTACAGTTTCACTGAATAAAGCCCTTGCACTTGGAAAATCGGCAAAGGTCGATTACAGTACTTTGGATGGGTCGGCGACTGCTGGAGAAGACTATATCGCCAAATCAGGTACTTTGACTTTTGTTGCTGGCAATCCTTTATCTCAAAAGGTTAATGTGGAATTGAAGATGGGTAGCATGGCAGACCCGGAAGAGTATTTCACGTTGACCTTAAAGAATCCCATCGACGCCTATCTGCTCGTTTCAAGCGGCACCTGCACGATCGTAACCCCTAAACAAACCTACCTCCCGATGATCCGGAAATAAGAATGAGAAGATGAATCAGTAAGCATTTTCGGATACTGATCTGGGAGATCACATTAAGATTGAGGGGATCCCGATTCTTAGGGGTCCCCTATTTTAATCCAGACGCACCTGCAGGGATAAAAGCAAGGAGCGTGCCAGACCTTGCAAAACTATAAGAATTTTCTATTAATTGAGATACGGATTATTATCCACCTCTTCCTGCACGGTCGTCTCGGGGCCGTGGCCGGGCAGCAGGCGGGTTTCGGGCGGCAGAGAAAGCACCTGGCGGTAGATGCTCTCGAGCAACTGCCGGCCGCTGCCGCCGGGCAGGTCGGTGCGTCCGATGCCGTTCTTGAAGATCAGGTCGCCGGTGATCATGGCGTTGGCCTGCGATGCGATCATCATAACCGAGAGGAGAGAAATGGTTCGCCTATATTTCCCACCATACTCAGTTTCTGGATCCTCCTCCCACCGTCAGTTGAAAGAACCGGACAGAAATTAATACGCCATCATCATTGACAACGATGATTTCCAATGGGGGATATGGAGATGGAACACTTTTGCGCATAATTCACTGGACAACACTGAATATTTCGGACGCTCCGCTGGAGTGTGGAAATCACTGCTTCTTGCCGGCAGGAGTTCTTTCACCCGTTGCTCTTCCCGCAGAGGGTCAAGCTCGAGGATGGCCTTTGCCCATTCGTATCGGCTGGCGGCTCCGCCCCCGGCCAGGTGATACAGTCCACATTTTTCTTTTATATATTCTGGCACATCACTGCGGCCTTGGGCGATCACTTGAGTTGTGGCTTCCGCTAACATGCGCGCCCAGGTTGGGCTGCTAATCTGGTCATCGACAATTTTCATCACATCTTGGGTTCGAGCCCACTTAAGGGTTTTTTGGATGAAACCTCCGTGGCAACTATATACCCAGCTTGTGCGGAAGATCAAGTAGGCGCCACCGACCTGCTGAATCGCCTGCTCGCCTGCCAGTTTGGTTACACCGTAAACATTGAGCGGATCTGGCAGGTCGGTTTCTGTATAGGGTGTGTCCTTGCGCCCATTGAACACGTAATCGGTGGAAAAATGGATCAGGGCCGCGTTTAGCTTTTCGGCTTCTTCGGCTAAAATCCCGGGCGCGACTGCGTTGACCAAGCGAGCGCTCTCGGGCTCGGCTTCGGCTCTGTCCACATCGGTGTAAGCTGCGGCGTTGACGATCACACTGGGCTTTTCGTTTCTTACCCAATCCAGTATCGATTTAGGGTCAGTCAGATCGATTTCTGGAAAGCTGACGGCTGTCAGCTCGCCATAGGTATGCAAAGTCCGGTGAAGTTCCCAGCCTAATTGACCAATGTGCCCGATCAGGAGTATTCTCATTGATTTTTTTTCACTAAACTCTGCAAGTATCGACCATAGCCATTGCCGTTAAATTTCTCGGCAAGGGTAAGTAGTTCGGATGCGGTGATAAACCCCATCTCGTAAGCGATCTCCTCCGGACAGGCGATCATGATTCCTTGTCGTTCTTCAACCGCCTGAATGAAATTCGCGGCCTGCATAAGGGATTCATGCGTGCCTGCATCCAGCCAGGCTGTACCTCGGCGCATTGGTTGGACGTTCAGCTCTCCCCTCTGCAAATAGATGCCGTTGAGATCGGTGATCTCGAGCTCCCCTCGCTGCGAAGGTTTTAAGGTTTTTGCAAAATCGACTACCTTATGGTCATAAAAATAGAGTCCGGGCACTGCGAATTGCGAACGAGGTCGCTTTGGCTTCTCTTCCAGGCTGATTGCCTTGCCATTTTGATCGAATTCGACCACGCCGTATCGCTCCGGATCGCGTACCTGATAGGCAAAGATCGTCGCTCCAGTTTTTTGGTTGGCCGCCTCGCGCATTTGTTCGGACAAACCCTGACCGAAGAAAATGTTATCGCCAAGAATAAGGCAAACCGGTTTACCATCGATGAAGTTTTCACCTACCAGGAAGGCGTCGGCAAGGCCGCGGGGGAAAGCCTGTTCTGCGTAGGCGAACTCTATCCCCCATTGGTTACCCGACCCCAACAGTCGACGAAAGGATGGCAGGTCATCAGGAGTGCTGATTACCAAAATTTCCCGGATGCCAGCCTGCATCAACATTGATAGGGGGTAATAGATCATCGGTTTATTATAGACTGGCAGTAACTGCTTACTAACGGCAAGGGTGATTGGGAATAACCGTGATCCCTTACCCCCTGCCAGAATCATTCCTTTCATCTTTCACCTCGCCTGGAATAGTTGTTATTGACCCAGTCTTGATAATGCTTTTTGTGTTTGATACTCTCCAGCCACTCCTGATGTTCGAGATACCATTGAACCGTTCGCCACAAGCCTTCCTCGAGACTATGGCTGGGATACCAGCCAAGCTCGCCTGAAATTTTGGATATATTCATTGCATAGCGTCGATCGTGCCCCGGACGGTCTGCAACGAATTGAATTAAGTGCCGGTGCGGTTTATGGGGTGATTCAGGTCGGAGCTCATCTAGGATATCGCAAAGCGAATGCACAATAGAGAGGTTCGTCGGCTGATTATTGCCTCCAACATTATAGCTTTCACCGATGCGCCCAGTTTGTAAAACCCTCCAGATTGCTTCACAGTAATCTTCTACAAAGAGCCAATCCCTGATTTGCTTTCCGTCGCCATAGATAGGAAGAGGTTTTCCTTCCAAGGCGTTGGTGATTATCAATGGGATAAATTTTTCAGGAAATTGGTAGGGGCCATAATTATTCGAACAATTTGTAATCGTACAAGGAAGCCCATATGTGTGTAAATAAGCGCGAACCAGATGATCGCTGCTGGCTTTCGATGCTGCATAGGGGGAATTGGGGGCGAAAAGCGATGTCTCAGTAAAAGCAGGGTCTTCTGGCTTGAGCGTACCGAAAACCTCATCGGTTGATATGTGGTGGAACCTTACCTGGTCATCTGCCAGGCGGTTTTGATACGCCCAGACTTTACGGCAAGCCTCAAGAAGAGAAAAGGTGCCAAATATATTCGTTTTGATAAAGTCGGCCGGACCCAAGATGGACCGGTCTACATGAGATTCAGCTGCAAAATGCACTACAGTATCGATCTGATAATTCTGAAGGATATCAATAACGACCTCTTGATCGCAGATATCTCCTTTAATAAACATATAATGAGCGTTGGACGATAGATCGCGAAGATTTTCCAGGCTGCCAGCGTACGTCAGCAGGTCGTAATTGACGATTAAGATGTCTGGATGGTGGTTGATTACATAGTGGATAAAATTGGAACCGATGAATCCAGCTCCTCCAGTGACCATGATTCGATTAAGCATTATGGATACACCTCCGCGCTTGCTAACGGAATGCCATTTCTATCTTTATCAGATTGGAGTATGGTTATGCCCTCGGGAATCGGCCATTCAATACCAATATCTGGATCATTCCACTTAATTGTGCGCTCGTCCATGGGGGAGTAATAATCCGTTGTTTTATATATAAATTCAGCCCATTCAGATAGCGTGAGAAAGCCATGGGCAAAACCAGGTGGGATCCAGAGTTGTAGCTTATTCTCCGCCGAGAGGTGAAATCCGACCCATTGCCCAAAATATTTTGAAGATTTTCGCAAGTCAACGGCAACATCAAACACTTCACCGAGAATGACTCGAACAAGCTTTCCCTGTGCGCGCTGAATTTGGTAATGCAAGCCTCTGAGGGTTCCTTTTTTCGAGCGGGAATGGTTGTCCTGGACAAAATCGAAAGCAATGCCTGCCGCCATGAACTTCGCTTTTTGATATGTCTCAATGAAAAAACCCCGCTCATCTGCGTGGACTGCGGGTTGAATTAATAAAACATCGGGGATAGCTGTTGGTGAAGTAATCATCAACGTAGCGATTACCATGATGAAAGTATAAATCTACCTAAAATTCTTAGCATCCCCTCTTATAAAGATAGCGAGGAGAATAGGCCAGCTTTCGCTTAAGTAAAATTATAATGCCAAATGACGGTCTGAGTAAGAATGCCGCGCTCAGTTTCCTGAGTAAAAAGTAGAGAAAGCGCCATCGTTAATTGAGATACGGATTATTATCCACCTCTTCCTGCACGGTCGTCTCGGGGCCGTGGCCGGGCAGCAGGCGGGTTTCGGGCGGCAGAGAAAGCACCTGGCGGTAGATGCTCTCGAGCAACTGCCGGCCGCTGCCGCCGGGCAGGTCGGTGCGTCCGACGCCGTTCTTGAAGATCAGGTCGCCGGTGATCAGGGCGTTGGCCTGCGGGGCGTAGAAGACGACGTGCCCGGGCGAATGCCCCGGGGCGTGGCGTACCTCGACCGGCTCCTCCCCCACGTAAAGGGTCTGACCGTGCTCAAAGAGGATAGTTGGCTCGGGCAGCGAGATCATCTCGATGCCGAAGAGCGATGCCCCGCCGCCCGTGTGGTAGAGCTCCAGGTCGGCCGGGTGCAGGCCGATCGGCAGGGGCGGCTGGCGCAGCTCGGAAAAAAGCCTGGCGCCGGCGGTGTGGTCGAAGTGAGCGTGGGTCAGCCAGATCTCGGTCAGCTCCAGCTTGTCCTTGAGGATGGCTTTGAGGATGTGGTGGCTGTCGAAGGTCGGGTCGACGATCACGGCCTTGCGGGTCTCGCGCTCGATCAGCAGGTAGGTGTTGTTGGCCAGCGGTCCGAGCGGATATGTGAGGATGTCGAGCGGCATAAGATCACTCCGGGGTGGGTTGACGGGCGGGTTCTGCGGCGGGTTGCAGACGCGCGCGTCTGCCGAACAGGAATATAGAATTGGCCAGCAGGGCAGTACTGATCAGAATCAGGGCAGCGATGTAGATCTGCGCGGGCGCGCGCTGGTAGATCGCCCCGGCCAGCAGCGGCGCGAGGATGATCGCCGAGGCGTTGGCGGTTTCGAGCATCCCAAACGCCAGCCCGACCTGCTCTGGGTGGACCATCCGCCGGGCCAGGCCGAGCAGCATCACCCGGCTCAGGCGGTAGCCGCCGAAGAGAAAGTAGGCCGCGGCGAAGACCAGGATGTGGTTCCCCCGCCATAATAGCAGAGCAGCAAGAGCGACCAGCGGCTGACCGATGAGAAAACCAGCCCTGCCCTTCACCCCGCCCAGAGTGAGCGAGAGGACCACCACGCCCAGGCTGCCGGCCGTGCCGAGCAGACCGATCTGCTGCAGGTTCAGACCGCGGACTTCAGCAAGATAATTCGGGGTCAGCGGCTGGGGCAGGAACAGAGCGAACATGGTCAGCAGAGCCAGGGCGGTCAGCGCCAGGTAACGCCGATTGGAGCGCAGGGGTAGGGACTGTGGCAGGGCGCTATGATCAACGCGCGGCGGGCGGCGGATCAGGAAGATTAACAGCGAGGAGAGGACAAACAACCCGGCCGCCATGGCGTAGATCGCGCGCAGGCTGGAGCGCTCGGCCAGCCAGCCGCCCAGGGTGGGACCGATCATCATCCCCAGGTTGAAGGCCGCCATGGCGCTGGTCAGCGCCCGCTCGGCCGACCAGCGCCCGCGCACCGCGGCGATGTAGGCGTTCATCGGCGCCAGGACGGATGAGGTCAACCCATAGATCAAAAAACCGGCGACGAACATGCCCAGGCTGTTTGCCGCGGCCATCAGCACCGCCGCCAGGCTGCCGAGCCCCCAGGTGAGCCACATCAACAGGCGCGGGCCGCGCCGGTCAGCCAGGTAGCCGGCCGGGATCTGCATGACGGCCATGGAAAACCCCCACCCGCTGAGGATCGCGCCAATCTGCAGGGCGCTGGCGCCCCACTGCTCCAGGTAGAGGGTGTGGAAGACCAGAAACGATCCCTCGCCAATGCCCCAGAGGAAGAGCGACGCAACGACGAAGGCCAGGTCGCGGGTCATAGGCGGGTCGGTTGCGCGGGGTGGCCTGCAGGCTGGACTGCCCCCTGCAAGCAGCCTTGGATGAACTCGTGAGCAGCCTGGAAAACGATCTCGCGCTCCGCATCGCGAACGATATTGTGCGAGCTCCTTTCCACCCACAGCATTTTTTTGTCAGCCGAGCCGAGACCCTCGTAGATGCGCTGCATATTCTCCGGCGGCACGTCGATGTCCTGGCGGGAGTGGATCAGCAGCGCCGGCGCGCGGACGGCGGGCAGCCCGGCCCGCATCACCTCCAGCAGATCCTTCAGCTCGGCGGCGGCGGCAGTCAGGTGGTAGGGGTATTCGATATGCGTGCGGGCGGCTTCCGGGTCGAACCAGTTGGCCGGCGACTTGGCGATTTTTGGCATCACAGCTTTGAAGATTCGAATGAAATTCAACCGCCAGTCTTTCGGTAGGGCGAAAGGAGTCGAAATGGCGACGATCCCGCTGACCGGCAGGTAGGAGGCGGCAGTCAGGCAGAGCACCCCGCCGAGGGAGAGGCCGAGGATGAAAACCTGGTCGCAGCAGCCCGAGAGCATCCGAAAGCCGTCTTCGACGACCGCCAGCCAATCGCGCCAGCGGACGCGGGTGAGATCGTCGGGCCGGGTGGCATGCCCGGCCAGGCGTGGGGCGAGAACGGTATAGCCCCGCGAAGAGAGAAATTCGCCCATCCAGCGCATTTCCATCGGGGTGCCGGTCAGACCGTGGACGAGCAGGCAGCCGGTGCGGCTGCCCGGGAACAGGAAGGGTTCGGCGCCAGCAATCAGGAGCGGCTCAAGCATTTCTTACCTCTTACGATAGGATGGTCAGCTCGCGGGGGAAGTCGGTCAGGTTTTCACTACCGCCGGCGGTCACGTGCACGTCGTCCTCGATGCGCACGCCGCCCTTGCCGGGCAGGTAGATGCCCGGCTCCACCGTGTATACCATACCCGCTGCCAGGGGTAGATCGTTTTCAGCGTAGATGTAGGGAGTTTCGTGGGCTTCCATGCCCAGGCCGTGGCCGGTGCGGTGGATGAATTGCGGTCCGTAGCCGCCGCGGACGATCACCTCTCTGGCAGCCCGGTCGACATCCCCGGCGCGCAGGCCGGGCCTGCCGGCGGCTCGCCCGGCCGCATTGGCCGCCTGGACAAGGGTGTAAATCACCTTCAGCTCGCTGTCGATTTTCCCCAGGGCAAAGGTGCGGGTAATGTCTGAGCAGTAGCCCTGGAAGGTCGCCCCCCAGTCGATCAAGATCAGGTCGCCCCCTTTCAACCGGCGGTCGCCGGGTACGGCGTGAGGATTGGCGCTATTCTCGCCGAAGGAGACGATCGGGGCGAAGGGGAATTCGGGTTCAGAGCCGGAGCGGAGCAGGTTGGCGCTCAGCTCGGAGGCCAGCTCGCGCTCGCTGACGCCGGCTTTGACCGCCGGCAGGGTGATCTCCAGCGCGCGCTGGGCGATCCGCGCGGCCTGGCGCATGGCGGCGATCTCCTCGGCGTCTTTATGCAGGCGTAATTGCGCCAGAAAACCCTCGCCCGAGAGGAACCTGGCTCGAGGAGCGGCGTCCTGAAGGAACTGTAATTCGAGAAAGCGCATCCGCGCCGGTTCGACGGCGACCCTGCGCCCGTCCAGAGCGGCGGCCTGGACGGCCTGCTCGAAAGCTGCCGCCCAGGTGGCGGGGTTGTCGCTGTAGGCGACTGCCTGGAGAGGGACGCGCGCTTTCTGCAATTTACCGGCCTCCAGCTCGGGGCAGACGATCACCGGCGCGGCCGGAGGGGCGATCAGCAGGATCACCGGGCGCTCCATCAGGTGAAAAGAAAGACCGGTCAGGTAGGTCAGGCTGGGACCGGGGTTGATGGCGAGGGCATCGAACCCGGCGGAAGCGAGAAGACCGGTCAGGCGGGCAAGGCGGTCAGCGTTCATGGCGGTTTCCTCCTCTGGAATTATACCCGAAGGGGAAACAGGGAATCTACGGAGGGCACAGCTGCATAAACTGCGCGCGCGGTCCGAGACCGGCGCGATCAATGGATCGTTTGTATTAAAATTTCATTGCGCGATCTTTGTCCTCAGTGGTTAGTAACATCATTCCCAAAGGCTACTATTCTCGCGCGCCTGGAGGTCGGCCCGGCCAATTTTACCGGTCGGAGTCATCGGCATCTGGTCGATGATCTCGATCAGCGCCGGACTGCCGTCTGCGCCGAGAAGATCGATGCAGTGCTGCATCAGTTCCTCCGACGTGGCGTTGTGATCCGGGTAAAGCTCGACAACCGCCTTGGGAATCTGTCCTGCTTGCGGGTCGGTCTTTGCAATCACACAGGCATAATGAACCGCCGGGTGGCGCAGCAGAGCCTCCTCCATCGGTCGGGGGAAAATCACCTT
Source organism: uncultured Anaerolinea sp. (assembly GCA_964564935.1). GTDB lineage: Bacteria > Chloroflexota > Anaerolineae > Anaerolineales > Anaerolineaceae > Bellilinea. The sequence continues at coordinate 106,850 of CAZMCF010000002.1, read as the reverse complement.
GCCGTGCGAAAAAATCCGCTCGCTCCAGCGACCGACCAGACGGATGTAGCCTTCGCTGTCCATCACGCCCATGTCGCCGGTGTGCAGCCAGCCGTTGCGCAGCGCCTCGGCGGTCTTTTCGGGCAGATTATGGTAACCGACCATCACCCCGCCGCGGATGAGGATTTCGCCGGGCGTGCCGATGGGTACCTCCTGGTCTTTTTCATCGGCGATGCGAACCTCGCGGTCGGGCATCTCCGGACCGATGGCTTTGAGGCGGCTGCCGGTCTCGGCGCGCGGGTAGCCCAGGGCGACGAATCCGCCCAATTCGCTCTGCCCGTAGCTTTCCACCAAAGGAGCGCCGAGCTCCTCCTGCCAGGCCAGCTTCAGCTCAGGCGGAGTCGGCGCCCCGCCGGAAACAACGAAGCGCAGCCGCGAAGGTTTCCGGCCCATCTTGCGCGAGACAAGAAGCAGATCGTTGAGAATCAATGGATTGCCGACCAAATAAGTCACCCCGCGTTGTTCCATCTCGTTCCAGACCTCCAGGGCATCCCATTTTTTCCGGATACCGATATTCACGCAGCGGTGAATACCCGGCAGCAGGTTGCCGACCAGGTTGTACGAGCTGGCCAGCGAGGTCGGTCCGAGCGAGACGTCTTCGGCGGAGAGCTGCAGGCGCTCGGCGATGCAGTGGGTAGCCCGGGTGGTGTATCCATGAGCAAGGATAGCCCCTTTGGGCTTTCCAGATGAGCCAGAGGTGTAGGAAAGATGGGCTGGATCCTCTCCCTCAACGCGCACTTGAGGGACAGGCAATCTGGCGGATACCAACTCGTTCCAGTCATGTGCGCCGGGCACAGCACCATCGAAGCAGATATAATGCTCGATCGATTTCATCTCTGCGCGGTTGCGATCGACCACCTCGTGCAGATCTCCTGTGTAGATAAGCACTCGCGGGGCTGAATCGTTGACGAACCAGGCCATATTCTGCACCTGGAGGACGTTGATGTGGGCGGAGATGGCGCCAAGCTTCCATGCGCCGAACATGGCGTTGACATAATCCAGCCCGTTGTGGGCGAATATTCCCACCCGGTCTCCTTTGATCACGCCCAGGCTGGCCAAAGCGCCGGCGACAGAATCAGAGGCTTTCTCTCCCTCGGCGTACGTCAGCCCGCGCTGGCGATCGCTCCAGTAGAGATATTGGTGATCCGGCATCCGCCAGGCAGCTTTGTGGAGTATGTCATTGAACGTCATGAATCCCATTGTTTGCCTCCAAATTATCAAGTTGCCAGCTAAAACGGTAAAGAAATGAAGCAACGTGGAATGATAAAACTCAACTTTAGTTTACACGATTCTTCGATTGACGGATTTGAAAAAGGTCCCAAGACCAGGGCGGGGTTAAGGGCTTGACGGGAGAGAGGTGACATTTTCGCTGAACAACAACACCATTTGAGCAATCCAGTTGACAGGCACAAACCAAAGGCTATACTAAGAATGTCCTGTAGCGAAGCACTATTCCACTTGAGTGAAACATCATGAAAAACTGCTCACGCCCGTGAACGGCAGCGGCGCAGACGACGCCTGCCTGGCTGCGGATCTTGGATCGGGGCGGGTGTCACAGATCATCCCGTTTCAAAACTTATGATCGAGGATGAATCCCAAAATTACAGGAGTAAAACCAATGTTCTCGGAATATCATGACAGACTAAAAGACATCCCGCTGTATCGTCCAGGGAAACCACCCTTGACTTTCTTCGGCGCTGATTTTCGCGAAGAGCTGGAAAGAACCTGGGGCAGGTCGTGGGGTAGTCAGTCGAGCTACGCCAGGCTGCGGGCGGTGGTCGTCCACCGGCCGGGGCCCGAGGCGCTGTGGGGCGACGTAGACCCCGACTTTTTCAACCTTCCGACTGGCATGCCCAACCTGGAACGCATGCAGGCCCAACATGATGCGTTCGTCCGCGTCTTGCAGGAGAACCATGTTGAAGTTTACCGGCTAGATGCTCCACCGCCGGTCCTAGGAACCTACGGCGTCCCGCTGCGCAGCGCCACCTATACCCACGAGACCCTCATGGTGAAGGGCGGGGCGATTATCTGCCGCTGCGCCCCGGCTTACAAGCGCGGCCTGGAATACTACCAGTCGCGTACGCTCGGCGCGATGGGCTGCCCGATCCTTTTCACCGTCCATGGCAAGGGCTTTTTTGAAAGCAGCAATGCCGTCTGGCTGGATAAAAAGAGCCTGCCGCTGGCGCTGAGCCAGCGCTCCAACCAGGAAGGCGTCGATCAGGTCGCTACCATCCTGCGCGATTTCGGCGTAGAGGACGTCCATCTCGTTCACCTGCCGGGCCCGCTGAACACGCGCAAGGCGCAGACCGGCAAGGGCGGCGGCGCCTTCCACCTGGACATGGTGTTTGGCGTGGCGGGTCCGAAGCTGGGCGTGATTTATCCCCCCTGTGTAGGTTACGAGTTCATCGATTACTTACTGCACAAAAAGGGATTTGACCTGATCGAGATCCCCGAGGAGGAGGTCAACGGCTGCCCCTCCAACTTCCTGGTGCTCGAGCCGGGAAAGCTGGTGATGCCGGCCGGTAACCCGGTCGTGACCTCTGAGCTACGCAAGCGCGGCATCACGGTCATCGAAGTGGATCTCAGCGAGTTCACCAACGCCGGCGGCGGCCCTACGTGCATGACTCTCCCCTTGATCCGCGATGAGGAAGAGGATTAACGGGGTGGATGATAACCATAGCCGCAATCCAAAATCGTTTCCTTGACATTCACCCCCCTTCCGAGTAAAATCCTGCTACCCTTAAACAAGGGCCTGTAGCGCAGTTGGGAGCGCGCTTCAATCGCACTGAAGAGGTCAGGGGTTCGAATCCCCTCAGGTCCACTGGGGGCGCAGACCCCACCGGCAGAACCGCTCCGCCGGACCTTATCAACTGAATACCAGACCTGGGCCCATAGCGCAGTTGGGAGCGCGTCTCAATGGCATTGAGAAGGTCGGGGGTTCGAATCCCCCTGGGTCCACTCAAGAACGAGCGGCGGTCAGCGCTTGCTCGTTTTTTGAAAGGCCATGCCAGGAGTAGTAGATCATCCGCCAGCGAGCCGGGAGAGAGAGGTGCGAGCCCGGCGCGGCGCAGACGGAGCGCCTGAGGTCGAACTCGCCTGAGCGTCCAAACATGGACAGGCCGCGCCGGTGAACCAACAGTAGCCGTCGCCGGGAACGCCCGTTAGCGCGGATCGAGTGGTTCGGGGGTCGGTTTTCCCGGACAACCAGGGTGGTACCGCGGAGCTTCCCTTCGTCCCTGCAGGATGAAGGGATTTGCATTTTAATTGCCGATCACATGCAGGCAGACTGGAGATAGTGATGAACCAAAAAGCCATTCCGAACTACAATCCGGCCGAAATCGAAGCAAAATGGCAGGCCAGGTGGGAAGCCGATGGTCTTTACCATGCGGATATCGATCCCTCCCGGCCAAAGCATTACGCCCTGACCATGCTACCCTATCCCTCCGGCGACCTGCATATCGGACACTGGTATGCCATGACGCCTTCAGATGCGCGGGCGCGCTTTATGCGCATGCGCGGCTACAACGTACTCTTTCCAATTGGCTTTGACGCCTTCGGCCTGCCTGCGGAAAATGCCGCCATTCAGCGCAATATCCACCCCAAGCAGTGGACTTACCGCAACATCGAGAGAATGCGCCGGCAGCTGCGCACAATGGGCGCGATGTTCGACTGGCGGCGCGAAGCAGTCAGCTCCGACCCTGAGTATTACCGCTGGACTCAGTGGTTCTTCACCATGCTTTACAAACACAATCTGGCCTACCGGAAGATGTCGCCAGTGGACTGGTGCCCGAACTGCAATACAACCCTGGCCCGCGAGCAGGTCTGGGGCGAAGACCGCCACTGCGAGCGCTGCGGCACCCCGGTGACCAAGAAAAATCTGGAACAGTGGTTCTTCAAGACCACTGCCTACGCGGACGAGCTGCTCAATTATGACCAGATCGACTGGCCGGAGCGGGTGCGTGTGCTGCAGACCAACTGGATCGGCCGCTCGGAAGGCGCCGCGGTCTATTTCGCGACCGAAACCGGCGACACCCTCGAGGTCTTTACCACCCGCCCGGATACGCTGTGGGGCGCTACCTTCATGGTCCTCGCCCCGGAGCACCCGCTGGTCGCCAAACTGACCAGCTCCGAGCAGCGCGAGGCGGTCGACGAGTACATTCAGCAAACCCTGCGCCAGTCGGATATTCAGCGAGAATCGACCGAGAAAGAGAAAACCGGCGTGTTCACCGGCGGATACGCGATTAATCCGGTCAACGGGCGGCGCATCCCGGTATGGATTGCAGATTATGTGCTGATGACCTACGGGACCGGAGCGATCATGGCAGTCCCTGCCCATGACGAACGCGACTTCGCCTTTGCCCTGAAATACGGGCTGCCCATCCTGCCGGTGATCGACCGGCCGGACGGACTGGCCAGGTCCTACGCGGTTGCCGGATCGATGCGCCCCGGTTTTATTCCGGCGTTGCAGGCAGCCGGGATCCGTTTCGAGGAGCAAAACGGCGCGGTCAAAATCACCCTTTCTGCCGATCAGGTGGACGCTTACCTGGCAATCGCCAGGGAGCACCTCCAGGAGGGCTATTGGAACGAAATCGTCGGCGCGCGGTGGCTGTTCCTCTTTGACAACGGTACCTGGGAGTGGGAATCGCCCGAATCCGAGGCGCGTATCCTGGCGCGCTGCAAGGAAATCGAGCCTGGCGTTGCTTCTGCCCGGACGCTGATGGAAATGCTGTGGGGCAATGAATACTACCGGGATGTGCTTTTCCACACGGACTATGGGACGATGATCCACTCCGGCGAATTCAGCGGCGCGCCCGGCGATACGGCCAAAAAGCAGGTGACTGAGTGGCTGGAAGCCCGGGGTAAGGGCAAATACGCGGTCAACTACCGCCTGCGCGACTGGCTGATCTCGCGCCAGCGTTACTGGGGCGCGCCGATCCCGATGATCTACTGCCCGAAGTGCGGCGAGGTGCCTGTGCCGGATGAGGACCTGCCGGTGCTGCTGCCCGATGACGTCGAATGGAAGCCGACTGGCGAGAGCCCGCTCAAGCTGCACCCGACCTGGCGCTTTACCGTCTGCCCGAGCTGCGGCGGAGAAGCCGAGCGCGAAACCGACACCATGGACACCTTCATGTGCTCATCCTGGTACCACCTGCGTTACCTCAGCCCCTGGTATCAGGAAGGTCCGTTCGATCCGGCGGAGTACGATTATTGGATGCCGGTCGATACCTACACCGGCGGAATCGAGCACGCCACCATGCACCTGATCTACACCCGCTTCTTCCATAAAGCCTGCCGGGATATGGGCATTGTCACGGGCGATGAACCCATGCTCCAATTGCGCAACCAGGGGATGGTGCTCGGCGAGGACTCGGAGAAGATGTCAAAGAGCCGCGGCAACGTCGTCGCGCCGGATAACCTGGTCAGCGCCTTTGGCGCCGATGCGGTGCGCGCCTACCTGATGTTCTTTGCCCGTTGGGATCAGGGCGGCCCCTGGAGCAGCGGAGGCATCGAGGGCGTCAACCGCTGGCTGCGGCGGGTCTGGGCGACGATCCTCGAGCCTGGCACTAACAGACAGGCGGATAGTCAAACCATCCGCGTCCTGCGGCGCAAGGTGCACCAGACCGTGCGCGCGGTGACGCGGGACTTCGTCGAATTTGAGTTCAACACAATCGTCTCGGCCCTGATGGAGCTGCTCAATGAGATGAGCAAGGCTAAACAGCAAGGCGCGGCAGGGACGCCGGCCTGGGAAGAAGCGGTTGACATCTACCTGCGCATGCTTGCGCCAGTCGCGCCGCACATCACTGAAGAGCTCTGGGCGCAGCTCGGGAAACCCTACTCGATTCATACCCAATCCTGGCCGGAGGTGGACGAGGAAGCAGCCCGCGAGGAAGAAATCACCCTGGTAGTACAGGTCAATGGAAAGGTGCGCGACAGGATCACCGTCCCGGCAGATATCGACGAAGAAACCGCGAAAGCCCAGGCGTTGGCATCTGAAGCCGTGCAGAAGTTTCTGGCAGGCCGCCTTCCGCGTCAGGTAATCTATGTCCCCGGGCGGCTGGTCAACGTCGTCGGCTAGTAGAGATCAGGATCAGAAAAATCCTGTAAAGGATAAGCGCTATATTCCACGGCTCTTGTGTTTACCCCATCCTGGACTTCCCCATTTTCAAAACCGTTAAATGGGGGAGGCTGTGTAATTATGAATGCAAAATATTGATCCTCTTCATTGCCTGAACGGATTCTTTATTCTGGTAAATCAAGGTCTGGCAAAATTGAGGGTGTAATAACCGCCGTAGGGACTGCCGGGCACGGAGGCGTAACCAATCCCGATCTGAGAAACCTTGGTGCTCAGGATGTTATTGCGGTGAACTGTCGAGTTCATCCACCAGTCGAAGGCACCTTGGGCGTTGCCGCCGAAATCCGGGCTGCCGGCGTAGATGTTCTCGCTGACGTAGCTGTAGTTGTACCCCTCCGCCTTGACGCGCTGCCCGTACTTCGAGCCGTCGCTGCCAACGTGATCGAGGAATCCCTGGCAGCCCATGTCGATGCTGTGCTTCATCGCCGCGGCCGAAAGGCGCGAGTCCAGCTCCAGAGAGGACAAACCCTGGTTAGCCCGAGCCTGATTGATCAACTCGAGGAGCTGGCTGACGTAGCTGCTATTTTCGCTGTAACCGCAGGATGGGTTCTGAGCGGTGACCGGAATCCCCGCCGACGGTTCGGATTCGCCCGGCTTGTACCACCTGACCGAGATCGTCACCCAGATCGAATCGACCCCGCCGGAGTTCACCCCAAAGCGCCTGCCCTCGGGGTTGATGAACTCATAGTAGCCGGTATATAATCCTCCCTGCACCGGAGAGGTCAGGTCGACTGAGATTTTCATGACCTCGCCCGGCTGGGTCTGAGGCAGAGGCGCGCTGAGCGGACCGTTCATCGGGTCGCCGCCGGCGAATACCAGAGCGTAATTGCCGTCCCAGGTGCAGGTGCCCTCATTGCGGATCGCCCAGGTTTTAGTGAAGGGGGTATTCTGCTCGAACGGGGTGTTGTCCGGAATGGTCACGTCGCCGAAGAAAGCGGCCAGGTCGTTGCAGCCGCGCGGGGTCGCCTCGACCGGCTGCGGACCAGCATCCAGTTGCCCGGTGGCAACCGGGGCCTCTTCCATCGGCTGGCCGGTGGGCTGAGGAGAGGTGGTTGGTTCAGTATCAGCCCCGACTTGTGTGATCCTACTGTTGAGCAGATAAATTCCTGCGCTGCCGTTGACTGAAATGGTGTATTCTCCGTCAGGCAGTCCGCTCAAATCGAGCGGGATGGTTTTTTCGTAATCCTGCGGCCGGCTGACGCAGGCTTCCCCTGACTGGCGCACGAATGACAGAGAAATGCTAAACCGGTAATCCTGACGATTGACGACCGGTTCATCGATGACGTCGCAGGTATCCTGCAAAGAACCGCGGACCAGGATGCGGATTTGGTCTGGGGAGCCGGCAGCGGTCAGGATTTCAATGGCGCTGACCTCCGCCAATCCGGATGACGGTTGAGCGGAGACAGCCTCGGTTTGATCGGGCGGGGGAGAAACCGCGCTGGGGGTGCACGATGCCAGAAGGATCATTCCCAGAAGGATAACGAAGCGAGAAGCGTTCCTGCCCATTGATAGGCTCCTTATGACGCGCGGGATCGAATTAATTATATACGACATTATATACCTATAATATCTAATATACTAGCTCCCGCAGGGTGTCCTGGTAAAATATCCTCTACCTTAGGTTGGATGGAGGATCGCTTTGCGCCTGGAAGAGCTGAACTGGATGGATGTTGAAGGTTACTTACAAAAAGACGACCGGCTGATGTTGGTGTTGGGAGCCTGTGAGCAGCACGCTTACTTATCGCTCCTGACAGATGCAAGGATACCGGCCGTTCTGGCCGACCTGGCCAGCGAGAAGACCGGTGTGCTGACGGCCCCCGCGCTTCCATTTGGCGTCTCGCCGCATTTCTGCGCCTACCCCGGCACGATCAGCCTGCGGACGGAGACCCTGCTGAATGTGGTCGAAGATTTGGTTCGCTCGGTTTACCGGACCGGGTTCCGCAGACTCCTGGTGCTCAACGGTCACGCCGGCAACCAGGCGGCAAAAACCCGCCTGGTCGAGCTGGCGAACGAGCTGCCGGGGTTGAAAATCGGATGGTACGAGTGGTGGCTTTCGCACAGCATCGAAGCGATCATGGTCAGGCACGAATTGAAGGGGTATCATGCCTCCTGGTTGGAAGCTTTCCCCTTCGTTCAGGTCAGCGATCTTCCGGCAGAAGCCAAGACCCCACCTGCTTACCGTGGGCTGCTCGACGCCGAGGAGACCCGCCGGGTCTTTGGCGACGGCTCGTTTGGCGGACCATACAAAGTCGAAACGGCCGTCATGGATGAAATCCTTGCGGCAGCGGTGGCAGATGTGCTCGAGCTGCTCAATTTCTGACCTGGTCTTTGTCCGAGTTGTAAAACCTTTTTTTCCCTGCTGATCGCTGTATGAGGTCGGGAAGGAAGAACAAATCCCAATTCTTAAAAAATAATGTATAATATCCCTAAGAACTTCTCTACTCCTTTTGCCGCACCAGGCTGTCAATGGTTACGCAGGAAGCGGTGCAAAGTGCCTGGATTGAGCTGGATGTACACCCTCCCCCAGGGGAGGTTTGAATTCGCGAACAGAATGATATGGCAGGGTTACCCATTCGTTGGTTGGATGTTCGGCTGGGTATCGAGGCCGGTTATCCCAACGGGGGTTGGCCCGATTCTAGCTGAAATGCCTGGATCTGAGAGCGAACAGGTTATGCGAATGGTGTATTGAGCGAGGTTTCAGCCTCATCTGGTGAGCCAAGAGCATCCCACGCCAGCCCGATCCACAACATAAGCGCTGCCAGCCTGGTCTCCCGCGGAGAGTAGTTGACCGGGTTGGTTTTGATGGCGCAAATGATCACCGCATTAAAGGTCCAGAAGCGCAATCCGAACCGGGTCAATGTGTACCTGGACGGAGAGTTTGCGTTTGGGCTCTCGCGGGCGACAGCTGCCTGGCTGCGCGTTAATCAGCCGCTCAGCCCGGAAAAAATTGCCGCACTGCGGGCGCAGGACGCTCAGGAAGACGCCTTCCAGCAGGCGTTGCGCTTCCTGAGCTTTCGTCCCCGCTCGGTTGCGGAGGTTCGCAAGAAGCTGGTCGATAAGAATTTCGATTCGGCAGTGATCGAGACTGTGATCCAGCGCCTGATCGAAAGCGATTATCTCGGCGACCAGAGCTTTGCCGAAGAGTGGGTCGAAAACCGGACCACTTTCCGCCCGCGCAGCCGACGCATGCTGCAATACGAGTTACGCAAAAAAGGAGTGGCAGAGGAGCATATTCAAAGCGCTCTGGCGAGGATTACCGACGAACCAGAATTGGCTTACCAGGCAGGGATTCGTTACGCCGCAAGGCTGGCGGATCTGGACAGGGAGACGTTTCGAAGGAGGCTGGGCGCCTTTCTAAGCCGCCGCGGTTTCTCTTACGGAACGATCGCCCCGGTGGTCGAGCGGATCTGGAAGGAAATACACTCGCAAGAACGCACATCCTGACTCGGGAAAGAGGAACTGGAACATGGGGAACTTTGCGAATATTGGCACATGGATATTCATTCTGATGGCAGGCGATATCGTCCTGATCGTGCTGGCGGTCTATTTGATATCGCGGTATTTCAACGAGCGGTTTCGCAGGGAGCAGGCCAACAGAGCAGACAGCGTCCTTCTGGCTGCCAGCGAGAAGGCCAAAGAGATCGAGCTTGAAGCCAAAGACCGGGCCTTGAAAATCCTCCAGGAAGCTGAAAACGACATCAACCGCCGGCGGGGAGAAATATTGCGTGAAGATGAACGGCAGCAAAAGCGCCGGGCGGAGCTGGACGCCCGAATCGAACGCCTGGAACAGCGCGAGCAAACGATCAACAAGCGCCAGTCAGCGCTTGACAAGCGCATGAATGAACTCGAGAAAATGTATGACCAGCAGATGGCGGAGCTGCAGCGCATCGGACAGATGAGCGTTGAAGAAGCGCGCAGCCTGCTGCTGGTCGAGGCGGAAAAAGAAGCCCGCAACGATATGGCCCGCATCATCCGTCAGATCGAGGCTGAGGCGCGGGCAGAGGGTGAGAAACGCGCTCGAGAGTTGATTGCCGAATCGATTCAACGGGTTGCTTCCGACCATGTGGTCAGCGTGACCACCTCGGTGATCTCCCTGCCGAACGAGGAAATGAAGGGACGGATCGTTGGGCGCAACGGACGCAATATCCGCGCCTTCGAGCAAGCCGCTGGCGTGGACGTGATCGTCGATGACACGCCCGAAGCGGTCACCATCTCCTGCTTCGATCCAATCCGCCGCGAGGTGGCCCGCCGCTCGCTGGAGAGACTGATCGTCGACGGGCGCATCCACCCCGCTCATATCGAGAAAATCCTCGGAGAGGAGCAAAAAGAGGTCGATCGCTCGATCGTCGAAGCCGGCGAGGAAGCCGCCTTCGAGGCCGGCGTGACTGGGCTGCACCCCGAGGTGATCAAAGTGCTCGGGCGCTTGAAATACCGCACCTCATACGGGCAAAACCAGCTGTCTCACGCGGTGGAGGTAGCCAGGCTCTCTGCCGTCCTGGCAGCCGAGCTGGGCGCGGATGTCGAGATTTCGCGCATGGGCGGCCTGCTCCACGACCTTGGCAAGGCGATGGACCACAACACAGACGGAACCCACGCAATGATCGGCGCCGAGTTCGCCAAGCGCTACGGCGTGCCGGCAAAGGTGGTTAACATCATCGCCTCCCATCATCATGAAGTGGAGCAGGAGACCATCGAGGCGATCATCGTCGAATCGGCCGATGCAATTTCTGGCGCCCGCCCCGGCGCGCGGCGCGAAGACCTGGAGCAGTACATCAAGCGTCTGCGAGCTTTGGAGGAAATCGCTGACTCCTTCAAGGGCGTCAGCCAGAGTTACGCGATCCAGGCTGGTCGCGAGGTGCGCATCATCGTCCGACCGGAGGAGATCGACGACCTGGCTTCCACCCGCCTGGCGCGCGATATCGCCAAGAAAATCGAAGAAACGATGCAGTATCCCGGTCAGATCAAGGTGACCGTGATCCGCGAGACTCGCGCGGTCGATTACGCGCGCTAATGTCCGATCAAATTGGGGCAGGGGCGGGATCAAGACCGCCCCTGTTTTGGCTTTCGGGCGCATAGAAACCGCATGGACGGATATCAGGCTGACCGGCTACCACCTATGCGTAAAAATCTCAGGGAAGATTTGGAATTTTGGTTTGCACCAGGGAAATAAACCAACCAGTTAAACAGAGTATTCTGCTTTTTCTGCAACCTTTGCGGTGGTCCTTGCTGCCGAATGAAAATCCAGGCGCCAGAAACAAGATATATAATTCGTATATAATCCACTCGTAATCATCCTCCGGCCAAGGAAAAAAACATGAAACAACTGCTCCAGAATTTGCGCGACGGTCAGACGGTCGTGGTCGAGGTGCCTGTTCCCTCCCCGCGTCCGGGCATGGCGCTGATGCGGACAGCGGCTTCGCTGGTTTCGGCCGGCACGGAGCGGATGGTGGTGGAATTTGCCGAAAAGAGCCTGATCGAAAAAGCCCGCTCCCGTCCAGACCTGGTCCGGCAGACGCTGGATAAAGCCCGCCGGGAAGGCCTGCTGACGACTGCCGGGGCGGTGTTCAACCGGCTCGATCAGCCCATGGCGCTCGGATATTCCTCAGCCGGGACGGTTGTCGAGGCTGGCCTCGGCCTGGAGGGATTCAAGCCGGGCGACCGGGTGGCCTGCGCGGGCGGCGGCTATGCCGTCCACGCTGAATACGCGGTGGTGCCGCGCAACCTGCTGGTCCACCTGCCCGACCAGGTCGGCTTTGAGGCGGGCGCCTTTGTCACCCTCGGCGCAATCGCGCTGCAGGGATTTCGCCTGGCCAACCCCCAGGTCGGAGAGCGGGTCGCGGTGATCGGTCTGGGGCTGCTCGGTCTGCTCAGCGTCGGGATCGCCAGGGCCGCCGGCTGCCAGGTCTTTGGCGTGGATCTGGACCCGGCGAGGCTGCTTCTTGGCGAGAAAATGGGCGCGCAGACCAGCCCGCGCAAGGGCGCCGAAGAAGCCGGGCGGGCTATCAGCCAGGGGAAGGGCTTTGACGCGGTATTGATCTGCGCGGATACACCCTCCAACGACCCGGTCGAGCTGGCCGGCGCGCTGGCCCGCGACCGGGGGGTGGTGGTTGCCGTCGGCGCAGTCGGGTTGCAGCTTCCGCGCAAGATTTATTACGAAAAGGAACTGCAATTCATCGTCTCACGCTCCTATGGACCCGGGCGCTACGACCCGGATTACGAGGCGGGCGGGCGGGATTATCCCTATGGGTATGTCCGCTGGACGGAAGGGCGCAATCTGGAGGCTGTGGTCGAGCTGCTGGCTTCCGGCAGATTGGATGTCGCTTCCCTGATCAGCCACCGCTTCCCGATCGATGATGCTCCCCGGGCGTATGAATTGATCACCGGGAAGACGGGCGAGTCATTCCTGGGGGTGCTGCTGACCTACCCGCAGGCGGAGAGCCGGCCGGTCGAGCGGCGGGCAGTCAACCCACAGGCAAGCAGTCAGACCGTCCCTGCACGCGGCGAGCTGGCCCTGGGCGTGCTCGGGGCTGGCAATTACGCCTCGTCTGTCTTCCTGCCGGCGGTCAAAGCGGTTGGCGGAATCGCCCGCGTCGCGGTCGCCTCGGCCAGCGGATTGAGCGCCCGCAACGCGGCCCGGCGTTTTGACTTTGGTTACGCCAGTTCCTCGGAGGAGGAGGTTCTGGAGGATAAAAAAATCAACGTTGTGGCGGTGCTCACCCGCCACAACCTGCACGCCCGCCAGGCGCTGCGCGCGCTGGAGCTTGGCAAGCACGTCTTCTGCGAAAAGCCGCTGGCGATTACCCTGGAAGAACTGGAGCAGATTTCAGCAGCCCTGCAGGCTGGCCCCGCTGGGCTGCTCACTGTGGGTTTTAACCGCCGGTTTTCACCGTTCGGAGTGCGATTGAAAGCTTTCCTGGACGGGCGCAGCGAACCGTTGACCGCTCATTACCGGGTCAACGCCGGTTTCCTGCCGGATGCGCACTGGCTGCACGACCCGGCCCAGGGGGGCGGGCGGATCATCGGCGAAGCCTGCCATTTCGTCGATTTCCTCACCTTTTTAGTCGGCTCGCCGCCGGTCAAAGTCGATGCCTGCGGACTGCCCGACGGAGGACGCTATCACGAGGACAACGTCCAGCTGACTTTCTCCTTCGCCGACGGCTCGATCGGGACGGTGATCTACCTAGCCAACGGCGATAAGACTTTCCCCAAAGAGCGGCTTGAGGTATTTTGCGCCGGGAGAGTGGCGGTGTTGGACGATTTTCGCAGTCTGGAGCTGATCCACGACGGCCGCCGCGAAGGGCTCCGCTCGCGGCTGCGCCAGGATAAAGGCCACCGCGCCGGCTGGGAGGCTTTCCTGAAGGCGGTCAGGGCGGGCGGTCCGCCGCCAATCCCGTATGATCATCTGCTTGGCGTGACCCGGGCGACTTTCGCCGCTCTGCGTTCCCTGCGCGGCGGCCGCGCTGAGGATGTTTGAGACGCGCGAACGGGGGCGAAACTTGATCGAAAAGCTGCTCAACGCCGTCCAGGCCGCCCGCGAGCTGGGTCTAAGGCGGGTCGGGCTGTATGGTTTGTACCAGGCTGGCTTGCTGAGCGGCTTTTACCGCCTGCGGACGCCTGCCCGGCTCTTTCCACCCGAGCGCGCGCCGCACCTGCGTCTGGAGCTCCTTCCGCTGCCCTCCGCCGAACGGCTGGAGCGCCTGCTGGCCGGTCAAAGGGATGAAATCACCGCCGAAGCCAACGAGCTTGTCCGCGGCAGGCTGCGCCTGTTTGGCGGAGAATGGGCCCAGATTAGGCTCTCCCCGCCGGGGAAGCTGCGCCACTGGAGTCGCCGCCAGGGGCAGGAAGGGGACATCAAGCTGATCTGGGAGCCGGCTCGATTCGGCTGGGTCTATGCCCTCGGGCGGGCTTACCTGCTGACTGGCGATGAGCGCTACCCGGCGGCTTTCTGGCGGTTCTGGGAGGAGTTCCAGGCGGCCAATCCAATTAATCTCGGCCCCAACTGGGTATCGGGTCAGGAAGTGGCTTTGCGCCTGATCGCTCTGAGCTGGGGGGCGCGCCTGTTTGCCGATTCGGTTCACAGCACGGCCGAGCGCAGAGCGCGCCTGGCAGCCAGCCTGATTGACCACGCCCGGCGCATCCCCCCGACGCTGGTCTACGCCAGGGCCCAGGACAACAATCACCTGGTCAGCGAGGCGGCCGGGTTATACGCGGCCGGACTGCTGCTGGCGGACCTGCCCGAGGCTCGCCGCTGGAAATCTCTTGGCTGGAAGTGGTTTAACCGGGCGCTGCAATCGCAAATTGAGGACGACGGCGAGCATTCGCAGCACAGCAGCAATTATCACCGCCTGGTGCTGCAACTGGCCCTGTTTGCCGAAGCCATTGCCCGCCGGGCGGGGGAATACCTGCCCTCGGCAACGATGGAGCGTCTCGGCGCGGGGACGGTCTGGCTGCTGGCCCATTTCGATCCGAATTCCGGACGGGCGGCTAACCTGGGCCACAACGACGGGGCCAATCCCCTGCCGCTGGCTGCCGCGGAGTACGCCGATTACCGCCCGGTGATCCAGGCGGCTTCACTGGCTTTTCTTGGGCGGCCCGCCCTGCGGCCGGGGACCTGGGACGAGTATCCGGCCTGGCTGGGCCTGCCCGAGGCGAGAGCCCTGATGACCAACCGCTACCCGTCTGCCTGGCGGATCGAGCGGTTGAATGAATGGGCCAGCCTGCGCGCCCGGCGATATGCGTCACGCCCGGCCCATGCCGACCAGCTTCACGTGGACCTGTGGCATCAAGGCTGTAACATTCTTATTGATGCCGGCACATACGCCTACAATGCGCCGCATCTCTGGCAGAACGGCCTGGCTAATGCCTGTGTGCACAACAGCCTGACCCTGGACGGCGTGGAGCCGATGCGCCGGGCGGGGCGCTTCCTCTGGCTGGGCTGGGATCAGGCAGAATGGGATTCGGCCGCGACCCTTCCCGGTCAGCGGCTGACCGCCTGGCGGGATGGGTATGCCCGGCTGGGCTGGCGCCACCGCCGCAGCCTGGAATGGCTGGCGCCCGGCCAGTGGCAGGTGAGCGATGAGGTCATCCCGCTGCGCCCGCCTTCTGGAATGCATCAGGCCGTCCTGCACTGGCTGCTGCCGGACGGCGAATGGCGGCTGGATGGCCAGACGCTTGGATTAACGCTGCCCGGGCTGCGCGTAACGATCTCTCTCGACTGGCCGCCGGATGCGGTGATGGGCATGTGGTTGCGCCTTGTCCGCGCCGGGCAGATATTGGATGGACCCCCAGGCGAGGTGGAACTGCTGGGCTGGTACTCGCCGACCTATATGAGCCGGATCCCGGCGATATCCTTCCAGGCCGGTCTTAATTTTAACCAACCGTTGATCATCCATACCAGGATTCACCTTGAATCCCGCCCTGAGGACGAGCGAAGGCGGGCAGAATTCCAGGATTGAATAGAACCAATCTGGATTAAAATCAATGTATGCACATCCTCTTGATTCACCAGGCGTTCGCAGCGCTGGATGAGGCGGGCGGTACGCGCCACTATGAAATGGCGCGCTTTCTGGTTTCCCGCGGCCACCGGGTGACCATCATTACCAGCCCGGTCAGCTACCTGACAGGAAAAACCCGCGGGGAAAAACAGGCCTGGATCAGGGAGGAGGCGCCGGAAGAGGGCATCCGCATCCTGCGCACTTACACGTATGCCGCGCTGCACCGCAGTTTTGTCCACCGGGTGTTCAGCTTTCTCAGCTTCATGCTTTCATCTTTCATAGCCGGGGTGCGGGTGCGAAAAGTTGACCTGGTCTGGGGCACATCCCCGCCCATCTTTCAGGGAGTCACTGCCTGGCTGCTTGCCCGGTTAAAGCGAGTTCCATTCTTATTCGAGGTGCGCGACCTCTGGCCGGCCTTTGCCATTGCCGTCGGCGTGCTGCGCAATCGAGCGCTGATCCGTCTTTCCCTCTGGTTGGAGCGGTTCCTCTACCGCCGCGCTGACCGGGTGGTGGTCAACTCGCCGGGATATGTCGAGCATGTGTGTGAACACGGCGCCCGCCGGGTGGATCTGGTCCCCAACGGCGCCGACCCGGAGATGTTCACCCCCGCTTCACGCGGAGAAGGGTTCCGCCGTCAGCATCAGCTTGATGGGAAATTTGTTGTCCTCTACGCAGGAGCCCACGGGCTTTCCAACGATCTGGGGGTTGTCCTCGAGGCCGCCGCAGCGGCCAGAGAACGCAGCGATATGGTCTTCGTCCTGGTTGGCGACGGAAAGGAAAAGCCGGCGCTTCTCGAGCAGGCCAGGGCGCTGCGCCTGGAAAACGTCCGTTTTGTCCCCTCCGTCCCAAAGAACGAAATTGCCGAGGTCCTGGCAGCCGCGGATGCCTGCATCGCCATCCTCAAGCCGCTGGAGATGTATAAGACCACCTATCCGAACAAGGTGTTTGATTATATGGCCGCCGGCAGGCCGGTTTTGCTGGCCATTGACGGGGTGATCCGCGCGGTGGTCGAAAGAACGGGCTGCGGAATCGCGGTTCCGCCGGGCGACGCGCGCGCACTGGCTGAGGCTGCCATGAGCCTGGCTGACCAGCCCGAGCTGACCGACCGGATGGGCGCCGCCGGACGAAAGGCGATCGAGGAGGAATTCCAGCGGGACCGTTTTGCCGCTCAGTTTGCCATGATCCTGGAAGAAATGAGGTAACCGGCGGTGGAAGAAAAGATTTTGGTTGTTGAGGATGATCTGGTTCTTCAGGAAACGCTGAGTTACAATCTGAAGCGCCAGGGTTACCAGGTGCAAACGATCGGCGACGGCGCGGCGGCGCTGGCAATTGCCCGCCAGTTCCAGCCAGATTTGATCATTATGGACATTATGCTGCCTGGCATGGACGGCCTGGAGGTTACCCGACTGCTGCGCCAGGAAATGACCACGCCGGTGTTGATGCTCACCGCGCGCGACGACGAGATCGATCGGGTGGTAGGCCTGGAAGTCGGCGCGGATGACTATATGACCAAGCCGTTTTCGATGCGCGAGCTGCTGGCCCGGGTCAAGGCAATATTCAGGCGGGTCAGGCTGCTCCGAGAACAGTTTGGGCAGGAATTGGACAGCGGCGCAGCCGGGCAGGTTTTGCTGAAATATGGTAATCTGGTCATAGACCGTGCGCGGCGCGAGGTGAGGCTTGGAGATCAGGTGCTTGCCTTGAAACCAAAGGAGTACGAACTGCTCCAATTTATGGCCCAGCACCGCGGAAAAGTGCTGAGTAGAGAATTCATCCTCGAACGGGTCTGGGGCTGGGATTACATCGGCGACAGCCGCACGGTGGATGTGCACGTCCGCTGGCTGCGGGCGAAGATTGAGGCCGACCCCGCTCAACCGCGGCGAATCGTCACGGTGCGAGGCGCGGGTTACCGATTCGAGGGCTGACAGATGCGCAGGTCGCTGTACTGGCAATTCGCGGTGCCCATGATCGTCGTCATCCTGCTCCTCCTGGCAGGTTTGACGATCTACTTTTCCAATTACCTGGAAAAGACCTACCTCGCCGATCTGGAAGGCGACCTGAAAACCCAATCGATTCTGCTTGCCCGCGAAGTCGCCCCGATGATCGAGACCGGCTACCCCTATGAAGGCTTGAATCCGCTGGTGCAGGAGTACGCCCGCGTTACCGGCGCCCGAGTGACGGTTGTCCTGCTTCAGGGAATCGTAGTGGCCGATTCCACTGCCGATCCGGCCGCGATGGATAACCATCTCGACCGGCCTGAGATTCAGAAAGCGTTGGTCAACGGCTATGGAAGCGAAGTCCGCTTCAGCGACACGCTTTTAAAATCCTTCCTGTATGTCGCCGTGCCGGTGGTACGGGACCAGAAAGTGATTGGATTTGTCCGCCTGGCGGATTCGCTCGAGGAAATTGAAAGCGGTCTCGCCAGTCTGCGGCGGACGCTGGTCGGCAGCTCCGCCCTGGCTGGCGCGGCGGTGATTTTGCTATCCTTTCTGATTGCTAACCGGGCCCTGTCACCCCTAAGAGAATTGGCCCGAGAGGTACGTCGCCTGGGATCAGGCGTAACCACGCTGGACCTGCCTGCAGCCCGCAGAGACGAGGTTGGCTTGCTCGCTCAGTCTTTTGGTGAAATCGCCGAGCAGCTTAATGATCAGATGGAAGGATTTAAGGAGGAGCGGGCAAAACTGAAAGCTGTCCTGCGAAATATGACCGACGCCGTTTTAATTGTCAGTGAACAAGGCAAAGTGACCCTGATCAACCCCGCTGCCGAGCGGATTTTCAACACCCGGGCCGAGCACGCCCTGGGGCAGACCCTGGTGGAAGTTGTCCGCCTGCACCAGTT
Organism: uncultured Anaerolinea sp.; assembly: GCA_964564935.1. Classification (GTDB taxonomy): domain Bacteria; phylum Chloroflexota; class Anaerolineae; order Anaerolineales; family Anaerolineaceae; genus Bellilinea. The sequence continues at coordinate 88,348 of CAZMCF010000002.1, read as the reverse complement.
CGTCGATCTGTGGAAGTCTTCGCTGAGCAGCGGCCGCCAGCAGATCGTCACCATAGAAACAACGCCTGACCGGTTGTTTATCCAGGGGATCGCCACGCCTTTGGGTGAATCCCTGCCGGGCAGCACCCTGCTGGTCTTCCAGGATCTGACCCGCCTACGGCGGCTGGAAAACGTGCGCCGGGATTTTGTCAGCAATGTTTCCCACGAGCTGCGCACTCCACTGGCATCGATGAAGGCAGTGACAGAGACATTAAAGGACGGCGCGCTGGAAGACCCGACTGCGGCGCAGCGATTCCTCCAACACCTGGAGGATGAGATCGACAATATGACTCAAACGGTTCAGGAGCTGCTGGAACTTTCGCGGATCGAATCCGGGCAGGTGCCTTTTAATTTGAAGCCGGTCGAGCCACTTCAGTTATTGACCCGGGCGGCTGAACGGATGGCGCTGCAGGCCGAGCGGAGCGGATTGAGACTGGCGGTTGACTGCCCTGCGGACTTACCGGCAGTGCGCGCTGATGCGGAGCGGATCGAGCAGGTGTTGATCAATCTGCTTCACAACGCTGTCAAGTTCACCCCCTCCGGCGGCGAGATCGAGGTCAGCGCCAGGAAGGAGGGCGGTTGGGTCCAATTCTCAGTGCGGGATACCGGGGTGGGCATTCAGCCAGAGGATCTGCCCCGGGTATTCGAGCGATTTTACAAGGCCGATCAGTCCCGCTCGGGAGGCGGGACCGGTTTGGGCTTATCCATTGCCCGGCACACAGTTGAGGCGCACGGGGGGCGCATCTGGGCAGAGAGCCTTCCCGGTAAAGGCAGCACGTTTAGTTTTACGCTGCCGCTGGCGTAAAAATCGGTGTCGATCGCAGCGGCATATCTCGGGAGGGTTAGTTGGGTCTCAGGATGAGGCCCGGGGAGGACAGAATGGATGGAACAGTAACGACTCTTTCTCAATTGCAATTTGCGATCACGTCAGTTTATCATTTCTTCTTTGTTCCACTGACCCTGGGTCTTTCGGTGCTGGTCGCGGTCATGGAGACGATCTACCTGCGCACCGGCGACGAGACCTGGAAGCGGATGACCAAATTCTGGGGCAGGCTCTTCCTGATCAATTTTGCCATGGGGATTGTCACCGGGATCGTCCAGGAGTTCCAGTTTGGGATGAACTGGTCGGAATATTCGCGAATGGTCGGAGATATCTTCGGCGCGCCGCTGGCGATCGAGGCGCTGCTGGCCTTTTTCCTGGAATCAACCTTCCTCGGCATCTGGATCTTCGGCTGGGATAAGCTTTCCAAGGGCCTGCATGCCGCAACAATCTGGCTGGTCGCGATCGGCTCCAACCTGTCCGCCTTTTGGATTCTGGTCGCGAACTCATTCATGCAGTCGCCGGTTGGTTATGTCGAGGATAACGGCAGGTTGGTGATGCAGGATTTTTCCGCCTTGCTGACTAATCCGTACGTCTGGGGGCAGTTCCCGCACACGGTCTTTGCCGGCTTTACCACCGGGGCATTATTTGTCCTCGGGATCAGCGCGTATCATCTGCTGCGCAGGCGTGAGGTCGAGTTTTTCAGGCGGTCCTTCCGTCTGGCAGCGATTTTTGGGATCGCTTCAGTGTTATTGGTCACCCTGGTCGGGCATAACCAGACCCAAAAATTGTTCAGGCTGCAACCGATGAAGATCGCCGCGGCGGAAGCGATGCTCGAAACGGAGAATCCGGCTTCATTCTCGCTGTTCAGTCTGGTCGATCAAAAGAATTTAACGCCGATTGTTTCGATCCGCATCCCGAAATTGACCAGCCTGCTGGCCTTCAACCGGCTAGAGGGTGAGGTCAAGGGCGTGATCGAGCTTCAGCGCCAGTATGAGCAAGAACATGGACCCGGAAACTACATCCCCTCGATCGCGGTGACTTACTGGTCCTTCCGGATCATGGTCGGCTGCGGTCTGCTGATGCTGCTTCTGGCCCTGTACTCTCTCTACCGCGTCATTCGCAGGCAGGTCGCCCCTGGGATGAAATTCCTGTGGGTGTTTCCCTTTGCGATTGCCCTACCCTATCTGGCCAATACCTTCGGCTGGATTTTGACCGAAATGGGCAGGCAGCCCTGGGTGGTGTACTCGATCCTGAAGACCGCTGAAGCCGCTTCGCCAAACGTCACGACTGGTATGGTGGCGGCCAGCCTGATTGGATTTACGCTGATCTATGGGCTGCTGATGGGTGTTGATATCTTCCTGCTGCGCAAGTATGCCGCGGCCGGACCGCAGGATGAAAAACCGCTCGAAGCCGCCGTTGCGGCCGAGGCGTGGGAATAGGAGCCAGCCATGGATCTGAATACGCTCTGGTTTATTTTGATCGCGGTGTTGTTCAGCGGTTACTTTGTCCTGGAAGGATTCGACTTTGGAGTTGGCATGCTCCTGCCGTTCCTTGGCAAGAACGACACCCAGCGGAGGGTGATCCTCAACACCATCGGCCCGCACTGGGATGGGAACGAGGTCTGGTTAATCACCGCCGGCGGGGCAATGTTTGCCGCCTTCCCGGGTTGGTATGCAACTCTCTTCAGCGGCTTCTACCTGGCGTTGCTTATCATGCTCCTGGCGCTGATCGTCCGCGGGATCGGCATCGAATTCCGCAGCAAGCATGAAAGCCCGCGCTGGCGCAAGTTCTGGGATTGGGCAATCAGCGCTGGCAGCTTCATCCCATCGCTGTTATGGGGTGTGGCTTTCGCCAACTTTCTCCGAGGGGTGCCGATCGACGCCGAGAAGTACTTCGTCGGGAATTTCTGGGATTTGATCAACCTGTATGCCATCCTTGGCGGATTGGCTGTAGTGAGCGTTTTCTTGCTCATTGGGTCGATTTTCCTCAGCCTGAAGACGGAAGAGCCGCTCATGTCCCACGCTCAAACTGCCGCCAAACGGCTGTGGATTCCCGCAATCCTGTTTGGGGCGGGAGCGTCAGCCGCCACCCACTTCTTAACGGACGTGCTGACCTACCAGGGTACCACCGGCTGGCTGGCGCCGATCTTCGGGGCTTTGGGAGTGCTGGCGCTGTTTGCTACAGGCTGGTTTATCCGTAAAATCGAGTCGGGGAAAGCGTTCCTGATGTGCACCTTCACCATCCTGCTGACTTCCGCCTCTGTCTTCGCTGCCCTTTACCCGCGTGTGCTGGTATCCATCCTCGATCCGAACTTCAGCCTGACGATCTATAACAGCGCCTCGGGATTGAACACCCTGAGGGTGATGACCATTGTCGCCCTGATCTTCTTGCCGATCGTCCTGGTTTATCAGGGCTGGAGCTATTGGATCTTTCGGAAGCGTCTATCTGAGCGGGCCGAGGACCTGCATTACTGACCCTCCATCTGAAGCAGGCCTGTTCCGTCGGTTCTTTACCATTCCACGGAGTTAGCGTAAAATCAGCCTACCATATTACATCGGAGGAATCATGCGTCATTGCCTCGAGAAAAAAGTGGTCAAACCCGAAATCGGTCCGAAAGCAATTGGCCCGTACTCGGTCGGGATTGTTGCCAACCATCTCGTTTTCACGGCCGGGCAGATTGGCCTGGACCCGGCTACCGGTAACCTGGTGCCTGGCGGCGTCCAGGCTGAGACTCGCCAGGCGCTGATCAATTTGCGCAATATCCTTGAGGAAGCCGGCTCGCACCTCGACCTTGTGGTCAAGACAACGGTGTTCCTGCGCGATATCGACGATTTCGCCGCAATGAACGAGGTCTATGCTGAATTTTTCCCCCACGACCCTCCTGCCCGCTCAGCAGTGCAGGTCGCGGCGCTGCCAAGAGGCGCGGCGGTCGAAATCGAAGCCGTAGCCGTTTGCCCTTGCGAAGAGCACAATGGCTGCTGCGATGAAGACGTCTGATTAAGACACTTCCCAACGGATAAACAAATCTAGATGTCGCTGGATCCATCGGTGATGCCCCCGAATGTATCTCTTATCATCCCGTGCTACAATGAGGAGGCCACTATTGGGTTGGTGCTCGATGCGCTGTACCGCCAGACCTACCCGCGCGACCGGTTGGAGGTCGTGATCGCCGATGGACGTTCCAGCGACCGTACCCGCGAAAAAATCACCGAATTCTGCGCCCGGCACCCCGATTTGCGAGTGATCGTGGTCGATAATCCTCGCCGGATTATCCCCGCGGCGGTCAACACGGGAGTGGCGGCCAGCTCCGGCGAGGTGATCGTCCGCCTGGACGCTCATTCAGTGCCGGATGAACGCTACGTAGAGCAGAGCGTGCGCGGGCTTGAGGAAGGCAAGGGCGACAATGTCGGCGGGATCTGGATGATCCAGCCGGGCAGCCGCGGATGGATCGGGCGTTCGATCGCCGCTGCGGCGGGACATCCCCTTGGGGTTGGCGATGCGCTCTACCGCTATGCGAGCCAGCCGCAGGAGGTCGATACAGTCCCTTTCGGCGCTTTCTACCGGGCTACTTTCGAGAAAATCGGAAAATTCGACGAGAATTTATTGACGAATGAGGATTATGAATTCAATGTGCGCCTTCGCCAGGCCGGCGGTAGAATCTATCTCGACCCGGCAATCCGTTCCAATTACTTCGCCCGCCCGGATTTGGGCTCGCTCGCCAGGCAATACTGGCGGTATGGTTATTGGAAATGGAGAATGTTGAGGCGTTATCCCAGCACGCTGCGCTGGCGTCAGGCGCTGCCGCCGCTGTTCGTGGCAGGGATCATCCTCTTGATCCTCGCCGCGCCTTTCTGGAATACGGCGCGGGCGGCGCTGGCGGCGGCAATTGGGATTTACCTGCTCATTTTGTTGGCAGGATCACTGCCAGCCTCGCTTCGTCAACGCGACCTGCGCCTGCTTGCCGGTATTCCACTGGCGATCATGACCATGCATTTTTCCTGGGGGGCTGGTTTTCTATCCAGCATCTTTACCAGTAGAGAGTAAAATCAAGGTTAATGACAGAATCCAACGCCAAGTCGACAGTCATAAAGCCATCCTGGCGGTTGCGGCCTAACGAACGGCGCTCGACGCTTATTCTGGTCGATCTGCTAATTGCGGCGCTGGCCTTGTTAATCGCTTTATATACCTGGGCAAACTGGGATGACTGGCTCAATTTCAGCATGCAATTCCTCCAGGAGCGTGTGCCGACCTGGTTTTATGTGATGCCGATCCTTTGGATGATCTTGCTGGTCGAATCCTACAACCCGCGAGCGGTCACTCACCGCAATCAGACCATTCGCGACGTCAGCATTGCGGCCGGCGTCCTGGTTGTTCTCTATCTGGTATTATTCTTTATTTCCGAGCCGAATTCTCTCCCGCGGCGGGGAGTGGCGGTATTTATTATCTCAGTCTATGTCTTAACCTTGATCTGGCGGCTGACCTATATCCGCCTGTTCACCGCGCCGCAGTTCATGCGCCGGGTTTTGATCGTCGGCGCCGGACGGGCCGGGATCCAGCTGGCGGAAGTCATCCGCGGAATCTGGCCCCCGCCTTTCTACCTGGTTGGATTCGTCGATGACGATCCCGAGAAGCTTGGTAAGGAGTTCTCTGGATACAAGGTCGTCGGCGAAAGCTCCAATCTGCTCGAGATCGCCGGCGAATATCAGGTTACCGACCTGGTCTTTGCGATCAGCGGGCCAATGAATCAAAAGACCTTTGATTCGCTGATGGCGGCCGAGGAACTGGGCATCGAAATTACCTCTATGCCTGCCATGTACGAGGAGTTATTGCAGCGCGTGCCGATTTTCCTCCTCCAGTCGGATTGGCTGCTGCGCTCGTTCGTCGATCAGGCCCATGCCGGAGGATTTTACGACCTGGTGAAACGGCTGGTTGACCTGTTGGGCGGTTTCATCGGGACATTAGCCTTCGCGGTCACCTTTCCCCTCCTGGCTTCATTAATTTTGTTGACTTCTGGACGGCCGATCTTCTATAAACAGATAAGAACGGGTAAGAATGGCCGGCCTTATCAGATGATCAAGTACCGCACCATGGTGCGCGACGCTGAAGGGAACGGGATTGCGGTGCCCGCGGCGGAAAATGACGAGCGTACCACCGCGATAGGGCGCGTGCTGCGCAAAATGCATCTGGATGAGATGCCGCAATTTTTGAATGTCCTCCGCAGCGAGATGAGTCTGGTTGGCCCGCGAGCGGAGCGTCCGGAAATCATCGAGCAGTTGCAGCGGGAGATTCCTTTCTATCGGGCGCGGCTGTTAGTCAAGCCCGGACTGACCGGCTGGGCTCAAATCAATTACGGCTATGCCGCCGGCCCGGAGATGAATTCGATCAAGCTTGAATATGATTTGTATTACATTAAACATCGCAATCTAATGCTTGATCTCCTGATCATGGTCCGCACGATCTGGACGGTGATCTTTTTGCGAGGCAGGTGATCATGCGCGCAAAATTGAATATTCGCAACCGCTATCTCTTAATAGGGGACCTGATCTTAATCGCTCTTTCGGTGCTGGGGGCGTTCGTATTACGTTTTGAGCTTGGTCCGCTGTTTTATCAGTACCTTCCCTTCGCCTACTGGATGATCGGGGTGGGTCTGGTGGTCAAGCCGGTCGTGTTCCATTTCTTCGGACTGTACCGCCGTCTGTGGTCTTACGCCAGCGTCCAGGAATTGAGGCTCATCACCGCTGCCGTGACGACTGCAACCGCGCTGGTAGCGTTGATCATGCTGCTGTTCTACAGTCTGGGATTTCTCACCGCTTACCTGCGCTCGGTGTTCGTCATTGACTGGCTGCTTACGCTGATCCTCACCGGAGGAGTCCGGCTGATTTTCCGCCTGATAGCGGAGACCCGCCAGAGCCAGATCGTATCCCAGGCGGGGCGGACCAGGCGTGTATTAATCGTGGGGGCAGGCGACGCCGGCGCGCTGGTTGTGCGCGAGCTGCAGAAAAATCCGCAGTTGAACCTCGTTCCGGTCGGATTTTTGGACGACAACACCACCAAGCTCAAACAGCAGATTCACGGCGTGCCGGTGGTAGGCACGATCAGCGACCTGACCCGCGTGCTCGAGCGGCAGCACGTCGATGAGGTGATCATCGCCATCCCGTCCGCCCCCGGACGGGTGGTGCGCACGGTTGCCGACATTGCCCGCCTGAAGGGGGTGCCCTTCCGCACCATGCCAGGCATCTACGAATTGCTCGGCGGCAGCGTCAGCGTCAGCCGGCTGCGCGAGGTTGACATTGCAGACCTGCTCCGCCGCCAGCCGGCGCGGATTAAAGACGAGATGATCGGCGGCGCGTTGACCGGCAAGGTCGTCCTGGTCACCGGCGCAGGCGGTTCAATTGGCATGGAGCTTTGCCGCCAGATCGCCCGCTGGGGACCTTCGATGCTGGTGATGCTCGGGCACGGCGAAAACAGCATTTTCGAGGGTTTTCTGGAGCTTAAAGAAACCTTCCCTTCATTGAACATCCGCCCGGTGATTGCCGATGTGCGCGACCGCATGCGTCTGGACTGTGTGTTCGCCGAGCTCAAGCCGCAGGTTGTGTTCCACGCGGCTGCGCACAAGCATGTCTCCTTGATGGAGATCAACGTGGAGGAAGCCGTAACGAATAACATCCTCGGCACGCGCAATCTGGTGGAGACCGCTCTGGCTCACCGGGTTGAGCGGCTGGTGATGATTTCCTCGGATAAAGCCATCCGCCCGGCCAATGTGATGGGCGCAACCAAACGAATCGCTGAGATGATCGTGCTGAATGCGGCGCTGATCAGCGGCCTGCCGTATTCAGTGGTCCGCTTTGGCAATGTGTTAGGTTCGCGGGGCAGCGTGGTGCCGATCTTCAAGCGCCAGATCGCCCGCGGTGGACCGATCACCATTACTCACCCGGACATGAAGCGCTACTTTATGACCATCCCCGAGGCGGTCTATCTGGTTCTGCAGGCAGCCAGCATGGGCGCCGGCGGGGAGACCTACGTCCTTAATATGGGGCAGCAGGTGCGCATTCTCGACCTGGCCGAAGACTTGATCCGTCTCTCAGGCCTCGAACCAGGCCGGGACATCGAGATTGTCTTCACCGGGGCGAAACCGGGCGAAAAACTCAGCGAAGATCTTTGGGATGAGGGTCACAAGTTTAACGTGACCGATCATCCGGATATCTTTAAACTTGATGTCACCGAGCCGCTGCGCGGAGAGCAATTGAATCAATCGGTCGATGAACTGATCCATCTTGCCCGGGAGGGCAACGTCAGCGAGATTATCGAGCTGCTCGACCAGTTGATCCCCGGCTCAGCCGTACGCAGCGAGCCCCCGCCGGAGATTACCCAGATCATCTGATGCCGATCGTCGACGCAAATCAATGGTCAACCTTTCTGCAAGACCATCCAGAAGCCCATCTGCTCCAATCCACGGAATGGGGCAGCCTGAAAGAGGGCTTCGGCTGGAGGGCATACCGCATTGTGCAGGGAACCAGCGGGGCGCAGATTCTCTTTCGCCGGCTGCCGCTTGGCCTGAGTCTTGCCTACATTCCCAAAGGTCCGGTCGGCAGCGATTGGCAGTTGCTCTGGGGTGAGATCGATGACCTTTGCCGCGCGCATCGGGCGGTTTTTCTCAAAGTAGAGCCGGATGGCTGGGAACCGCTTGAGCAAAAATTCATCAGCCAGCTCGCCGGCTGGCTGCCCTCAGCTCCGATTCAACCCAGGCGAACGGTCGAAGTCGATTTGAGCGGCGGAGCGGAGGAAATCCTCGCCCGGATGAAACAGAAAACCCGTTACAACATCCACCTCGCTCAACGAAAAGAGGTGGTGGTGCAGCCGAGCGAAGACCTGGAAGGATTTCACCGGATGATGCTGCTTACCGGTGAGCGGGACGGCTTTGGCGTGCACAGTCTCGAGTATTACCGGCGGGCGTACCAGTTGTTCAAGACGCAAGAAAAAGCGGAGCTGCTCAACGCAACTTATCAGGGTCAGCCGCTGGCAGCTTTGATGGTATTCCGGCAGGGCAGCCGCGCCTGGTATTTTTATGGCGCTTCCAGCAGTGCGGAGCGCAGCCGCATGCCGACTTACCTGCTCCAGTGGGAAGCCATGCAGTGGGCTGCCGCGCGCGGCTGCCGGATCTACGATCTGTGGGGCATCCCGGACGCGGATGAAGAAATCCTCGAGCGTGAATTCGCCGGCCGCAGCGACGGATTGTGGGGCGTCTACCGCTTCAAGCGCGGTTTTGGCGGGGTCGTCCGCCGCTCGCCAGGGGCCTGGGATAAAGTCTATCTTCGTGGGTTGTACCGCCTCTATCAACTGCTCTCCCGCTGGCGAAAGGGGATCGAATGAGTACGGCAGCCAGGGAGCATACCTGCGCTGAATTTGAGGGCGGTCCTTCTCTCTGGAATGAATTGGTCGCTCACCTGCCTGGGGCGCACATCCTTCAGACCTGGGAATGGGGCGAGTTCAAGAGCCATTACGGCTGGCAGCCGGCGAGGCTTGTCTGGCGGGATGGGCATGGCAGTCCCACAGCGGCGGCTCAAGTGCTGCTGCGCAGCGCCCGCCCGGGACGGATTGGACCGGATCTGCGGGTGGCCTACGTGCCGCGCGGTCCGCTGCTGGATTGGAGTAACACAGGCCTGCGCGCTACTGTGCTTGCCGATCTTGAAGCATACGCCCGCTCTCAACGAGCGATTTTTATCAAAATCGATCCGGAAATATTGCTTGGCAAGGGCATTCCAGGCGAAGCGGGCGCAGTCGAGGAGGCTGGCAGCCGTAACATCCTCCAGGAGCTTAAACAACGCGGCTGGCTGATGAGCGCCGAGCAAATCCAGTATCGCAATACGGTCTGGCTGGATCTGGAGGGAGGGGAAGAAGACTGGCTGGCCCGCATGCGCCAGAAGACGCGCTACAATGTGCGTCTGGCGGAACGCAAGGGGGTCAGCGTCCGCCTGGGAGATCTGGATGACCTTGGGCTGCTGTACCGCATGTACGCGGAGACGTCCGTGCGGGATGGGTTTGTGATCCGTTCGGAGGATTACTACCGACAGGTCTGGGGTGATTTTCATCGGGCTGGCATGGCTGACCTGCTGATCGCCGAAGTAGATGGAGAGCCGGTTGCGGGGTTGATCCTGTTCTCGTTCGGCGGCAGAGCCTGGTACCTGTATGGCATGTCGCGCGACCTTCACCGCGATAAAATGCCCAACTACCTGCTTCAGTGGGAAGCCATGAAGCAGGCAAAGGCCAGGGGCTGCCGAATTTATGACCTTTGGGGCGCGCCCGATGATTTTAACACGCAGGACAGCATGTGGGGAGTCTATCGTTTCAAAGAAGGTCTGGGCGGTCAGGTGATCCGCACCGCCGGGGCCTGGGACTATCCGGCGCGCAGGATTCTTTACCCCCTGTACACACGGCTGTTGCCGGCGATTCTTTCATGGATGCGCAGGCGGGGTAAGGAGCGCACCCGCCGGGAGGTAACCTTATGATACCGCGAGTTCGTTTTGCCCATTTACCGACCCCCATCGAAGCCATGCCGCGCCTGAGCGCCGCCCTGGGCGGGCCGAGACTGTGGGTCAAGCGGGATGACCTCACCAGGCCTGGTCTTGGAGGGAATAAGGTCCGCAAGCTGGAGTATTTGCTTGCGGAAGCGCAGGCGAACGGAGCGAAAACGCTCCTGACCATCGGCGCGGCTCAGTCCAATCACTGCCGCCAGACAGCCGCGCTGGCTGCCCGCTTCGGTCTGGACTGTATTCTGGTTCTTTCCGGCCAGGCTGACCAGGCGCCGAGCGGAAATTACCTGCTCGACCGGTTGTTTGGAGCCCGAATCATCTGGGCGACCCGTGAAGACCGTCAGGCGGTGTTCGACCAGACTTTCCAGCAAGCCTGGGAGGAGGGTTTGCGCCCTTACGCCATCCCGGTCGGCGGATCGAACGCAACCGGAACGGTCGGGTACGTGACCGCTTTTGAAGAGTTTCTTACCCAGGGCGTGGAGGTCGATTGGATCGTGGTGGCGTCGTCTTCGGCAGGCACTCAGGCGGGACTGGTTCTTGGCGCCAGGCTGGCGGGCTGGGAAGGGAAAATCCTCGGGATCAGCATCGATCACAACCAGCCTGAGCTGCAACAAAACGTAGCCCGCCTGGCAGGCGAAACAGCGGATAAGATCGGCCGGCCGTTGAAAGTTACGTCGGACGAAGTCCACGTCAATACCGATTATCTTGGTCAGGGTTACGGGGTGCTCAACCAGGCTGAGGTCGAGGCCATCCGGCTCTTTGCCCGCACCGAGGGACTTTTACTCGACCCGGTCTACACCGGGCGGGCGGGAGCCGCGCTGATCGACCTGATCCGCAAAGGCTTTTTCAAGCCCGGGGAACGGGTGCTTTTCTGGCACACCGGCGGGACGCCAGCCCTGTTTGCCGACGTTTATCGCGAGGATCTCAGCAGTCTATCCTAAGGTCTCCAGGACGGATCGAAATCCGAGCCAGCGTGGCTGATGACGGCCAGCGGCTCTCCTCCATCGCTCCTGATGATATAAATCGACAGGCGGTCGTCGCGAAGCCCCTCGAAGGCGATCAGGCGCGAGTCGGGGGAGATGCTGGGTTTCCAAACCGGCTGGAATTCGCCGATCTGGTTCTCCGCCGCGCCTGGCTGACCATAGGCTTTCATTTTGAGCACCGGCTTTGCGGCGCCGGCGATATAGTAAATGAAAGACCCATCCGGCGCCCAGACCGGCATGCTATCAGCGCTGCCGCCGGCGGGGGAGAATTCGCGCGGAGTGCTGCCGTCGGGGTTCACCGTCCATACCTGATCCTCGCCCGAACGGGTGGTATCGAAGACGATCTTGCTGCCATCTGGCGACCAATCTGGATGAGAATCCCAGGTCGAGGGGGGAGATAGGCGGGTTGTCTGGTTGGTCTCCAGATTATAGAGGTAGATATGCTTGATCGGATCGCGCAGGGAGACGAAGGCAATCGTTTTTCCATCCGGCGACCAGGCCGGGGAGAAATCGCCGCCGGGACGGGTTTCCAGGGGGATCAGACCGCCGCCGTCGGCGTTCAAAATGAACAGGCCGGCGTTGCGGTATTCATCCTGGTTGCCGGGGCAGGGGGAAATAAAGACGACTCGCTGGCCGTCAGGCGACCAATCCGGCTGGCAGGCGCCGCCTGGGAAGTCGGTCAACTGGCGCGGCTCGGTCTCCGCTCCCTGCCAGATATACACCTGGGGGACGCCCGAGCGGTCGGAGGCAAAGGCAAGCTGCCCGCTGGCACCGCCCAGGGGGGTGACTGCGGGCGCTGAGGTTTCGCTTGACAGTGGGGTGGAGATTTGGGTCGGGGCGAAGGTCGCTGTGGCTGTCGGTTCGGGAGGGGGCGTTAGACTGGGCTCTCCCGGAGCGGAGATGGGTAGAGCGCTGACCGCTGTTTTGGCTGCCGGTAAGGGAGTGTTCACTGCTGGCGGGGACGTCTCTCGGCCGCCGGTCAGGAAAAGGGCGGCTGCAACCCCGCCTCCGATCAAGACCAGCGTGCTGATCGCCAGGGCGGCCCAGGGTGTTTTTCGTGGACGCACGGAGGCTTCAGGGACGGCATCAGCCTGAATGGCTGCCGGGGACGGGGAAGCAGCTGCGGGGGGCTCTACACGAACCGTCTGCATCTGCGGAGGGCGGGAGGGCGGCGCAGGAGAAACCCTCACCTGGCGCGTTTCTTCGATAACCCGCCTGGCGGTGGTATTGGCCTCTAATAGAGCGGCTTTGAAGGCTTCGGCGGTCTGGTAGCGATCGTCCGGGGAGATGCTCATCGCTTTTTCGATCACCGCCGCCAGGCCAGCCGAACCATTCGGGTTATGTTCGCGCACCGGGGTCAGCCGCTGACTTCCGGTTGCGCGGGCCAGGCTGTCTTCAGGGGTTTTGCCGGTCACTGCGGCGTAGAGCGTCGCGCCGAGAGAATACAGGTCAGAGCGGGCATCGGTGCCGCGCCCGTATTGTTCGGGCGGGGCGTAACCCGGAGTCAGCGCCTGGGCGCCGAGGGTGGTCGCTTTTCCGGCCTGGCTGATCTTTGCCAGGCCAAAGTCGACCAGAAAAACCTGTCCTTCGGGGGTGATTTTCAGGTTGCCGGGCTTGATGTCGCGGTGGATAATCGGCGGCTGGCTGGTGTGCAGGTAAGTCAGCGCGTCGCAGGCGGCGGCGATGATCAGGACAGCCTCGCCTTCTGGTAAGGGTCCCTTGCGGTCGATCCGCTGGCGCAGGTCCTCGCCGGGAATGTAATCCATAACCAGATATTGGCCCTGACCAGGGACGACGAAATGGTCGGTTACCCGCGGAAGGTTAGGGTGGCGCACACCGGCCAGGATCGTCGCCTCGTGGTGGAACTGGCGGGAGGATTCCTGGCTGGTGATCAGATTTTCTTTGACAGCCACTTCCACGCCGAGAGTCTCATCCAGCGCCCGGTAGATGGCGCCCATGCCGCCCTGGGCGATAATCTTTTGGATTCGGTAACGGTTGCGGAGGAGACTATCGACCGTGAGGGGCATGGTATACCTCCCTGTTAGGACCTGCTTATGGATTTTGGCTTTGAACCAGCACAGGACGCCAGGCGGGGCCGAAATCGAAATCTTTATCCGTGGTCAATTGCTGGCGGTTGGCGCCGTTGATGGTCATCACGTAGATGTCATGGTTTACGCCGTCCGGCCAGCTTTCGAAGGCGATCCAGGCGCCGTCAGGCGAAATGCTCGCCTGCGCCACCGGGCTGACATCCGGCTGACCTCTGGGCGGGATTCGGGTTGATCGAGTTGTGTTGCGCTCCTCATAACGCTGTGAGGCGAGCCAGGGAACATTGCCGCCGGACATCTGGCTGAATAGAATGAATGTCCCGTCAGGGGCCCAGACCGGCCAGATGTCGTTGATCTCGCCGCTGACCGTGAAACGGGACAGGAATTGCCCGGTATCAGACATCACCCAGATTTGCGAAGACGGGTTGTCGCGGACGAAGGCGATCTGGGTTCCGGTAGGAGACCAGGCTGGATGCTTTTCGACGATATGACTGCTGGTCAATTGGCGAAAGGACTGATCCCTCAGGTTGTAGACATAGATATCCGGATTACCCGAGCGGGTGGAGGTGAAGGCAATCCGGTTTCCGTCTGGCGACCAGGCGGGGTCATAATCGTAGGCGGGGCTGGCTGGGACTGGCAGCGGGTAAGGCTCGCCGCCCGCGCCTAAATCAAGCACGTAGATCTTCGAGCCTTCGTAGATGTCGCGGCGGGTCATGCAAGGGGAGATGAACGCCAGTTTCATTCCATCCGGCGACCAGGAAGGTTCGCACGCGCCGTCGGCCAGGTTGGTGATCTGCTTTTGCTGGGTGCCGTCGGCGTTCATCAGCCAGATCTGCATGCTCCCGGTCCGGTTGGAAGCGAACGCGATTTGACCCGTGCCGCCGCCAAAGGCAGTCGGGGTGATCGATGGGGTCTGTGTCGGGGCTTCCGTTTGCTCAGGAGTCGATTGCGGCGTAAGGCTGGCTGCCAGGAAGACTGTATCGGTTGCTTCAGGCTGGCTGGTCGGATGAAAGGTCGAGGTCGGTTGAGCGGATGGATCGGTTTGGGTTATCTGAGGGGTGTTTGCAGAGGGAAAGACGATCGAGCGCAGCGAGGCGCTGGCAGCCGGTTCGATGAGAAAGTAAACGGTGAGAGATGCAACCAGAATAAACGCAGCCGGGACCAGCGGGCTGCGTTTACGCCGGCGGGGAAGGGGGCGGGAAGGGCGGCGCGGAGCCGGCAGCGGCGTCGACTGGAAGGGGAAATCAGCTCCCCCGAGGGATTTATCTTTAACCGGCGGCTCGCCGGGCGGAGAGGGCGGCGGGGGTGTGATCTGGGTGCGCCATTCGGGCGCGCGCTCGATGCCGCCGGCGTTGAGCAAAGCTTCCTTGAATTCCTCCGCCGATTGGTAGCGCTGGTCTGGGTCAACCGCCAGGGCCGTTTCGAGGACGACGGCAAGTTTCCGGCTGATTTTTGGATTTAACACCCGCAGCGGGGTCAACTCGGCCTTGCCGGTCGCCCTGGCCAGGCCGTCTTCGGGGATCATGCCGGTCAAGGCCGCGTAGAGCGTGGCGCCGAGGGAGTAGATATCGGTCCGGGCGTCGGTTGGGGCGGTGCCGTACTGCTCGGGCGGAGAGTAACCGGGGGTCATCGCCCGCGCGCCGGTGGTTGTCTGTTCTCCGCCGACCATCAGCTTGGCCAGGCCGAAATCGACCAACTGAGCGGTTCCCTCGGGGGTGATTTTTATGTTGCCGGGTTTGATGTCGCGGTGGATGATCGGCGGCTGGCGGGAATGCAGGTAAGCGAGCGCCTCGCACATCAACGCCCCGATCACGATGACCTCTTTTTCGGGCAAAGTACCCAGCCGCTCGATGCGCTGGCGTAAATCTTCGCCATCGATGTAGTCCATAACCAGGTACTGGCCCTGGGTGGGGACGGCGAAGTAATCGCCGACCCGCGGAAGGTTTGGATGGCGCAGGCTGGCCAGGATGTTGGCTTCGCGCTGGAACTGGCGGGCGTAATCGTCGGTCATGAACAGGTTTTCTTTAACCGCCACGTAGATTCCCAGACTCTCATCAAACGCCTGATATACGGCCCCCATTCCACCCTGGCCGAGGATGGATACAATCCGGTATCGTTTGTTGAGGATAGTCCCAGGAGAAAGCGCCATCGTAAATGATTGTACCTAAGATAAAGGTATTGCGCAACGAAATCGCTCCTGGCGCGGGCATGACCGTATTTAGGGGGAATCAGACATGCTATAATCAGGGACGTTACTCGCATCGGATTGAAATGAACCTGGATATTCGCACGGCTGTACAAACAGCATTCTATCTGATCCTGGCCGGGCTGATCCTCAGCGTTTTTATCGGCGTTCGCACCATCCGATCAGGGCAGCGCCTCCTCTATTTCCGAAAACGGCGGGAAATGGTCGGACGCGGCTGGCGGATGATCTTTTCCGCTTTCCTGTTAGGCGGAGTTGCCTTTGTGGTCAACCACTTCGCCGAGCCGACGATCTACCGTTATTTTCCCCCCTCGCCGACAGTCACCCTGACGCCGACGATCACCCTGACCCCGACCATCACCCTGACGCCTACCATCTCCCTGACCCCAACCATCACCAACACGCCGTCGATCACCAATACACCGAGTCTCCCGGACGTCATCGCCGCCCGCATCGAGACGACCATCACCCCGGATCCAGGGGCAGTCTTCAGCCCGGTGGTGATCGCTCGAAAAATTGACGAGAATTTCCAGCCCATCGATCCACAAAGCGAGTTCAGCCAGCCGGTTGGCAGGCTTTATGGGACTTTCAGCTACGATAAGATGATCGTTGGCTCGCAATGGAGTGCGCTGTGGGTGCGGTTGAGCGACCAGGCGCTGGTCTGCTTCGAATCAGCTCCCTGGAACGGCGGAACCGGCGGCTGGGGTTACACCGAATGCGAGCCTTCCCCTGACCAATGGCTGCCGGGCGAATACGAGGTGCAAATATTCGTTGGGATGACCTGGAATAACTCGGGGCGGTTCAGCGTCATCGGAGAACCTCCTCCGCCCCCGCCGACCGCCACGCTGACCCGCACAGCCACCTCAACCCGGACAGCAACCGCTACGGCTACCATAACGCCCACCCGCTCGATCACGCCGACCGCTACCGTAACCAACACCCTGCGGCCTTCGCTCACTCCTACGATCACCCGCACTCCAACAGCCACACGCACGCCGCGGCCAACCGATACACGCTGGCCTACGGATACGCCATCGCGGTAACCCAGGTCCCTGGCGAGGCGGCTCTCAAGTCTTTGTTCTGATCTGTCTCAAAAAATGAATGGTGTCTATCTGTGTTAGAATCTTGCCGGCAGTCGGCGCAAGAACCAATGAGCTCAAGGTCTGAGGGAGAATGCTGAGAGGCGCCTTCATCTCGCTATCCAAAGCGCATTGGGCGCAGCGAATGATCACCCGCTGGAGGTTTGCCTGGCGGGTCGCTTCCCGTTTCATCGCCGGTGAAACGCCCGAAGAAGCCTTGCAGGCTGTCCTGGGATTGAACCAGCAGGGGATTAATGCTACTCTAGATCACTTGGGCGAGAACACAACCCATATCGCCGCAGCCGACCAGGCAGTCGGGGAAATCCTTCACATCCTCGAGAAGATCGATCAAACCGGTTTGAAATGCAACGTCTCGATCAAGCTGACCCAATTGGGGTTGAACCTCGACGTTGAGCGGACATACCAGAACCTGCTGATCATCCTCGCTAAAGCTCGTGAATTGAACAATTTCGTCCGGGTGGATATGGAGGATTCCAGCCTGACCCAGGACACATTAAACCTGATTCAACGAGCCTGGGACGCCGGATTCAAGAACACCGGCGCGGTGATCCAGGCTTACCTCTACCGCAGTGAGGAAGACATCCTTCAACTGGTTGAGCGCGGTATCCCCGTTCGCCTGGTGAAAGGGGCATACAAAGAGCCGTCCAGCCTGGCTTACCCTCGCAAACGGGATGTGGATCATCATTTCGACCGACTCTGTGAAATCTTGATTACCGGCGCAGCCAGGGTGGACATACCTGAGGCTGGTCGAGATGGACGCTTCCCGCCGCTCGCCGCAATCGCCACCCATGACGAGAAGCGCATCCGCCATGCCATCGCCGCGGCAGAAAAGGCGGGATTGCCAAAATCTGCCCTCGAATTTCAAATGCTCTATGGAATTCGCCGCGAATTGCAGCGTCAGCTCGTCCATCTGGGTTACTCGGTGCGGGTATATACTCCTTATGGGACGCACTGGTATCCCTATTTCATGCGCCGTCTGGCGGAACGCCCGGCAAACGTCTGGTTTTTCCTTTCCAATTTTTTCCAAAGATAAGGCGCTTTTTGTGAATGCGAGCAGCTCTCCCCGTGAACTTGCTGTGGTCACCGGCGCGGCCGTCAGGCTTGGGCGGGCTATGGCGCTGGCGCTGGCTGAGCGCGGCTATGCGATCGGATTGCATTATTACCGCTCAGGCGAGCAGGCGCAAACAACCGCCGAACAAATCGAGCGAACCGGCGCGCCTGTCGTGCTGCTGCCCGCGGATCTGCGCCAGCCTGAGCAGGTTAAAGCGATCTTTAACAAGGTGGCAGAAAGCGGTTACCGCCTGTCTGTACTGGTCAACTCAGCCGCGCAAATGCAGCGGGCCGATCTTCTGGACCTGAGTGCTGCTGATTGGGACTCGGTTTTAGCTCTCAATCTGCGCGCGCCGTGGTTGTGCGCTCAGGCTGCCGCGCCGTTGATGGGCGCCGGCGGCGGGCTGATCGTCAACATCAGCGATACAGGCGCCGGAATGACCTGGACCGGCTTTCCGGCATATTCAGTCAGCAAAGCCGGTCTGGAAATGCTGACCCGGCTGCTGGCGCGCCGGCTCGCGCCTGCCATCCGGGTCAACGCGATTGCGCCTGGTCTGGTGCTCAAACCTGCCGAGCTATCTGACGAAGAATGGCGCCGATTGGTTGAGAAAATGCCGCTTAAAAAAGCTGTTTCGGTCGAATCACTGGTTCAGGCGCTGCTGTTTTTGCTTGAAACCCCGTACGTCACCGGCGAAACCCTTGTCATCGACAGCGGTTATCGGTTAACCTAGTAGCGTTGGCCCCCATGCAAAAACCTGACCGCACCCCCCTGACCGAGTTCATCCAAAATTCCCGCCCTCTTGGGCTTTTGGCGGGGATGCTGCTCTACGCCCTCGGAGGGGGAGTCATCGCCTACCTCGGGGAATCCATCGATTGGAGCGTGTACTGGCTGGGGCAGGCCTGCGTCATCCTGTTGCAGTTGAGCAGCTCGTACCTGCTGGTTTATTACGACCGGTTGCAGGAAATCCGGCGGGCGGCCCGCGCCACGAAAAATCCCCGCGCTGACCAGCAATACCGTGCGCTGACCAGCGGTTATCTCCTGGCCGCCGTGACCACCCTGACCATGGGCGCAATGCTGACTGTGCTGCTGTTGAGCCGGGGCGAACTCTCGCCGGCCAGTCTGCTGATTCTTGGGCTGGCTTTCCTGTTCGCTTTCCTCTATGCCGTTCCGCCGCTGCGGCTAGCCTATACCGGCTACGGCGAGCTGATCGCCGCAGTGCTGCTGACCAACCTGATCCCGGCCTTCGCTTACCTGCTTCAGGGCGGCGAATTGATGGGCGTGCTCGGCGTGCTATCCTTTCCGTTGACCACTCTCTACCTGGCGTTTAGCCTGGCGACTTCGCTGGAAAACTATTTCGCCGAGATCAAGCGCGGCCGGCAAAATCTGATGATCCGCCTGGGATGGCAGCGTGGGATGTTTCTGCATAACCTGTGCATCCTGATCGCTTACCTGACCATTGGTCTGAGCGTGTTTTTCGACCTCCCCTGGACGCTGACCTGGCCGCGTCTGCTGACCCTGCCGCTCGGCCTTTTCCAGGTCTGGCAGATCTGGCAGATCAGCCAGGGCGCGAAACCGCGCTGGCGTCTGCTGCGGATTACCGCTGCCGCCAGTTTTGCCATCACGGTTTACCTGCTGGTCTTTACCCTCTGGGTCATTTGAAAAAATGCCTGAATTCCTTGAGTTGCTGCCGCCAGAAGACGCCCTCCTACGGTTGCTGAAAGCGTTACCCGCAAGCCAGCCGCCGGCGGAAAAGATACGGACTGCCGATGCCCTCGGCCGGGTGAGCGCGGTTGACCTGCTTGCGCCCGAGCCGCTGCCAGGCTTCGACCGCAGCACGGTCGACGGATACGCCGTTTGCGCCGCGGACACTTTCGGCGCCAGCGATTCGCTGCCGGCTTTCATCGAAGTGGCTGGCGAAGTCCCGATGGGTGGCGCGCCGGGATTTGCGCTCCAACGCGGACAGGCCGCGCTGATCCACACTGGCGGAATGCTGCCGGATGGGGCGGATGCTGTGGTGATGCTCGAGCACACCCAGCCCGCGCGGTCCAATGAGATTGAAGTGCTGCGAGCCGTCGCCGTCGGTGAAAACGTGCTCAAGACTGGCGAGGACGTCCGGCCTGGCGAGATCGTCGTACCGGCGGGACGCATCCTGCGGCCGGCGGAGATTGGCGGACTGCTGGCGCTTGGAATCACCGAAATCCAGGCAGCCTGTAAGCCGGTGATCGGGGTGCTGTCCAGCGGGGACGAGGTCGTCCCGCCGGATCAACCTGTACAGCCCGGCCAGGTACGGGACGTGAACAGCTTTACCCTTGCCGCGTTGATCGAATCCGCGGGCGGCCTGGCGCGCAGGTTCGGGATTGTGCCGGACCGGCGCGAAGAACTGGAACGCTCGTTGAGCAAGGCGCTGGAGGAATGCGCGGCGGTGGTGATCACTGCCGGCTCATCGGCCAGCAGCCGCGATTTGACCGCCGAGGTCATTCAGCAGATGGGCAGCCCGGGGGTGCTGGTTCACGGCGTCAATGTCCGCCCAGGCAAGCCGACGATATTGGCCGTCTGTGATGGGAAGGCAGTCATCGGGCTGCCGGGTAACCCGGTCTCCGCGCTGGTCATTGCCGGGCTGTTTGTCGTCCCGCTCGTCCGCCGTCTGCTGGGCATCACCGGCGGGCAGGCGGAGGTCAGATTGCAGGCCCGTCTGGCGGTTAATCTCCCCTCGCAGGCCGGGAGAGTCGATTATGTTCCGGTCCGTCTGATTCCTGGGCCGGAAGGGTGGCTGGCGGAACCGATTTTTTATAAAAGCAATCTGATTCTCACCCTGGCAAAAGCTGACGGGCTGGCCTGCATCCCCGCGGATGCGACCGGTCTGGCGGCCGGTGATCTGGTTGAGGTGGCGTTAATGCGATGACAAGCATCTATTTGCAGGATATCCCTCTCCCCCAGGCTCTGCAACGATTCCAGGCTGCGTTGGAAGATGCTGGTTTATGGGGACCGCTCGGCAGCGAAGAATTACCGCTGGATGAAAACCTGATCGGCAGGGTGACGGCCGAACCGGTCTGGGCGAGGCTGTCATCGCCGCATTATCACTCAGCCGCGATGGACGGTTTTGCTCTGCGGGCGGAAGATATCGCCGGGGCGATGCCGACAGAGCCGGTAACTCTCGCGGTGGGAAGCCAGGCGGTCTATGTGGATACTGGCGACCCGCTGCCCGGCTGGGCTGACGCGGTTATGCCGATTGAGCAGGTCGAACCTCTGGATGAAGACGGAAAACCAGACCGCGAAATCCGCAATCCGGTCAAAATTCGCCTAAGGGCGGGCCTGCCTCCGTGGAGCCACGTTCGGGCGATGGGCGAGGACATCGTCGCCACCCAGCTGGTGCTTCCGGCCGGTCACATCCTCCGTCCGGTTGACCTGGGCGCGGCGGCAGCCAGCGGGTACGAGAGCCTGATCGTCGCCCGTCAGCCGCGGGTGGCCATCCTGCCGACCGGCTCGGAACTGGTGCCGGTTGGCAGCCAGCCCGATCCTGGAGAGATCATTGAGACGAACTCAGTTGTCCTGGCGGCGCAGGTGAAGGACTGGGGCGGACTGCCCAGGCGCTACCCGATCACCCGCGACGACCTGGACGCCATCCGCGAGCGCGTGCGCGAGGCAGCTGAGCAATCGGATCTGATCCTGCTCAACGCCGGTTCATCGGCCGGAGCGGAGGATTTTTCAGCCCGGGTGGTCGAGGAGCTGGGCGAGCTGCTTGTTCACGGCGTGGCGGTGCGCCCGGGGCACCCTGTGATCCTTGGCATGATCCGCGCCCAGTCGGAGGGGCGAAAAGTTCCCATCATCGGGGTGCCCGGTTATCCTGTCTCGGCGGCGCTGACTGGAGAAATTTTCGTCGAGCCGCTGCTGGCCCGCTGGCTTGGCCGCCAACCCCGCCAGCCGGAGGAGATCAGCGCCACGCTGACCCGCAAGGTCACCTCGCCGGCTGGAGATGACGATTACCTGCGGGTGGTGGTTGGACGGGTCGGCGAGCGGCTGCTGGCCGCGCCGCTGGCGCGCGGCGCGGGAGTGATCACCTCGCTAGTTCGAGCAGACGGGATCACCATACTGCCGCGCGGCGTTCAGGGGGTGGAAGCCGGGGCGGTGGTGAAAGTCCGTCTCTACCGCCCTTCCCGCGAACTCGAGCGGACGATCTTCGCAATTGGCTCGCACGACATGACTCTGGATTTGCTTGCCCAGTTCCTCTCCCGGCGCCAGCGCAGGCTGGTCTCGGCCAACGTCGGCAGCCTTGGCGGGCTGGTGGCGCTGCGCCGTCAGGAGGCTCACCTGGCAGGATCTCACCTGCTCGACCCGCAGACCGGCATCTACAACCTCACGTACCTGCGTGAATACCTTCCCAATGAGCGCTTCCGCCTGATTGGCTGGGTGAACCGCGAGCAAGGTCTGTTGGTCCCGGCGGGCAATCCCAAGGGCATCCGCGGCCTGGAGGATATCGTCCGCAGGGACGTCCGTTTTATCAACCGTCAGAAGGGCGCCGGCACGCGGGTGCTCCTCGATTATCATCTCCAAAAAATGGGAATTTCTTCCGAGCAAATCCAGGGCTATGAACAGGAAGAGTACACCCATCTGGCAGTGGCGGCGGCGGTTGCATCCGGGCGGGCGGATTGCGGGCTGGCCGTCAGCGCGGCGGCAGCCGCCCTCGGGCTGGACTTCATCCCACTCTTCCACGAGGAGTACGATCTGGTCATCCCGCTGCGCTACGTCGAAGATGAGCTGCTGGCGCCGTTGTTTGAGCTGATTCAGGACAATGCCTTCCGCCAGGCGGTCACTGATCTGCCAGGATATTCGGTCGAGCGAATGGGAAAAGTTATTGGTGAAAATTAAAGATTTCTTACTAAGGAGGAAACAATGACCATTGCTGAAGGAGTACCTGCGCCTGATTTCGAGCTTGCGGATGAAACGGGCGCGCTGCGCTCGCTTAAGGAATTTCGCGGTAAGCCGGTGGTGCTCTATTTCTACCCGAAGGACAACACTCCCGGCTGCACCAAAGAGGCCTGCAGCTTCCGCGACGACTATGGGGAATACGCCAAAGCCGGCGTGGTCATCCTGGGCATCAGCCCGGATTCGCCCAGGTCCCATGCCAGGTTCAAAGAGAAACACAACCTGCCCTTCACCCTGCTGGCAGATGTCGATCACCAGGTATGCGAGCTTTACGGCGTGTGGGGGCGAAAGAAGATGATGGGACGGGAATATGACGGCGTTTATCGCACGACCTTCCTGATCAGCGCGGACGGCGTGATCATGCGGGTCTTCCCGAACGTCAAGCCGGACGGGCACAGCGCGGAAGTGCTGGCAGCGCTGCAATAATTAAAACAGAGACTGCCCCTGAGAAATTTTGCAGTCTCTGTTTATGGATTGGAGGAAAAAGCCGGTGCTAGTCGGCTGGAACCGGTTTTTTGCCGTTCGACCCGTTGGCTTCGATGCGGGCAACCTGAGCCTGCAAAGCCTCTTCGTTGATGATCGACTGAAGCGTATAACTGCTGAGGTGATCAACGATTTTGGCCTGCAATGCGCCCCACATGTATTGCGCCGTGCAAATTTCCTTTCTGGGGCAGTCATCAGCGCAATCCAGGCAAGGCGTGACGACGATGGGACCTTCGAGCACCTCGGCAATTTTCAGGATGGTGATCGAGCCGGGATCGCCATTCAGGCGTAAACCTCCGCGTGGGCCGGGAGATGCCTTGATCAGACCGGCCTGCATGAGGGAGTGGGCAATCTGATGCAGAAACGGAAGCGGTATCTGCAGCTTTTCCGATAGTTTGGCGCTCGGCTGAGCCTGCCCCGATTCATCCGCGGCAAGCGCCATCATTAAGTGTATGCCATAGTCCAGGCGTCGACTGATACGAAACATGCTTCACCTCTGCCAAAGAATTCGATATTAGCATAATTGTTTGGTTAGAAATTGGTAAGTGATGAAAATCCCCAGCAATTGCGTCAATCATCTTAACCTTTATCATCTTTATACACTTTCCCTCTATGATTTTTATTCGAAGAGATTTATAATTTTCATAAAGATTCACTAATTTAAAAGGAGGTTTTTATGCGGAAATCGATGCTTGTTTTGTGGGTGGTATTAATCTTGGGTGCATTGGCGCTGGCGGCCTGCGGCGGCGGTGGCGGCGAAGAGGAAGCAACCGTCCCGGCAGCTTATGCCGGAAAAACCAGTCCCCTTGGCGCTGATGCAGCCACGGCCGGCAAGGTGGTATATGATGAGCGCTGCGCGTCCTGCCATGGCGCTACCGGCGCCGGCGATGGCGCGGCGGCAGCCGGGCTGGATCCAAAACCGGCTGACCTGAAAGACGAGGTACCCGATTTGGGGGACGATTTCTTATTCTGGCGGATCAACGAGGGCGGCGCGATGGAGCCCTTCAATTCGGCCATGCCCGCCTGGAAGGGAATTCTGACCGAGGAACAAATCTGGCAGGTGATCGCTTACCTGCGGACACTCTAGTTTTCCAGTCATCATAACGGCAGAAAACATAACGGCAGGGCAGCTTGATACCGCCCTGCCGTTATGCCGCTTAAAGTTGGTGTAACCAGCCAATTCAGGGTAAAATCCTTCTATGCGACCCACAAAGATGCCGGGTACGGTCACGCTTCGATTCGCTCCACTCGCCGGTTTCACAGTCGCCATTACAATTGCTTACGGTTTCTGGCGCCTGGCGGGGGGCGAACAGACCCCTTCAGCGGCTCAATCCATTTATTGGCTCACCGCGCTGAGCGCCGCTCTGGCAGTGGCGTTATCCATCTATCACTGGCTGGGTGGGCTGGTCGACCGCCGCAAGCTCGAGGAGGAAGTCGTCGAACACCAGCGCCAGCGGGATGCGTTAGAAGCCCGACTGGATGCGGTCGTCCGTCTGAACAAGCTGCTGATCGACGCCCAGAGTGAGAAAGATTTGATCGCTAGTTCGCTGAGTGTGATCGTCGATCTGACCGGAGCAGCAGGCGGCTCCTTTTTACCCTTCGACGAATGGGGAATTGCTCTTCCTCCCCACATCTATGGCGCGTTTCCCCAGCCGGTGCTGCGCGCCTGGGCAGAGCACCTCACGACCAATTCCGTTCGCCAGGCCTGCCATTCCTGCACCCGATTGGAGGCTAAAGGAGGCGAAAATTGCGAATTGTTAGGGGCGCCCTTTTTTGGCGATTCGATCCGCATCTTTTGCCTGCCTTTGACACGTGAACAACGGATGGTGGGGATGCTCCACCTTTATCTGCCATCCGAGCGAAGCCTGTCTGCGGATCAGACCGAATTCATCCATGTCCTGCTCAATGAGATGATCCTGGCGGTCGAAACGATGCGCCTGCGCAACCAGGAGCTGACCACCCTGCGTCAGTTGCAGATGGCCCTGGGGCAGAAAGATGATTTTGAGGAGAGCGTAAGCAGGGTGGTGGAGGGTCTGCGGGAAGCTTTCGATTTCGAATCTGCGTGGATCGAAATCAAAGCGGCTGAGCCGCGGTTTCCGGGATTGAAACTGCGCTTTGGCAACCCATCCTGGCTGGAATCCCCGGCCGGGCAGGCGTTGGTGGCTAAGACTCTGGCGGCTGCGCCGGGTGATGGCGGTCCGCGGGTAGTAGAACAGTATAATGATGAAGCTGGCGCTGTCCTGACCGCGCCAATCTGCCTTTCTAAGGGGACTGTGATCGGCGCTTTGATCATAACCGCTGACCCAGAAACCCTGCTCCAGCGTGCGCAGTTTTCTCTTGTCGAAAACGCCGCAGACCAGATTGCCATGCTGGTCGAGAATCAGCGGATGCAGCTGGACACCCACTACCGGATCGTCATGCAGGAGCGGATCCGCCTGGCGCGCGAGATCCACGACAGCCTAGCGCAAACCCTGGCTTATCTGAAACTGACCGCAACCCAGATGCAGAGCATGCTTGCTCACGGCGATTTGAGCCGTCTGGAACAGGCCCTCCACCAGAGTTACCAGGCGCTTTCTCAGGCATACCTGGAAACGCGAGAGGTCATTGACAACCTGCGCATCGCGCCGAAGCAATCCTTCGCCGATTTGCTCGAGCAGCTCGCTCTGGATTTCGAAAGAAGCAGCGGGCTACCGGTGGAGACGAAGTTCGCCGCAGCTTTGCCTGAAGTGACTCCTGAGATTCAGGCGCAGCTGCTGCGTGTGGTTCAGGAAGCCCTTAGCAATGTGCGCAGACATGCCAGCGCTCGCCGCGTTCAAATTTTGCTTGGCGTGTGGAACCGACAATTGCAACTGGAAGTCTGCGACGACGGCGCCGGCTTCGACGCCGACGACGTGCCCGAATTTTCACGCCACGGCTTGAAGGGCATGCGCGAACGAGCCGAATTGATCGGGGCGGACTTTCAAATCGTCAGTCAGCCCGGAAAAGGCACCTGCGTCAAGGTCCAACTTCCGGTTAAGATAGAGGAGAAAGCGGCATGAATTCAGGTTCTATCCGTCTGGTGGTGGTGGATGATCACGCCCTTTTTCGGCGGGGATTGGTCGGCCTGCTCTCCGATATGGAAGATGTCCAGGTGGTTGGAGAAGCAGGCGACGGGAGCGAAGCGCTCGAAGTCATCCAGAGGGTGAATCCAGATATCGTCCTGCTCGACGTCAATATGCCGGTCATGGACGGAATCCAGACGGTCGAGGCTGTGCGCAAGCTCAACCTGCCTGTGCGAATCATCATGCTGACCATCTCGCAGCAGGAAGAGGATTTGATGGCGGCTATCCGTCTCGGCGCTGACGGCTACCTGTTAAAAAACACCGAGCCCGAAGAGCTGCGCAAGTCGCTGATGCGGGTAGCCGGCGGAGAGGGGGCGCTCTCGCCGGAAGTGACCGGTACGGTACTGCGCGCCCTGGCGCGCCAGCCTGAGGTTCCTGTGCAGCAGCAGATCAGCGAGCGCGAGCTGGAGGTGCTGGATTGCCTGGCTTTGGGACAAACCACCAGCCAGATTGCCTCGAAATTGTTCATTTCGGAAAACACTGTCAAAACCCACGTCCGGCATATTTTGGAGAAACTCGAAGCCTCCAACCGGACAGAAGCGGTTGGCAAAGCCATCCAATTGGGAATCATTCAAAAACGCAGCGGCTGAGGCTGTTATCATATCTGTCCGCGATTATGCGCCGCCCAAGTCACTTCTCGGGCGGCGCGTAGATTGTCACAGTACTCTGACGGATGGGTGATGACAGAATCACCCATTTAATTGTCGTAAATCACTTATATTTCGATTCACAAGGGTAGGAAATTCGGACAAAATTAGTGTACATTGTAGCAGTGTGTGAAATCCCGGCAGGCTATCTCGACACAATCAGGTGCGGGAATGAGTAATATGGATAAAGGGAAAGAAAAACGCGTGTTAATCGCTTCTGCTAACCCGCTTTTTGGCAGGGGTCTGGAGAAGATGATCCTCAGCCGGTGGGGCGGACAAAACACATCGATCCGCCTGACCAAAACTACCGCGGAAACGCTGGCGATGGTCGAGGCATGGCAGCCCGATCTGGTATTGATCGATTACGATGACAAAACGATTTCCAGGGCGGAATTCATGCGACAGTTTGGCGTGGACGACCGCCCCATGCAGGTCATGCTCGTATCACTTCAGGCCAGCGGAGCCGTGGTCGTCTACGACCGGCGCACGCTGACCCCCGCGCAGGCCCAGGACTGGCTGAATCTCGCCGGCAGCTCGTCCGAGGAACTGCCGGCAACCTCACCCCCAAGGAGCGGTTTCTCTATGAAACATCTGTCCATCGCAGGCGTGTTGGTGTTGGTCTCCACTATTCTGGTCTATCTGCTGCTGTCCAACATCGGCCTGCTGCCGGTGGAAGCTTCGGTCCAGGCCAGGCCGATCGACCGCCTGTTCAACTTTCATTACTGGGTGATTGCATTCCTGTTTTCACTGATCGTCGTTTTCATTGCGTATAGCCTGATTGTCTTCCGGCGAAGAAATGAGGACGACAGCGACGGTCAGTATTTCAAAGGGAACAACCCCCTGGAGATTACCTGGACAATCATTCCCCTGGGTTTTGTCATTTTCCTTTCCTATCTTGGATCGGTGACCCTGGCCGACACCCGCAAGGCTGAGCCGCAGCCGTTGGAAATCAAAGTGACCGCTGGGCAGTGGTTCTGGCGTTTCGAATACCCGGAATACGGGATCGTCTCAGACAAAATGATGATGCCGGTCAATACACAGGCGCTGCTTAAGCTGACCTCGCTGGATGTGATCCACTCTTTCTGGGTGCCGGAGTTCAGGGTCAAGCAAGACCTGTTGCCGGGTGAGAATTTCGTCCGGGAGCTGCGCATTACCCCGAATAAGATCGGCGAATACAAAGTGCGTTGCGCGGAATTGTGCGGCACTTCCCACGCCTACATGGAAAGCCCGGTAATCGTGGTCAGCCAGGCAGATTTCGACGCCTGGGTTCAGGAGGAATTGAACCTGCTTGGCGCTGACCCGGCGGCGCGCGGGGAGAAATGGGCCAGGAACAACGGCTGCCTCTCATGCCACTCGCTGGACGGCAGCGTCAGCGTCGGGCCGACCTGGAAGGGCCTCTACGGCGCGACTCAACAGCTCGCCGACGGCAGCATGGCCACGGTCGACGACGCCTATTTGCTCAATGCAATCATCAAACCGAACGCTCAGGTTGCCGCCGGTTTTCCCGCCAACGTGATGCCTCAGAATTTCCTGGATACGCTCTCCGAGCAGCAATTGGCAGACATTATCGCGTTCATCAAGACCTTGAAGTGAGATCGAGGAGCATCGCATGAAAAAGTTCTTCTCGTTAGGGCTGGTTAAGGGACTGTTTGGACAGATCATCGGTTCGCTGGCCGGCATTGGGTTGTTGACCGGGATCCGCGCGCTGATGGGCCTGGGCTGGAAAGCGGAGCCGGCATATGTGCTTGGCGCCGTCTTTGGGATTATCGGATACATGATCACGATCGGCGGGTTTCGCGACTGGTTCAAATGGGCCCGGGGCGAAGAAACGCCGGATATCGAGGAAATACACGAAAAGCCGGGACTGGCCCGCTATCTTGGCTACAGCCTGGATCACAAGGTGATCGGCGTCCAGTACGGCATTCTGTCGCTCTTTCTTCTCTCGGTCGGCGGCACGTTCGCGTTGATCTTCCGCACCGAGCTGGCAAAAACCGGCATGCAGATCGTATCGCTCGACTTTTTCAATACCCTGATCGGCATGCATGGGATGGTCCTGATCGTCTCGATCCTGATGGGGATCGCTGCCATCTCCAACTTCGTCGTCCCGCTCCTGGTCGGCGCCCGGGACATGGCTTTTCCGCGCTTGAACGCCTTCGCTTTCTGGCTGGCGGTGCCGGCTTCGCTCGTGCTGGTCAGCGCGATCTTCACCGGCGGATTTGACACGGGCTGGACCGGTTACCCGCCGCTCAGCCTGAGAGCTCCACTGGGCATGCAGATGTTCTTCGTGGCGATCTTCTTCGCGGGCTGGTCGTCGATCCTTGGCGCGCTCAATCTGATCGTCACCATCCTGAAGATGCGCGCCCCCGGGATGGGTTTGCTGCGCATGCCCATCTTTGCCTGGGCGGTGCTGGCCACCTCGTTGATCGCCCTGACCGCCACCCAGTTGATCGGTACTTCCTTCCAGATGGTCAGCTTCGAGCGGTTGTTCGGGATGGGCTTTTTCGAGCCGGCGGAGGGCGGCAATCCGCTCCTCTTCCAATATCTGTTCTGGTTTTATTCGCACCCGGCGGTTTATATCTTCGTCCTGCCCGGTCTGGGAGTGATCAGCGAGCTGCTTCCGGTCTTCGTCCGCAAACCGCTCTTTGGTTATAAATGGGTCGCCATGTCCTCGTTGGGCATTGCCCTGGTTGGTTTCCTTGTCTTTGCCCACCACATGTTCACCTCAGGCATGGAGGAGTATCTGCGCGTGCCGTTTATGTATTCGACTTTGCTGGTTGCTGTGCCGACCGGGATCAAATTCTTCAGCTGGACGGCGACGATATGGCAGGGGCGAATCCGCTTCCCAGTGCCAATGCTGTTTGTTCTTGGCGGGATCGTCGTCTTTCTATTGGGCGGCCTGACCGGGCCTCCGCTCGGCACGGTGGCGACCGACCTTCATCTGCATGACACTTACTACGTCGTCGGCCACTTTCACGATACGATGTTCGGCGGCTACATCTTCCCGCTCTTCGCGGCGATCTATTTCTGGTATCCAAAAGTCACCGGCAGGAGGATGAACGAAACCCTGGGCAAGCTGCACTTCTTCCTGATGACGCCTTCCTTCCTTGCGATGACCTTCGGGCAGATGGCGGTCGGCATGCTGGGCATGCGCCGGCGGATCGCTGACTATGACCCGGCGCAGGGATTCGAAACGACTCACCTGATCATCACCATTGCCGGTTTTTTGATCGCCCTCTCTGTGCTGATCTTCTTTATCAATATGATCGTCAGCGCGCGCAAGGGCGAGGTGGCGACGGGCAACCTGTGGGAATCGCGCTCGCCGGAGTGGGCCATCCTTCCTTCGCCTGCGCCGATGCATAATTATGAGAAACCTTTCCGCGTGGTCGGCGAGCCGTACGATTACGGCTTGAAGGGCTCAACCTATGTCGAGGTCGTTCCGCAGCAAGTTGGCGACTGAAGAGCCAAGGAGTGAACTGAATGGATCAAAAAAAACCAATTTCCGAACTGCGCCGCGGCGTGTACGTCTTCGCCGTCCTGGCAGTTTTGACCGCTTTGGAGTACTGGCTGGGGACCAGCCAGGCTCAGGCCATTTTCCTCTGGGCGATCGCCATCCTCAAGGCTGCCCTGGTTGCAGTCTACTTCATGCACATCGGTCGCTTATTCAGCGCCGAAGGAGGTCGCGATTGAGCGCTCA
This sequence comes from uncultured Anaerolinea sp., assembly GCA_964564935.1. Taxonomy (GTDB): domain Bacteria; phylum Chloroflexota; class Anaerolineae; order Anaerolineales; family Anaerolineaceae; genus Bellilinea. The sequence continues at coordinate 57,726 of CAZMCF010000002.1, read as the reverse complement.
TTCGACCAGTTTATCCGCCTACCGCCAACGGCTGGGGATCAACCGCCTGGGGCTGTGGCTGTTTCTCCTTTCGGATGCCTTTGTCTTCGGGGCGCTGCTGTTCAGCCGTTTCTATCTGCTCGGCGAGAAGCGCCCGCACCTGGAGCAGGGGCTCGGCCTGATCGTTACCTCTGTCCTGCTGATCAGCAGCTTTTTCATGAACCGGGCAGAAGCGCAAATCTCAAAGGGCGACCGTAAGGGGTTTGTCGCATCGACCCTGATCACCATGCTGCTTGGGATCGCCTTCCTGATCGGCGTGGTCGGCTTCGAGTGGCGTCTGGCCCCGTTTGGTCCGGCAGACGGCGCTGAGGGTGCGGTCTTCTACATGATGACCGGCATGCACGCCTTTCACGTATTCAGCGGAGTGATTTTCCTGTTCGTGATCCTGCGGAATGGGATCAAAGGGAGCTACACCCCCGAGCGTCACTGGGCGGTCGAGGCTGCCGCGAATTACTGGCATTTCGTCGACGTTGTCTGGATTTTCTTCTATCCGGCTCTGTACCTGATCGGGGTGGTGTAGAGAGCGCATTGAAAAGGCGGAGCTTCCGCCGGGTGCGAACACTCGGAAACTCTGGATTAGCGGACGCTTCAATTGTTTATGGAAAAATGAGAGTGGTGGGAAGATGCAGAATAAAGTGATCCTGGCTGTGGTTGGCGCGCTGGTGGTGATGCTGCTGGTTTGGGCAGCCGCCTTTGCCCGCCCTTATGCCCTGCATGGCTCGGAGATCGTCCCTCCCATGCCCGCCCCGCCTGTCCAGCTCACCCGCGCCGACCGCTCAACCTTCGACCTGGCTGACCTGCAGGGCAGGATCGCGCTGATTTTCTTTGGCTACACCTCTTGCCCGGACATCTGCCCGACCACCCTGGCCGATATGAAGCGGATCAAGGCCGGGCTGGGAGCACAGGCGGAAACGGTCGATTTCGTTTTTATCAGCGTCGATCCGCAGCGCGACACCCCCGAGCGAATCCAGAACTATATCTCCGGCTTTGACCCTGCGTTCATCGGCCTCTCGGGCAGCGAAGAGCAGCTCACGCCGGTCTGGAAGGGCTACGGCGTCTACCGCCAGGTGCAGGAGGGCGCCAGCGCGCTCGGATATCTGGTCGATCATTCGACTCGCAGCTACCTGATCGACGTCAGCGGCAACCTGCGCCTGACCTACGCCTACGGCACACCGGTCGAGGACGTGGTTCGCGATATCCGCTTTCTGCTCAAGGAGGGCGCGCGGTGACGCCTTTCGCCCGCGCCGTCCTGACCCGTCTGCTGGTCACCTTCGCTGCCAGCATGATCTTCGGAATTGCGGTGAGCGAAATTACCTATCGCCTGAGCCGCAGTGAGGCTGAGCGCATCCCCGAAGTGCTCACTATTGTTATCCCTCCCGGCACCGCCGAGCAGATCAGCCAGGGACAGCCCGGTCCGGCGATGCCGGAGATGAAGTTCATCGAGGGAGACCAGATCGTGGTGGTCAATCAGGACCAGGTCAGCCACCAGCTCGGTCCGCTGTGGATTCCGCCAGGGACCAGCAGCAGCCTGACTCTTGAGCGCCCGAGTCAGTACAACATGTCCTGCTCTTTCCAGGCGGCGGAGAACATCGCTATCGATGTCCAACCGCGGGCGCGGACCTCCGACCGGGTGGTTGGCGCCCTGGCGATCGGGCTGCCGACCTGGGGGTTGCTGGCGCTTTACGCACTGGTTGCCGCACCACTGCCAGAAAAAAAGACGGGTTCTGCCAGCCCTTCCGAGGAAGAATGAAGAAGCTGCTTACTCTGCGCTGGATTTTGACCACTCTGCTGGCCATCGCCGGGGTTCTGGTCCTGGTCCGTCTGGGTTTCTGGCAGCTCGACCGACTGGAATGGCGGCGGTCGTTCAACGCCCGCGTTGCTGCCCAGCTTAACGCGCCGATGCTCGATATGAATATCGCAATCCCGCTCGGTCAACTCTATGACATGGAGTACCGCAGCGTGACCGTGCGCGGGGAATATGATCCCAGCCAGGAGGTTCTGCTGCGCAACCAGGTCTGGGAAGACCGGCTTGGTTTTCATGTGCTGACCCCATTAGTGATTGAAGGCAGCGAATACGCGGTGCTGGTCGACCGCGGCTGGATCCCCTTCGACCAGGCTGACAGAGAAATGCGCGGACAGTTCGCCGAACCGGGGGTTGTCCAGATCAGCGGGACGATCCGCCGCGGGCAGGGTAAGCCGGATTTCGGCGGCGTTCCCGACCCGACCCTCCAGCCAGGCCAGACCCGCCTCGACGCCTGGAATGTGGTCAATCTGAGCCGCATTCAGGAGCAGAGTAATCTCAAGCTGCTGCCGGTTTACGTCCAGCAGGCGCCTGATTCGGCCTGGTCAGGCCTGCCCTACCGCAGCCTGCCGGAAATCGAGCTCAGTGAGGGCTCGCACCTCAGTTACGCCATTCAGTGGTTCACATTCGCGGCGATCCTCGCCGCCGGTTATCCCATTTTCCTCCGCCGGCAGTTGAGCGGCAGACGAGCCGCCGATGTCGATCTGGATGACCGCATCGCCGTATCTAAAGCGGGTTGAATGATAGGGAGTTCTTTAAAAAAAGAGCGCGCATGAATATCGTCATGAGTCACACACCCTCAAATCCAACGCTCCAGGCAAAAGCAGGCGAGCGGAAATTCCGTATTTTCCTGATGATCGCCGGCCTGTCGCTATTCATCGCCCTGATGCTTGGATACCTGCTGCGCTTCAATCCGCCGGGTGCAGGCTGCCCGGACTGGCCGACCTGTTACGGTCAATTTGACCTGCCTGAGGCGGCTGCCGCCCGGCTGGATGTGGCTCACCGGGCGATTTCGGGCCTGGCTGCCGTCTTGATTGCTGCCGCGACCGTCTGGGCGCTTCTCCGGCGGGAGACGCGGCGCTGGATACGGCTGTCTCTGGCCGGCGCTTCGCTGCTGATGGCGGCCCAAATCCTGGTTGGGCGTGGGGTTGTCTTGTTCGGGCAGTCTGCCTGGCTGGGCGCAGTTCACCAGGGGCTGGCGCTGCTGGCGATGGCTCTTGTCAGCCTGGCAACAGTTAAGTCTTACTTCCCGGAACCTGTTCCCACAGAGCTGAAACCCGGCCTGGCAGATCGACGGTTCAGGCGGATGTCTCTGGCGGCGCTGGCTGCCATTTTCACCCTGATGCTCACTGGAGCGCTGAGCGCTGCGCTCGATGCCGGACAGGCCTGCGCCGGCTGGCCGCTTTGCACGGGAGGATTACCCCAAAGCAGTTCTGGCTGGCTGGCGCTGGCGCACCGTCTGACGGCTCTGACAGGAGCAATCCTGATTGGGGCAGTGTTCCTCGAGGCCTGGCGCGGACGCTACCGCGCGCCGCTGACCCTCTCGGCGGCGACAGCCGCGGCTGTTCTGCTCGCCGGGCAGGTTTTCATTGGCGCCTTGAAGGTTGTCCGCGAATTTCCGCTCGACCTGGTGGTGCTCCACGCCGCCAGTGCAGCCGGCTTGTGGACGGCGCTGGTGATCCTAGCCGCGTCTGCTTCCTTCGAGCGCCTGCCGGCAGCGGAGACGGGCGGCCAGGATTCCCTGCGGCTGCGCGGCCGGGCCAGGCTGAGGATATTTCTGGCTTTGAACAAGCCGGTGATTGTCCTTCTGCTGCTGGTAACCACTTACGCCGGGATGGTGGTGGGCGGCCGGCAAATCCCTTCCTTCTGGCTAACGCTGTGGACAATGATCGGTGGAGCGCTGGCAGCCGGCGGGTCGAGCGCGCTCAACCAGTATATCGACCGCGAGATCGACGGGCGGATGCAGCGAACCGCCAAACGCCCGCTCCCTTCCGGCCGTCTGCAGCCAGCGGAGGCTCTTGCGTACGGCATCGCCGCCTGCCTTACCGCCTTCTTCCTCCTGGCAGGTACGGTCAACCTGCTGGCGGCTGTCCTATCGCTGGCGGGCATGGTCTACTATGTGTTGATTTATTCGATCCTGCTCAAGAAGGCCACCGTGCAGAACATTGTCATCGGCGGCGGCGCCGGGGCAATCCCGCCGCTGGTCGGTTGGGCTGCCGCGACAGGCAGTCTGAACGTGCCCTCACTGTTCCTATTCGCTCTGGTTTTCATGTGGACGCCGCCGCATTTCTGGGCGCTGGCGTTGGTACGCAGCAAGGATTACGCCCGGGCGGGCGTGCCGATGCTGCCGGTGGTCAAGGGCGAAAAAGCCACCCGCACACAAATCTTCATTTATACTCTCGAACTGGTCGGATTGACCCTGCTGATGCCTGTATTCAACGTGGCTGGCAGTGTGTTTCTGGTCTCGGCAATAGTGCTCGGCCTGTGGCTGATCTACGCGGCCTGGAAAGTGCTGCGCAAACCGGGGAATAAAACCGCCTACCAGATGTACCGTTATTCCAGCATGTACCTGGCCTTTATCTTTCTCGCTCTGGTGCTGGATGTGCTGATCTGAAACCATGAAAGATAAGAAAAGGCAGGGTGCATGTATAGCAGGAGAGATTTACCTGCCGGGTATGTTCCCTTCAGTCATCCGGATTAACGCCCGCTGCCCATGATGCGGTGTCACTATTACTGCAAACGGAGCAGGACCTTGCCTTTACTCCAGAGCTCCTCCAGACGGTAGTAATCTCGTTGTTCGGGTGAGAAGAGGTGAATGACCACGTCCCCCAGGTCGACCACCATCCACCCTGCCGAAGGCAGCCCCTCGATACGGCTGTTGAGACTGAAATTTTTCTTGGCGCTCTCGCTGACAGCCTCAGCCAGGCTGTCCAGCATGCGTTCGCTCGTCCCGCTGCAGATCACAAAGTATTCGGCGAAGGAAGCAATCCCGCGGATATCGATCAACAGGATGTTTTCGCCCTTTTTTTCTTCGAGAGAATTGACAATGCCCCTGGCAATTTCTAAAGTGTTCAGACAGCACCTCAATGAATTAGTTTGGTTTGCCTGATTCTAGCATAAGATGAGGGCGCAGGTGTATCAGGAGTAACGGCGGAAATCGAAATGAGCCAGCGGAGTATAGACCGGTCCATTTGGGCGCAGGTCGCTGCGGAAGAGGGTGAAACCAGCTGCCATAAAGCGGCCCAATTCGCCAGCCTCCACGGAGGCAAGCGCCTGGGAGATTTGAGCGATCTCCTCCCGCGAGGCGTCCTTCCGTACCCGCCCCAGGGTGAGGTGGGGGGAAAAGGGGCGTTGCTCAACCGGGCAGCCGATTTTTTCAGCGGCAGCTTCGACGCTGCTCTGCAAATTTTTGATCTGCGCCGGGATTTCCACTCCCACCCAGATCACCAGCGGCTGGCGGTTGTTGGGGAACGCCCCAAGACCTGCAATGGTGATCTCGACCGGCTGGCAGCCGGCGGCGGCGATCTGCAACTGCTCGCCGAGCCGGGTCAATTTTGATGGATCGGTATCTCCAAGGAATTTGAGCGTCAGGTGAATATTTTGCGGGGAAACCCAGCGTACTGCCGAAGCCCTGGCGGCGCGCAGGCGTTTCGCGACGTTTTCCAGCTGGGTCTGGATTTCTGGCGGAAGTTCGATGGCTATGAAAGCGCGGATTGGGCTCATGACATTTTAGTTGCGATCTTGTTTCGGATCAGTATAGCTGAAGGTGAAAAGGGCTGTCAAGTTTGGCGACCGCTTATCATTTGCCGTCAAACCCTTGCTCTCTACACAAGGCGAAAAAATTGTGGTATAAGTTAGTCAACCCTGCTGTGTTCGTGATGCCACACGACCGGTTTTGAGCCAACACTCTTTAAATGGGATCCATGATCTTCAGGGTGACGCGATAGGCTTCGGCCAAGGCGGATCCTTGAGCGAGGACCCCAATCCTGCGAAAGCAGGTTCAAAACTATGCGGCACACGGCATGGCGGGGGGTTTTTTAAGCCCAGAAATACCAACGGGGGGAAAATTAATAAGACGTCCTTTTTTGGATCGAGAAATGTGTATAATTCAATTTATAGTTATGCGCATCGATTGACACCTATCCTGCACTTCGCTACACTATTAGGAAAATAGGCAAACAAGGAGAGGATTATGAGCCCATCATTTCGCCTGATATTAAAATCCGGTCAAAACGCCGGTCAAGAATTTGCTTTTGATGTCGACGAAGTTTCCATCGGGCGCGATCTGGCGAATGCGGTGGTGCTCAGCGATCCTGAGGTCTCCAGGCGGCACGCCAGGCTGTACAGGCAGGGGGCAAATTACGTGATCGAGGACCTGGGCTCGACCAACGGTACCTCGGTCAACGGGCAGCGCCTGGTCGGACCTTACATCCTCCGATCCGGCGAGATGATCACCTTTGGCGAGCATACCGACCTGCTTTTCGAAACGATCGCGCCAGATCTCGAGGCAACCGTCGCTGCTCTGCGCCCGGCAGAAGCTGAGGCGACCGTGATGCCGCCGCGCGCCGATATGGGCGTGATGCAACCGCCGCCCGCCTTTGTTCCGGAGTCAGCACCCGCCTACGCCGGCAAGGTTCCGGCTTCGCCCAAGGCGCCCGTCAAGAGGAAGAAAAAGGGCCTGTCAACGCTGGCGATCGTCCTGATCATCGTCGTGATCCTCTTGATCTGCGGCTGTGTCGGTTTTGCTATCTTCGATTACTTGAATCTCTACTGCGAAGTTCCTGCAATCACCAATTTCCTCATCCCGGGCGCTTGCCCTCCATAGATCAGCCAGCTTCTCTACACTTGTTCGCAGGCAGGCCTTTTTCCCCTGCGGCTTGCACGTCTCTCCAGCGCCGGCAGCCAGGGCGCTGGCCGGTAAGTGAATGATCCGCAGGTTCTAAGTTCGTCTATCTGGACTTACGAAGATTGGGTACAATTGACATCATGATGATCTTGATCTGCAGTCTGGTCAACCATGGCTGACGACCATCCCGATCCTGCTCGATCTGATTCTCCACCCTGGACCAACACCACCAAGCTGGTGGTGGCTCTAACCTTTGTGGCGATTCTGGCTGGCCTGCTGATCCGCTTCCGGGTCATCATCGGCCCGCTGCTGATCGCGTTCATCCTGGCTTACCTGCTCTACCCTTTGGCGAGTTTCCTCCACCGCAAGGCTCGCATTTCCTGGCGGGTTTCAGCAACGTTGGTTTTCATCCTCCTTCTGTTGGCTTTTCTCGGTTTGCTGACCTGGGGCGGTTTTGCTCTGGTCGAGCAAGCCCAGAGCCTGATTCGCTTTCTGCAAACCCAGATTCGCAATCTGCCCAATCTGATCACCGATTTGACTTCCAAACCGCTTGAGTTTGGACCTTTTTACTTTGATTTTGCCGCTCTGGATTTAACCAGCCTGACCAACCAGTTGCTAGGTTTGATCCAGCCATTATTAACGAACACCGCCTCGGTCATCGCCTCAGTTGCGACCAGGGCGGCCACGATCATCGGTTGGGCGTTTTTCTCGATACTGATTGGATATTTCATTCTGGCCGATTCCGCCGGCGAGCGCAGCGCCTTCATCCGGGTTCAAATTCCCGGGTCCGCCGCCGATTTCAAACGGCTGCAGCGCGAACTCAGCAACATCTGGAACGCCTTTTTGCGCGGGCAGGTCATCATCTTTCTCATCACGGTCGTCCTTTACCTGATCATCCTTGGCTCGCTTGGTGTGAACTTCTATTTTGGGCTGGCCTTCCTCGCTGGTCTGGCCCGCTTCGTCCCATACGTCGGTCCGGCGGTCGCCTGGATCACATACGGGCTGGTGTCATTATTCCAGGGTTCAACAATCTTCGGCCTCGAGCCGCTCCCGTATGCGCTGCTGGTCGTCGGCCTGGCCTGGGTGACCGATATCGTGATGGACAATCTGGTCGTCCCGCGGCTGATGGGCGATACGCTCAAGGTCCACCCGGCTGCGGTGATGGTGGCCGCGATCGTTTTTGCCAGCCTGTTTGGCCTGATCGGAGTTATCCTGGCTGCCCCGGTGCTGGCGACAGGAAAGCTGTTGTTCACCTATGTTTTCCGTAAAATGTTTGACCTCGACCCCTGGGAGGGGGTCGAAACCTGGAGCAGCGAACGGCACCCGTCCCCGTTTCACCGGTTGAATGAGGCGGGACGCTGGCTGCTTACTCTTCTGAAACGGCTGTGGGCCTGGCTGAAAAAGGTCTGGCGCTCAGCATTTCCGCGCATCCGCTCGACCACGATGCGTCTGGCGGAATCTATTCGCCCGAGGAGCGAACGCAAAAGCGGAACCACACAAGATGTCAATCCTGGAGGAGGAATTAATGAGCGATCCGATGGAACCGAAAACTGATACGATTGCTGAAACGGATGCCTACATGGCCTGGAAAGCCGACGAACCGGATGGCGAAACGACTTACCATCTTGAATTAAATAACGTCACGATCCATTTCTTCAACGAAGAGTGGGAGGAATTCCTCCAGCTTGCCCGGCTGATCATCCGCGAAGTGGACGGCAAATAGCGGATCTCCGGCCAGCAGGCATGATTACAGGTTAGCCCCGACGGCTGCATGGATTATGCTGGCTGGATAGAATCCGCTAATCGTCTTCCTTACCTGGCGGTTTAATATCGGCCGCGCGGCTGCGGCTCGACCGGCCTGAGCAGCTCCTCTTCTCTGGCGCGGGTCACGCGCACAACCGCGGCTTTGTATTCGGGTATTTTTGCCTGCGGGTCGATGGCATCTATGGTCAGCAGGTTGGCGGCCGCTTCCCAGAAATGGAAGGGGATGAAGACCACCCCGATGGTGGTCTTTTCAGTGACCGTCGCCCGCAGGACGATCGATGCTCGCCGGGATGTCACCCGCACCGCACAGCCGTCTTCGATCCCCAATCTGCTGGCGTCTGCCGGATGGATATCGATGCGCGCCTCAGGGTAGAGGTCATCCATCCAGGAATGGCGGGTCATGGTGCCGCCGTGCCAGTGTTCCAGCACCCGACCGGTGCTGAGGATCAACGGGTATTCTTCATCCGGCATCTCGGCGTTGGGGGTGTATTCCAGGGGGTGGAATTTACCCCTTCCGCGTGGGAAATCATGCTCGAAGAGGAACGGCGTGCCCGGGTGGTTATCGTCCGGAACGGGTGTTTGCAGGCCGACCTTTTCGATGCGCGCGTATTTCACTCCGGAGTAGGAAGGCACATAACGCCCCATCTCTTCGAGGATCTCGGATGGATGGGAGTAATCCCAAAAGGCGCTGTTCGGGCGGCCGAGCCGTTTTTCAAGGCGTTTCGCCAGGTCGCAGATGATTTGCCAGTCCGGGCGCGCATGACCGATCGGTTGGATCGCCCGGTGGACGCGCTGCACGCGCCGGTCAGTGTTGGTGAAAGTGCCGTCCTTTTCCGCCCAGGATGCAGCCGGAAGGAAGACATCGGCAAATGCGCCAGATTCGTTGATAAACAGATCCTGGACGACCAGAAACTCGAGCTGTTCCATCTTTGCGCGGGTGTGGTTCAGGTCTGGCTCGGACATCATCGGATTTTCACCCATGATATAGAGCGATTTGATCCCGCCCGGTCCAACTGCGCTGAGAATTTCGGTCGTGGTCAGGCCGCGTTTGCGGTTCAACCCGCCCGGCTCGACGTTCCAGGCTTCCTCCCAGCGGCGGGCGGTTTCTTCATCGTCAACCGGCTGGTAGCCGGGGTAGTGCCAGGGCATGGCTCCTGAATCCGATGCGCCCTGAACGTTGTTCTGCCCTCTCAGGGGATTCAGCCCGGTTCCTTTGCGCCCGATGTGACCGGTGAGCAGGGCGAGGTTGATCAGGCTCAGGGCGTTAGCCGTTCCGCGGGTGGATTGAGGGATGCCGAGCGCCCAGTAGATCGCGCCGTTCTGTGCACCCGCGTACATCCGCGCCGTCTGGATGATCAGGTTGCGGTCAACGCCGGAGATTTCCTCGGCGTATTCGGGGGTGAATTTTTCCATCGACTTCGCAAAAATCTCGAAGTTTTCGGTGCGCTCGTCGATGAACTTCTGGTTGTACAGTTTTTCCTTGAGGATCACGTGGGCCATGGCCGAAAAGACGGCGACATCGCTACCGGGTTTGAGCGGGAGAAACAGCTCGGCATAGTCGACCATCTCAATTCGGCGCGGATCGACGACGATCAGCTTTGCCCCGTGCTTTTGCACGGCGGCTTTCATCTGCAGGGCAATGATCGGGTGATTTTCGGAGGGGTTTGCGCCGGTGAGGATGAACACGTCGTTGTAGATCACCTCGGCGGCGGTGTTGCTCATCGCTGATGAGCCAATCGCCATCATCAACGCGACCACGCTGGCGGCATGGCAGAGGCGGGTGCAGTGATCGATGTGGTTCGTGCGAAACAGAGCGCGGTACATCTTCTGGAGAAGGTAGTTGTCCTCATTGGTGGCTTTGGCGCAGCAGTAGACCGCCATCGAGTCCGGGCCGCCGCGCTGGTAAATCTCCACCAGACGGTCAGCGGTGTAATCCAGCGCTTCGTCCCAGGTCGCTTCGCGCCACTCCGCGCGGTCGAATGCCTGGGTACGCGCGCCGGGTTTCTGCGGCTTCTTGCGAATCAGGGGAACTGTCACGCGCTTCTTGTTGTAGATGAAGTCATACCCAAAGCGCCCTTTGACGCACAAATTACCGTGGTTCACGACCGAATCAAATGGCGATGTTATCCTGTAAATGAAGTTGTCCTTGACATGCAGCTCGAGATTGCAGCCGACGCCGCAGTAAGGGCAGACGGTTGAGACGATTCGATCAGGGAGAGTCATGGTTACCTCCTGGCGCGGCTCGGCGGTTCACTTGCCAGCTTCGTCGCGGCGTTTTCTGGCCTGCCGCTCGGAGCGGGTCAGGCTCATGATATCTTCAGGGGTGCGCCCGAGCTCAAGCAGCCACTGCCGCTTGGGCTTGAGCGCTCCGGTTGGACAGACGCCGACGCACTGTCCACAGAACACGCAGGTTGACTGGGGCATGGGAATATCGTAAAAGGTGCTGATCTGGGTTTCGTACCCGCGCCCGTTGAAATTGATCGCAAAGGCGTACTGAGCGTCGGTCGCGCAGACCTGGACGCAGCGCCAGCAAAGGATGCATTTGGCGTAGTCGCGGATATACATCGGATTGTCGTCAATCAGCGGCGGCTCGCGGCGCTGGCTGGCGGGGAATCGCTGCTCGTCTGCCTGGTATTCGGCTGCCATCTGCTGAATTTCCGGGGCATCCGAGAGATCGACGCTGGATTGGAGCATCTCGAGGATCGTGCGCCGGGCGCGCCGGACGCGTTCGGTGCTGGTCTGCACGTTCATCCCCTGGCTGACCTGCGCCACGCAGGAAGGCGCGAGCACTCTCGAGCCTTCCACTTCGACCACGCAGATGCGGCAGAGAGCGTTGGCGGTGCAGTGGTCGTGATAGCAAATGGTGGGAATTTTGATGCCGGCGCTCTCGGCGGCTTTGAGGATGGTCGTCCCCGTCGGAACGCTGATATCCTGACCGTCGATGCTGAGGGTGATCATTTCATCCATGGCGCTTACCTCTCTATTCAACGGCTGGCTGGAACAATTCGGGCCAGCGCTTGATTGCGCTGAGCACTGCGCTGGCGGCAGTTTGACCCAACCCGCACAGGGATGCGTCGCTCATCGTCCAGCCGACGTCTTCCAGCCGCTCGCGGTCGCCGGGGAGCGCCTTACCGGCGGCGATGCGCTCGAAAACCTCGAACTGGCGCTGGGTTCCAATCTGGCACGGATAGCACTTGCCGCAGGATTCGTCCCTGAAGAAATGAGCCAATCGAAGGAGAACGTCGCGCAGGTCGCGGGTCTCATCGAAGACGGTGATCACGCCCGAGCCAAGCGGCAGGCCGGCGGCGCGTAAATCCTCAAACGAGAGGCGCACGTCCAGGTCTTCTTCGCCGGCGAAGGCGCCGGCTGCGCCGCCGATGAGCGCTGCCTTGAAGCGGCGGCCCGGGCGAAGCCCGCCGGCCAGGTCGTAGAGCAAATGCCGGATGGTGGCTCCAAAGGCAACCTCGTACAATCCCGGTCGGGCGACATCGCCGGAGACGCAGAACAGCTTGGGCCCCGGCGATTTTTCGGTTCCAATCTTCCGATATTCACTGGCGCCAAGCCGTAGAATAAGCGGGACATTGGCGAGTGTCTCGACATTGTTGATCGCGGTGGGTTTGCCAAACAGCCCGTGAGTGGTTGGGAAGGGCGGTTTGATCCGCGGAAAGCCGCGCTTGCCTTCGATCGATTCAAAAAGGGCGGTCTCTTCGCCGCAGATGTACGCTCCTGCCCCCAGACGAAGCTCGACGTCAAGGGAGAAATCCGCGCCAAGAATCCGCTCGCCGAGAAGACCTTCTGCATGGGCAGCTTCGACGGCCTCCCTCATCTTTTCAAACGGCTGGCGGTATTCTCCGCGAATATAAATATACCCTTTTTGCGCTCCAGTGGCGTACGCGGCGATGATCAGCCCTTCCAGCACGCTGTGCGGGTCGTCGGTCATCAAAACCCGATCCTTGAACGTGCCGGGTTCAGCTTCATCGCCGTTGCAAATGACGTATTTCTCCGTACCGGGAGCGCGGAGCGCGCCTTCCCACTTGACGCCGGTTGGAAAGGCTGCCCCTCCGCGACCAACCAGTCCCGAGGCTTTGATTTCATCGATCACTGCCTGAGGAGTCATCTCCAGAGCCTTTCGAAGGGCCTGGTAACCGCCGCGCTGGCGGTATTCGCTCAGCGAAGTCGTCTGCCCGGCGCCGCAGTTGGCGGTCAGCAGGCGCAGGTCGCCGCCAAGAATGGTGTCGGGCCGGTTCCCTTTCCCCGCCAGAAGTTCTTCGCGGGTCAGCCCGGCGGCTCCGGCGACGGGTTGACCATTGACGAGCAGCGCCGGGGCGTGCTCGCACAGGCCGAGACATGGCGAGCGCTCGACGGTCACGCTCGGGACAGAGCCGGCGGAAAGCTGCTCGAGCAATTCGTCAGACCCGCCAAGGGCGCAGGCCGGGTCAGCGCACACATGGATGAACGTTTCTCCAACTGGTTTTGGATAAAAGAGAGCGTAAAAATCGATCACGCCGTAAATTTCAGCCAGGGGGACTTTCAAAGCGCGTGCGATTCTGGCGGCGGTATCATCCGATATATAGCCCAATCGCTCCTGTGCGGCGTGCAGGGCAGGAAGCAAGGCTGTCCGTCCGCGGGAGCCATATTCCGCCAGTATTTCGTCCAGGGGAGTCAAATCCATTCGTCCTCCTATTGGCCAGGGCTGGCTTGCCATACGTCAGCGACGAGCGTGTTGTTTGGCGGGAATATCCGTATCCAGAATTGACCATCCAGGGTCAAAGCAGGAAAACGGCGATCAACCCGCGAAACAAATCATACAAAAGTAAGTATAATTATATACATTATGTTGACCGTTGTCATCCAGGCCGGGGGCGAATCGCGCCGAATGGGGAAGGACAAAGCCCTGATGCCTTTTCTCGGCCAGCCGATGATCGCCCGCTTGATCGAGCGCGTACGCCCGATCGCTGAAGAGATTTTGGTCACAACCAACCAGCCCGAGGCGTATGAATTTCTGGGCGTTCCGCTGGCGGCGGACGTCCTGCCGGGCAGCGGAGCGCTGGGCGGGTTGTACACTGCTCTCCAGGCTGCCTCGCAGCCGCTGGTGGCGGTGGTCGCCTGTGATATGCCCTTTGCCAGTCAAGAGCTGTTGGCATTTCAACGTGATCTACTGGTTCATGAAAGTGTGGATGTCGTCCTTCCAGCAACCGAACAGGGTATGGAGCCGCTTCACGCCGTCTACCGAAGAGACACCTGCCTGCCGGCGGTCGAAGCGGCATTGCAGCACGGGCAGCGGCGGATGATTGCCTGGTTCGAGCATGTCAAGGTGCGGGTGTTAAGCGAAGATGAAATCGCCCCATTCGACCCCGGCCGCCGGGCTTTCATGAACGTCAATACGCCGGAAGAGCTGCTCGAGGCGGAGAATCTGGCGCGGATGGCAGAGGATTGACCTAGATCCAGCCAGAGATACCGCCCAACCGCTCGGGACAGGCATAGACGTTGAACTGTCGCCGCCGGGCGTAACCGACGAGAGTAATTCCAAGCTGGCGGGCAAGTTGAACGGAGAGCGAGCTGGGCGAGGTGCGCGAAATAACCATATAGGCGCCCAGGCGGGCAGATTTTTGCAACATCTCCGAGCTGATCCGGCCGGTTGTCAGGATGATCCAGTTTTCGCGGGGAAGGCGCTGCATCAACATGTGCCCGGCAAGCTTGTCCAGGGTATTATGCCGGCCGATGTCCTCGGCGATTCCCAGCGGCTCTCTTCCATCGGTCAGGATCGAGCAATGCACGCCGCGCACTTCGCGGTAGAGATCCTGCGAATCGAGAAGCTGGTCCATCATGGCCGCAATCTGCTGGGGATCGACCGTCTCGCGGACCGGGATTGGGTCAGGCAGGAGGGATTCGTCAGCGCGAGTCACCCCGCCGCTGCAGCCGGAGGTGCGCCGCCATTGTTTGGGTTCCTCGACCCCGCGGCTAAGCCAGATATCGATGTTGCATTGATCGTCGCAAGGACGGATGATTTCTACTTCCTCAATCGCGCTGATGATCCCCTCGTTGAACAGAAAGCCTACTGCCAGCTCTTCCAGTTGGGTCGGGGTGCACATTAAACTGACCCAGAAAGTGCCGTTGACGGAAATATCCACGCTCGCCTCGGTGATCACGCCGTTCTCGGCGGGCTCCCAGCGGCCGTGATTATATTTCAAGTATCGGGTGGAAAGACTGGTCGCTGTTGTATTCATATCATACTCCTGTTGCCAGGCAATAATTGACCTTTGCACTCCTATTTTACCCGCCTGCAGATTGTTTGTGTACGGCGCATGTCTATCTTCATCATTTTTACCGGGTAATTGGGTGTAGAATCTGGAGTGCCATGATCACAACGACCACAGAACGGATGGCGGGGTTGATAGGCGTTTTCTTTTTGCTGGCGATAGCTGGCTGCAACCTGCCTGGACGCACCGCAGTAGCCACTCCTGACGCGACCGGGGTTTATTTAACGGCCGCGGCGATCATGACCGAGAAGGCGGGAACTCTCAACCCCCTGCCGACCCAGCCGGCGGCCACACCGCTTCCGGAGGTGATTACCCCGACGGTTGGAAGATCTCCCGCAGCTTTCACCACCGGCTCAACGCTGCAAAACAGCCCCTCTGTCCCCTGCGATCTGGCAAAACCCGGCCTGCCGCTGGATGTGACTATCCCGGATGACTCCCGCCTTCAGCCGGGTGAATCCTTCACGAAGATATGGCGCCTGGCCAATGCCGGCTCATGCGCCTGGACGCGGGATTATTCGGTGGTCTGGTTTTCAGGCGACGCCCTTGGGGTTGAAAGCGAACATCGTCTGGCTCAATCGGTTGCGCCAGGCGAAAGCATCGAGATCGCCGTCGATATGGTCGCGCCGGGCACGCCGGGGGTGTACGCGAGCTATTGGATGCTGCGCAGCGACCGCGGCTCGCTCTTCGGGCTTGGTCCAAACGGCGATGCACCGTTTTGGGCGCGTATCCAGGTGGTGGTGGTCAGCACCGCTACGCCCATGCCAACGGCAATCCCATCTCCAACCCCGGTCATCGAGGTCAGCGGCAAGGTCAGCCTGCAGCCTGGACAGGTATTTGACCTGGACACCGGCTTGATCGAGCAGAACGATGGCGGTGACGTCATGCTCGAGGAAAACGAGCCTGACCAGTATCAGCTGTTCCCATTGAACGGCGCCCGCCTGGTCGCGTTCGGATTGAACAGACCGGGCATTTCAGACTGCAATGGGGCGCAGCTGACCGGAGATCCAGTCAGGCTCGGCGATCAACAGGCCGGCGTATACCTGTGCTACCGTACCAACCAGGGGCTGTCTGGAACGCTGCTGCTGGTCAAACTGCCTGCCCAGGGCGTTCCCCTAGAGATGGAGTACGTCACCTGGGCTTCGCCGTGATGTTTGTGCGATTCAATGTTAATTGCGCCGGATATTTTCTCTATATCAAAATGAACATCGGAATGCGGGAGGGATCATGGATTTAGATCAGTACCAGAACTTTGCCCGACTCGATCCGGGCGGGATGCTTGCCCATATCGATGATTTGCCCGATCAGCTCAGACGCGCCTGGGATCATGGGATGAGCCAGACGCTGCCGGCCATGAGCGGAATCCGCCAGGTCCTGGTCGCCGGGATGGGCGGTTCGGCGATCGGGGCTGATCTGCTGGCCGCATACCTCGAGCCGATAAGTTCTGCGCCGGTGTTTATCCAGCGCGACTACAACCTGCCGGCCTGGGCGGCAGGAGAGCAAACCCTGGTCATTGCTTCCTCGCATTCGGGCAACACCGAAGAGACTCTGTCCGTTTTCGAGCAGGCGCGCCATGCCGGATGCCAGCTCTTCGTGATCTCCACCGGCGGGCAATTGAGTGAGGAAGCCCGCAAAGCCAGCGCAAAGCAGTGGCTGTTCGAGCATCACGGTCAGCCACGCTCCGCGGTCGGGTACTCTTTTGGCCTGCTGCTGGCCTTGTTCTACCGGCTTGGATTGATTCCAGATCCCTTAGCCGAGCTGGAGGAAGCGGTCCGCGTGATGAAACAGCAGCAGGAGAGTCTGTTAGCCGAGACTCCGGTGGTTAACAATCCGGCCAAACGGCAGGCGGGGCAACTGGTTGGGCGGGGCGTGCTGGTGATCGGTTCAGGATTGCTCGCGCCGGTAGCCCGGCGCTGGAAGGGTCAAATCAACGAGCTGGCCAAAGCCTGGGCGGGTTTCGACCAGCTTCCTGAGGCTGATCACAACACCATCGCGGGGATCGAAAATCCCGAGCCGGTTTTGACCCAGATGAGCGCCATTTTCCTGCGGGCGCCGAGCGACCATCCGCGCAACCGACTGCGCAGCGAACTGACTGCCAGGGCGTTCATGCTGGCCGGAATTGGCACGGATTACTACCTGGCCAAAGGCGAAGGACGCCTGGCGCACCTCTGGTCGGCGCTGCACTTCGGCGATTACGTCGCCTATTACCTGGCGATGATCTATGGGGCCGATCCGACCCTGATTCCGGCGATCGAACAACTCAAGCAGGCGATGAAAGACTGAGGGCCGGCTAAGCTGCGGGCAGGCGGGTTCCGGACGGTGGGGTATAATCTCTATACCTTATCCCCCGCCCCTCGGATTCGAGATGAACTTCGACCCGCGCCTGCTTAGATGGGCGCGCCAGGCCGGTTTTGCTCTGGCGCTGACTGTGCTTTTCAGCGCTGCCGGCGGTATGCTGATCGTCTGGCAGGCGCGCCAGCTCGCGCGAATCGTCAACGGCGTTTTCCTCGCGGGCATGGACCTGGACGCCGCCGCTCCGGCTTTGGCCCTCTTGCTGGCGATCATTTTTCTGCGGGCGGCTGCTTCATTTGGCGCCGATGCGGCGGCAAGCGAGGCCGCGCTGCGAGTGAAAACCCGGCTGCGAGAGGCTTTCTCCCGCCACCTCATCCGGCTCGGGCCGGGCGGGCTGTATGGCGAGCAAATCGCAGAGCTGGCCACCACTGCTATTCAGGGGATCGAGTCGCTTGACGCTTACTTCAGCCAGTACCTGCCGCAGGTAGTACTGGCCGGGATGATCCCGCTGATCCTCCTGACGGCGGTTGTTTCCCGCGACGCCCTTTCCGCGCTCATTCTGGCCCTGACCGCGCCGTTAATCCCCCTGTTCATGTTCTTGATCGGCAAAGCCAGCGAGGCGGTCACCCGCCGCCAGTGGGAATCGCTCAGCCGGTTGAGCGCGACATTCCTGGATTCGATTCAGGGGCTGCGCGAGCTCAAGCAGCTAGGACGCAGCCGCCAGCGCGGCGCGGAGATCGACGCCGCCGCCGAGCGCCACCGGGCTGCGACCATGCGGGTCCTGCGGGTGACGTTCCTTTCAGCCCTGGCGTTGGAGCTGGTCGGCACGCTCAGCACGGCGGTCATTGCCGTGCAGATCGGATTGCGCCTGCTCTACGGGCGGATGGGCTTCGAGGAAGCCTTCTTCATTCTTCTCCTCGCGCCCGAGTTCTACCAGCCGCTGCGCCTGCTCGGGCAGCGCTTCCACGCCGCTTTGAGCGGGATCAGCGCCGCCCGGCATATCTTCGCCGTGCTCGATCTGCCGCTGCCGCCCGTTCAAGTAGGAGCCGGCGTTCCGGTCGATTTGAGCGCGCGGTTCGAGATTCGCTTCGTTGATGTCCGTTACACTTACCCTGGCCAAAACCGCCCGGCGCTGGACGGCCTGTCCTTCACATTCAGGGCTGGTGAGAAGGTCGCACTGGTCGGGTCGAGCGGAGGAGGTAAAAGCACCATTGCCAGGCTGCTGCTGCGCTTCATCCAGCCTGAAGGGGGAGAGATCCTGATCAATGGGACGCCGCTGGCGCAGATCGAGCTGGAGTGTTGGCGCAGCCAGGTCGCCTGGGTGCCCCAGCGCCCTTTTCTGCTGCTCGATACCCTGGCGAATAATATTGCCCTGCCGGAAGAAGGCCGAAATGAGGAAAAGGTTTTTCGAGCCGCTCGACAGGCGCAGCTCGAGCCGGTGATCGCCGGTCTGCCTATGGGAATCCATTCCATGGTCGGCGAGCGCGGGGCGCGCTTGAGCGGCGGCGAGGCCCAACGGCTGGCTCTGGCCCGCGCGTTTTTCAGCGACGCACCTGTGCTGCTGCTGGACGAGCCGACAGCCTACCTTGATCCTCTTAATGAGGCGCTCCTGGAACAATCCACTCGAATACTTCTCGAGGGCAAAACCGCTTTGATCATTGCCCACCGGCTGACTACCGTGATGAACGCCGACCGTATCCTGGTCATCGACGGCGGCCGGGTGGTCGAGGAGGGCAGCCATGCCGAATTAATTGCCCGGAAAGGCGCTTACTTCGAACAGGTTCAGGCTTTCCGGGGGCGGGGATGAAGACGATTTTACGCCTGCTTGACTTTCTGCGGCCGTTTTGGGGCTGGGTGCTGCTCACGGTTCTGCTTGGCAGCGCCGCGGTTGCCAGCGGGATCGGCCTGCTGGGCACATCCGCCTCGCTGATCGCCCGGGCAGCCCTGCGGCCTTCCATTGCCGCGCTGCAGGTGGCTATCGTCGGCGTACGATTTTTCGGCCTGACCCGCGGGGTCTTCCGCTACCTGGAGCGGCTGGCATCCCACTCGGTCAATTTCCGCCTGCTGGCGGGGCTGCGCGGCTGGTTCTACCGGTCAATTGAGCCGCTGGCTCCGCTTGGACTGGTTGACCTGCAAAGCGGCGACCTGCTCGCCCGCGCTCTGGATGATATCGAAACCCTCGAGAATTTTTATGTGCGCGTGGTTGCGCCGCCGATCACCGCGGCAGTGATCACCCTGGGGATCGGCTGGTTTGCCGGGAGCATGGTCCCTGCCGCCGGGCTGGCGTTGGTTGGCGGAATGCTAACCGGGGGGGTGCTGGTCCCTGTCCTGGCTTACGCAGTTGGGCGGTCAACCGGGCGGGAACTGATCGAGGCGCGGAGCAGGGTGACCGCAACCCTGGTCGAGGGGCTACAGGGCATCGCAGACTTGACTGCTTTTAATTGGAGCGGCTTTTTCTTAAACCGGGTTGCGCGCTCCAGCCGGGCACTGGCAGGCGCCCAGCGGCGACACGGCCGGGTTCAGGGAGCGCTCAATGCGCTTTCTCTGCTGATTGCCCAGGGAACCCTGGTAGCGGTTTTATGGCTATCGATTCCGAGGGTGAATTCAGGCGAGCTCGAAGGATACCTGCTGGCGGTGCTGGCCCTCGCCGCGTTGGCCAGTTTCGAGGCGATCGCGCCTTTGCCGCAGGCAGCGCAGCAATTGGAGGGCAGCCTGCAGGCTGCCAGGCGGCTGTTCGCCCTTGCCGAAAATAAGCCGATAAGCGGGCAGTATCACTGGGACGAGCAGCAGATAATCATGGATCAGCCGGTCAATCTGGTGATCGATCGGCTGACATTTCACTATCCTGGCAGCCCGGCCGCAGCGCTCAACGGGTTGAGCCTGGATCTGCCGCCCAGGCGGAGGATTGCCGTAGTCGGGCCAAGCGGGGCGGGAAAATCCACCCTGATCAACCTGCTGCTGCGGTTTGCTGAGGTTCCGCCGGGATCGATCTGCATCAATGGACGAGACTATGCCGAGATGGATGGCGAGGAATGCCGCCGGTTGTACGCGGTCATCTCTCAATCGGCTTACCTTTTCAGCGCAAGCGTCCGCCAGAACCTGCGCCTTGCTAAAGCGGACGCCGCCGACGAAGAGCTGGTTGCCGCCCTTGAAAAAGCCCGGCTGGGAGACTGGCTGCGCGGGCTGCCGCGCGGATTGGACACCTGGGTCGGAGAGCACGGGCTGCGGCTGAGCGGCGGGGAACGCCAGCGGCTGGCGTTGGCCCGCACCCTGCTCAAAGATGCACCGATTTTACTGCTGGACGAGCCGACCGCCCATCTCGATCCGCTGCTCGAGGAGCAGATTTTGGCTGATCTGCTTGATGCCAGCCAAGGGAAAAGCCTGATCCTGATCAGCCACCGGTTGGCCGGCATGGACAGGATGGATGAGATTGTGGTTCTAGACCGCGGGCATGTGGTCGAGCGGGGCGTTCATTCTGATTTGCTCGCCGGGCAGGGATTGTACGCCCGTATGTGGGCGGCGCAGCGCTCGCTGCTGGCGGAATAGGAAAACCCTATTTTTTATCGTTGGCCTTCATCGCAGCCATCATCGACACCCGCAGGGCGATCCGGTTGATCTCCTTCAGGCTGGCGACCAGCTCTTCAGATTGCTTCTGCGATTCCATCTGGCTGATCAATCCGCTGAGAAGCTGGAGGAACTCCGGCGTGACCATTTCGGCTTTTTCTTGCATCGCTTTCATCCGCTCGTCGTATCCAGGCATGCCGAGTAGCTGCTCGATAAATGCCAGCTCGGGCGGGGGCGCTGAAACTCTCTCGATGAAACCTTTGACTTTCTGGATCCTGCCGATCCGGTCCAGATCAGCTTTGGCGCGGGCATCCTGCAGCTCCTGTTCGATGATCTCGACGAAGAAATCATCGATTCGGTCAAGGTTCTGCTCCATGGCGGCATCGATGTCGGCGGAACTCAGGATTTGTTGGAGCAGCTTGCGGCTTTCGTTGAGGTGCTTCTGAACCTGTTGGTCGATTTTGGTTGTGTAATCGAGCAGTTTCTGGCGCAGGGCTTCCAGTCTGGCTCTCTCTTCGCCTGACTTCGCCTCGATCCGCTCAGAGAGCAGCTGGAAGAACACGTAATCCATGCCGTTACGAGTCAGGCTGACAATGGTCGACAGGCGGATTTCGCTATCGGCGGCGGCAATCATCAGATCGAGCAGTTTTTCCCGGGTCAGACCGCCCTGGCTGATTTCCTGCAGGCTGCGCACCGCTTCCTGCGCTTCGCGGGATTGTTCCTGAATCTGCCTGCCGACCCCGGTTTGCTCGAGCAGTTCCTGCTGGATTTGCGAGAGCGCCCGGCCGGAGCGTTCGTCGCCCTGGGCAATGCTTGCCTCGATCAGGCGCGAGAGCATGCTGAAAAAGGTATGATCGATCAGTGCCTCTTCTTGTTTGATCACTTCGGCGCGTGATTCTGGTTGGGAGATCGAGATGATCCGCTGGAGCAGGTGCAAGCGTTTCTGCTGGTCCTCGATCATCTGCTTGCTGATCCCATCCGCCTCGAGCACGCGCTCGATCATGGTCTGGAAAGTGAACATGGACTGCGGGCGGAGCAGGTAACCCTTGCGTTTTTCCGCCGGCAGGCGGTTGACCACCTGGTTGATAATCGGGCCGAGCATCCGCTCCTGCTCATTGACCGGCAGGCCGAGCTCTGGCGGGACGTAGGTGAGGAGTAATTCTTTCTCCGGATCGTGATAGACGACCGGCGTTGCGACCATGCCGTCATAACCGCAGGTGGGGCAATGGATGGCATTGACCTGGCCGCTCAGAAAGCGCTGCTTGGCCAGTGAATCCTGGTTGAGATCGAAAAGTTGTTCGACTTCAGCGATCACTGGAGATTTACACCGCGGGCAGCTTGTTTGGATTTTAGACATGCAGAACTCGTTTCTCCCTGACCTGTTATGTTTCCACGACAACAAACCAGCCTGAAATCTGGCAGGACTGATGCGGGATCGGTCACCGCAATGTGCGGATTATACCACCAGAATGCGCCGGCTTACACGCTCATTCGCTGCGCGGCAAAGAAAAGCAGATCCGCGCGCCGGAGTCCCGCCTCGAATCAACCCAAATTTGTCCGCCGTGCGCTTCGATAATCGCCCGGGAGAGGTACAGCCCCAAGCCGGCGCCCTTGGTGTGGCGGGCCATTTCGGGCGCGCGGTAGAAGCGGTCGAAAATATGCGGGATGTCCTGTGGGGCAATGCCCGGACCCTCGTCGGTGACACAGATCACCACGAAATCGGGGCGCACCTGCCCGGCGACGCGGATTTCTCCATCGGGAGCATACTTGATCGAATTCGAGATCAGGTTGGAGAGGACCTGGACAAGGCGGTCTTCATCTGCCAGGACGATCGGAAAATCGGGGGGCAGATCGACGACGATCGTATGGCGGCTGGTTTGAGTTTGCATCCTCTCCGCAAGACGTCTGGCCAGCTCGGGCAGATTCACGTCCGAGCGCTTCAGAGCCAGCCCGCCGGCCTGCAGGCGGGAAGCGTCGAGCAGATTTTCGACCATCAGGCTGAGCCGGTCGGCCTCCTCCTCGATGACCGCCAGGCTTTCCTCGACGATCTTGCGATCCCAGCGCGCGTCTTCGCGCCGAAGCGTGCTGACATATCCCTTGATCAATGCCAAAGGCGTTTTCAGCTCGTGAGAAACGATCGACATGAAAGTGTTTTTCAACTCATCGGCCTGGCGGAAATGAGTGATATCCCGCAGGGTGGCGATGATGTTGATCAGTGTGCCGTCTTCCGACATCAAAGGAGCGTAGGTGATTCCGACGGGGAGAGGCGGCAGGGAATTGCCGCGTTTGAGGTCGCCTTCGACGTAGAGGTGAGCATTTCTGGTCAGCGGCCAGCCGCCGGCGACTGCTTCTTCCAGGGTCATATCGCGCGGATGGCGCACCCATTGAATGACCTGCTCGTGGGGGATGTCCCGCAGGTTGTCTTTGCCTCGATTCAACATTCGCACGAGAGCAGGGTTGTGACGCTCGACTTTTAAATCTGGCGCCAGGATGAGGATACCGTCAGCGACAGAATCGAGCAGCGCGTCCATCCGCTGGCGGCTGCGAACCGATTCGGTGTATACCTGCGCGTTTTGAACGGCGATCGCAGCCTGGTTTGCAAAGCTGCTGAGCAGCGCCCGGTCGTTGGCCGAGAAGGTGTCGGTGTAAGAGCGGAAGATGAAGATCACCCCGACGATCTTCTGACGGGCGACCAGCGGCAATACCACCCCATTCAACAGCCCGTTGCTGGCCATGTGGGCCAGCTCGCGCAGCCGGCGGTTGATTTCGAGCAGCTCAAAGCTGTCCGGATCGGTTTCGTCGGATATCTGGTCGAGATATGGGGTCAGGTATTTGATGAAGACCAGCGGCAGCCCGTGCGAGACCGGCACCTGCCAGTCGCCGAACTCATCGCGCAAGGCGATCAGACCTGCCTGACCGGCGAGCATCTCGATGCTGATCATCAGGATGCGCCTGAGCAGTTTTTCGAGATCCAGCTCCTGGGTCAGGGCGCGCGAGATTTCGAGCAGGTAATCTCGCTGGCGAACACGCAGGTCAGGCAAAAGCATGGTGGAGATCCTCAGACAGACTGCCCTACCGAGAGGCGTTCACCGAGCAATTCCTCCTCGGCCTGGCTGATCGCGTTTTCGAAGAGCTCCAGGCCTTCCTCCATTTCCGCCTGCGTGATGCACAACGGTGGAGAGACGCGGATCACGCTACGCCCGCAGCCGAGGGTCAGCAGCCCGTTTTCAAAAGCAAGATCCACGATTCGGTCGCGCAATGCTTCCGCGTGTTCCCTGGTTTCCCGGTCCTTGACAAACTCGACGCCGATCATCAGCCCGATTCCGCGAACATCGCCAATGGACGGGTGGCGCTGCTGGATTACGCGCAGCTTTTTCAGGGCGAACTCTCCGATTCGTCGCGCGTTATCCATGTATTCATTTTCGATCAAACCAATCGTGGCAAGAGAGGCGGCGCAGGAAATGGGATTGCCGCCGTAGGTGTTGCCGTGCGACCCCTTCGGCCAGGTCACCACACTCTTGCGGGCGACCATCATGCCGAGCGGCATTCCCGAGGCGATTCCCTTGGCCACGCAGAAGATGTCCGGCTCGACGCCGAAATTTTCGATCGACCACCATTTACCGGTACGGCCAACGCCGGCCTGGACCTCGTCGGCGATCAGCAGGATGCCGTACTTATCGCACATCCGACGAAGGGCTGGCAAGAATCCGGGCGGCGGGACGATGTAGCCGCCTTCTCCCTGGATCGGCTCGAGGAGGATGCCGGCGACGGCGTCTGCCGGCAGGATTCGCCCGAGAATTTCTTCTTCGATATAGCGCACGACTGCCTGGCCGTAATCCTCGTTGGGACGAATGGCCAACAGCGGCCGGTAGGGATCAGGGAATGGAACGTGGACTACACCGCTCAGCAGGGGAAAGAAACCGCGGTGGTAGCTGGCCTTGCTGGCCGTGAAGGTGACCGCGCCCATTGTGCGCCCGTGAAAACCGCCCAGAAAGCCGATGAATTCGGTGCGTTTGGTATGGTAACGGGCCAGCTTAATCGCCGCCTCGACGGCTTCGGTCCCCGAGTTGGTCATAAAGCTGACCGCGTCCTCTTTGAAGGGGGCGATCCGGTCAATTTCTTCAGCCAGCTCGATCCATTTTTGGTGGTAAAAATCGGAAGAGATGTGGATGAATTTTTCAGCCTGTTCCTGAATCGCCTTGACGACTTTTGGATGACTGTGCCCGGTTGAAACCACGGCGATGCCGGCGGAAAAATCGAGGAAGCGGTTGCCATCCACGTCCCACACTTCGACGCCGCGGCCGCGGTCCATCGCGAAAGGATAACCGCGCGGGTAGGACGGTGAGATGACCGCCTTATCTCGCTCGATCAGTTTTTGGGCTTTTGGTCCGGGCAAATTGAGCTTCTGCATACGTTCCCTCCAGGTTTGTGTTGAGATGAAGCTGAAACGAAACGGCCGTAGAAGGTTTTGCTCTTCACTTGCTCATTATAGCAAACCTTCCGGGGTTGGTGGAAAAAGGTTTTCATTCATCAGATTAAACAGTTGAAAGATACTGAAAATTGCAGGCTCTAACCGGACTGGCGTCAGCGGCGTGGATCGGGGGGGATCCATTCGGGCTGACCGGCCGAATGAGCTCATGGAATAATGTCGAGTTGAGCGCCGTCAGGAATCGGGCACAGTGCGCGCCAGGGCCAGGGCTCCCATCAGACCGGCATTATCGCCAAGCGCGCAGGTGGTGATTATCAAATTGTCCACATAGGCGCGGTTCATGATCCGTTCCGGCAGGGCTGCTTTGAGCGGCTCGATC
The DNA here is from genome assembly GCA_964564935.1 of uncultured Anaerolinea sp. Taxonomy (GTDB): domain Bacteria; phylum Chloroflexota; class Anaerolineae; order Anaerolineales; family Anaerolineaceae; genus Bellilinea. The sequence continues at coordinate 32,355 of CAZMCF010000002.1, read as the reverse complement.
AGCAGGGCGCCCGCTCGGGAGACCCCGCCGCCGAGGATCACGATCGCCGGGTTTAACATGTGGAGAAAATCCGCCAGGGCATAACCGATGTACGTGCCGGCGTGGTGGAGTGCGCGGATGGCCAGTTCATCCCCCTTTTCAGCGGCGATGCTGACGTCTTTCGCGGTCGGATTTGTCAGGCTGGCCAGTGAGGATGGGTAGCCCAGGGCAAGTTTTTCGGCGACATAGCGGGCGATCGCCGTGCCCGAAGCGACGGCCTCGAGATGACCGCGCTGCCCGCAGCCGCACAGCGGCCCTTCGGGTACAACGGTCACGTGACCCAGTTCAGCCGCCAGCCCGTGCTCGCCGAGGATCAGGCGGTCATCCATGATCACTCCTGCGCCGATGCCAGTGCTGATCGTCAGATAGATCAGGTTGTGGAAGCCTACCCCGGCGCCAAAGCGCCATTCGCCCAACGCAGCCAGGTTGGCGTCGTTGCCGATCAAAACCGGCGCGTCGATTTTCTCTTCCAGATAGGTTCGCACTGGAAAGTTATCCCAGCCCGGGATGTTTGGCGCGCGGTAGACCAGACCGTTGACCGGGTCGACATAGCCAGGAACGGCCACAGCCACTGCCCGCAGCCGCCCTTGTCCGGGGCGCATGGAGAGGATCAAATCAGCCAGCCGCTCTTCCGGCCTTTTTTCCTTATCTTTGGTTCGGATTTTTTGAATTTCTGTCGGAGTAGTGGCGCCGTCCTGAAATACCGCAACTCGTATTTGTGTCCCGCCAACATCAGCTACGATTTCCAGATCCATGCCTGGATTATAGCATAATCAGGTCTCTCTCCGGGAGGGGCGTTTGTGAAATTGTATACACAATCCTGCCAGGCGTTGACGGATCACCGAAAGGCTATTATAAATAGAGGTATGCCCGGTAAAAAGAAATCATGGTATCAGCGGCTGACCCAACGGGCAGGCCGCAATTTACAATGGTTGATGCCCGGCCTGGGGATCAAGCGCTGGTTCCTTGTGCTGCTGGCAGGGACGACCATGATCGGCATCGGGCTGGCCCTTTTCGTCCTGGATGTTTACCGAAACGCGCCGGATACCTGGTGGCTGCCCATCCTCTCCGCCGCCTCGCTGCGTGCGCTCGAGCGCCCGCTGCGAATCCTGATCTTTGGCAGCATCGGGCTCGGCCTCGTCATTCTGGGGGTATGGGGTTTCAACCGGGCTTTGCTGCGTCCCTTTATCCGCCCGGGTAAGCCGCTCCTTGACCAGGTGACCAACTACCGACGCAGAGGGCGCGGCCCGCGCGTGGTCGCCATTGGCGGGGGAAACGGCCTGGCCTCGCTGCTGCGGGGAATCAAGGAGCACACGAACAACATCACCGCGATCGTCACCGTGGCGGATGACGGCGGCTCTTCCGGCGAGCTGCGCCGAACGATGGGCATCCTCCCGCCGGGAGATATCCGCAACTGCCTGGCAGCCCTCTCGGACGACGAGGAGCTGACCACCCAGTTGTTTAAATACCGCTTTGGCGAGGGAGCCGGTTTGAACGGGCACAGCCTGGGCAATCTGCTGATCAGCGCAATGGCTGAAATTACCGGGAGTTTCGAGGCCGGGGTAGCTGAGTCGGCCCGGGTGCTGGCGGTGCGCGGAAAGGTGCTTCCCTCCACGCTGCACGACGTGCGCCTGGTTGCCGATCTGCGCGAGCCCGAGCGCAATCAAGAAATCCGGGTCAAGGGTGAGAGCAACATCCCTACCACGCCGGGCAGGGTGCAGCGCGTCTGGCTGGAACCGAACAATCCATTGGCATATCCGCCCGCGCTTCAAGCCATCCTCAGCGCCGATCTGATTTGCATCGGTCCGGGCAGCCTGTTCACCAGTCTGCTTCCCAATCTGCTGGTCCCTGATATCGCTGCCGCGCTTCGCGCCAGCCGGGCGTATAAGTTTTATATCTGTAATGTCGCCACTCAACCGGGTGAAACCGATAACTTTTCATGTTATGATCACGTCCGCACAATTGAAAAACACCTTGGAGAGCGGATATTCGACTTGGTGATCTGCAATAACCGCGAGGTAAGCAATCTGCCCGAAAATGTCGATCCGGTACTGCCGAACCCGCGCCTGGAAGAAGATTATGCAGTCTATTGCGCCGATCTGGTGGACCTGGAACAACCCTGGCGGCACGACCCCAAAAAGCTTGCTCAGGCAGTGATGGATTTGTATTATGAACGGACCGGTCCGTTAAGCAGCCGTGAAGATGACCTTACCTGATTTGTAAGAATTCATCATGCGAGGTTTCACATCCACATAAGAAAGACACAGGAGGTTAGCATGACAGTAAAAGTTGGTATCAATGGTTTTGGCCGTATCGGACGGCAAGTATTGAAGGCGATCCTCGAGAAATATCCGAATGAGCTCGAAGTTGTCGCCATAAACGATCTGTTCGACCCGATGCAGAACGCGCATCTGTTTAAATATGACTCGAACTACGGAATCTATCCCGGCTCGGTCGAGGTGGTGGGCAGCGATTTGGTCATCGACGGCCATACGGTGAAAGCCTTTGCCGAAAAAGACCCCGCCAGACTGCCCTGGAAGGATCTGGGCGTTGAGATTGTGATCGAATCAACGGGCGTGTTCACCGATGCAGTCGGCGACCCCGCGAAAGGCAAGCCGGGCGCGCGCGTGCACATCGATGCGGGCGGGGCGAAGAAAGTCATCATCAGCGCGCCAGCAAAAAATGAAGACATCACTATTGTGTTGGGTGTAAATGAAGATAAATATGACCCTTCCAGGCACCATGTGATCTCCAATGCGTCCTGCACCACCAACTGCCTGGCGCCCGCCGCCAAGGTGGTTCACGATAACCTGAACATCCTCTCGGCGATGATGACCACGATCCATTCATACACTAACGACCAGGTCATCCTGGATCAGGGGCACAAGAAAGAAATGCGCCGATCGCGGGCGGCCGGTCTGAACATCATTCCCACCACTACCGGCGCAGCCAAAGCGGTAGGGCTGGTCATCCCTGAGCTGAAGGGAAAATTCGACGGCTACTCTTTGCGCGTGCCCACGCCGACCGTCTCGATCGTCGATTTCTCCGCGTTGGTCGAAAAGTCCACCACAAAAGAGGATTTGAACGCGCTCTTCATCGAGGCTGCCAACGGGAAGCTCAAAGGCATCCTCGGCGTGACAGCCGGCAAGTACGGCGATCCGCTGGTATCGATGGACTTCAAGGGCGATTCGCGCTCGTCGATCGTCGACCTGCCGAACAACATGGTCATAGGCGGCAACCTGGTCAAAGTGGTTGCCTGGTATGACAATGAATGGGGCTATTCCTGCCGCACCGCTGACCTGGCCTTCTTGATGGCAAAAAATCTCTAAGTCCAACCCGGACAATCCTGTGATGCGTAATCTGGCTCAACCGTCCTGATTACGCATCACACACTTATCTTTATAAGCGGAGGGAATTGTGTTCAATAAGAAGACAGTGGAAGATATCGATGTTAAGGGCAAGCGCGTATTTGTGCGGGTTGACTTCAATGTGCCGATTAAGGACGGGGTGGTTGGCGACGATACCCGCATCCGGGCAGCCCTGCCGACGATCCGTTATCTGCTCGACCAGGGCGCGGCGGTGATCCTGGCCTCGCACCTCGGCCGCCCCAAGGGCGGACCTGAGGAGAAGTTCTCTCTCCGGCCGGTTGCGTCCCATCTCAGCGCGCTGCTTGGCAAACCGGTTGCCTTTGCCGATGACTGCGTTGGTCCTGCGGCCGAGAAGGCAGCCGAAGCTCTCAAATCGGGAGAAGTGCTCCTGCTCGAAAACACGCGCTTCCATCCCGGAGAGGAAAAAAATGACCCCGGCATGGCGAAGGCGCTCGCATCTCTGGCCGAAGTCTACGTCAACGACGCATTTGGCTCGGCTCACCGCGCCCATGCATCCACCGCCGGGATCGCCGATTATCTGCCCGCGGTGGCGGGCTTCCTCCTCGAAAAGGAAATCAGGTACCTTGGTCAGGCGATCGATGATCCGAAGCGTCCTTTCGTGGCGATCCTCGGCGGAGCAAAGATCAGCGACAAGATTGGAGTCATCCGGAACCTGCTCAATAAAGCCGACTCGATCTTGATCGGCGGAGGGATGGCAAATACCTTCCTTAAGGCTCAAGGGATGCCAGTCGGCGATTCACTGGTCGAAGATGAGGCGATCGAAACCGCCAGTCAGCTGCTCGAGGAAGCCCGGGGCAAGATGCATCTGCCGGTGGATTTCGTCCTGGCGGACGCCTTTGCCGCAGAGGCAGCGGCAAAAGCCGTGGATGCTGGTCCGGTGCCCGACGGCTGGCGCATTCTGGACATCGGGCCAAAGACGGTGAAAACATATAGCGAGATCATCAAGGGCGCCGGCACGGTGGTGTGGAACGGACCGATGGGCGTTTTTGAATTCCCGCGCTTCGCACACGGAACCTATGGTATCGCCCAGGCGATTGCCGAGAGCAACGCGGTCAGCGTAATCGGCGGCGGCGAGTCTGTGGCGGCGATCAACCAGTCGGGCCTGGCCGATAAGATCACCCACATCTCGACCGGCGGGGGCGCGTCGCTGGAAATGCTTGAAGGGCTGGTTCTGCCCGGCGTAGCCGCGCTTCTCGACAAGTAAGGTGTCCTGGTAAAAATGAAACAGAGTTCCTGCCGTTTATCCTGGCAGGAATCTGTTCTTTTTCAATGACGGAGAAATGAACGAAGTGGTAAAAATCGCCGGGTTCCTGATCCTGGCCGGGATCATCCTTTTCGGCCTTATCCAATTGATCCCCTTTGGCAGAGATCACACCAATCCGCCTGTTGTACGGGAACCCGCCTGGGACTCACTTGAAACACGGGCTCTGGCAAAGCGGGCGTGTTTCGACTGTCATACCAACGAAACCATCTGGCCGTGGTATGCAAATATCGCTCCCGTCTCCTGGCTGGTTCAGCGGGATGTTGAAGAGGGGCGAAAGAAAATGAATTTTTCCGACTGGGGCAGGAGGGATGAGGACGCTAAGGAAATCCGCGAAGTCATCCTCGAGGGTGAAATGCCTCTGCCGACCTACCTGATCATGCATCCGGAGGCGCGCCTTACGGAGGGTGAGAAGCTCCGCCTGGTCGAAGGGTTGATGCGTACCATACCCTGAAATGGATGAACCATCGGTAAATGGAGGAGACTGGAATGTCAATACCGTATCAAGGCGTCATCTCCCGTTATCATTCACTCCTCGACCTGCCGGCTTACGCAGTCCCGGTCACCTTGCTCGAGGGCAACACCCCGTTGATCCCCATGCCGCGTCTTGCCGAGGAGTTGGGCGGAGGGTTCGAGCTGTGGGTCAAGTATGAAGGCTTGAACCCGACCGGCTCTTTCAAGGACCGCGGCATGACCGTGGCGATCAGCGAGGCGCTGGGCAGGGATGTAAAGGCGGTGATCTGCGCTTCGACTGGCAACACTGCAGCTTCAGCAGCGGCTTACGCTGCCCGCTCGGGGCGGCGGGCGATCGTGATCATCCCCCAGGGAAAGGTGGCAGCCGGCAAGCTGGCCGGGGCGATTGCCTACGGCGCGGAGGTCATCCAGATCGAGGGTTCTTTCGACGACGCCCTCAACCTGGTCGTCGAGATCAGCCAGCGCACGCCGATTGCGCTGGTCAATTCACTCAACCCCTACCGGCTGGAGGGTCAAAAAACGGCCGCTTTCGAGATTTGCGACCGGCTCGGCAGCGCCCCGGATTTACTCTGTCTGCCGGTCGGTAATGCGGGCAATATTACCTCATACTGGATGGGGTTCCGCCAATACAATCAATTGAACAGCACCGGCCTGCCGAAGATCCTCGGCGTGCAGGCCGAGGGGTCAGCGCCACTGGTGCTCGGTCACCCGGTGGATAAACCCGAAACAGTTGCGACCGCCATCCGCATTGGGCGTCCGGCGCGCGGCGAGCAGGCTTTACAGGCGGCTGAGGAATCAGGCGGGCAGATCATCGCTGTCAGCGATGACGAGATTCTTCGCATGCAGCGCAGACTGGCGGCTGAGGGCGTCTGGGTCGAACCGGCGTCGGCGGCCGGGCTGGCAGGGCTGACTCGCCAGCTGAGCGGGAAGAAACTGGATGTGCGCGGTCAGCGGGTTGTGGCGGTTTGCACAGGTCACGGCCTGAAAGATCCGGACATTGTGGTCAAATCCTTCCGGGCGCCGAAGGTGCTTCCGGCCGATCTGGGCGCATTGGAAAAAGCAATCCTGGTGGGGTAGGATGGAACAGATCACTGTCAGCGTTCCGGCGACGACGGCCAACCTGGGCCCTGGCTTTGACTGCCTGGGGTTGGCGCTGGACCTGTGGAACCGGACCACCTTCCGTCTGGACGGCAGGGGAGTGCGGGTGAGCGTGGCGGGAGAGGGCGCCGGGACTCTTCCGCGCGATCAATCCAACCTGATCGTTCGCGCTTTTGAGCGATCCTGCCTTGAGGCAGGCAGGGACGTACCTGCGGGGTTGGAACTCATCTGCGAAAACGCAATCCCGCTCGGATCAGGGCTGGGTTCATCGGCTGCGGCGGTTGTGACCGGTGTGGCGGGAGCGAACGCGCTGCTGGAGCTGGGTTTATCGCCAGCGGGCATTGTTCGGATAGCTGCCGAGATCGAGGGACACCCGGATAACGCTGCGGCGGCGGTTTACGGCGGTCTGGTGATCGCCACAGGAGAGGAACTCCGGGTGATCGTCCATGCGGTGCAGGTTCAACCGCTCCCAGCCGTGATCGTCCTGCCGGATTATCATTTACCCACCCGCGAGGCGCGGGGGGCGCTCCCGCGGCTGGTGGCGCTGGCGGATGCGGTCGCCAACATCGGGCGGACGGCGCTGGTGGTCGAGGCGCTGCGCAGCGGCGACCGTGAGCTGCTTTACCAGGCGATGTCCGACCGGCTGCATCAGCCTTACCGCCTTCCCCTCATCCCCGGCGCTCAGGACGCGCTGCAGCTTGCCTGGCAACAGGGCATTCCGGCGGCGCTCTCCGGCGCCGGTCCGGCATTGATCGCTTTTCCCGGGGCGGGGGCAGAGGAAGTCATCAATGGTATGCGGACAGCCTTTTCGGCGGCGGGGTTGGAATCGCGCAGTTGGGTGCTTGGGATATCCACTGACGGTATGCAAATCACATAGAGTGAGTCGGCTGCGTTCAGGCGTGAAGTCGCCGTTTTTGCACCAGGTAGAGAAAGCAAGACACAGTCGTGGAAAGCGCGATCCGGAGACCGGCGCAGGCGAAGGCCGGATGGCGTCAGTTTCTGACCAATCGCTTTACAAATCGACCATGTTCGGGTAGAATGCACCTCTGCAAATCAGTGAACGTTCGTCTATTTTGGAGGAAGTACTTTGGCAAACATCAAGTCACAGATCAAGCGCAATCGACAGAATGAAAAGCGCCGCCTGCGCAACCGCTTTTTCCGCGGCGGTGCCCGCAAGGCAGTCGCCAAAGCCCGCCTGGCTATTGCCAGTGGGGAGGTTACTGAATCGCGCGAGGCTGTTCTGTCCGCCGTCAAAGCGCTCGATAAGGCAGCCGAAAAGGGCATCATCCATAAGAACAACGCCGCCCGCCGCAAGAGCCGCCTGATGAAGCGCCTGACATCTTTAGCGAAATAACCCTTTCATCCCCGGTTTGACCGGGGTCATACGAGCGTATCTGGCAGCGGGAGTTAACCCTCCCGCTTTTCCTTTCCAGAGAGGCATCAAAGGGCGTTCCAGGCGCTATGTTATAATCCAGCCAACCGCTGAGAGGAACTTTCATCTCGACTACCCATTGTCCTTGAGAGAGCCATGTTCGAAGCCGAGCAATCCTCTATCGAAACCAAAATCCGCGCCTTTTGCGCGGCAAACGGCCTGCCGGAGGTGGATTTTCAATGGAAATGGATCCCCTTCAGCGGTCATTGGGGGATTTCGACTGCGTTCTTCCAACTGGCAGCTCAGGAAGTGCGCCAGGGTAAGCATCTAAATGTCAATCAGCGGGCCAGAGAAATTGCGCTGGCGGTCGCTGATTTTCTCGGTACACCGGAGGGCTTCGAGAAGGTCGAGGGTGTCAACGGATATTTGAATCTGTATTTTTCCCAGGCAGCCTATGCCCGCCGGGTGATCGATACCGTTTTGGCTGAAGGCGAATCCTATGCGCGGGGCAAGCCGCGCGGCGAGCGGGTGATGGTCGAGTTCTCTCAGCCTAACACTCACAAGGCCATGCACGTCGGGCACCTGCGCAGCGCGATCCTTGGCGATACGCTTGCCCGCATCTTCGAATTCGCAGGATACGACATCGTTCGCGCCAATTACCCCGGCGATATCGGCCTGCACGTGGTCAAGTGGCTGTGGTGTTACCAAAAGTATCACGCCGGCGAGAAACCGGAAAAAGACATCACCCGCTGGATGGGGCAAATCTACGCCGAAGCGGTTCGCCGCCTGGAGGAGAATCCCGAGTTTGAGAGCGAAGTGCGGGAAATCTACTCGCGTTGGGACCAGCGCGACCCCGAGATCGTCCGCCTGTGGGAGGAAACCCGTCAGTGGTCGCTGGAGGGATTCAACCAGATCTACTCCCTCCTCGATATCCGCTTCGACCGCTATTATTTTCAGAGCCAGGCGGAGCAGCCGGGCAAAAAGATCGCCCAGGAGCTGATCGATCGCGGAATCGCCAGCGACGAGCGGCCTGAAGGCGCGGTGGTTGTCAAAATCGATGAACTCCTCGGTTTGAAACACGAAAAATACCGCGTGATGGTTGTTCTGCGTTCCGACGGGACAGCGCTCTACGCGACTGAGGATCTGGCTCTGGCGATCCAGAAATTCACTGATTATCCCGACCTGGTCCGTTCATATTACGTCGTCGACGTGCGCCAGTCGCTGCACTTCCAACAGGTCTTCAAAACCCTCGAGATCATGGGCTATCCATGGGCTGTGCGCTGCCAGCACGTCCCCTACGAACTGGTCAGCCTGCCCGGTAATGTGATCATGGCATCCCGCGATGGGTCGGTGGTGCTGCTCGAGGATCTCATCCGCGAGGCTACCGCCCGCGCCTTGCAGGTGGTTCGGGAGAAAAACCCCGACCTGAGTGATGAGCAGAAGCAGGCCATCGCCAGGGCGGTTGGCATCGGGGCGATCAAGTACCCGATGCTGGCCCGCGAGAACACCAAGATGGTTACCTTCGACTGGGAAACAGCCCTGGATTTCAACGGGCAGGCCGCGCCGTACATCCAGTATTCCTACGTGCGCGCGGGCAGCATCCTGCGAAAATTGAACGCCGACCTGCCGGCCTCCCTCGAGCCTGAGGGCAGCCTGACTCCCCAGGAGGTCGAGCTGGTTGACCTGATCGCCCGCCTGCCCAATGAGGTGGAGCGCGCCGCAGCCGAGCTCCGCCCGCTGCTGATCGCTGCCTATGCCTATGAACTGGCCCGGGCTTTCAATGATTTCTACACTCAATGTCCGGTTCTGCAGGCTGCGGAACCGCAGCGCAGCTTCCGGCTGCGTCTGGTAGCGGCAACTCGCCAGGCTCTCGCCAGCAGCCTGGCTTTGCTGGGCATCACAGCCCCACAAGCGATGTGAAAAGCGACTCATCAAATTTCACATGCAAAGGAGAGCAACTTTATGACCATTCGAACCCTGATCATGGGCGCCGCGGGACGCGACTTCCACAATTTCAACGTCTACTTCCGCGACAATCCAGACTACCAGGTTGTGGCTTTCACCGCCACCCAGATTCCCAACATCGAAGGGCGGCTCTATCCAGCCCAACTGGCTGGATCGCTCTACCCGGAAGGGATTCCGATCTACCCCGAGAGTGAATTGACCAGGCTGATCAAGGAACAGCGGGTCGATCAGGTCATCTTTTCTTACAGCGACGTATCCCATGAGACGGTCATGCACAGGGCATCTCAGGTGCTGGCGGCTGGCGCGGATTTCCGCCTGATGGGATTGAATGCCACTCAATTGAAGTCCAACAAGCCGGTGGTATCGGTCTGCGCGGTGCGCACAGGCTCCGGCAAGAGCCAGACTACCCGCCGCGTCTCGTCGATCCTGCGCGATATGGGTTATAAAGTGGCAGCGATCCGCCATCCCATGCCCTACGGCGACCTGGTCAAGCAGGCCGTCCAGCGCTACGCAGATTACAGCGACCTGGACAAGCATGAGTGCACTATCGAGGAGCGCGAGGAGTACGAACCGCACCTGGACAACGGCGTGATCGTCTACGCCGGCGTGGATTACGAGAAAATCCTGCGCCAGGCTGAAGAAGAAGTGGACATCATCCTCTGGGACGGCGGCAACAACGATTTCTCCTTCTACAAGGAGGACCTGTCGATCGTGGTTGTCGATCCGCACCGCCCCGGACATGAATACCGCTATCATCCTGGCGAGACGAACGTGCGCCACGCGGATGTGTTCGTGATCAATAAGGTCGACACTGCCGAACCGGATAACGTCATCGCGGTGCGCGAGAGCATCCACGCGCTCAACCCGAACGCTGTGGTGATCGAAGGCGCCTCGCCGCTGTTCGTCAGCGACCCGGCGGCGATCCGCGGCAAGCGGGTACTGGTGATTGAGGATGGCCCGACCCTCACCCATGGCGAGATGAGCTACGGGGCCGGCTGGGTGGCAGCCCGGCGCTTCGGCGCAGCTGAGATCGTCGATCCGCGCCCGTACGCGGTCGGCTCGATCATGACCACCTACGAGAAATATCCCACCACCGGTCCGATCCTGCCGGCGATGGGCTACGGCGAGGAGCAGATGCGCGACCTGGAGCAGACCATCGAGAACGCGCCGGTTGACCTGGTCATCTCGGCGACGCCCATCGATCTGAACCGGGTGATCAAGGTTCGCAAGCCGATGCAGCGGGTGCGTTACGAGCTGCAAGAAATTGGTCAGCCGACCCTGACTGAGGTCTTGAAAGCGAAGTTTGGAAAATAACTGCGCATAGCTAAAACAATCAGACCCCAAGGGTCTTGATGACCTTTGGGGTCTTTGTGTAGATCGATGTCCCATCAGAGTCGATTTATAATAGAAATTGATCGAATGATTGTTAATTTCTCTTTATGGTTTATTATTCTTAAACATGTTCATCGACGAAGCAGAAATCTACGTGCGTTCAGGCAAGGGCGGGGATGGATTCGTCCATTTTCACCGTGAGAAGTACGTCAACCGCGGCGGCCCGGACGGCGGCGACGGCGGGCGCGGCGGCGATGTCGTCTTTGAAGTCCTGCCGACGCTCAACACGCTGAGCAGCTTCCGGTATAAACAAAAATTCATTGCCGACGACGGGGCCAAGGGCGGGGTCAATAACATGACCGGTAAATCCGCCGATGATCTGGTCATCCATGTGCCGCCGGGGACAATCCTCTACGACGCCGACACCGGCGAAATGCTCGGCGACCTGGTTGAGCCGGGTCAGCGGCTGGTGATCTGCAAGGGAGGGCGCGGAGGACGCGGAAACGCCCGTTTTGCCAACCCGCGCAACCAGGCGCCGCGCACCGCCGAGAAGGGCGAGCCTGCCCAGGAGCGCAGACTTCGCCTGGAGCTGCGTCTGATCGCCGACGTCGGGATCGTCGGCGTGCCCAACGCCGGAAAATCCAGCTTCCTGGCGGCGGTGACCAACGCCCGTCCGAAAATCGCCGACTATCCTTTCACCACCCTCGAGCCGAACCTCGGCGTGGCCGAGCTCGACGTCGAGCACAGCCTGGTGCTGGCAGATATCCCCGGGTTGATCGAAGGAGCCCATCAGGGGGTCGGCCTGGGGGATGCATTCTTGCGCCACATCCAGCGAACCCGCGTGCTGATCCACCTGCTGGACGGTCTGGCATCTGACCCGCTCCTGGATTACAGCCAGATCAATGCCGAGCTGGCCCTGTTCGATCCGGCGCTGGGCAGCAAACCGATGATCGTGGCTTTGAATAAATACGACCTGCCCGAAGTTCAGCAGCGCTGGCCGGAAATCAAAGCCGCATTGGAGAAGAAGGGCGTCAAAGAGCCGCTGGCGATCTCTGCGCTGGCCAGGCAGGGGGTGGACGCGGTTCTGTGGAAATGCGTGGAGCTGCTGCAGAGCGCGCCCGAGCTGCCTTCCCGCCAGGAGATTCCGGTCTACCGCCCGGCGGACGACCCGCGCGCGTTCGAGATCAGCCGCACCGACGACGGCGGCTACCGGGTGCGCGGAGCGGCGATCGAGCGGGCGGCGGCGATGACCTACTGGGAATACGAAGGATCGGTGCGCCGCTTCCAGCGGCTGATCGAGCGGCTGGGAGTCGAGGATGCCCTGCGCCAGATGGGCATCCAGAACGGCGATACGGTCTACATCGGCGACGAGTACGAGCTGGAGTGGCAGGATTGAGCGCGGCGAGGCTGGGCATCTTCGGCGGCAGTTTCGATCCGCCCCACCTCGGCCACCTGATCCTGGCTTCGGAGGCCATGGACCAGCTCCACCTGAGCAAGGTGCTCTGGGTGGTGACCCTCGACCCGCCGCATAAACGCGGTCAACCGCTCACTCCGCTCGATTTACGCCTGGAGATGGTTCGCGCGGCGATCGAGGACAACCCCGCTTTCGAAATCTCCCGGGCGGAGATCGACCGCCCCGGCCCGCATTTTGCGTACGAAACTGTGCGTCTGCTGGCGCAACAATACCCCGGGACCGAGCTGGTCTATCTGATTGGCGGTGACTCGCTGCGCGATTTGCCCGCCTGGCGCGATCCGCAGGCGCTGCTGGCCGGCGTGGCTGCCCTGGGCGTGCTCCGCCGCCCGCGGACGCGGATCGACCTGGCTAAGCTGGAAGAGAAAATCCCCGGCCTGAGTGTCAAAATCGAGTTCATCCGCGCGCCGCAGTTAGAAATCTCTTCCAGCCAGGTGCGCCGGCGGGCGGCCGGGGGAGGGCCGTTCCGCTACTACCTGCCTGAAAAGGTCTATCAGATCATCTGCGAGCATCAACTTTATCGTGAATGAGATCCACTGGGACATCGCCTCAACGCATGGATAGCAGGATAATCCGCCGGCGCAGATATGGCCTGACTGCCCTGCTTCTGCTGGCGGCTGCGCTGACCGGCTGCGCTCCCCTGGCGTCGGTGGAGGAAGAGACGGCGACGGCCACACCCTTGCCTGAATCCCCAGCGGAGGACGGCCTGACCGTCCAGCCGCCGGACGCCTGCCTGGTCGCCGAGGACGCGGTGATCCAGTTGCTTCAGCCGCAGGGCAACCTGCTCGCCTGGCAGCCGGGCGAGGACAGCCTGGCGTTCGTCGCCCCGGTCGGGCGCAGCTGGGGTTGGTCGGTCGGCGACGCAGTGGTCGCCCCGCTGGAGGAGGGCGAGCCGTTCAGTACCAACGACCTGCGCGTGGCCGGCGACCTGACCTGGTCGCCAGACGGGGTCTGGCTGGCATTCTCTGTGTTGAGGCCAAGCGACGACCGTTATACGGTCTATGCCTGGCGCCCTGCCGATAAGACGCTGATCGATTTGTTCGGGGAGGGCGGCGGCAGCGACCCGACAGCCAGCCCGAAGGGAATCGTCGAATGGCTGGACGGCAACCGCCTGCTGGTCTCCGAGGGCTGCGGGACTGACTGCCGCAGCCTGGTCGAAGTGAGCGTATTGGGCAGCGAGCTGCGCATCCGCGAGCAAATCCGCGAGGACGAGGATCATTCGCTGGCGGTGGACCTGAACCAGCCGGAGGGATTCACCCTATTTGAGGGGTGGCTGAACCCGAACGTCTCGCCGGATGAGCTGAGCGTGTTTTTCAGCGACGAGGACGATATCGCCTGGATCGGTTATGTCGAAGAGGGGATCAAATACCCGCTGGATTTAAGGAATGGGACGCCGCTGGAGAGCAAGTGGTCAGACGACAGCCGTTACCTGGCGGTGCGCACCGAGCAGCAGGTGCTGGTGTACGAGCTGGGCTGCCGGGAGGGCAGGGAAGCGAGGAGGTTGGGGGAATAGATTTTATGTATAATAATTAAGTCTGTATATTGCTACATTTATCTTAGGGTGGTGTGTTATTTATTGGATAGGTGGTTTAACTCATACCAACAAAGCACAGAGAACAAGGAAATCCGATGACTGAAGAAGCAATTACACTAATTCCACCTGGCAAGCTACAATGCGTTGTAACGGGGAAACTTCGTCCCGACACGCCAGAAGAACACGTACGCCAGCGCATAGGACGCAGTCTATTGGAAGATTACGGGTACGACAAGGCGGACATCGAAATTGAGTTTACCGTCAATCTTGGCAGAAGCAAGAAGAGAGTGGATATTGCCATCTTTCCGCCTGGCGTTGACCACAAACAAGAGAACATCAAAATTATCGTTGAGTGCAAGCGCGAAGAAGTGCGCCCCACTGACCGAGATAATGGCGTTGGGCAATTGAAATCCTATCTTTCAGCTTGCGTGAATGCTCGCTTTGGAATGTGGATAGGTTCAGAACTTCAGGTCTGGGAAAGGCTTGTCTCTGATAAAGGCGAAGTCTATTTTGCTGAAGCGACTGACATCCCACGTTTTGGCTACGAAGCCCCACAGCCCATAATGTTCAGTGAACTTGTACCTGCCCATGAGGAACTGATCGCTATTTTCAAACGATGCCATAACTATATATACGGCAACCAGGGGCTACAGAAAGAACCCGCCTTTCAGGAACTGCTCAAACTGATTTTCTGCAAGGTGTACGATGAAGACACATCAACTGGTGAAATGCGCTTTTTCATCAGCAATGATGAGCGCCGTTCCGAAATCGGTCAAAGGCGATTAAAACAGACGATAGACCAATTATTTGAAGACGTAAAGAACCGCTATCCATACATCTTTGCCAGAGATGAGCAGATTCGTCTTGATAATCGGGTGTTAGCCTATGCGGTTGGAGAACTTCAACGCTACTCCCTTTTGCAAACTCTGGCTGATGTAAAAGGTGCAGCTTACGAGCAACTTGTTGGTAGCAACCTACGAGGTGATAGGGGAGAATTCTTTACACCGCGAAATGTCTGCGAGATGGCTGCGCGAATGGCTCTGGCTACCTATCCCAGCGATAAATGGCTGAAACTCCGCATCCTCGACCCTGCTTGTGGAACAGGCGGCTTTCTTGTTTCAATGATGAATATCTGGCGAGAGTATCTCGAACTCGCGCAGCGTGCAAAATGGAAAGACGAGAGCAAAGCCCTTGAAGAGACTGTGAGACTGTTACGGGAAACCGCCAACCAATATCTTGCGGGCATAGATTTTAATCCTGTCTTAGTACGAGCAGCGCAGATGAACCTTGTTATGCACGGCGACGGTTCAACTAATGTTTATCATGCCAATTCGCTTCTGCCACCTGGCGAGTGGACAGGCGAAGTCGCTGAAAATATCAAACTTGGCAGATTTGACATTGTTATCACCAATCCGCCTTTTGGCTCCAGGATTCCGATTGACGATCCACACATTTTAACGCAGTTTGAGTTATCCACTTTTGAGATGGAGAACGGAGCGCGCCGAGCGTATATGCCACCAGAGCAGTTGTTCATCGAACGTTGTCTGCAACTACTGAAGCCAGGTGGACGGTTGGCGATTGTGCTTCCCGATAGTATCCTCTCCAACCCTGGGCTGGCGTTCATTCGCCGTTGGATTCTTAAACGGGCGCGCATCATTGCCAGTGTGGACTTACCGCAAGTGACCTTTGAGCCATACACAGGTACACAGACTAGCGTCTTGCTCTTGCAAAAGAAAACCCGTGAAGAAATGCTTATCGAGCAAGAATCGGGTAAACCGCGTGACTATGAAATCTTTATGACCACGCCCGAAGCCGTTGGACACGACCGACGCGGTGAGATTCACTACCTGCGGACACCCGAAGGCGAACTGATCGAGTACGAAGACACCATCACGGTCACGCGCCGGAATCCAAGCGGGCAACTGGTCACAGAACGCCGCCAACGTAAAGTACGCGAAAAATTTGATCAACTGCCTGAGGTTGTGCGTTACTTTACGGAGTGGGTTTCTAAAACAGAACGAATGAGATGGCTCAATGGCTGAAACGATTGTAAGTATCCATACCCGCGGAGAACGTCGCCAACAATTCATTGAATATGGCTGGTGGGTTTCGATTCCCGTCACCACTGTTCCAGCACATTGGGTTTATCGCGGCGAAAACAGACTGGACGGCGGGTATTATACATCCGAAGTCAATGACACGCTTCGCACATTGAATGACTGCGGCTTTGAAGTAGAGCCATTGGATAAATTTACAGCAGATATTTTCGTTCTCGACCGTTTTCGTCGGGTTTATGCGCATGATAAATCGTCAGGATGGCCCTATCTTAGTGCATCGGAAGCGCTTGATTTTAGGCCAAACAGTGACCGATATATTGCCAAGGATCACGCGCCGAAATCAGCAGCATACCATTTCGCCAAGCCAGGATGGTTACTCGTTACTGCCTCTGGAAGCGTTGGGCGAATGGTACTTGTTACCCAAAGACTGTCAAAGTATTTCTTGACCCATGATCTGCTACGGATTGTACCCAAAGATTTCCCCTATGCTGGCTATTTATATGCTTATCTATCGTCCCGAATTGGGCAAGTGCTGATGGTGAAAGACCAATACGGTTCAGCCATCAAGCATCTTGAGCCACATCATCTTGCTGGTGTACCGGTCCCGCTTTTACCAGAAGAAATTCAGGCGGAAATCCACGCCAAGATTATGCAGGCGTATGCCTTGCGGGATGAAGCTAATGACTTGCTGGACGAATCCAACAGTATATTGCACGAAAAGTTAGGACTTCCCACTTTTGACGAAAACCTTGTGCAGTACCTGCCCGCGCCAACCACGCCGCGCCTACCTGCCAGTCGCCCCGAAATGCCTCACCCAAAAGCGTTTAGCATCAGGGCTAACGAGGTAAACGAGCGGTTCGATGGTTCATATCACATACCTATTGTCCGAACTATTATCAATCTTTTGAGTAAGGGAAAGTATAGAGCCATTCCTTTGCGCGAATTGGCGGAAAAAATACATCTTCCACCACGGTTCAAGCGCATCTATGTATCCAAAGATTATGGTGTTCCGTTTTTGCGACCATCTCATCTTTCCCCAATGCGTCCTTATGATTTGGGTTATATTTCTCGTATTACGAATGTATTGGAATCGTTAACTCTGCATCTGGGAGATGTAATGATAACCACTGATGGAACAGTAGGACGGATAGGCGTAGTGACATCCAAAATAGCAGGTTGGGCTGGAAGCAATAATATCGCGCGTGTAACCTACGGCAATTATGATTTCCAGAATGGTTACATAGCAGCGTTTTTGAGCACACCGTATGGCTTATATCAACTTACCAGGGAAATATATGGAGGAGTAGTTGATCATATCGAGGTGCCGCACATTGAATCTGTGCTTGTGCCAAATCCACCCAAAGATATTCAGATATTGATTGGCAAGCCAGTTGTAGAAGCTTTTGAGAAAAAGGATGAAGCTTGTGCTATAGAAGAAGCGGCGATTCGCAAAGTGGAAAAACTATTACAAAGGGGAAAGGCACCATGACACGTGGTTCGACCTAACGCGGATCCGCGGCACAGATGAAGCGCAGTAATGAGGTGCAATGGTGCAACGCCATATTCGAAAGGTTGGGGATGACATTCACACAACAACAGATTCAACAAGCTGAAGCGCAGCAGCACGCAGCAGCACATGACCTGAATCGACAAATTCGACTCATTGCAGGTCCAGGTTCAGGCAAATCCTTCGCTATCCAAGAGCGCGTTCGTTGGTTACTGAGCAGGAATGTTCCGGCAAGCCGCATCTATGTTATTTCATTCACTCGTGCATCAACTCTCGACTTGCGGAACAGAATACACCGGTACTGTGAAGAAAAAGGATACCAGTCCGCTCATCAAGTAAGTATTTCCACCCTTCACTCACTTGCATTACGGGTATTGCGAGCAGCAGGCCTTCTTACATATCCAGCCGATCCCCTAGTCTTGGATGATTGGGAATTGGAAAATGTGTTTGATGCCGAGTTCTCTAGGGCATCGGGATATCTATCTAGTCAGGGAGTAGGATATTCTCCAAGCAGATGTAAAGATATCCGTAGAGATTTTGAAGCATTTTGTGGTACAGGTCAGTGGTCACCACCGAACTACATTCCGCCTGATCCGCCAATTTCTGAGACTGAACGTAAAGCCTATCAAAGGTTCCACGTGCCTCGAACGCTGACATATTCCTGTGTACTTCCCGGTGAAATCGTTCGGAAATGTGTTGGTTATATAACGTCGGGTACGCTCAACCCTGTTCTCCTTCTTGGAATTGAACATCTCATTGTGGACGAATACCAAGATCTTAACCCCTCCGATCTCGAATTTGTAGATGCGATTATTGCCAGTGGCGCTAATACTTTCGTGGCAGGTGACGATGATCAGAGTATTTATTCTTTTCGGTTTGCTTCTCCAGAAGGTATTCAATCTTTTACGCATCGATTCCCCCAAGCAGGACGTCATGAGCTAAGGGAGTGTTTCCGATGCACACCAGAAATATTGAGAGCCGCCCAATCGCTAATAGAAGCCTTTTCTGAACCAAAACGTATCCCGAAGAACCTTACCTCGGCCTATACATCAGCAGATCCACCAGAACAAGGCATAGTGCACCGCTGGCAATTCCAGAGCGCGGTTAAAGAAGCTAGGTCAATTGCTACTTCGTGTCGTGACTTAATTGCCAATGGCCTTCCACCTCGTGAAATAATTATTCTACTCAGTAATACACATGAACAATTGAAGACCCTTACCCAAGAATTTGTGGCAGAGAGTGTGGCATATGAATCTCCTCGAGCTGATAGTTTCATTGACACTAACCCAGGTAGATTCATCCTGGCGGTGCTTCGTGTGATCTGTGGGGCCCATGATTACGTTGCTCATCGATTGATTCTTGGCCTACGTCCACATATTGGGCCTGGTTTATGCAATGGAATTGCCGAATCTGTTGTTGCCAACAATCTGAACTTTCGGGATCTTTTCTATCAACCACTACCTGCTGGGGTTTTCCAAGGCGCCCAACTTAGTGCTTTAAGTCATGCTCGCGATATTTGCGCTCGCATTTCAACTTGGCAGCCAACTGACACATTGTCAGACCATTCAGAGGATCTGCTTGAGATTATTGTTAGCATTTATGGTGAGCAAGAAGCCCGTAAATGGGCAGACAATATAGCTCACCTTCCACAAGATATTACTTTCGAGGAACTACGTGACTATTTATGGGCAGACACAGATGAACAGCAATCTTCTCTACTAGAAACGGTTTATACACGGCTCGGTATTTCGTTTCCAACAGGAGGGCTACTACCGCAGAAAGTTCGTATAATGACCATGCATGGCGCGAAAGGTTTGGGAGCTAGTGTAATCTTCATCCCAGGCCTCATGGAAGAAATATTGCCAGGCCAACGAAGACGGTCTTATCCAGGACTTGTGTTTGAATCGGCTAGGATGCTTTATGTGTCTATTACCCGTGCTCGTGCAGCATGTATCTTGTCCTATGCTAAAACGCGTGTTGTTTATGGTCGATTCTCTCAGCAAACACCCTCGCGGTTCACGCCTTATCTTGGAGGATCGTTTTCTAATCGGGTCGATGGTCTGACCGCCTTTGAAGTTGATCAGATAATTCGATCTCACCGTAACTTGTAAGGAAACAAAATCGATAAATCCTAACCAACGCATTCAGCCAATATACTTAGCTCGTCCGCTTTTCTTTTGTGCACCGCAGGCAGCTTACGTGCCCATTGTTGATAGTGAAATCCGCTCGACTCATTAGCCCGAGAGATTATGGAGGAGTTGAAGTCCGCGCTTGAGCAGTTCAAGGGGATTGCGGAGGATTTGGGCGAGGAAGACGAAAATTCGGATTAACAAATCGTAGAGGCAATTCATGAATTGCCTCTACGGATGTCCCACACAAACGCATCCACCAAACTACCGGCTGATCAGCTCCAGATTGCCCAGGCCCATATCCAGAGAGATGTCAATCCGCTGGCCGGTGCCGCCCTTTTCATAGATATTTTGACTGATCGACCAGGTGCCGGTCGGGGAGACATTGTTCAGCCCGCCGCTGATCGTCACCCGGCAGGGCACGCCATCCGGCACGATGATCTTGATCGTGCTGACCCCGCTGTTCACGTCCACCCGCAGGTCGCGCTTCAGCTCGCCTGTGAAGTCAAGCGTGTAGGCTCCCGCGCCGCTGTCGAAGGATACGCTGTCGGCATTCGCGTTGGCCAGACCGATGAGTTTGACATCGGACGCGCCGGTTTTGTAGTGCAGACGGCTCATCTCCACCAGATTGGGCTCGCTAAAGCGGATCTCCGCCTGGCTGGCGCCGTCGTTGATTGACAGGTTGACCAGCGACAGGCCGCCCAATTCGAGCGTGCCCTTGTACGCGCCGGCGTTGATCGTCAGGTCGATGGGGGTGGAGCCGAGGGTGAGCACCCAGTCGTTAACGATCTCATCCGAAGGGAATTTGACATTCTTTATCTCGCCCTGCTCGATGCGTACGGCGTTTTCACTGCGCACGATCTCGGGTTTCCATTCCGACACGTTGTAGCTGACCGTCCCCTGGATCAGGCTGGTCGCGCCGGGGGTGATGTCCAGTTTACCCGCGCCCATCTCCAGGGTCAGGCGGGTAGAATCATAGCCCGAGGGGGCCGGCTCGTTGATGTCCATGACCACTAATTCGCCGGTTTTAACGCTTGGAACGTTGATATTGATCGAGCACGCCAGGGCGGCGAGGGCAAGGCTGGCGATCACAACATAGGGAAAGATAGATTTTTTCATTGCATTCCTCCAAAGTACGGATAGTGAACAGGCTGGATCGTTTCCAGCCTGTTCTATTTTACAAATTTATTGAGACGGCTCTTCAGGTTTCGCCGGCTGATCTTCCGCCGGAGACTCTGGCGGCGAGGGCGGGACGGGCGGAATCGGCGGCGCGGGATACGTTACGGGAGCATGGGCTGCCGGGTAACGTTCGGTGTAGGTCTGCATGCCGAACCGGCTCAGGATGACCCCGCCGAGGCCGACACTGGCGATCAGCGGGACGGTCAGCCAGCCGATGCAGGGTACATAGCCGATCAGCCAGGCGGCGATGCCGAGCACCAGCGTGCCCAGGCCGGCGGAGACGGCCTCAGCCCAATCGGTCTTGAACATAGCGGCCATCCGCTCGCCGACCCAGTAGCCGACCGCCAGCCAGCCGAACACCACTGCCACGGCCAGGACAAAGAACGCCAGCAGGGTGACCGGGATCAGGATGATGGTGATCGAGAGCAGTACAAGGATGAACGGCAGAATGATCAGCGAGAGCAGGCCGACGCCAAGGCTTAACCAGGGCTGCGCCGTAAAGCTGTCGGAAACCCGCTTGAGCGGTTTAGGGATCAACAGACCGAGCAGGAGGGCCAGGACGGCCATGCCAAGCGTCTGAAGCATCCGCGACAGAAAGCTGCCGAGCAGGTCGCCCATCGAGGTCAGCAGGCCGCGCCGGGGAATGTTTTCGGCGCCCTGATCCAGATTGAAGAGCATCGCGCGCGGAGTCATTCGCCGCACCTGCCCGGTGATCGTCGCCAGCTGTTCGCCCTCCAGGTTGCCGCCCATCGCGTTGATGTCGCCGCGCACGGTCGAACCGCTGCGCAAAGTGACGTTCCCGCCGATGAAGGCGATGCTCCCGTTGACCTGTCCGGCGAAGTCCAGGTTGCCCCCGATCAAGGAGATGTCTCCGTTGATGACCGCGCCAGACTCGACGATCCCGTTGCCACCCAGAATGACCAGGTTGCCGTTGAGCGTCTGGCCTTTCTTGAGCGTGTAGTTGTCGCCAACAACCAGCTGGTCGCCGGAGACGGTCTGTCCCTGCGGGGACGGCAGCGCCTGGGCGTTTGCAACGCCCGGCAGGGCCAGCGCCAGCAGACATACCCCTATTAAAATCAAATTCGTTAGTTTAGTTTTCATGGGTTACTCCTTGGTGAGTGATGCGCATAAGTGCCAGAACCCAACTGACCAGCAGAATAATGGTCCATCCGCTGAGGATAATCGCTGCGCAGATCAGATAAACAGGCGGGACTTCTCCCAGCCAGAATGAGAAGATATAGCGAAATTCCAGCAGGCGTCCCGGGGCCGTCGTAAAGAAGTGGATGCCCTGCGAAAGCACCTGCACTGGCGGGTGATCTCCGAAGAAACGCAACAGGAACAGAATCGAGGCGGCCAGGATGGCGCCGATGAGAACCAGCATGAAGAGGCGCACCTGGTGAAGCTGTTTCTTCCGCCGCCGCTCGGGCAGGCTGGCCCGGAAGCGGGCGGCGAAACCCTGCGGAGCTTTCATCTGTCCGGCGGTTTCGATCAGGCGGGCCGAAGCCTGCCAGGAGGTGTAAACCCGTCTGCATTCCCTGCAGGACTGCAGGTGGGCGTTCAGCTCGCTGGTTTGCTCCGCGCTCAGCCCGCGAGGATCATGAAGCCAGAGGTCAATAAGCTGGTGATTCATCCTGGATCCTTTCTGCGAGGGAAGATTGCTCGGCCTGCCAGAGTTCGGCCATCCGCAGCCTGGCGCGGTAGAGGCGGCTCTTGACTGCGCTGACTGAGATTTGCATTGCGCGGCTGATTTCTTCTTCAGAAAATTCATACCAGTAACGCAGGATTAACGCGGCGCGGTCCTGAGGGTTCATCCCTTTCAGCATCCGGCGCAGCATTTCCTGCTCCTGTGATTTACTCACTGATCGTTCCGGATCAGGGGTGGTATCGGGCAAAACTTCCTCCATCCAATCGTCGATTTCCAGAGTGGGCAGGCGCCGTTTGCGCTGCTGGTCGATGCAATAGTGCGCAGCGATCGAAAGCAGCCAGGTTGCGAACGGGCGGGAGCGGTCATAGCGGCGGATGGCCTGGTACGCCCGCCAGAAGGTTTCCTGAGCGGCGTCTTCGGCCTCCCGGCTGTCTCCAAGCATGCGGTAGCACAGGTTGTACACCGGATTTTGGTAGGTATTGACCAGTTCTGTGAAGGCCTCGTCATCGCCGTTCTGGGCGCGGATCAGCCATTCCGTTTCGTTGGGGCTCACTGCGGCTCCTGATCCATCCTGATTTCTACACTAATATACGTAAGGAAACCACATCAGGTTGCACGCGAAGGCGAAGCATCTGGATTCTATTTTTGCGGGATCAGGATTCAATTTTCTTCGCATGCATTGCCCGTTCTACAGGGGATTGACCTCAATTTGGTTGATCGAAGTGGATTTCAGCGAAATCGCACACTGGCCTGTAGCCGATGTCCTGATAGATGTGATTGGATGTGGGATTCGCGAGGTTGGTGAACAAAGAGACGAATTGACAGCCCCGGTCGAGCATCCGCTGGCTTAGAGCGGCGACCAGCGCCGAGGCATACCCGCGCCCGCGGCGGCTCGGCGGCGTGTACACAGAGCCGATCGAAATCCCGTGGCGGGTTGGGCGGGTTGACGCCGCCATGGATACCGGTTGGCCATCCTGCCAGAAGTAAAGCTCCTGGGCGCGGATCTTGATTTCGACGTTGCGCCGAGCCGCCGCGCGGTCGTCTTCCTCCAGAGCTTCTAAGGCGAATTCGTAGGTCCATTGCGCCGCCAGCTCGAGATCGCTCATGTCCGCCAGGCGCATTTCTCCGTTGACCGGGCGGGGCAGGATCACCTGACGAAGCTCGTAGGCGCGGAGAGACTGACCGCTGCGGATCTGCGCGCCGCTTATTTTCGCCCAATGCTCAGCAAAGCCTGCGGCAATTGAAGCAGGCGCGCGCACGCCGGGCAGCGACCAGCCGCCGCTGAGCAGCGCCTGGCAAAGGGCGATATATGCCCGGTCAGGCTCTGAACAAAACCCGGCAAGAGTGATGTGGTGAGGAGGCGTCATCAGAGCGGCCAGAACAGGCGCCCCATCCTGCTCGACAGCGGCCAGGAAAGGCGGCAGCGGATAGAAGTCCGGCTGGTTGACCAGGCGGAATGCCAGACCGATAATCAGATTATTAGCAGTCTCCTCCAGTTCAAGATAGGGCAGGACCTTCTCCAGAAAATCGGCGGCGTTCGAATATACAATCACGTTCATGGTTCCGATTCCATTGGTTGGGTATCCCCGGCGGACTTTGGCGCCAGCTCGCCGGGACGCAATTGGGCGATGACGATCGCCAGGAGGATCACCGCGCAGCCGGCGATTTGCAGCGGCAGCAGAGTTTCAGCCAGAAGCCAGTAACCAAAGAGCGCCGCGAAGACCGCCTCCATGCTGAAGATGACCGCCGCGTCGGCGGGCGGGGCGTGGCGCTGAGCGATTACCTGCAAGGTAAAACCCAACCCGATAGGCAGCAGGGCGGAATACAGCACAGCCATCCATCCGAGAACATCGGCAGGAAGCGTTGGAAACTCGACCAACATCCCAAAGAGGACGTTCAACAGCCCGCAAACGAAAAACTGGCCGATGGCAAATTGGAGCGAGTCCATCCGGCGCGCCATCCTGCCGACGACGATCACGTGGGCTGCCCAGAGGAAAGCCCCGGCCAGCTCGATCCAATCGCCGGAGGCTGGTTTGAACTGGCCGGCGGTGCTGAGCAGCATCGTCCCGCCCGCCGCCAGAAGGGCCGCTGCCCAGATTGGGGAGCTCACCCGCTGGCGGGCGAATACCGCCAGCAGGATTGGGATGATGACCACGTACAGGCCCGTGATGAAGCCGGCGTTCCCTGCGGTGGTGGTTTTGATGCCGACCTGCTGAAGAGTGCTGGCGGCAAACAGGATCGACCCCGCCAGCGCGGTCCAGGCGATGTCATTGCGGGGGATGCGGATTTTGAAGCCCACCAGGGTGATCAGCAGAAAAGCCGCCAGGAGAAAGCGTGCCCCATTGAAGGTGAAATTGCCCATTCTTCCGGCGGCAATCCGCTGGGCGACGAAGCCGCTGCCCCAGACTGCCGAAACGAACAGCAGCAGGGCGTCGGAACGGAGGCGCTGCCAGGTAGCCGGCCGCGGAGCAGGAGCGGAGACCCGCATGACGTTTACCGAATTTTCAGGCTGAGAGTGAGACCGTCGCCGATTGGAAGGATGGTGCTTACCAGGTCGGGATGGTTGAAAACCCGCCGGTTGTACTCATCGATCACCGGCTTGTACCGCTCGGGGATCGGCATGGCCGGGAAGAGGGTGTCATCGGCGGCGAGGATGCCGCCCACTCGCAGAAGCTCGATGGAGCGGTCCAGCATCTGCGGGTAGAGCGGCTTGAATGCATCCTGGAGGATCAAATCATACGGCCCGTTGACGGAATGGATAAACCGGGCTGCGTCGGCTTCGACCAGGTTGACCACCGCGCTCAGGCCGGCTCTCTCTAAATTACGGCGGGTTTCAGCAGCCATGCGCGGATTGGATTCGACCGCGGTCAGGCGCCCTCCGGTCTGCTGGAGCGCATTTGCCAGAACGACGGTGGAAAATCCAAGGCAGGTGCCAAATTCAAGCGCATTTTTGACCTGCATGATGCGCACCAACAGGTCGAGCAGGCTGGCGATCTGCAGTCCGATGTTCGGCTCAATGTCTGCACGGCCGGCGCTTTCGCGCTCGATCACCTCGAGGTGAGGGTGGGGGTATTGGACAAGCTGCTGGATGTATGCTTGGATGTCAGTGTTCATGGGATATCAAGCCCGCCAGGCAGTTCAGTAGAGCGGGGGAATCGCCTGGCCTTAGAAGAAAGGATGGGGTGATCGAACTGAATTAATCTTCGAGGGTGAAGCCGATTTTCAGGGTCACCTGCCACTGGGAGACCCTGTCCTCATTGATCCGTCCGCGAACTTCGACGATCTCGAACCACTGCAGGTTGCGCACGGTAGCGGCAGCGCGGGCGACGGCGGTTTGGACGGCGTCCTCGATGTGCGTCGGCGATGTGCCGGTAATCTCGATGGTTTTATAGACATTGTTCGCCATGGATTGTCCTTTCTGCCAGCATCACGAAGGGGAATACCTGGATTATACCTGGACTTGGAGAGCGAATCTACATCGATGATAACTTCTCAATGAAGTGGATCGAAGCGCCCGGCGGCTTTCAGCACCCGCAGCGCGTCCAGGGTCACCCAGGGGTTCATCATCACCGTGCTGGTCCCACCCCAGTCGACCAGCGAGCGGCCGGTTTTAGCTGAGGGCGCGGTCGTGTAGTATTTGGCTTCGGCGGGGAAACCGCCGTCGGGCAGCCGTTTGGATTCGAGCAGCTCGAGCGCCTCGGCGCAGCGCGGATCGTCAAGGCGGCCGATCTCGGCCATCACTTTCAATCCGCCGAGGATATCGTAATGCCAGTAGAGGGGGTAGTGTAACAGGACAAAATTCGGATCCATGACCTCGCCGTCGGACAGGCGGCGGAACAGCCGGCGTTTGAGAAATACTTCGGAAGCCTGCTCGACCACCCGTCCGGCGCGCGGGTCGCCGCTCTGCCGGTAGTACAGGTTGACCGCCCGCAACGGGATCAGCGTTTCCATGAACGAGGAGCGACCGGCGGTCGGTTTTTTATCGCAATTCCAGCCGCCGTCAGGCCACTGCCAGTCGAGGAGCAAATCGAAAAGCGCCTGAACGCGTAGATCAGCTATGCCCAGCTTGAGCGGCGCGTATAATCCATTGCCCTCGATCGAGGCGCACATACGCGGCTGTCCCCTGACCACCACGCGGCGCCGGGCAGGGATTGGATGTTCCCGGCTGCCGGTAAAGAAAAAGCTGTACTGCTGGTCGCGCAGGGGGAACAGGCTCGCATCTCCAGCCGGGTATTCCAGATCGGCCAGAACGGCCAGCACCCAGTGAGCGCCGACCCATTTGCTGTACGGCGGATAGGGCAGACAGCCATGATCGTCCCGCTCGGAGAGGAGTTTTGTCACCCGCGGGCTGGTACGGATTTCCTCCTGCAAAGCGCGCATGGTTTCCGATGCCGGATCTTCTGCAAGCAGGTAAAGGCGGGCGCCATAGCGAATGGATGGCTCGTCGCTTGCGAGCAGCTTTTGGATTACTGGATTCATCTTCCCTCCTCATTAGTTCTGTCAGCCAGGAAAATATTGACTGGAAGGCTCAAAATGTTCTCACGCAGGCGTTGGCGGACATAAAAACCGGCCTGCCGAAGGAGCTGATGGATGCTAATCGGGCGGTGATCGGCATGGTTCTCCTGGCAGGAATGCCGCCCTCGGTTGATCTGCTGCGTCTTGACTGAGAATTCACAGTGGTCACTCTTTTCGGTCATTCGGCAGCCTGTCCATCCTCCTGTTTGCACCCCGGTTATTCGATCTACCTTGCGATTCGTATTATACATTCTGCGCACAAATTTCTCCGATCGAATGAATGCTACAATCATGGTACAGGTTGACCGGGATGATAGAATAAGAGAAAAAGGTGATCGATGACCCCAGCTGGACGCTCAACTTCGTCCTCAGCTAGGCTGAAGCGGTTCCTCTACCGCCTCTCGCATTACCCACCGCAGGCAGCCTACGCCCTCGGGCTGGGACCTATATTCGGGCGGATGGTTCTGCTGCTGTCCACTACCGGGCGTAGAAGCGGCAAGAGGCGGACAACGCCCCTGCAATACGTCGAGCTGGACGGGAAGATCTACGTCACTGCCGCTTACGGGCTGAAAGCCGACTGGGTGAGAAACATTCTGGCAAATCCATGCGTCGAGGTGCGGGTCAAGGAAAAGAGATTCCAAGGGTTCGCGACGGTCATCACCGACCCCGAGCGGATTGGAGATATGCTCGAGCTGCGCCTGAGATTGCATCCGCGAATGATTGGAGCGATTTTGAGGTCGGAGGGATTACCTCCAAAACCGGGGAGAGCGGATCTGGTCGGTTACGCGGATAAGCTGGCGATGGTGGAAATCACGCCGGAGGTTGCTCTCAACAATTGGGATTACTCCCAATCTTCGGGATCGTAGCGGCGCAGCCGCTTGGTCGCTGCCCGAGCCTCTTTTGCCGCCCGCCGGGCTGCGCGCGAGGTGACCGTCGGGCGGGTGGGCTTGCGCGGTTTGGGCGGCTGGGCAGCCTTTTCGATTAGCGCCCTCAGCCGGTTGAGTGCGTCCAGGCGGTTTCGCTCCTGGTTGCGGTAGCGCCTGGCTTCGATGATCAGCACGCCGTCGTCGGTCACCCGCGAGCCGGCCAGTTTAACCAGCCGACCTTTCACGTCCTCGGGCAGCGAGGGAGAACTGCGTACGTCGAAGCGCAACTGCACCGCCGTGGCGACCTTGTTGACGTTCTGCCCGCCTGGACCGGATGAGCGGATGAAATCGTATTGGATCTCCTGCTCGTCGATGCTCAGACCGGCGGCTAATTCGATTCTGGTCATTTGCCCGTGATGACCCTTATTTCAATTCGGCATAGGTCTTCTCGGCCCAATCGCGGATTTCCTGCCAGTTACGGAAATCGCCCTCGGGGGCATTCAGGGCTTTCAGCATCAGGCGGGCCAGCCATTCCAGCTTGGAGTACTCCAGCTTGCCGGCGAAAAAGCCGGTGCTGATCGGCTTGATCTTCGGAGTGCGGTTGAGGGTCTCGACCAGGTAGCTTTCCACCTTGAGGCGAGTGTCCTCGCTTTTCTCCCGGGCGGTCATGCAGCAGACGAAATAGGCGACCGGCAGCTTCGATAGGGCGTCCTCGTTGCGCTCGAGAAATTTCTGCGCGGCAGGGTGAATCTTGCCCCCGCGGATGGCGCTGCCAAGCATCACGGCCTGGTAGGGCGAGAGGTCGCGAACTTCTTTTACGGGATGTACGTCCACTTCAGCGCCCAGAGCGCGGATCCGTTCGGCTACGGCCTGGGCGACCTCGGCGGTCGAGCCGTAATAGGTAGCGTAGGCGATGAGGACTTTCTTTTGCATCCTTACCTCCTTTTGGGAGCGGGATATCATGCCCCTCCACGCAAATTATCGGTTAAAAAACGATTTCTTCCTTCCCGGCCAGTTTCTCCTCAATCCGCTGGACAATTGTGTCGAGGTGGCGCGGGTGGTGGACGAAATCCAGGTCGTCGGTGCGGATGGTCAGCACCGGGCAGAGGTCGAAGGTCGCCAGCCAGTCTTCGTAGAAGGATTCGAGCAGAGAAAGATAATCTGCCGAGATGCCTGCTTCTATCTGCCGGCCGCGCTGGCGAATCCGCTCGAGAAGCAGCGGCACGGGCGTCTTCAGGTAGATCAGCAGCGAGGGCGGCGGCAGGTTCCTGGTCACCAGGTCGAAGACCTTGCGGTAAGTCTGGTAATCGCGCTCGCTCAAGTTGCCGAGGTGATTGAGCGCCCGGGCAAAGATGGCGGCATCCTCGTAGATGCTGCGGTCGATGATCGCCGAGCGAGGGTCTCGCCACATATCCAGGTGCTGCTCGGCGCGGTGGCCGAGGAAGTAGATCTGCAGGTGGAAAGACCAGGCGCGCATGTCGGCGTAGAAATCGGGCAGGTAGGGGTTATCCGCAACCGATTCGAACGCGGTGCGGTAACCGAGCCGCGAGCCGATCCGCTCGGTCAAGGAAGTTTTGCCGGAGCCGATATTCCCGGCGACGAGGATCAATCGTTTGGGCATGGAGACCTCAACAGGGGGTAACCAAGGTCTGGCAGGAAGAATTCCCGTGTATTTATAGTGTACACCAGAATTATCCCGCACAAATCGGTACAATGAGAAAAATAGCCAGAGGAACAGGGAAATTCGGTTTCCCAATTTTATATCGATAAAACCGATCCAGCATAGATAAACTGTGGCGATCAAAGGGCTGCAGGAATCCAGACCGAAACTGAAACGGGCATTGAGGGTTTTGCTTGGTGATTCTCATGTTGGAATAAATTTCTGGGGATATTCTGCATCAATATCCCTTCCTGTGATAAACTTAGCCCGTTCTTGTGCCTGATGCTCCCCACTTGCTTTTCTCCCTATCAACATTTTACGGATCATACTTTCTATCGAGGTGATGAATGGAACTGACACTCGAGAAGGTCAACGCGCGGGTGAAGCGCCGCCGGACGCCGGCGACCCGCCGCGAACGCTGGGCCTGGTATTTGTACGATTTTGGCAATTCGGCATACGCAGCCGTCGTCTTACTGGCGGTCTATTCAGCTTATTTCAAGGGGCAGGTGGTTGGGGGATCGGAAGGAACCCGGCTGTGGGGCCTCTCGGTCGGCATCGCCATGCTGGTGGTTGCGGTGCTCTCCCCGATCCTCGGCGCGGTGGCCGATTTTTCCGGCTCGAAGAAGAAATTTCTGGTCTTTTTCACCGCCCTTTCGATTGTCTTCACCGCGGCTCTCTTTTTCGTTATGCCGGGCGATATCTTCATGGGAATGGTTTTCTTCATTATGGCGGAGATCGGCTACCGGGCGGCGCAGGTGTTCTACAACGCCCTCCTGCCCGAAATTGCCGGACCGGAGGAGATGGGCAAGGTCTCCGGCAACGGCTGGGCAATCGGTTCATTTGGCGGGATTGTCTGCCTGATCATCGTTCTGGCGCTGATCATGTTGATCGGCGGAGATTTCATCGTCCGCCTGTCTTTCCTGATCACCGCGGTTTTCTACTTTGTCTCGACCCTGCCGACCATCCTCTGGCTGCGCGAGCGGGCTGAGCCGCAGAAGCGCGAGCGGGGCGAGTCCTATGTGCAGGTTGCCTTCAGGCGGCTGGGCAGCACTTTCCGGGCGGTCAAGAGTTACAAGGAATTCATCAAATTCATCGTCGCCTTTCTGGTCTATAACGACGGGATCATGATGACCATGGATTTCGCTGCGATCATCGGCGCGGTCTTGTTCGGCATGGACCAGCAGCAGTTGATCATCTTCATGATCATCGTTCAGGTAACCAGCGTTGCCGGAGCATACCTGTTCGGCATCCTTTCCGTACGCTGGAACAGCAAGAAATCGCTGATCGTATCCCTGTTGTTGATGATCACGGCCGTGCTGGCGCTGCTGGTCGTGGACAGCATACAGGTCTTTTACCTGATCGGGGCTTTGGCCGGATTTGCCCTGACCGGAGTGCAGTCGGTCAGCCGGACGATGACCGGCCAATTCGCGCCCGAGGGCAAAAGCGCCGAATTCTTCGGCTTTTTCGAGGTCGGCGGGCGGACTTCGTCGTTCATCGGCCCGGCGGTGTACGGATTTCTGGCAGCCGAGGCGGCTTTGTTCTATGGCGGGCGCGGCTACGACACGCTGGTAGCTGAGCAGATGGGCCTGCGGCTGGCGGTCATTTCGATTGCGATCTTCCTGGGGGTGGGGCTGGTGGTGCTTCTCCGGGTGCGCCCGCCGCAGCTGCGGGTCGCTGCCGAGGAAGGCGGCGCGGATTAACAGCCTGACTGCACAGATCATGAAGATCGATCCTGAAACCATCACCTACCCGCGCCGGCAGGCGATCCGCAGGACGTTGCAGGCGCTGATCCGCGCGGCGTTTGCAGTTTTAAGCGATTTCAGCGTCATTGGTCGCGAAAACCTGCCGGGCGGGGGACCGCTGCTGGTCATCGGCAACCATTTCAGCTTTCTCGATCCTGTGGCGCTCATCGGGGCAATGCCCTACCCGCTGGAATTCGTCGGCGGGACGATGATGCCCAACGCGCCCGGGGCGGTATCCTGGCTGGCGCGGGTCTACGGCGTTCTGCCGGTCAACCGCGGCTCGGTTTCACGGGATACTCTTCACGCATCGCGCCGGGTATTGCAGCAGAAGGGGGTGTTGGGGATCTTTCCGGAAGCGGGAAGTTGGGCCAGAGTGCTTCGCCCGGCCCGCCCGGGTGCAGCGTTCCTGGCGACGGCGACCGAGGCCCGCATTTTGCCGGTCGGGCTGGATGGGCTGGTCGATTTCTTCCCACGCCTGCGGAAGGGCCGGCGCCCGCAGGTCAGCCTGCGGATTGGCCTCCCGTTTGGGCCGTTCTATGTCTCCGAGCGCGGAGAGAACGACCGCCAGCGGCTGGCGGAAATCGGTCACGAGATGATGCGCAGAATCGCCGAGTTGATCCCGGCGAGCTACCATGGGAGCTACTCGGATGACCCTGCCCTGCGGGCGGCGGCAGCCGCCAGCGAAGTCTATCCTTGGGATGGAAAGCCTGAGGTCTAGAGGATCGGAGTGACTGGCGGGAGGGTCGCCGCGGGTTGAGCCACAGGTGGCGGAGCAATGGTGTCTCAATCCATGCCCCCGCGTAGTTGGATGTTGCTCATTCGACAAACGACACCCGCTGCGCGGGTGCCCCCCACTTTGTGGGGGCAGGGGCGTGTGGAGAAATCTTGAGACAACGGGGGGAAAGATTTCTCGCTCCGCTCGAAATGGCAGGAGAGAGGTTGTCATTTCGGCGTGCGTAGCGGGGAATGACATAAGGATGTTGTCATTTCGACGAACAAAGTGAGGAGAAATCTTAAAGCAAGGGTGAGAAAGATTTCTCGCTGCGCTCGAAATGACAGGAGAGAGGTTGTCATTTCGGCGTGCGTAGCGGGGAATGACATAAGGAAGTTGTCATTTCGA
>CAZMCF010000001.1:257032-275922 GCA_964564935.1 uncultured Anaerolinea sp. | reverse complement strand
GTGGGCGGAACAGGACTCGAACCTGCGACCCCATCCTTGTAAGGGATGTGCTCTAACCAACTGAGCTATCCGCCCGGCGGGAAAATTATACTCCAGATAAAATATTCTGTGCTACACTAATCCTGTAACTGGAGGGAGATTCTGATGCGTTTTGTCCGCTTTCACACCGGCGACGGCCAACCGCGTTACGGCTGGGTTTTCGAGGAGGCTATCGGGCCGATCGAAGGATCGCCATTTGGCGATTACCGCCGCCTGGAGGCTGAGCTGCCCCTGGAATCGGTCCGTCTGCTCCCGCCTGTTACGCCGAGCAAGATTATATGCGTCGGCCGCAACTATATCGACCACGCCAGGGAGCACGGTGTTGAGGTTCCTGAAATCCCTATTTTGTTCCTCAAGCCGCCATCGTCTTTAATTGGCCACAAAGATGCGATCATCCTTCCCCCGCAATCCAGCAGGGTCGAGCATGAGGCCGAGCTGGCGGTAGTGATCGGCAGGCGCGGCCGCTGGATCCAGCCTGAGCAGGTTAACGAGTATATCTTTGGTTATACGATTGCCAACGACGTCACCGCCCGTGATTTGCAGCGCAGGGATGGGCAGTGGACGCGAGGAAAGGGCTTTGACACGTTCTGCCCGGTCGGTCCCTGGATCGAAACCGAACTCGATCCTTACGACTTGTTGATCACCTGCCGGGTGAATGACGAAATCCGGCAGATGGCCTCGACCCGGGATATGGTCTTCAGCATCCAGCAGCTGATCGCATTTATCTCCTCGATAATGACCCTGGAGCCGGGCGACCTGGTTCTAACAGGTACTCCGGGTGGGGTTGGTCCGCTCGAACCAGGCAATCTGGTGACTATCCAGATTGAGGGGATCGGGGAGATGGCAAATACTGTCAAAGCGATGACCTGAACCGGGTAAATATATTCCGGTTGGATGATGGTTAGTATTGACAAACCACCAACAATGACTATAATTGATTTTAAGAACAGGCAATACCCGTGCGGTTTTCGAAATCTTACTTATCAATCTCATAATTACTTTTCATGGCGGCGATGAACTGAGCATTCAATATGGTCGCTTGGTCTGCCAGTTGAGGGACAGGTGCTCAGGGAGCCAATAGCGAAACCGGCCCGCGCCGGTTTTTCTTTTAATATAGTTAATCTTATCAAGGAGGCGGGGATGGAGACCACCATAAACGAGCAAGTTGGAGCAGATCTGGACGATTATTATGCAAGCCAAAGATCGAGAATCCTTGTCGTCGAAGATGACCAGGATACCGCCTTTCTTCTCAAACAAATTCTCCGCCACGCCGGTTTCGACGTCCTTTCGGCCGTTAACGGCAGGGAAGCTTTGACCAAAATCAATCTGAGTTTTCCTGATCTCATTGTGCTTGATCTCATGATGCCCGAAATGGACGGCTGGGAAATGATTGACCGCCTCCGTCAGGTTTCAAGTACCCCGGTGATCATTTTAACAGCCCTGTCCAGCAAAGAAAATACAGTCAATTGTTTACAGCGCGGAGCCGACGATTATATGACCAAGCCTTTTTACAAGGCCGAAGTGGTTGCCCGGGTGAACGCTGTTCTTCGCCGCGCGCGGACCATGCGCGATACGGGCCGCTTTGTCTTTCCCCAAATTGGTCTGGCTATCGATACCCAGACCCGCGAGGTGCGCCTTCGCAGCTCAAAGATCCAGTTGACCGGCAAGGAGTTCAGCGTGCTGCTCACCCTGGCTAAGCATGCGCCCGAAATCGTTCACTATCAGCAAATTTCACAGGCAGTCTGGGGGCGCGATTTTCCTCAAGCGCGCCAGCGGATTAAATATCTTGTCTACCTGCTGCGTCAGAAATTCCAGGAAGCGGATCCCTCCGCGGGCGATTTAATCGATAATGTCGACCGGTTGGGATACAAACTGCTAACCGGCGAGTAAGCAATCCATCCAACACGAGAATGAGGGCGGGCTTTATTGGCTCGCCCTTTTTCGAGTAGAATATTCGGGCCGTAATTGACATGCCTGGTGGTAATTGAGAAGATCAAACCGGCGGCTGGCATCGCTCTTGCATGCGATTGAGGACAAAAGGAAAACCAACGAATGCGGACAGGTGAATTGTGAAGCAGATGAAACCAATCTGGCTCATTGGACTGGGAGTGCTCATCGTCATCGTTGGAATGAGCGGGGTGGTTCAATCCACTAAGGATTTATTTACAGATGATTCTGACTTCGGACAGCCTGGGATGAAAGATCTCGGCTTTGTGCCGATGGCCATGCCGCTCGCGGAAAGCGGCGGGCAAAGCATAGCACCTGAACTCGTTGAGACCCCCCCCGATCAGAATCAGGCAGCCAGCCTGACAGAATCGGCCCCTCTGATTATCGAAACCCCGGAAAATATCCCTCGGCCGACGCCGACGATCACGCCGGTTATTCCTGATCGGATTGTTATCCCAAAGATTGAACTGGACGCGCCCGTCATTCCGGCTGCCATGAAGCGTTTGAAGCTCGAAGAAGACATCTACGAGCAATGGCTTGCTCCGGATGAATTCGCTGTTGGCTGGCATTTTAATTCTGCGCTGCTGGGCCAGCCGGGGAACACTGTGTTGAATGGTCATCATAATATTTCTGGTATGGTGTTTAAGGATCTACATCTCCTCGCCCCGGGAGATATCATCGAACTTTATGGCGGATCGTATAAATTCAGCTACATGGTGGTGAATGTAATGATCCTGCCAGAAAAAGGACAGGACCTTTCGGTCCGTCTGGAAAATGCGCGCTGGCTGATGCCTTCGACCGACGAGCGGGTTACGTTGATCACCTGCTGGCCGGCTACATCGAACACCCACCGGTTGATCGTCGTTGCCCGTCCGATCAATATTCCGGTCCGCGTGCCAGCTGGCGCGCCCCAATCGGAATAAAAAAAAACACCAGGGATGGCGTTTTTTCCAAGTGTGGAGAAAGAAATTACATCAGTATCTCTGATTGGGGGAACGGCGCAACCGGCGCCGCGATGATGAATAACCGCCCCCAGGACGGTTGACCATCCGCTTCGATGCAGGTCTGGAGGATTAAGCGTCCAGGCTGAGCGTATATGCTAAAAAACAGGTCGTTGACCGAGATGATCTTCCTCTCGGGATCGTCAAGGTTGACGAAGCTTGAATAAGGGCTGTTCGGAGAGAGGGCCTGATACTGGTGGATGGCGACGATGCGGTAGTAACGGACCTTGCCGTTCCCAAAAACCAGCGAAAGGATTTGTCCTCTTTTTAGATCAAAGAACCGCTGACCGGCGAGGTTATTATGGGCAAGAAAAGCCAGACTCCCGTACTGGCTGGCCAGGCGGAATTGGGTTACGCTATCGGGATCTGATGAAACGAAACCGGGATTGTTGTTCGGTTGCTGCAGAACTGGCAGCTCAAGCCTGCCGGTCAAAAAGAGACCTGCAATCTGGTCAGGGTCTCCGCTGGTTGCAATCCTGGCTACGAAGTTCGGCAGCGTAGAACGGTTGTTGAGGGCCGGCGAATTAAAGCCAGGTTCTTCTCCGGTAACGGGAATCAGGCCAATTTGATCATTCGGATGGACAAAGTAACCCGCCAGAAGCAGGGGAATTAACGTTGCGATGAGGAAGATTTTTTTCATGGGATGAAGCGGTAATAATTTGGTGGAATTACAATATATTGATAATTTGTTTCCACCGCAATTACAAGGGCTTACAGCGGACTGTAAACCGGCTGTAAGCCCGATGAAAAACCACTTTCGTAGTCGCGCTTGCGGCGTTGAAAGTTACTACCAAGGAGAATTAATGTGTTTTTTATCCGGTTTTTCGGGTAATAAATGTCACCAGGGGGTGTATGGTATAATTTGTGAAGCTTTCTGCCATTCCAAGTCGTGTAAATTGAATTTAAGGAGAAATGGTTATGTCCGGACATTCCAAATGGGCAACCATCAAACGTAAAAAGGGCGCAATGGACGCGAAGCGCGGCCAGATTTTTACCCGCCTGACACGTGAAATCGTTATGGCGGCCAGAGAAGGCGGCGGGGACCCTGATACGAACTTCCGGCTGCGTTTAGCGATCGATAAAGCCCGCGCTCAAAACATGCCTAAGGAAAATATCGAACGGGCCATTCGCCGAGGGACCGGCCAGGACAAGGAAGGCAGTAATTTCGAGGAAGTTTTTTACGAAGGGTATGCTCCTAATGGGGTCGCCTTGATGATCGAATGCGTGACCGAGAACCGCAACCGCACCGTGGCGGAAGTGCGCCATGTCCTGACTAAGGCTGGCGGAAGCATGGGTGAGGTCGGCTCGGTGGGCTGGCAGTTCAGGCGCTCGGCCTATTTTGCAGTCCCGGGTACCGAAAAGGACATGGAGCGGATATTCGATATGGCAGTCGTCGCCGGCGCGGACGATGTCAATTACGAGGACGGCGTAATCGAGATCACCGGCCCTGTTGAGGTGTTCAAAACCCTGTCCGATGCGCTTCGACAGGCAGGATACACCCCGGAGGAAGCCGGGCTGCGGTTGATGCCGAATTCGGAAATCGAGCTCGATGTAGAGTCCACGCTGCAGGTGATGCGCTGCCTTGACAACCTCGAAGAACTGGACGATGTGCAGAACGTCTATCACAATTTGCGCATCTCTGAGGAGGCGCTGGCGGCGCTCGAAGAAGGGTAAACCGGATGTTGGTCGTCGGAATCGACCCCGGCACGGCAACGACCGGATATGGGCTGGTGCGGGATAAGCCAGACGGCATTGAGCTGATAGCTTATGGAGTGATCACAACCCCGGCGGGGATGCCGCTCGCAGAACGCCTTTTACAGCTTTATCGTGAATTAACAACAATCATTCATCTCCACCAGCCAGAAAGCGGGGCGGTGGAGAAATTATTTTTCCAGCGCAATGTCACTTCCGCGCTCTCGGTCGGGCATGCCCGCGGAGTCGCCCTGCTGGCGCTGGCTGAAGCGAACATCCCGGTCAGTGAATATTCCCCACTGGAAGTGAAGCAGGCGGTTGCCGGTTACGGCGGAGCCGATAAACATCAGGTTCAACAAATGGTCAAAGCGTTGTTGGAAATGGGGGATCCGCCGCGGCCAGACGACGCCGCCGACGCGCTGGCGGTCGCGATTTGCCATTTACACAGTTCAGCGACCCGGCGGTTTGAAGAATGATCACCAGTACCGCTAACCCAACGATCAAGCAAATCCGCAAGCTGGCTGAGCGGAAGGAACGCCAACAAACCGGGCTGTTCTACGTCGAAGGGCTGCGCATTGTCGGCGAGGCATTCGACCGGGGTTGGAAAATCCACCAAATGATCGTCTCGCCCGAGCTGCTCAGCAGCCTGTTTGGGCAGCAACTGGCGCAAAAATTCCAATCCAATGGGGGATCGGTACTGGAAGTCAGCGCGGAGGTCTTCCGCAGCATCTCTTCGAAAGACGGTCCGCAGGGGATCGGCGCGGTAGTCGAGCAGCACTGGTCACAGCTCGAACAGGTCGCGCCGCAAGAAAATCAGCTCTGGGTGGCCCTCGATTCGATCCAGGATCCCGGCAACCTGGGCGCGATTCTGCGCACGCTGGACGCAGTCGGCGGGCAGGGCGTCATTTTACTTGACCAGTCGACCGATCCATACGATCCGTCAGCCGTGCGCGGAAGCATGGGCGCGGTTTTTGCGCTGGAGCTGGTCAAGACCAGCTTTACCCGCTTCGCCGAATGGAAGCGATACCAGCAAATTCCGATGATTGGCAGCTCTGACAAGGCAGCCAGCGATTATCATTATGCCAGCTATCCCACCCGATTCATCCTGCTCATGGGCAGCGAGCGGCAGGGTTTGCAGGAGCATCACCTTGCGTTGTGCGACCAGGTAGTGCGCATCCCCATGCTAGGACGGAGCGATTCGCTCAATCTTGCGGTTGCGACCGCCATCCTGCTCTATGAGGTATATAATCATTGGCGAGATCAGAAGTAATTTGGCTGGATTTGATGATCTTCAGAGCGAAGGAAAACACATGATCGTTCATATACAGGGAGAAGTCGTGGCGGCCAACAGCGATAGCCTGGTCGTCCAGATGGGCGGATTCGGCTTACGGGTGTTCGTGCCATCAGAGCTCGCCAATCGGACGGAATCAGGCGAGAAGGTGTTTCTCCACTGCCACCTCGTTGTCCGTGAAGACAACTGGTCGCTCTACGGATTCGAACGCGAAATAGACCGGGACTACTTTGTAATGCTGCTGGGGGTGAATGGCATCGGGCCGAGGTCGGCGCTGCAGGTACTCTCCACCCTGTCGGTCGACGTGATCCGCCGGGCGGTTCTCTCTGAGCAGGCGGATGTTTTCACCCGCGTGCCTGGAATCGGTAAAAAGACCGCCCAGAAGATGGTCCTTCACCTGCAGGGCAAGGTCGGCGAAATTGGCGAATCCGGAGAACCAGTCGGAATGCTGGACGTGGATAGTGAGGTGCTGGATGCGTTGACAACCCTGGGGTACAGCGTGGTCGAGGCGCAGCGGGCGCTCCAATCGATTCCACGTGGAACGCCGGAGGATGTCGAGACGCGCCTGCGGCTGGCGCTGCAATTCTTTTCAAAGTAAATTGATTCGGTGTGCCCATAAAAGGATATGATAGAACGAAAACTAGACAAACGTTTCCCTTTCTAGTATCATTTAGCCGTTAATTTTGCTTTTTTTACCCAAGTATGCGCATTTTCCACGCCGGTTTATCAGGTCGCATATCAACAATCACCCTGGAGGCCCAATGACCGATTTGATCAAGCAACTGACCGCAGACCTTCAAGAACAAATCGATTCCTATAAACCACAACTGGAGGTGCGCAACGTCGGCATTGTGATCGAAACCGGCGATGGTATCGCTCAGGTAGAAGGTCTGGCGGGAGTTCAGTCGCAGGAACTGGTTGAATTTGCCAACGGGGTGATGGGAATCGCCTTCAACCTTGAGAGAGACCGGGTGGGCGTGACCATCGTCGGTGATTACTCCGGAGTGAGCGAGGGCATGCAGGTCCGCTCGACCGGGCGGATCGCCTCAATACCCGTCGGGGATGGGCTGATCGGGCGGGTGGTCAACGCAATCGGACAGCCGATAGACGGCAAGGGGCCGATTCAATTCACCCGCTATCGTCCCATCGAGAGAATCGCCCCCGGCGTGGTGGAGCGTCAGGATGTGGATACGCCTGTGCAAACGGGCATCAAAGCAATCGATACGATGATCCCGATTGGACGCGGGCAGCGCGAGTTGATTATTGGCGACCGGCAAACCGGTAAAACAGCGATTGCTGTCGATACGATCATTAACCAAAAAGGAAAAGATCTGATTTGCATCTACGTGGCGATCGGTCAAAAGAAAGCTGCCATCGCCCGCACGATCGCATTGCTCGAGCGGTTTGGAGCCATGGCTCACACGATCGTGGTCATGGCTTCCGCCGACGATCCAGCCGCGATGCAATATATCGCCCCCTACGCCGGCTGCGCCATCGGGGAAGAATTCATGGAAACCGGGCGAGACGCACTGGTGATCTACGACGACCTCTCAAAGCATGCCTGGGCTTACCGCCAAATCTCTCTGCTGTTGCGCCGCCCACCGGGACGCGAGGCCTATCCCGGAGATGTCTTCTACCTTCACTCACGCCTGCTGGAGCGGGCAGCCCGCCTGGCTACTCAATATGTGATCGTCAAGGAAGATTACCCGGGCAGCAAGGCAAAAGCGAGCGACGCAGTCGACCAGAAGGTCTACAGCGGACCGCGCTCCCGGCATAACGCCGAAGAAGCTCTCAAAGGAATGCCCGAGGCTGAAAAGTACAAAATCCTGCCTGTCGAAGGCTCGGGCGGGTCGCTAACGGCATTACCGATCATCGAGACCCTGCTCGGGGACGTTTCGGCATACATCCCTACCAACGTTATCTCGATCACCGACGGTCAGATTTATCTGGAGTCCAACCTGTTCAATGCCGGCATCCGTCCGGCGATCAACGTCGGCATATCGGTCTCGCGAGTTGGGGGTGCGGCGCAGACCAAGGCCATGCGCCAGGTGGCCGGACGTTTACGCCTGGATATGGCTGCCTTCCGCGACCTGGCAGCCTTCGCCCAGTTCGGCTCTGACCTGGATAAGGCCACCCAGTCTCAACTCAACCGCGGGCTGCGCCTGCAAGAAATTCTCAAGCAGCCCCAGTACGAGCCGATGTCGCTCGAAAATCAGGTGATGGTACTGTTCGCCGGCGTCAATGGATTTGTCGACCAGGTCAGCGTCGACAGGGTCAAGCGCTGGGAACACGAGTTTCTACGATACATGGAAACCTCGCATCCCGAAATCGGTAAAGACATCGCCGAGAAGCGCATGCTGACCCCTGAAAATGAGCAAAAGCTCAGGGATGCGCTGCAAACCTTCAATCTCACCTGGAAATAAACCCAGGACCGGGGAACGAAAGCATGGCTTCCACTCGTGAGATGCGGCTGCGCATACGCAGCATCAAAAACCTGGCGCAAGTCACCCGCGCGCTGGAAACGGTCAGCGCCAGCAAAGTACGCCGGGCGATCCAGGCCAACCAGGCAACCAAACCCTATGCCCAAAAAGCCTGGAAAACCCTGATCCACCTGGCCCGCCAGCCGGGCCACCAGAGCCTGCATCCGCTGCTGGCGGAGCGGGATTCTGTACGCAAAGTGCTGGTTTTGCTGGTTTCCTCGGACCGCGGGCTGGCCGGGGCGTACAACGTCAACATCGTCCGCGAAACGCTGCATGAATTCAATCCAAGCCCGGTTCCAGTTGTTTATGTGAGCGTTGGGCGAAAAGGACGGGACATGCTTTTCCGTCGGGGTAAGTCGGTTCTGGCTGAATTCAGCGGCCTCTCGGCGACGCCGAGTTTCATCGAATCGGCACCGATCGGCCGGCTGGTTGTGGATGATTTCCTGAGCGGAGAGGTCGATCAGGTGTACATCGCCTATACCGAATTTGAGACCATGCTTCATCAGACGCCGGTTATTCGCAAACTGCTCCCGCTCGAAGTGGAATTCACGTCGGCGGAGCATCATCGTCTGGAAGCCACTCATCCATCCAGCGCGGTATTCGAATACGAGCCAGGGCAGGCGGAATTGTTGAACGAGATCATCCCGCGGTTCACCGCGCTCCAGATCTACCAGGCGATTCTTTCCGCGCAGGCGAGCGAGCACGCTGCCCGCATGGTGGCGATGCGCAACGCCACCGACGCTGCAAAGGATCTGATTTCGGTTCTGCAACTGGAATACAACAAAGTGCGGCAGACCAACATTACCAATGACATGCTGGATATTTCCGGAGGCGCCGAGGCGTTAGCGCAGGCATCCGCCAGATAAGGGAAGAATGATGATTAACTCTATGGAGGAAGAACGGAATGGTTGAAGCGACCGGGCGTTTGGTGCAGGTGTTTGGCGGCGTTGTGGATGTAGAATTTCCTGCGGGCGACCTTCCCGAACTCTATGAGGGTCTGGTACTGGAGAGAAGCAATTTTCACCCGCTGGTGCTCGAGGTGCAAAAACAACTACCGGATAACTGGGTGCGCTGCATCGCGATGGACTCGACGGACGGACTTGTGCGCGGTATGCCTGTCCGCCGCACCTATGCATCGATCAAGGTGCCGGTTGGGCCGGCAACCCTCGGCAGGATTTTCAACGTGCTTGGCAGACCGGTGGATAACCTAGGTCCGGTACAGGCAGATACCTACTATCCGATTCACAGACCTGCGCCCGATTTTGCCGAGCAGTCGACCAGGGTTGAGGTCTTCGAAACGGGTCTGAAGGTGATCGACCTGATCGCGCCTTTCACCAAGGGCGGTAAGACCGGCGTCTTTGGCGGCGCAGGGGTGGGCAAGACGGTGATCATCATGGAGCTGATCCGCTCAATTGCCACCGTCCATAAGGGCAACTCGGTATTTGCGGGCGTAGGCGAGCGAACCCGCGAAGGGACGCAGCTCTACCGAGAAATGCTCGAATCCGGTGTTATGAAGGACACGGTAATGGTGTTCGGTCAGATGAACGAGCCGGCCGGCGTGCGATTGCGGGTTGCGCTGACCGCGCTCTCGATGGCCGAGTATTTCCGCGATCAGGGCAGCGACGTTCTGTTGTTTATCGATAACATTTTCCGCTTCACCATGTCTGGCTCAGAGGTATCAGCCCTGCTCGGACGGATGCCATCGGCAGTTGGATATCAGCCAACCCTGGCAACTGAAATGGGCGAGCTGCAAGAGCGGATCACCTCGACCCGCGCCGGTTCGATCACTTCAATGCAGGCCGTTTATGTGCCGGCGGACGATTATTCCGACCCGGCGCCAGTGGCAACCTTCACCCACCTGGATGCGACCATCGCGCTTGAGCGGTCGATTGCCGAAAAATCAATCTACCCCGCAGTCGATCCGCTGGCTTCGACTTCGCGTATCCTCGATCCGCGCGTGGTCGGCGAGGAACATTACAACACCGCCCGCGAGGTTCAACGGGTGCTTCAACGCTACAAGGACTTGCAGGACATCATCGCCATCCTTGGGATCGACGAGTTGAGCGAGGATGACAAGCTGCTCGTCTCGCGGGCGCGTAAAATTGAACGTTTCTTCTCTCAGCCGATGTTTGTCGCCGAGCAGTTCACCGGTATCCCTGGGCGGTATGTATCCCTGCGTGAAACGGTGCGCGGATTCCGCGAGATCCTGGATGGGAAGTGCGACGACCTGCCGGAACAGGCTTTCTACATGGTCGGCGGTATCGAAGAGGCGCGCGAGCAGGCGCAGAAATTGGCTGCCAGCTGAGGTTACTCGTATGCCTATCCGTTGCGAAATTGTCTCTCAGGATCGAATCGTTTTTCAGGACGACGTGGACATCGTCGTTCTGCCGGGGATCGAGGGCGTGATGGGCATCCTTCCTCACCATGCCCCCGTTCTCACTGTCCTTCAATATGGAATTATCACTGTCCGTAAGCAGGGAGAGGAGCAGTTCTTCACCGTAGCCGGCGGTTTTGCCGAGGTCCAACCCGACCAGGTAACCGTCCTGGCTGACGCGGCTGAAAATGTCTCCGAAATCAACATCGAGCGGGCAGAAGCCGCCAAAAGGCGGGCGGAAGAAATCCTGAAAGAAGGCGTGCGCATGGATACCGACCAATATCTTACAGTCCAGGCTGCCCTGCGCCGCTCCACGCTCCGGCTGTCGGCCGCTCAGCGTTACAAATCGCGAAAAACAACCTACTCCGGGTAGTTAACGTTATAATCTACTGTGGTGGGGCAACCAGCGAATCTGGATTTTCCTCAGGAAGGAACACTATCAGGCTATGCCGGTCTTCACACGCGAGCTTGCCATCGATTTGGGAACACTCAATACGGTGATTGCAGAGGGCAATCAGATCTTGCTGCAAGAACCGACGGTGATTGCCCTGATTGTTGCTGAGCAAAAAATGGTCGAATGGGGACAGGCTGCCAAGGATATGATGGGCCGGGTATCCGACGCCATCGAGGTCGTGCGTCCTCTTCAGCACGGGGTAATCGCTGAATACGAAATCACCGAAAATTTACTGCAATATGTGATTAAGAAAATCAGCGGGCCGATGCTGATCTTCCGCCCGCGGATCATTCTGACCATTCCCTACGGCATTACCAGCGTAGAAACCCGCGCGGTCCACGAGGCAGGGCTGGGGGCGGGTAGCCGGGATGTGTATCTGATCAAGCAGCCTCTGGCGGCTGCCCTGGGAATCGACCTGCCCATTCAATCGCCTTCCGGAAATATGATCATCTCTCTTGGCGGAGGCACCAACCAGGCGGCTGTTCTGGCGATGAACGACATTGTCACCGCGGAGACCTCTCGTACTGGCGGATTGTACATGGATGAAGCAATCATCGCTTACGTTCGGAGGAAGTACGGCGTGATGATTGGCCAGCAGACGGCAGAGTCGCTCAAGATCAAGATTGGGGCGGCGGTACCGCAGGATAGCCAGCTCTCGATGGAAGTACAGGGACAGGATCAGGTCTCGTCACTGCCGCGTCCGGTGAACCTGACGACCGACGATATCGTTGAGGCGCTCCAGGATCCGTTGAATGAAATCGTGGGGATGGTCAGGCGGGTTCTCGAAAAGACCCCACCCGAATTGATATCTGATATCATCGATCGGGGCGTAGCGCTTTGCGGCGGGGGTGCGCTGCTGCGCGGGATGGATAAGTTCCTGACCAAATCGCTGGGCATCCCGGCATATCTGGTCGATAATCCGACAACATGCACCGCGATCGGCGCGACGCGGGCTCTGGCCATGCGCGACGTCTTGCGGCGAAGCCTGACGAATGTATAAGTTTTAGAAAAATTAGTTATTCAAGATAATAAGTCATGTGCTGGAGTTTTACGATGGGGTCAATATACTCCACATGCACGTGATCTGGCAGGGTCAGGCTGATCGGTGCGTAATTGAGGATCGCCCGTACGCCGGCCTTAACCAGCTCTTCAGCGACGCTTTGAGCGGCG
This sequence comes from uncultured Anaerolinea sp., assembly GCA_964564935.1. Classification (GTDB taxonomy): domain Bacteria; phylum Chloroflexota; class Anaerolineae; order Anaerolineales; family Anaerolineaceae; genus Bellilinea. The sequence continues at coordinate 263,474 of CAZMCF010000001.1, read as the reverse complement.
GAGGCGGGGACGGTCAACATGGCGATTTTAACCCCATGCTTTTGGATCTCTTCCGCCATGCGAGAAATGTCCATAATTTCGACATCCCCGATTTTACGGCCGACTTTTTCCGGATCGTTATCAAAAGCCAGAACGATGTGAAATCCACGGGTGGAAAAACCCTGATAGCGCGCCAGGGCGTTGCCGAGGTCGCCGACGCCGACGAGAGCCAGTTTCCAGGGCTGATTCAAGTGAAGAATAGATTGGATCTGGTCAATGAGAAAACGGATGGAATAGCCCGTACCCTGTTTGCCAAATTCGCCAAATTGAGAGAGGTCTTTTCGGATTTGGGCAGCGGATATCCCGATGCTGTCACCCAATTCCTGCGATGAGGTCGTTTTGATACCGTCCTTAAGCATGTGCTCAAGCGCCTGAAGATAACGCGGCAGCCTGCCAACCACAATGTCAGGAATTTTTTTAATCATTCAGCATTAATCCTCTTTCCTTCACTTAAATCACGCTAATTTTACTTTAACTATCCCATTTTGAACATTATTTCACAGAAGATCCATCGGTTTATTGTTACAACGGCATTAGACTAACGACACGTCAGAAAAAAAGCCCCCACAGGTCTTTGAGACCTGTGAGGGCTTGAGTGCGCGGTAAATGATCAATCCCGGTTACGGCCGATCAGGAGAAAGACGTAGTAGAGGATTGTTGAGATGGCCTGAATAGCAGCCGCGACATAGGTCAATGCCGCGGCGTCGAGAACGCTGTTGACGCCCTGCATTTCCTGATTGTAGACCACGCCAGAGGTTGACAGCCAGGCCTTGGCTTTCCGCGAAGCATCGAATTCGACCGGTAAGGTGACGACGGCAAACAAAGCCGCTGCCGAGAAGAGGGCCAGGCCGATCCAGGCGAGGGTGATGCCCATGCTCGATTGGATCAACAGGCCGATGACGAAAATGATCGGACCAAGCCAGCTTCCGATCTGGACTGAGGGCACCATCGCGGTGCGGAAGCGCAGCATGGTGTATTCCTGCAAGTCTTGAATCGCGTGTCCGGCCTCGTGAGCGGCGATTCCCGCAGCAGCAAGGCTGTTGCTCTGATAAACCTGCGGGCTAAGGCGCAGCGTCTTTGCGCGCGGGTCGTAATGGTCGCTGAGAAAACCCTGAGTCTGTTCAACCCGTACTTGGTTTAAACCGTTTGAGTCCAGCATGCGCCGAGCAACTTCGCTGCCGGTGAGGCCAATATATGAGCGGACGCGCGAGTATTTGTTGATAGCGCTCTTCACTTTCATCTGCGCCCACAGGCCTAAAAGCAGCGCCGGCAGACTGAAGAGCAGATAAAGTCCATATCCGCCGAAAACAGGTATCATAGATCTTCTCCGTTCCTTGTCATTCCACTCTGAAGATCAACTTCAGGTGAATCTTCTTCAGGTTTGCTGTCATTTATACCAGAAACGTATTAGCGCAATATTAACAGAATCATGGTTTTCTGTTAATTTCGCTGTTTTCTGGTTCCTGTGCGCCCGCCGAGACTCGAACTCGGGCTCTTACCTCCGGAGGGTAATGTGATATCCACTTCACTACGGGCGCTTATGATTGTGCGATCTATACGCTAAATTGAGGATTATTTTACCATGACTTGATGACCGCGGAAGGGCGGGTCATTCAGGTCGCACCATCGTACTTCAGGGAGCGATTGTTTGCAAACATTCCGCAACACGACGCAGCTCCCTGATCGCATCAGCGGATTTTCCACCTGGATGACTTTCTTCAACATTCCCCGCCAGCGCACAGATCGCCGGACCGATTTCGCTGTTGATGCTGATCATCTGCTCAGCGGTGTTCAGAGCTTGTTCCCCTTGACCGAGCTGCAAATACGCATCCAGTAACGGCAATAACTCTGAACTGGCTGCTGGGGAAAAACCATTTTGGAAGGCTTGAGTCATGAGGTCGATAATATCCTGCCATTGTCCAATCTGCCGGGCAAGATCCGCTTTTTGGAAATAGTAGCACCAATCATGGTCCGGCTCCTTTCCGAAAATCCCTCTAGAAGGCTCAGCCGGGTCGCTAGAGGTCTGGATCAACGAGGGATTATTTACCGAGTAAAAAATTGGATCCACTTTGTTCAAAAAAGGGTCCAGTTGATAGATATCATCTAAAACTTTTAAGCATCGCGTCGATGGTTGATAATAGATGGAAACCATTGCCGCGGTCGATCCGGAAAATTGTACGTTCCTTACATTGAATTTGAGTTCCTGCTGCGGTTGCTGGTTCAGCGATTCCAGATCTAGATAGCGCGGGGTGAGGAACCAATAGGGGACATCAGCCTCGAGGCTATTCCTGAAATAAAGGGTATTGATGGCAAAGGTTGTCGCGTAATCGGATATTTTTTCAGTTGGAATATTGGGTGAATATATCACCGTACCAGGCGCGAGAGATGGAATACGCCAGACTAATTGCCAGTAATAATCACGCTGGTATTCCCAATCCAGGCGGTATTTGTTGACATTTCTGATCTGAAAAGCTATCGAAAGGGCCAGAAGAACAGTAAGAATAATGTGTTTCTGGATTTTAGTGCGAATCATCCAGTCAATAAGAATCACCAGGATCAGTATTGCGCCAGGCAGCGGAGCCAGTGAAAAGCGGTCAGACCATTTCTCTTCCGTGATCTGACGAGCCATCAGCCAGACTGGAAATCCGCCAAATAGGAGTACCGCGATGCCGAGGAGGAGACCTCTGAAATGAAATTGATCGGATGTTTCATTCGGAGAAGAATTGTGGGGTTGCGCCCGATACATCCAGAGGGCAGCGAGAGAAGCGGCAAGGATGCCGAGCCCCCAGGAAAAAATCGTTGCTTTGGCAGATAAGTTGATTTCTGCAGGGGAGATCGGATCGACCCAACTCGTGACCAATAAATGGATGATGTCCTTCACGGAACGGGTGATGATATCCAGGATTCCTTGAACAGGGGCAGATAAAAGTTGTCTTAAAATGATCGGGTCATTGGGCGCTAAGTCTGGCGCCTGGTTCGGATAGATTCCCAGCCGCCAGTAGATAAAAAAGAATTCAATGAAACCGAAAGGCAGCCAGGTCAGAAAAGTATTTCGGAGCGCCGGCCATCTGTGTTTCTCGATTTTGGAGATTAACATATAGATATATGCCGCCCGGAGAAATTCAACTCCCGCGAAATATTCCATAGTAAAAAGGTGGGCAGCTGTAGCCAGCAAGGCTAATGGAAAAAACAACCAAAACCAGCGGCGGTTTGTGATCGATAGGCCGGTCAGCAATATGGATAGGGTGAACAAAAGCCAGGTAAGAAAATGCTGGTTGAATGCCAGGGCGATCGGTTGAGAGGCGAATGCGGGAGCTACCAGCGTTAATAATCCAACCCATCTGATCACCCACACTCTCTCAGGCCAGATCAGCAGCAGGGCTTTCGTCATGGCCAGGATTCCAAGGAGGCGAAATATGAATGTTGCGATGTGCCATACCCAGGGTTCCATGGGGAGTAACGGAAAGAGAAACTGGTAAGTCCATGCCGAGAATGGCCTGTCGAAAGCGAAGTATTCGGAAATCGCTTTTGAGTCCTTCATCAGGTAGAGAAAGACAGCCTGCCAGTCATCCCAATAGAAGCCCATCCTGGGAAGCTGGTAGAGGTAACTGACTGCCCCCACAAATAATAGTAACAATGGATAAGCGTACCACCGCTCGGAGAAATGCTTCAACGCCAGTTTGATGCTTTTCATAACCTCTACCTTGTGAATTTTCCCCGAAGCACATGAACCCTGGTGAGCATCCTCTGGATAAGTTCACCCAGGAACAGGATACCTTCCGCAGCGGAAAGACTGTAAGGAACCATGACAATCATTGGATATTGCGGCCATTTGGTTGGCCAGAGCAGGAGTGTGGCGAGACCGACCAACAACCAGATGAAAAACAAGGGACGCCGGAGCCATAACCTGGGCAGCCCGATCAACGCAAGAATTGTAATCCCAAGATCGAATTGGATCAGGAATGCGGCTGGCGTGCTGGCGAAAGTGCCTGGGACCATCGCGGTGAACCATTTAAACGGTTGCCACCACGGATATCCAAATTGGGATACATTGATTGAGTTGGAAAAGGTGAGATGGAAGCTGAGCGAGTCGATCAGCCTTTCGACCGGATGAGGCCAAAGGTAAGGGTTGAATGCGAAAAAGAAGGCAATCGAGAGGACGCCCCAGATAATCAGCAAGAATATAACCTGAAGACGCGGCTTATTTTTGATTGACCAAAACGCGAAATGGGCCAGGATCGCGATCCCTGCAATCGAGTAGATGTATTTCGAGGCAGCGGTGACGCCAAGACACGCCGCAGAAAGCGCAAGCCAGCGGAAATCCGATTTGCCGGATTGTGGGGAGTAAGATCGAATAAAAAATTGATAACCCAGCACGGCAAGAAAACTGGCGAAAAGCGGTAAGGCTTCGAGATACATGACGCTGGTATATTGAATGTTGAGGGTATCGATCCCCAGCATCAACCCTGCCAGGGGATGAATGAGCGCCAGAAGCAGGACTGCCAGGGTCCCAAAGAACACCGAAAAATAACGCCCGGTGATGATCCAGGGACGAGCATCCGTGCTTCCGATCGGAATAAATGTGCCAACATCCTTATCGTACAATTTTTCGATCGGATCATGCCCCAGCATGAGAAAGCCGTACAGGATCTTGTTAAGGGAAGGGTGTTCGTAATTGGTTGTGTTCCAGGCGAGCCATTTCCATTCCCCCTCTCGGATGTAGTTCGCGTACTCCAGGGCTGAATTCACATAGATCGATTCATCCGCATTGATCGGCAGTCGGTTGGCGGCGAATATCCGCAGCGCCAGCGAGATGAGGGCAACCAGAACGATCAGACCAAATTTGACACCTCTAGACATCAATAGATCCTTGTTCCCTGAGTAACTTGCTTATGGGCATCAGTTCGTCAAATTGGAATGAGTTTGGCCATGCCCGAGTTTATGAGCGTATTTTTCTCAACCGAATATTCTCGCAATTTCATCGCGCGAGAACCGGGGCAATTGATGTTCGCCGCCGCCATCGCGCACAATCACCTCCGCCGGTCCAGGTTGGATTATACCAATCTCGACCGCGGGTATCCCTGCCTGATGGAGCGCGGAAATAACCGGATCGGCGGATTCGGAAGCGACCGTAAGCAATAGCGCCCCCGAGGCGATGGCGCCGAGCGGATCCAAACCGAAAACCGCACAAACCTTCTCCGCCAGCGGTGGGATGGGGATCTTTTCCGGATTCACCACCAGAGTATGCTGGCAGGCTTCAGCGAGTTCCCATAAAGCGGTGGTAACTCCTCCTTCGGTTGGATCGTGCATGGCAGTTACCCGACCGGCCTCAATGGCGATGCGTGCATCCCGGAAGACGCTGATTCCTGGGGAGAATATATAATCCTGCGCAGCTCGAATTTCTTCTGGCGAAAGCGCCTCACTCAACCGGCCGGGGAACTCGCGGGCGAGAAGCGCGGTGGCTTCGATGGGAACGCCTTTAGTGATCAGCAACCGGTCGCCGGGACGCGAACCTTTCGGGGTAATCAAATCTGCCTTTTCCACCTCGCCGATCAAGGTCGTGACCAGAATGGGGCGGTCCAGTCCGTAGGTGATTTCGGTATGCCCGCCGATCAGGGCGACATCCATCGAGCGGCAGGCGTCGAAGACCTGCGAGCTGATCTCATCGACCAGGCCGTGGGTGGTATGTTTCTCTGGCAGCAGAACAGTCAGGAGCATCCATTTCGGCAGCGCCCCCGTGGTGACCACATCGTTTGCGGCGATTTGGACAGCGTACCAGCCAGGCTGTTGGCTGGCGAAGGTGATCGGCTCGGATTTCAGCACCAGGCAGGTTGAGCCGAAGTCTAACACGGCGCAATCGAGGCCAATGCCGGGACCAAGCAGGACACGATCGCCGGCGGTTGGCGCGCGTTCGATCATTCTGGCGAGTAAATCAGCGGGCAGCTTCCCAACGGGCAGCAAAGTTATCTATCCTCCTGTCGGTCGTTCGGGCTGAATTTGGTGATGAACTCCTGCATATGATCGTAGTGCGAACCCTTCCAGTAGATTTGCCCACAGTCCGAACAGCGCATGAATTCATTGTAATACAACCTGGTCAACGGCTGAAGTTGTTCGATGATTTGTGCTTTGTGGACGCTTATCAACAGTCCATTGCAGTGCACGCAACGCCGAAAAGGTCGGACGCTTTTCACGAGTCCGAAGTGTTCAATTACCTCGCTAACCTGCTCGCGTGGCTGGTCAGCGCGGACGCAATAGCCCAGCCGAATAATCTTTCGTTTCAACAGGCCGCGGTCGCGGGTCAGCAGGATGCGCCCCTGGAGGCCCGCCTGTTCGGCGATGGTCTGATCTTCCCATTCCGGGTCGTAGAGCGTATCAAAACCGAGCAGGCGAAGATAGTCGTTCA
>CAZMCF010000001.1:0-257022 GCA_964564935.1 uncultured Anaerolinea sp. | reverse complement strand
CCATGAAGAAGCGCGCGGTCCGGATCTTGGCCTCATAGAAGGTGGCCTCGCCGGCCCCCCCGCCATCGGCGAGCTTCGCCTGCGCCACCTCGACCATGCGCGCCCACAAGTAAGCAAGCGCGACCAGGGCGAGCAGGCGAAGATAGTCGTTCAGCTTACCGAGATTGTTGTCCAGGATGAAGCGCACATTTTCGACCGGCAGGTGGTTGGCGCGCGGATCATAAGGATACACATCGATTTCGTCCTGATCGCGGACGTGGTAGCTCAGGTCAATTTCTTGCTCGTTGATGCGGGTGGATCCGACTTCAGGATGCGGGATGCCGAGCGATTCCAGAATATGTTTCAAGGCTACTTTTTCATCGAACCGATATTCGATGGGTCGATCCTTCCACTTTGGAGAGAGGAAGAAATTTAACTTGCCGTGGATTATCAGCCGGATCTGTCCCATAAGCGTCGTAAACCAACAGGTATTCGTTTCTGCCTTGTTGAATGTATAATACCACCGCGAATGGACCACCGCCATTGAGGATAACAACCATGCAAATCTATTATATTCGTCACGGGCAATCTGCGAATAACCGGCTCTATTTGGAATCGGGGAGCGAAAAAGGACGCGTCGAAGATCCGCCGCTCACTGAGCTGGGTTGGCAGCAGGCCCGATTATTAGCCGAGCATATAGCTCAGAGTTCCTCCGATGGGGCCGAGCATACTACTGGCCGGAATCATCTGATTGCCGGCGAAGGCAGTTTGTATGAGTACAACTTCACAAATATCTATACGAGTCTGATGACCAGGGCGGTTCAAACCGCTTCGGTGATTGCCAGGAAGTTAGGCCTCCCGATGATCGGTTCAGCGGATTTATTTGAGGCAGGCGGGGTATATCTCGAAGATGAGCAGACTGGAGAGAAGGTCGGCAAGCCTGGCAAGACGCCGGCCGAACTACGCAGGGACTACCCTGAACTGGTCTTGCCCGAAGGGTTACCGGGAGACGGCTGGTATAACCGCCCATATGAAGAACGCGAGGAGCGGCTTCCTCGCGCCAGGCGCGTGCTGGAGGAACTGATCGCTCGACATGGCGGTGCATCAGACCGGATTGCTCTGGTCAGCCACGGCGCATTTTTCCAATACTTTATGTCGGCTGTGCTGGGATTGGCCGAGCGGCCGCCGGTTTGGTTTTTAAGCAATAACGCCGGGATCACCCGGATCGATGTTAATGACCGATTCGAAATCATCTACATGAACAGAACCCAATTCTTGCCTGTAGAAATGATCACTTGAAGAGTGAAATTTTCAATTTGAACGGAGCCCGCAGCGGATTACGCGGCCAGTTAAGGGCAAACATCGAAAAACCAATAAGCTGCAGGGAGCCGCTGACCGCAAGCGCAACCCCTAAACCAAACTTATCCCCCAGAATGGTGCCGACCAGCGGAGAAACAATCGTTGACAGGTACTGCAGGCCCTGGGCAAGAGAGACGAAAGTTGATGAATACTCATCTGGAACGGTTTTCATCAGCTCGTCGAAAAAGACCAGGTTCAGTCCGGCCTGGAAAATCCCATTGACCCCCGCGAACAGGGTAATCAACCAGACTTGATCGGTCAGGGCGACAAAAATTGGATAAAGAGCGGTGCCAAGGGTGGTCCAAAGCAGGACTACGCGCGTCCCTCGTTTGCGCGACTGGTGTGTCCAGAGGAAGTAGCCGATGATCAGAATAGCCGTCTGGGCGGTATTGATCGCCGCGATCCAGGAGTCGCTCGCGTTCAATTTTCGGACCAAGTAAAGCGGCAGAACCGGCAGCGCCATGGTTGCACCAGAGAGAAAGATAAAGCGTTTGATTACGAAGGCTTGAAATGGCTTTTCTTTGCTTATCAGGGATACATATTCGCGCAGCTGCTCTTTTAAGGTCATGCGCCGTACATCGCGATGTGCCTGAATGTCCGATAGGGTGATCCGGCTGGAAAAATAATAGCTGACCAATCCGCCCAGGGAGAGTACGATAAAAACGATCTGGTAGTTGAATGGGAAATCGAGCCTGTCCAGGATTTGGCCAATGAGGAAGACCGTGATTGAGGTCGTAAGCCCCAGGGTTGACCAGCGGCGGGTCATCAAATCGAAGCGGTGGTTCGGCCCGGCGACGGCATTCATCACCACCGAGAAGGTGATCGCCAGCATGGTTTGAGGAATGGTGGCCAGCGCCCAGATCAGTAGAATGCCGATAACCAGGCTGTGTTCCCGGAAGAAGAAAGCGGCCAGACCTGTAAGGGCGTAACAGGCGATCACTCCCAGGCGCGCGGTGCTGAACCAGGGCACGATTTTTCGTTGATTTTGGAGAAATTGGCCGATGGGAATCGCCAGAATCAGTCCGGTCACTGCCGGCATCGCGGTCAAAAGACCGACCTCGAAGCTGGTTGCCCCTAAGCGGGTGAGGAATACAGGCAAGAAGGGAGAAGCAGCGTTCGCCAGACCGACGCCGATCGCGTCGATCTGGACGTTCGTGAAATTCCTGCGCTGAACGGGGGTGATGTCCGGCGGGTTTTTGAAGCTCTTGATGAAACGGGTAAGTACGGTCTTGAGCATAGGGCAGGATAGCTGGCGCTTTGGCGTTAGCCAGTAGCGCGATTCCGCGCGAAAGATAACATCTTTTTTACTTGATTTTACCGGCAGGTTTGCAGGCTCGCCCCATTATATCTTATTGAAAACACATCGAATTTGTGACATTCATCTTCCAGGCCGGTGACTTATCACAATCCTTCCGGTGGGGCAAGCATATATAATTAGACTGGACAAGCAGGTCTATCCAGGCACAGATTCAAAGTTCGATACCAAGAGGAGTCATGCATATGGTTGCGATCACCCCCGAGATGATTCGAGCATCCCATAAGATTTTGGCAGAATTCAATTATGAACTGCGTCCCGTTAAGCGCGGATACGCCAACCGGACGTTGTATATCCATGTGGGTAGCAACCAAATCCATAGCAAGCCGGTCGATCAGAAGATGAAAGAGACCTTTACCGGCGGGCGTGGATTCTGCCTGTGGCTGCTGTGGAATGCGATCAAGGACGGCACCCGCTGGGATGATCCGGAAAACGAACTGGTGGTAGCAGGCGGACCGATTGGCGGGATTACCGCCTATCCAGGCAGCGGCAAATGCACAGTTGTGACCATTTCTCCGCTGACCAAATCGGTGATTGACAGCAACAGCGGGGGATATTTCGGCCCGTACTTGAAATTTGCCGGCTGGGATGCTCTTGAGATTCAAGGCAAGGCAGACAAGGATGTTGTTATTTATATTGACGGCGATGAAGGCCGGGTGACCATCGAAGAAGCTCCGCTTGACCCGGTCGATACCCATCTGATTAACCGCCTGCTGACCGAGACGTATGCTGATGATCCGAAGGGGATGCGCGGCATCTCGGTAATATCTGCCGGACAGGCTGCCGGGCACGTCCCCATTTGCGGTCTCAATATCAGCTATTACGATCCGCGCCGGAACGAAGTGCGCATCAAGCAGGCAGCTCGCGGGGGCGCCGGACGGGTGCTGCGCGATAAGCGGATCAAAGCTGTAGTGGTCAAGTACAGCGACGTCGGCGGTGACAGCAACGGCTGCGCCGACCTCGAATTGGTCCGCAGGGTTGGACAGCGCATAAACCGGGAAATTTCGATGTTCGACGCATCCCAGAACGACATGCGCGGAACAGGCACGCCTTACCTGGTCGAGATTATGAATCGGTTCCATTTACTGCCGGTTAAGAATTTCCGCTTTGGACACCATCCCGAGGCCCACTGCATCGCCGGCGAGGTATGGAAAACGAAGTTCGATAAACGCGGTCCGGACGGCTGCTGGTACGGTTGCACCCTGGCCTGCGCTCACGGGGTGGCTGATTATCACCTCCAAACCGGCCCCTATAAAGGCGAGGCAGTCTTCGTTGATGGACCAGAATATGAGACCCTCGGGGCGCTGGGCTCGAATACCTGCATTTTTGACCCCGGGCAGGTGCTCGAGATGAATTTCTACGCCGATACCTACGGGATCGATACAATTTCGCTCGGCAACTCGCTGGCTTTCGCGATGGAATGCTACGAGCTGGGCGTGCTCAACAAGGAGCGGACCGGCGGGTTAGATCTCACCTGGGGGAATTTCGACGCGGTCATGGAGCTTATCCACCAGATGGCGCGCGGAGAGGGCTTCGGGCTGGTTGTAGGTCAGGGCGTTCGGGAAATGAAGCGACTCTTCGTCGAACAATTCGGCGCCGATCCTGCCGCTCTGAATGACATCGGCATGGAAATCAAGGGAATGGAGATTTCTGAATACCTGTCCAAAGAATCCCTGGCGCAACAGGGCGGTTACGCGCTGGCTTCGAAGGGCCCGCAGCACGACGAGGCTTGGCTGATCTTCATGGATATGGTCCATAAGCAGCTGCCGACCTTTGAGGCGAAGGCTGAAGCCCTGCATTACTTCCCAATCTGGCGTACCTGGTTCTCCCTTCATGGGTTATGCAAGCTGCCCTGGAACGATATCATCCCGGAGAGCAATAAGACCGCCAAAGAACCGGCGAAGGTGCCGGAACACGTCGATAATTACTGCAAGCTCTACGAGGGCGTGCTGGGGAAGAAAGTTACCATTGACGATATCATTCACGAATCCGAGAAAGTCTACAACTTCCAGCGGATCTTCAACCTGCGCATGGGCTTTGGCACCCGACAGTGGGATTATCCGCCGTACCGCGCCATGGGGCCAGTGGTCGATGTAGAATACGAAGACCGCGCCGATTATTATGATCAGGTGCTGCGGGAAGAAGTTGGCGTCGATCCGGTTGGACTCAGCATAGCCGAGAAGATTAAGGCGCTTCGCAAATACCGCGAAGAGCGTTACGACCGGCTGGTGGATGCGGTCTACACACGCCGGGGATGGACAATGAACGGCGTGCCTACGCTTGAAAAAGTGCGCAGCCTGGGTATCGACTTCCCCGAGGTTGTCAAGCTGGTGGTCGAAAACGGCGGGTAGCGCCCCGCTTTTAAAAGCAGACAGGATCTTCGTTGAACCCCGTGAGCCTGGCAGGCGAGCGGGGTTTGCGTTTACTCCACTGGCGGCTCGATCGGTTCGACCTTCATAACCAGGATAGAGTTACAGCCGGCGTCTGTCCAGGTGCTGGTTAAGGTCCCCCTGGTGTTGAAATGATCGATGGACAGAATTTCCCGCCCGGATATCTTAACCCAATCTCCTTTTCGCAGAGAAAGCAGCGTTCGATAAATCTGCTCGTTTTGCGGGACGGCATGGAGCAGATTGATGCTGCCCGAGAGGCTTTCGACCCCCTGAGCCGACCAGGAGAAGCGGTGATTGGAAACAGATGTGCGGACGATTTCGGGGTCTGCGTAGCCGCCGCTGGTCACCAGAATATCGTGGGTTAATAAGGGATAACCAACCTCGCGGATGGGTGTGATGTGGCGGATCAAGCCGGCGAAGGCGCTGTTAGTTTTTCCCTCATAAGTAATCTCCCAAAACTCACCTGTTGGAAGTGTTACCCTCTTGAACCCGGGTGCGATATCCCAATTATGGAATTTGGGCGCCGCCATCCCTAAAACATCCCAATTGAAATTGGTGTAGGAGACCCATCCGAAGAGACCGACGGCGATGACCAAAACCAATAGTAACAGCGGCGATCGGATCAAACAGCCCAAAGGAACTAACAGAAAATCGCGAAAACTCGCCCTGCTCAGTGTGCTGGAATCATTTCCCTCTAACGAGTGCATGGATTGAATTATAGCAAAAGCCAGTTATAATAACCCTAAAGGAGGTGCACAGGACAGATAAAATCACGTATTTTTCCAAGGGAAAGAATAGCGCATGGTCCCGGGCAGGGAGGTTTACTCCGGGTTGACGCGGTGAAGGTTCCCCGCCGCAGGGCGGGGCTAACCGGTGTGAAGGCGGTCAGCGCCGCGCCGGGAAAAGCGAAAGATCAGCGGATGCCTTCCAGGTGAGCGATTACCTGACTCTTTCCCCCAACAATCAAAAAACACATATCATGAAGCCGCGGCGGTTGAACGTACTGCCCTGGTGGACTGCTGCCAGCGCTGGCGGGCGTTTACAGTTTCGCTCAGGCGCAGGCAATCACTATGACAAGGAGACGCAATGTGCGGAATTGTTGGCTACATCGGTGGGCGTAATGCAACCCCGATTATCTTAAACGGCTTGAAGCGTCTGGAGTACAGAGGGTACGATTCTGCCGGCCTGGCAGTGCTCCAGAATGGTCACATTGAAATTCGGCGTAACGCCGGTAAATTGAGCAACCTGGCCGCCCTGCTGGAAAACCAGCCTATCAGTGGAACGATTGGAATCGGGCACACCCGCTGGGCGACGCACGGCGAGCCGAGCGCGCGCAACGCACACCCGCATCTTGGCAGCACCAAACAGGTGGTCGTGGTGCATAACGGCATCGTCGAAAATTTCCTGGAGCTGCGCGAGGACCTGGCGGCTGAGGGCGTCGAATTTAACTCGGATACCGATACCGAGGTGATCGTCCACTTAATCGAACGCTTTCTGAGCGGGGGTACATCGCTTGAAGATGGTACCCGCCTTGCCCTGAAGCAATTGAAAGGAGCTCACGGCATCGTCATCTTTTCCTCGCTCGAGCCGGATAAGATCATTGCCGCGCGGATCGGCAACGCGGGTGGGGTGGTGGTTGGCTTGGGCGAAAACGAAATGTTTGTCGCTTCGGATATCCCCGCCATTCTCGATCACACCCGGCGGATGGTCTTTTTAGACTCACAACAGATCGCAGTAGTCACACGCGACGCGGTACGGGTGAAAACGCTGGATGGAAAGCCGGTCCAACCGCTGGAGCATGCCATCGCCTGGGATCCGGTGGCGGCAGAGAAGGGCGAGTACCGCCATTTCATGCAAAAGGAGATCCACGAACAGGTCCGCTCGCTGACTGACACTCTGGCGGGGCGGGTAGATTTCGAGGAAGGCGCCATCCGCCTGCCGCAGCTCAACCTGACGCCCGAGCTGGCGCGGCGCATCCAGCGGATCATTATTACTGCTTGCGGGACGGCGAGCTACGCCGCAATGGTGGGCAAGGTCCTCATTGAGCGGATTGCCCGCATCCCAACCGAGGTGGACATCGCCTCTGAGCTGCGCTACCGCGACCCGATCATCGACAGCAACACTGTCGTGCTGGCGATCAGCCAGTCGGGCGAAACCGCCGATACGCTGGCGGCAATGGACGAAGGACGCAAGCGCGGTGCGGTGATCTGGTCCATCGTCAACGCGATCGGCTCGCAGGCAATGCGCATCGCGGATGGCTACATTTCGATGCAGACCGGTCCGGAGATCGGCGTGGCGTCGACCAAGGCCTTCACCGCGCCGCTGGTTGACCTGTACATGCTTGCGGTATTGCTGGCGGATATGCGCGGCACGCTCAAAGAGAGCGAGCGCCGGAAGATGGTGGCAGACCTGCGCCTGGTGCCCGATCTGGTTGGGCGCTGCCTCGACCGTGAACCAGAAATCATCCAGACTGCCCGCGAAATGAAATACATCCGCAATATGCTCTATCTCGGGCGGGGGATCAATATGCCCATAGCATATGAAGGCGCGCTCAAGCTGAAAGAAATTTCTTATATCCATGCGGAGGCTTATCCCGCGGGCGAGATGAAGCACGGGCCGATCGCTCTGGTGGACCGGGACATGCCGGTGCTGGCGATTGCCCCGCAAGACCCATGGTATGAGAAGATGATCTCGCAAATCGAGCAGGCCAGGGCGCGCGGCGGCAGCGTGCTGGTGGTTGCCACTGAGGGCGATACCCGCATGGCTGAGCTGGCCGATCATGTCTTTTGGGTGCCGCCCACGCCCTGGATGCTTTCACCGGTTGTGACGATTATCCCGCTGCAACTGTTTGCCTACCACATCGCATCGTTGCGCGGATTGGACGTCGACCAGCCGAGGAATCTGGCCAAGAGCGTCACGGTCGAGTAGGGATTTTTCGTCTGGTCTACGTCTATCCCAAGTGAAGGATCGCCAACCCGATCAAGCCGAGCAAACCAGCCAGACCGATCCCGATCGGCAGGGTTTTGCGTAAAACCAGCCCTTCCTGACGGGGGATGCCGGCCGTGGCGCAGCCGACGGAGAGCTTGGCCGGCGCGATCATGCTGCCCAGGCTGCCGCCGCTGGTCTGCTGGGCGATGACCATGCGCGGATCCACGCCGACCAGTTCGGCAGTGTTGCGCTGCAATTGTGCAAACAGGACGTTCGAATTGTTATTGCTGCCAGTCGAAAAGGAGCCGAGCACGCCGATCAACGGCGAAACCAACGGGAAGGATGCGCCGAACAGGCCTGCCAATCCGCTGGCAAGCAGATGGGTCATGCCGGCGTATTCCATCAGGCTGCTCAATCCGACTGTGAAGAGGATTCCAAGACTGGGCGGGACAGCGCTGCGAAGCGTTTCTTTCAGAATGGTCACGGATGACCCTTCAGGCAGCAATTTACGCAGGCGGAACACCAGCAAACAACCCATAGCTGCGAGCAGCATTGCCGTCCCTGGATGGATGAAAGGCAGGACGGCCTGCCCGGGCGAAGAGGGAATCTTCCAGCCGGTCAGGGTCAGGGTTTCAGGGAAGACAGGCTTCCAGCCAATTTCTGCGAGGTGTATCCGTAGAGGAGAAGGGATAAAGATCAAGAGGAGAAAAGCGACAACCAGGGCATAGGCGGCGATAACTGCGTATAGCCGACGATTATTACCTGATTGAATCGCGCTGGCAACACCCTTACGGGTGATGATGACTGCGGTTAACAAACCTGCCAGACCCGCCCCAAAGGATGCCAGCGGGATCAACTGCGAGGTCGCCAGACCGTAAAACACCGGCGAGAGGACGAGGGTGATCAGGAGGATATACGGCCAGGTCCGTAATTGCTTGAGCAGCCAGGCAGCGCCGAGTCCGCAGAAGAAGCATGCAATGGAAAGGAGAAGCACTGTAGCCGGCATGATCCATTGGGGATCGATTTGGAGAATCGCCGCAAGCGTTTGTATACCGATGCCCATGCTCCCAAAGGTCACCGCCCATGCGTGCCCAACTGCTACCGCAGCGACCGCGATCAGCGGCTGGACGCCCAGCGCTACCAGAATGGGAGCTACCACAGCAATGGGAATGCCAAAACCGGCAATGCCTTCCAGCATGCCGCTGAATACCCAGGCGATCACCACCATCAGGAGTCCGCGATGACCCACGGCGATCTCCAGACCGCCTGCCAGGGCGTCGATTCCTTTGATTTGATCGATCACGTTGAAAAACAGTAATGCCGGCCAGATGACCCCCATAACATAGAGGCTGAGCAGAACCCCCTTTAACTGTGAGACGAGCAAGATTGCTGGTGTCATTCCAAAACCGAGGAAGGCGATAATGATCGCCGCTCCAAAGCTGACCAGACCCGCCCGTGCCATCGACCAGCGCAGCCCGGCTAAGAGCACCACCAGCAAGAAGATCGGCAAAGCAGCGGTGAGGTAGGCCATGTCGCCGACTTCTCGCGTTCCCTCAGCGGCTCACCCAGCGGTCAAGGCCGTCGGGTAATCGATAATGTCTCAGTTTATCCAGTAAGCTGATTGGGGTATCACCCACAAACAATAATTCACGATGCTCGTTGTATATAAATCCTTCTTCCAATGCGTGGTCGATCAGATTGAGCAGGGGGTCGAAATAATGTTTGGTATTGAGCAATCCGACTGGTTTTTGATGCAGACCAATTTGCAGCCAGGTAAGCGTTTCGAAGAGCTCGTCCAAAGTGCCAAAACCGCCTGGGAGTGCAATGAAAGCGTCAGCCAGGTCGCTCATCCGGGCTTTGCGCTGGTGCATGTTGGAGGTCACTTCAAGGCGGGTCAGCCCGGCGTGGATCAATTGTGGTTGGTTCAGGTACTCGTCCACCACGCCGATGACTATCCCCCTGGCTTGTAATGCGCCATCGGCCAGAGCGCCCATTAGTCCGGTCTTTCCGGCGCCGAAGACCAAAGTGATCCCCTCCCTGGCGATCGCTTCGCCCATTTGAAAGGCGGCTTCCAGGTATTCCGTTTTCAATCCGTCCGCTGACCCGCAGTATACGCAAATGGTATTAAGTTGATTCAGCATATTCGATCTTCGCTTAATGGGAATTAATCTTTTGATTTTATCTCAGATTTGGATAAATTCCGATAATTCAGGGAAAGGCAATCGTACTGCGCGGGTAGATGAACGGCTGGGACTTAAATGAATCGGGTGACACGTGACTAACAACATGACATTTGTCTTAATTTAATCATTGGCCGGGATTTGGTCAAAGATTAATGTTGTATTAATATTACCTAATTGCTATAATTTGTACTAATCCTAATTTAAGATAAACCAGCGTAGAAAGGAGATTCAAGGAGAAAAAGAGACATTTTCCCAACTTCGTAAATCTTTGCCCAATCCCCAAAAATGTATCTGCAAAAACGGAGAATCGAAGTATGACAGAGAAAATCCTGAAAGGCTTACTTATTGTTGGCCTGATGGTGGCGCTAGGCCTGTTGCTGGTTGCCTGCCAGCAGCCGACCGAAACCCCAACTCAGGAAGTGTTCCCTCCGCTACCAACCCCCGTTCCATGCCCCGAATGCCCGGCTGACATCAGCGGTGATGTACCTTTCTATACGGCCTGGCTAGATTCAGGCCATGCTGACGCCGAAGCTGAGGCTTTCGTACATTGGAATGAGGAGGACCCCGCGGTCATCCCGCCAGCCTGCGCGAACTGCCACTCAGACGCCGGCTACCAGGATTTTCTGGGAGCAGATGGCAGCGCAGTCGGCGCGGTGGATGCCGAAATCAAAGCCCCTGCCGGCGCCTTGACCTGCAAGACTTGTCATAATGATACCGCCGTTGAGCTTTCGAGCGTCACCTTCCCTTCAGGCGTAACCGTTGAGGGATTGGGCGGCGAGGCGCGCTGCATGGTCTGCCACCAGGGGCGCGAGGCCAAGACCACCGTCGATGCTGCGATCGAAAAAGCAGCTCTGGCAGATGAGGATACCGTGGCCGCCCCCGACGCGCTTGGCTTCCGCAATATCCACTACTTTGCTGCCGCAGCTACTCTGTACGGTTCGCAGGTCAAGGGCGGTTATGAATACGAGGGTAAGGCCTACGATTGGAAGAACGACCACGTCGAAGGCTTTGACACCTGCATTGGCTGCCACAACCCGCATACCCTCGAAGTCAAGGTCGAGAACTGCACGATGTGCCACACTGATGTTGCTGCGGTCGAAGATCTCAAGAACGTTCGCGAGCCTTCCTCGATCATGGACTATGACGGCGACGGGGATGTGAGCGAAGGGATGTTCTACGAAATTGAGGGTCTGCAGGCGATGCTCATGTCCGCCATGCAAGCGTATTCCAAGGAGGTCGCCGGGGCGATGATTGCATACTCGCCAGCTGCTTATCCATACTTCTTTAATGATAAAAATGAAGATGGAACGCTTGGCGACGATGAGGCGGTTATGGATAACCGCTACGCAACCTGGACCCCGCGGCTGCTCAAGGCCGCCTACAATTACCAGGTGTCCGTCAAAGATCCTGGCGCTTTCGCTCATGGCAACAAGTACATCGTCCAGCTGCTCTATGACTCAATCGAGGATCTTAATACCAAGATCTCAGCTCCAGTTGATCTGAGCAAAGCTCATCGGCAGGATGCCGGTCACTTTGACGGCAGCTCGATGGCTTTCCGCGATTGGGACGCCGAGGGTGAGGTTCCCTTCGGCTGCGCGAAGTGCCACAGCGCGACAGGCTTGCCTGAATTCCTTGCGAATGCCGGCACGGTGACCGTCGACGCGCGCGGCACTACCCGCACTGCGGGCATCGGCGCCATGCCGGTAAGCAACGGTTTCGCATGCACGACCTGCCATGATGAGACCAACTGGCCAGCGCTTTATGCCGTTACCTCCGTCCCGTTCCCCTCAGGAGCTTCAGTAACCTTCAGCAAGAAGGATGCTGACGGCAAGTTGACCCCGGATAACGCCAACCTGTGCCTTGAATGCCACCAGGGCCGGGAATCCACCGCCAGCGTGAATGCTTACCTGCGTGGGAAAGAATTGGACGTCGTTGCCGACACGATCAGCTTCAAGAATGTCCACTACTTCGGCGCTGGGGCCACACTGTTTGGCGATGTAGCCAAGGGCGCTTACCAATACGATGGTAAAACCTATGTCGGTCAGCACCCGCATGTGGATAACGGCTTCACCTGCAGCACCTGCCATGACGTCCATGCCTTGGAGGTCAAGACCGAAAGCTGTGTTGGCTGTCATCCCGCCGCGAAAGACGGTCTGGAAATGATCCGCATGGGCACGGTGGATTATGACGGCGATGGAGATGTGACCGAAGGCGTGGCCGGCGAGATCGAGACCCTGGCGGAAGCACTCTACGCAGAAATTCAGAAGTATGCGACTGAGACTTCCAAGCTGGGGATCGTCTATAACGCGCAGGCCTATCCGTACTACTTCGCCGACGCAGACGGCGACGGCGCTGCGGATAAGGACGATAAGGGCGCCAGTATCCGCTACAACGCCTGGACGCCGCGCCTGATGAAGGCTGCTTATAACTACCAATACGTCCAAAAAGACCCCGGTGTCTATGCTCACAATCCAAAATACGTCATCCAGTTCCTGATCGATTCAATCCAGGATCTGGGCGGGAATGTGAGCGGCTACACCAGGCCGTAGGATGCTCTTTTCGGAGAGGCAACCCCCAAGATAATTGGGGGTTGCCTTTTTGTTACAAGTGTGAGAATTATAATTATTGGCATGATAAAAAATGTTATCCATCTTAATATCATCGATCTCGCCATAGCGATCTTTAAATATTCTGTCTGACAAGAGGGAATCCCTGAAAATCAGTCATGAGGGCGATTCAGAGCCCCCAATTTTTGAAATCACCCATTTCGGAGCAAAAATTATGATGAATGTCAGAAGTCGTTGATTGCACAATATGGACTATTAAGATATCATTAATATTATCCCTTCAAGTCGTCTGAATTGAACACATCCTGGAGGCAGTGCATGAAACGCTTTTGGCGGTGGTTAAAACGATTGTTCTTTCCACCTGCAGGCAGCCCGCCTGTGCGCCGGATTTTACCTTATGTCATCGTCGTGTTTCTGGGGGGGTTGATCACCCTGGCGGCCACCAGCACATGGGAATATACCAATACTATTGAGTTCTGCGGCACTACCTGCCACACTATGCCGCCTGAATATGTGACCCATCAGCTTTCTCCGCATGCCAGGGTGACCTGCGAAGATTGCCATCTCGGCCGCGCCCCGTTAGGCGAGCAGATTGTCCGCAAAGCCCAGTATTCCTGGCAAACCGGGTCAGCGACCGTTTTGAATAATTACGAACTGCCGATTCGGGCGAAAAACATGCGCCCGGCGAGAGATGTGTGCGAAACATGCCATTTTCCCGAGCAATTTTCAAATGATACTCTGGTCGAGCTTAAGCATTACGCCGATGATCAGGAAAACACCCTGCGCTACACCTATTTGATCCTGAAAACCGGCGGGGGTACAAAACGAGAAGGCCTCGGTTTTGGCATTCACTGGCACATCGAGAATCCGGTACAATTCCTGGCGACCGACCCTGAAAAACAGGATATACCCTATATACGGGTTCAAAATGAGGACGGTACATTTACCGAATACATCGATGTCGAATCGGGATTTGATCCAGCCGCTTTTGATGAGTCGCAACTAAAGACGATGGATTGCATGGATTGCCATAATCGTACAGCTCACGGAATCGAGACGCCTTCCGCCGCCCTGGACAGCATGCTTGCTCGAGGAGAGATCTCGGCGAGTATTCCGGAAATCAAAAAGAAAAGCCTGGAAGTACTGACCACATCCTATTACAGCCAGAATCAGGCGCTAGCAGCAATTGAATCGTTGAAGGATTATTACCGCATATATCAGCCTGAATTTTATTTGCAAAATCCGGTTTTAGTCGAGAATGCGGTCGAGGCGTTGAAGGGATATTACGTCGAATCTGTATTTCCGGATCAAAAAGTCTATTGGGCTACCCATCCGGATAACGCCCAACACCGCGATTCGCCCGGATGTTTCCGCTGCCACGACGGGAAACACCTGACCACCCAGGGCGAAGCAGTCCGGCTGGAGTGCAACCTGTGCCATTCCGTCCCGGTTGTTTCCAGCAGCTCCGAATTCGTCACCAACATTGAGATCAGCCGCGGAGTCGAGCCGGACTCACATAAGAATTCGAACTGGATCGCCATGCACCGGGAATTTTTCGATGAAACCTGCCAGAGCTGCCACACCACAGAGGATCCGGGTGGTACGAGCAACACTTCCTTCTGCTCGAACAGCGGCTGCCATGGCGCTTCCTGGGAGTTTGCCGGTTTTGACGCCCCGGCGCTGCGGGTAATCCTGAGCGAGGAGCTGAAAAAATACGTCACCCCAACGCCGCGAGCAACTGCGCCGCCGACCCCCGCAATACCCGGCGAGGTTAATTACGCGATGGTAGCCGGTTATTTTTCCAAATGCACGGTCTGTCACGGAGCGGGCGGTCAGGCAGGTCTGGATCTACGCAGCTACGAGAGCGTGATGGCAGGCGGAAAAGATGGGGCGGTTGTAATCCCTGGCGACGGAGCCAACAGTCCGCTGGTAAAGGTTCAATCCGCTGCGCAGCCGCATTTCGGCCAATTCAGCCAGCCGGAGCTGGATCAAATCATTGCCTGGATCAACGGCGGAGCCAAATAGTAAAGGCAGGATTACGTATCTTCATAAAAAACCTGACAAAAGTAATATTTGTCAGGTTTTTTCTATTACCCGATTGGCTTGATTTCAGAGAAAAATGCGTTTTAATATATAATTAATCTTTGAGCAATCAGCACTGATTTTCTTCCGGTAACCATACTCAATCCCTGATCTCAACAGATGGATAGGAGACACTCGTACGAATGAATAGAAACTTCCGTACCCAATCTCCGTTGCCCGCTCTCCTGATTGCAGTTGGAGCAACGCTGGGGCTTCTGGCGTTCGCATTGCTGAGCGGGCAGATCGAAGTTGCAAAAGCGAGCCCAGCGGAGTTGCCGCCTGCGCAACAGCCCGATAACAGCGCCTGCCTCGCCTGCCATGGTCAGCCCGGACAAACCATGACCTTCGCCAATGGCGACGCGGTCTCTATAGAAGTCAAACCAGAAGTATATTCATCATCGATGCACCAGACTTTGTCTTGCCAGGTGTGCCACCCCAATATTTCCGGTTTCCCTCATCCTGAGAATGTTGCCCAAACAGCCAAAGAGTATACGCTGCAGTACAAAGAGACCTGTAAAACCTGTCACCCTTCTGAGGCGGAACAAGCCCAGGACAGCGCTCACACCCGGCTGCTCAATGAGGGAAATACGAATGCCCCGATCTGCGCAGACTGCCACAAACCGCACGAACAACAGGCGATTGAGAAAGGTCCCGATGGGCTGCCGGCGTCTTCGGAGCACGCGAATATAGCCCTCGTTTGCGCGCAGTGCCACAGCGCAATTTATAACGAATACATCGAGAGCGTCCACGGAACTGGCATTATCGAGAACCGCAATCCGGATGTGCCTGCCTGCACGGACTGCCACGGCATTCACACGATCACCGGGCCGACTTACACCAACTTCCGGCTGACCTCGCCGCAAATTTGCTCCAGATGCCACACCGATGAAACCATCATGAGCAAGTACGGGCTCTCGACCGATGTGTTGCGCACTTATATCAGCGACTTTCACGGAACGACGGTGACGCTGTTCGAGAAAACCGATCCAGACCAGCAAACCAACAAACCTGTATGCTATGATTGCCACGGAGTGCACAACATTTTACCGGTTGACGACCCGCAGAAGGGTTTGAGCATCAAGGAAAACCTGCTGGTCACGTGCAAGCGCTGCCACCCGGATGCGACCATTAATTTCCCCGATAGCTGGTTGAGTCATTACATCCCCAGCCCGGAAAAATACCCATTGGTGTATTACGTCCAACTCTTTTACTACATCCTGATCCCTACCGTTCTTGGAGCGATGGCGATCTTTGTCCTGAGCGATGCCTATCGAAGGATTTTTATCGATCGGAAGAAGAAAGCCAGTCAGCCTGTTGTGGAACCGCCGCCAGTGGAAACATCAACCACAGAATCCAAGGAAGAGGAGTAGGCGGAAATGAACACCGAGCAAAAAACCTACTTAAGATTTGAACTCAGCCAGCGCATCGAACATGTGCTCTTGATCATCTCATTCACAACCCTGGCGATTACCGGCCTGTCGCAGAAATTCCCGCTCAATCCGGTATCGATCTTTATCATCGATCTGCTGGGAGGGGTGGAAATAACCCGGATCATTCACCGCTTCGCCGCGGTATTGTTCGGGGTCGAATCGATTTACCATTTCGTTGTTGCGGGCTATAAGCTTTACGTCCAGGGCAAGAAAGCCACCATGGTGCCGGGCGTGAAAGATGCGAAAGATGCTATCCAGCTCTTTCTCTATAACCTTGGGATCAGCAAGAAACGTCCAAAGATGGGCCGCTATAATTTCATGGAAAAGGCGGAATACTGGGCTTTAATCTGGGGTCTGATTTTGATGGGCGGCACCGGACTGATGTTGTGGAATCCAATCGCCACATCAAAAGTGCTTCCCGGTGTGGTCATCCCGGCAGCCAAAGTGGCTCACGGTCTTGAAGCAATTTTAGCGGTCCTCGCAATCCTGCTCTGGCATTTTTACAATGTGCATATCAAGCATTGGAACTGGAGCATGATCCGGGGAACGCTCACCCGCCATGAGATGGAGGAAGAGCACGCCGAAGAGCTTGAGGAGATCGAAAAAGGCCTGACGCAGGTCGTTCGAGATGAAACCCAACTGCGAAAACGGAAGGTGATCTATTTTCCCGTTGTCGGCGCGCTGACCATCGCCATCCTGGTGGGTCTGTTCCTGTTCCTGACCTTCGAGGAGACCGCCATAAAAACTGTACCGGCGGCCCCTGGAGAAGTAGAAGTTTTCGTTCCGTTCACCCCAACCCCCGTTCCGACTGCGACAACGGCTCCGACTCCAACCCCAACTCAAGAGGGCGCGGCGGCCGTGCCGCAAGTGTTGTCATGGACGAGTGGAATTGGCGACCTGTTTGCAGCCAAGTGCAAAGTGTGCCATGGAGCGATGGGCGGTCTGGCGCTCGACAGTTACGCCAATGTGATGAAGGGCGGCGCCAGCGGTCCAGCAATTGTCCCCGGAGACCCGGACGCAAGCCTTGTCGTGACCATCCAGCGCGAGGGAGGCCACCCGGGCACGTTCGACCCTGCGGATCTTGAAAAAATCGTCGAATGGATCCAGGAGGGGGCGAAAGAGTAAGCACTTTTTCGAAGAAGCGCCAATAATATCTATACATAATAATAATTAATGAAGGCGTCTCCATTGGAATCGCCTTCATTAATTATTATTGAATAGGTTATTTATTAATTAATCTGAACTGGCATGCCGGCGGTTTTCTTTGGCTGAGATCAATGCGTTGAATCTGAACGGCTGACATTCCGCTGTGTTGAGTAATGACCTGTCGATCCATTTCACATAATAATGGAAAATCAGGCAAAATCGCTGCATATGGGCAGTTTTCGAAGAAAATCTCAGGACCCTCGCGGCGAGCTTCCCAATGGGCAGCGTAGGATCTGCGGTTCAGTTCATCCATAAGGCGGTTTAATTCCTGAACCGGCCTGGATGAATTTGCGGTTGTTCTGTCAAACATCAGGCTGGCGAGCGTCAAAGCGTTCTCCTGCGGCGATTGATCCGATCGATCAAGGAAGAGACGCATCAGGATTGCAGCCAGGGCCTGATAATTATCTGGTCGAGCCTTCCCGGTCAGCATGAAGCGCGCCGCCGGGCGCCCCCTCCCGTGCCGAGGGGGTTTCTCGCCCACAGGGGTTACCTCGATTAAGTGATCTGCGATCAGCGTTTTCAGGTGATAGCGGATATCCGCTTTCGTTAAGGCGAGCATCTCGGCCAGCTCAGCCACGCTGGCGGTGTGGTTTGATCGGATCCGTTCGATGATCTGCTCGCGAATAGGAACGTCCATATGGGTATTGTAATGAACAACCTCGAATTAAGCAAATAAATTTTATCTTAATTAAACGATTGACAGGCCTCATTTTCCAGGTAAAATGGGTGGGTACGAATTCAGCGAATTATTCCAGTGATTTCCCTCATACCCCGCACAACCAGGAAGAAGGTGAATCATGAGCAGAGACGGTGATATCAATCCGAATTATGAGATTCCCCCTGAATTGCAGTCGCAGGTCGCCATCACCACCCTGGACAAAATCTATAACTGGAGCCGGGCTAACTCGCTATGGCCGATGATGTTTGGATTGGCTTGCTGCGCGATCGAGATGATCGCAACCGCGGCCGGGCGTTATGATTTTTCCCGCTTTGGCATGGAGGTCATGCGCCCGAGCCCTCGTCAGGTGGATGTAATGATTGTTTCAGGCACGGTTACCAAGAAGATGATTCCGCAAATTGTGCGGCTCTATAATCAGATGGCCGAGCCGAAACATGTGATTGCGATGGGCGCCTGCGCTTCAGGAGGAGGACCGTTCAAAGAGGGGTATTCCGTCGTTTCCGGCGTGGATAAATTCATTCCAGTGGATGTCTATATCCCTGGCTGCCCGCCAACGCCTCAGGCGCTGCTCAACGGGTTGATCGCCATGCAGAAGAAAATTCAGAAAATGACGCTCAAGAAGGACGCCCGCTGGTACAAGAAAGAGCCAATCGAGCCGATCCCGATTCCCGTCCTCGGACCGGATTTGATGGATCCGCGTAAATACGCGTTGATTAAGGAAATCACCCACCGGCCGCCCGAAGAGCCGGCGCAGGTTGATGAAGCCCAGGAGGGATGAGATGAGCGAAGAAGTTAAAGTTACCGCCTTCGACCTGGCAGCCCAGTTTCCTGAAAAAGTGACTCCAGACAACCGCCCGGGATATTCTGGCTACATTGTCTCCGCCGATCATCTCCTTGAAGTCGCCAGGGCGTTAAAGGATCAATTTGGGTATGACTACCTCTCCTCGGTAACCGGCGTTGATTACCTGCCTGAGGGGAAGATGGAGACCGTCTATCACTTTTACCGGATGATCGGCGGACCCGAGCTCGTACTGAAGGTTCAAATGCCGCGCGAGGACCCAGTCGTGCCCTCGTTGACGCCACTCTATCCAGGCGCGGAATTTCAAGAACGCGAAGCCTGGGATTTGCTCGGGATCAAATTCAGCGGGCACCCCGATTTGCGCCGGATCCTCACCTGGGAAGGTTTTTACGGCCATCCCCTTCGGAAAGATTGGATCGAGCCGTACTTCGAGGAAGAAGCCAAACCGTTCAAAAGCCGCTGGCCGGAGGGGCAAGTCAAACGGATTGAGGATTCAAACCCCTTCAAAGACAATGTGAAGTATCCACCCGGCTTCGACCCCGAGTCATGGACTCCCGAAGCTGAAACGGCTCTCTACGCCAGTCTGCAAAAATTGGATAAAACGGACGATCTGCAAACGGACCAGTTCATTGTCAACCTCGGCCCGCAGCACCCCTCTACACACGGCGTTTTCCGGATGGTCGCAGTGATCGACGGTGAAACGGTCGTCGATGTAAAACCGGTCATGGGCTACCTGCATCGCAACCATGAAAAGATCGGCGAGCGCAACACTTTTATCCAGAACATCCCCTTTACCGACCGGCTGGATTACGTTTGCTCGATGAGCAACAATTTTGGCTACGTACTGGCGGTCGAAAAGCTAATGGGCATCAAGCCGCCCGAGCGCGCTGAATACATCCGGGTGATTATGGCCGAGCTGACCCGTTTCATGAACCATATTTTTGCCATGGGTTTCCTGCTCAACGACCTCGGCGCATTCTTTACCCCGGCCCTGTATGCAATTGCCGAACGAGAGCTGATCCTGGATATCTTCGAAGAGGTCTCCGGATCGCGGATGATGTGCAATTACTACCGTTTTGGAGGGGTCGCCCGCGATCTGCCGGAAGGCACGCTGGAAAAGATCAAGAAACTGGTCAACGACCGGCTGCCGCGCAAAACCGACGAAATGGATGCCTTCCTGACTAAAAATGATATCGTCCGCGTCCGCTGCGAGGGAGTCGGGGTGATGACCGCCGAGCAGGCGATTGCAAACTCGGCATCCGGCCCGGTCCTGCGCGCCTCGGGCGTGCCTTACGATGTCCGCCGGGCGGATCCGTACAGCATTTATGACCGTTTTGATTTTGACGTGGCGGTTCGATATCACGGCGACGTCTATGACAAGTATCTGGTGCGCTTGGACGAGATGCGTCAGTCCCTGCGGATTTTGCAGCAGGCAGTTCGCGATATTCCGGAAGGTCCAATTATGGCTGGCAAACCTCAGTACCAGGTGCGCGTGCCGCCTGGAGAAGCTTACGGCCGGGTCGAAGGGCCGAAGGGCGAGCTGGGCTTTTATGTTGTGTCGACCGGCAAACCCAACCCATGGCGCTATCACGTTCGCGCCCCAACTTTTATCAACCTGACCAGTCTGGCGACGATGAGTTGCGGTCAGAAGATCGCGGATGTGATGGCAATCCTGGGCGCTATCGATATTACTCTTGGGGAAGTCGACCGCTAGGTCGTGAACTGTGGAGGATGGGATGATCACAGGATTAGGCATTCTGCGAGGTTTGTGGATCACATTCAGGCATTTCGTCACGACCTATCTGGAAGACCTCCGCGCCGGAAAGAAGCGCTACCGGACGAAAGAAGGGATCGAGATGCGCCGCAGTACGGAGATGCGCGGTCTGGTTACCGTGCAGTACCCCGAAGAAAAGCTGCCCCTTCCGGAGGAATTTCGTTATATTCCCTTCCTCGTGTATGAGGAAGGTCCTGAAGGTGAGAAGAATTACCGCTGCACTTCCTGCGGTATCTGCGCTAAGGTCTGCCCGCCGCAGTGCATCTGGATTGTACGGTCGAACGACCCGGTGACCGGAAAACCCATCCCGCAGCCGGCTGAGTTCTATATCGACGTCGATATCTGCATGAATTGCGGCCTGTGCGCTGAGTTCTGCCCGTTCGACGCGATCAAGATGGATCACGAGTACGAGATTGCCTCTTACGACCGCTTTAGCGATAACATTTACGACAAAGAGAAACTCGGCAGGCCGGTTTCCTACTATGCCAGCATACGCCCGACCAACTTTGCCCGCGAAGAGGCTGCCCGTCTGGAAAAAGAGGCGCTCAAAGCAGCAGCCAAAAAACCCGCGGAACCGACAGGGTAGTATAATCAGACCATGTTGCAGCCTGAAACTGTTTCTGCGGTCTACAACAGCGATACCGATTTGATGTTTCCCCTGCGGGTGATCCCGAACCTCCGCGGTATGCGCGGGGACCAGTGGAAAGCGCTGATCGACGAGCTCTGCGCGGAGAATGCACCGATCGAGGCGTTGGCGGGGTTCACCCTGATGATGGTGAAATTGGGCGGCTGCCAGGGCTGCAGTGTGGATTCGTACCGTGGGATGCGCGGATGCACCCAATGCGCCCGCCAGACGATTCGCCGTTTTCGCGGCAGCGACCAGGATTTGCTGCGCCACTATCAGCAGTGCAAGAGCGAGGTAGAAAGATACCTTCACAGGCCCTAGTTGGGCTTTTTATTGTTGGGTTACAATAGAACAGGAAAGGTGAATAATTGATGACCGAATCGAATATCAGCAGAGAAGCCGTATTGGCTGCTCTGCGTACCGTAGATGAGCCGGAGCTTCACCGCGATCTGGTGTCGCTCAACATGATCCAAAATCTCGACATTCAGGATGGAAAGGTTCGCTTCGACCTGGTCCTGACCACCCCGGCCTGTCCTTTGAAAGGTAAAATCGAGTCCGATGCCCGAACGGCAGTGATGGGCGTTCCCGGGGTCAAAGAAGTGGAAATTCATATGGAAGCGGCGGTGCGCCCGGACGGTAGAAACCGCCCACAGATGCCGCTCCAGGTGAAGAACATCGTTGCAGTTGCCTCAGGTAAAGGCGGCGTGGGCAAAACGACTGTGGCAGTTAACATCAGCGCTGCGCTGGCCAGAGCCGGCGCAGCCGTCGGCCTGCTGGACGCTGACATCTACGGGCCGAATGTCCCGACGATGATGGGCATCGAATCGCTTCCACCCATGACCAGTGAAAAGATCACGCCGGCGATCGCATATGGGGTCAAATTAATGTCGATCGGCTTTCTGATCCCGCCCGGTCAGGCGGTGATCTGGCGCGGGCCCATGCTGCATACCGCTATCCGTCAGTTCCTGTACGATGTCGAATGGGGCGAGCTGGATTACCTGATCATCGACCTGCCGCCGGGAACCGGGGATGCCCAATTGAGCCTGGCGCAGTCGGTGCCGCTGAGCGGCGGGGTAATCGTCACCCTGCCGCAGGCCGTTTCGCTCGAAGATGCCAGCCGGGGTATCTGGATGTTCAGGCAGCTCAATGTGCCGGTGTTGGGCGTGATCGAGAACATGAGTTATCTCGAATTGCCGGACGGCGCCAGGATGGACGTTTTTGGTCAGGGCGGCGGGGAAAGACTGGCGCAGGCCAGCGGCGTTCCATTCCTGGGTTCGATCCCAATGGATCCTGCTGTGCGGATCGGCGGGGATAACGGCCAGCCGGTAGTGATTACCGACCCCGATAGCGCCCCGGCCATTGCGCTGACCCAACTGGCGGAAAAGCTGGCGGCTCAGTTGAGCATTGCCGCTTATCAAAATCAGAGCAGTATCAAAATTGAGGTCACTGGGTAAACTCCTATGGACAGCGCACAAACTGCTCCCGTCGTGGGGGTCCGGTTTTCGAAAGTGGGGAAGATCTATCATTTCGATTCCCGGCATCTGGAATCCGTCAAGGTTGGCGACGCAGTGGTGGTAGAGACATCGCGCGGATGGCAGCTTGGCGAGGTGGCGCAGCTTGTGAACGACCCGGACATCGTTATCGATGGAGCGATGAAGCCGGTCGACCGCCTGGCGACCCCGCGCGACCTGCTATTAAGGCAGCTCTGGGAGCTTAAAGAGATCGAAGTCGTCGAACAATCCCGTAAACGGGCGGCTGAGTTGGGATTGCGGAACATCAAAATCATCGCGGCCGAGTACAGTTTTGATGGTTCGCGGCTGGTCATTATCTATTCGTGCGAAAGCGAAGACAAAGTGGATTTAAAATCGCTGCGGCAGGATTCACAGCGCGCCTACGCCCCAGCCCAGGTCGAACTTCGCCAGATTGGGCCGCGCGACGTGGCGAAAATCATCGGCGGAATGGGCGCCTGCGGCCTGGAGATGCGCTGCTGCAGCCGTTTTCTAAATGAGTTTAGCTCGATTTCTATCCGCATGGCCAAAGATCAGGGGATCTCTCTGACCCCGACCGAGATCACCGGCATGTGCGGACGCCTGCGCTGCTGCCTGATTTATGAATTTGAAACCTATGCGGAGGCGCGCAAGGGTTTGCCCAAGAGGAATAAAAGGATCGCGACGCCGGAGGGCGAGGGCAAGGTCATCGATGTGCTGCCGCTGGCAGGAAAGATTCGGGTGGATATCCCTGAAGTCGGCATCCGTGAATATACCCGCGAGCAATTCGAAGCGTTCGAAAAACAGGCTTTCGAGATGATCCGCCAGGAGCAGGAAAAAGCGGCTTCCCCGGCTGCTCCCCCGCCGCCCGCTCCATCCTCCCCTCAAACTGAGGAAGTCAGACCAGCGCCGCAGCGGCCAAAACAACCATCTGGACACCGCCAAGGGAGGAGAAAACGTGGAGGCAGACGTTCCTGAGGGATGGCTGACGCCAAAATCCATTCTGGTCATCCTGGCTCACCCGGATGACCCGGAATTTTTTTGCGGGGCAACAATCGCGCGCTGGACGCGCTTGGGGCACACGGTCAGGTACGCGCTGTTTACCCGCGGCGAGCGAGGCGGGAACGGTCGCTGGATTGACCCGGCAGAATTGATCCGCATCCGCGAAGCTGAACAGAAAGCCGCCGCGGCGGTTCTTGGCGTCGATGAAATCCATTACCTCGGCTATCCCGACGGTTACCTTGAGCCTTCGCTTGAGGCGCGCAAGGATGTCGTCCGTCTGATCCGCCGGGTGCGTCCGGATGTCGTCGTCACCTGCGACCCGGCCAACCTTTTTCACCGTAAGAACAGGATCAACCACCCGGACCATCTGGCGGCGGGGAAGATCGTGCTGGAAGCGGTCTTTCCAGCCGCCGGAAATGAGCTATTCTTTCCAGAATTACTGGAAGAGGGCTTACCGGCGCATCCGGTTGAGGAGGTCTGGGTGTCCCTGACCAGCGATGGCAACACAAACATCGACGTTACTGCGACCTGGGAGCTCAAGATCAAGGCGCTGCACGAACACCGCAGCCAGATTGGCGACCTGGAGGCGTTCGATGAGATGATGCTCAACCGGCGCACGCCAGACAGCACGCCGGAAAACCCACGGTATGTCGAATCTTTTCACCGGATCATCTTTGGGAAGTGAAGAATGACCAAATCCCTGATCGCAGCCGCCAATGATTTGTTTGAATACACGCGGGGGTTACGCCGCGATATCCATCAGCACCCGGAACTGGGCTTCCAGGAATACCGCACTGCCGGCATCGTCGCCCGCGAGCTGACCAGGCTGGGCCTGGAAGTCAAGACAGAAGTGGCTGATACCGGGGTGGTTGCGGTGATGAGAGGCGGGCAGCCAGGCCCGACCGTCTTGCTGCGCTTCGATATGGATGCGCTCCCAATTCAAGAAGAAACCGGGCTTGATTTTGCCTCACAGGTACCGGGCGTGATGCACGCCTGCGGGCATGACGGACATGTGGCGGTTGGGCTGACCACGGCTCGCTTGCTGAACGGATTCAGACCCGAGATCAAGGGTAATTTCAAATTTATGTTCCAGCCCGCCGAGGAAGGTCTGGGGGGCGCGGAGCGGATGATCGCGGAAGGCGTACTTGAAGATCCTCCGGTAGATGCTGCGCTGGCGCTGCACCTGTGGAACGAACGCCCGGTCGGCTGGGTAGGAGTGGTTCCTGGCCCGTTCATGGCCGGCGGAGATTTCTTCGCCATCCGTTTAAAGGGCAAGGGCGGTCACGGGGCAATTCCGGATCAGGCGGTCGATCCGGTGATCGCCGCAGCGGAGATGATCAGTGCGCTCCAATCCATCGTATCGCGCAACATTTCACCGCTTAACTCTGCCGTATTGAGCGTAACCCAGGTTGCGGCGGGAAACACTTTCAATGTCATTCCGGCGGAAGCGGAGATTCGCGGGACGATCCGCACCTTCGAGGTAGAGGTGCGCAATTTAATCCTGCAGCGTTTCGAGACGCTGGTGCGCAACCTGGCGGCGGGATTTGGCTGCGAGGTGGAAATCGACCTGCAGCAGCTTACTCCCGCCGTTTTCAACGATCCAGCTGTTACCGCCTGGGCAGAAGAGGCGATCAGGATCACAGCGCCGGAAAGCCAGATCGATCGCACGTACCGCACAATGGTCTCAGAGGATATGGCGTTCGTGCTGCAGAAAGTGCCTGGCTGTTATCTGTTTGCCGGCAGCGGGCTGCCTGATCCGAAATTGAACTACGGGCATCATCACCCAAAATTTACCATCGACGAGCGGGTGCTGCCCCAGGCTGCGGCAATGGTCAGCGCTGCGGCGCTCGAGGTGCTGCAGCGGCTGAACACTTCTGGCAGCCAATCAGAATAACCGGGGGCATTGTTCCTAGCGGCGGGTTACCCAAACTGAACCTTTTCCCTGGTTCCGGGTTACATTGGTCATGATTGACGAAAAGGCGCGGTTGTGCTATACTGAAATCGTCTGAATAATCTGATTAATCAAAGAATTCAGGCATCCGCTTAGACCGCGATGAACAATAAACTCTCCTCTGATTTGCTTTCAGAGTTCATGAAATATCTGGCGACCAGCGACTTGGGCGAAAATGACCGCCTTCCGCCGTTGACCGAATTGAGCAAAATCCTCGGAATCAGCATCGCCAGCCTGCGCGAGCAGCTTGAGGTCGCGCGAGTGATGGGTCTTGTCGAGGTACGGCCGCGCACGGGTATTCGCCGACTACCATACACATTTAAGCCAGCGGTGCTGCAAAGTCTGGTGTACAGCCAGGCGGTGGATGACGGCTCGTTTCGAGCCTTTTCGGATTTACGCAACCATATCGAAAAATCATACTGGTACCAGGCGGTCGGGCTGCTGACCAGCGATGATCACCAGGCGCTGCGCGATCTGGTTAAAAGGGCAATGGATAAACTCCACGGTTCGCCTGTTCAAATCCCGCATCAAGAACACCGCCAGCTTCACCTCTCGATCTACAAGCGCCTGAATAATCCTTTTGTGATGGGATTGCTCGAGGCATTCTGGGATTTGTACGAAGCCTATGGGCTAAGCTATTACACGGATTTGAGTTACCAGGAACGCGTCTGGGATTACCATCACCGCATGGTCGAGGCGATCTGTAATCGAAACTTCAATGTTGGATATGACGCCTTGACCGAGCACATGGACCTGATCTTCGAACGCAGCAAGAACCTTCCCTATCACACGTTTGAGTAATACACCGCTCAAGGAGATTGTATGGCAAAAACCCTTCAAAAACCTGCAGCTGACCAGGCAATGGTGGGCGAAAAGGTAGTCAATGATTTTTGCATCACTTTCAGCACCGTGAACGGCTCGGGAAGCGCAACCGCCAATACGGTCATCCTTCGCTCGCTCTTCCGGATGGGCGTACCGGTCACTGGAAAGAATATCTTCCCATCGAATATCCAGGGACTTCCAACCTGGTATTCGATCCGTCTGAGCAAGGACGGTTACCTTGCTCGAGTCGAGAAGGATGACATCGTCGTCGCGATGAACCCGGCCACGCTCGCTTCGGATGTCGAATTCCTCAATCCAGGCGGAGTCCTGTTCTACGCTGACGACTTCCGGCTGAACCTCACCCGCGAGGATATCATCACGTATCCAATGCCGGTCAAGAAGCTGATTAAAGAAGCAGATGTGCCGTCCAATCTGCGCGATTACGTTGCCAATATGGTTTATGTCGGTTCGGTAGCGCAGATGCTCGGAATCGATTTAGATATGATCTACGCCAGCCTGGATGTGCACTTCAAGGGAAAGAAGAAAGCAATCGATTCCAACTGGAATCTTATCAAAGCTGCAGCCGATTGGTCGGCGCAAAACCTGGAAAAGCGCGATCGGTTCTTCGTAGAAAAAATGCCTGCGCTGGACGGTTACATCATGGTGGACGGAAATACCGCTTCGGCGCTGGGCGCAATCTACGGCGGCGTGCAGTTCGCAGCCTGGTACCCGATCACTCCTGCTTCCAGCCTGGCGGAATCGCTTATTGAGTATCTGCCCAGGCTGCGCACAGATCCTGAAACGGGGAAGGCAACTTACGCCGTCGTCCAGGCGGAAGACGAGCTTGCGGCTGCCGGCATGACCATCGGCGCTGGCTGGGCTGGCCTGCGGGCGATGACGTCCACCTCTGGTCCGGGGCTTTCGTTGATGGCAGAATACCTGGGGCTGGCGTATTACGCCGAAGTTCCGATGGTCGTCTGGGACGTTCAGCGAGTAGGTCCCTCAACCGGGCTGCCGACCCGTACCGCCCAGGGCGATCTGACCTTCGCTCATTTCATCAGCCACGGTGACACCCAGTACGTCATTCTCATCCCGGGCGATGTGAATGAATGCTTCAAATTCGGCTGGCAGTCCTTTGATATCGCCGAACGGCTTCAAACGCCGGTCATCGTTCTGACCGACCTCGATCTAGGCATGAACGTACACATGACTCCGGCTTTCGACTACCCGGATAGGCCGATGGATCGCGGGAAGGTGTTGTGGGAAGAGGATTTGGAAAAAATCATCGCGAAAAACGGCGGCTGGGGCCGCTACATGGACATCGACGGAGATGGCATTGCCTACCGTACGCTTCCCGGAAATCGCCATCCCGCCAGCGGTTACTTTGCCCGCGGAACCGGACACGATGAATACACCCGTTATTCGGAAGATCCGGCCGTCTGGGAACGGGGTCTGAACCGGTTGAAAGAAAAATTCGAAAAGAACAAGCAGTTGTTGCCCCCGCCGGTCATCCATAAAGAAAAAGCTGCGGAGATTGCTCTGGTCGGTTTTGGATCTACCGATCCGGCGATTCAAGAAGCGCGCGACCACCTGGCAGTACAAGGGATCCGGACCAGCTATATGCGCATCCGCTCTCTGCCGTTTGGCGATGATGTCCGCGCTTTCCTGGAAGAGCATGAGCGCATCTACGTCGTGGAGCTGAATCGGGACGGGCAGATGAAACAACTCTTAACAATGAATTTCCCTGAATACGGGATAAGACTTCGGCAGGTATCGCACATTGACGGCATGCCGATCACAGCCCGGTGGATCTGCGATCGCGTTACCGCAATGGAGGAGGCAAACTAATGGCTACTCAAGCTCCTGTATCCAGTCCGGCAAGCGTCAATCTGGCAGGCTTAAGCCGCAATGATTACCGCGGGTTGCCGAGCACGCTTTGCCAGGGCTGCGGACACAATTCGATTTCAAACCAGATTGTCTCGGCGCTCTACGAGCTTAATGTGGTCCCCGAGAATGTAGTCAAATTCAGCGGCATCGGCTGCTCCAGTAAAAGCCCGACTTATTTCCTCAGCCGTTCCTTCGGTTTCAATGGGCTGCACGGGCGCATGCCGTCGTTAGCCCTCGGGGCGCTGTTCGCGGACACCAGCCTGAAAGGCATTGGCGTCAGCGGCGATGGCGATACCGCCAGCATTGGCATCGGGCAGTTCAAGCATCTCATCCGCCGCAACGTGCCGATGGTCTACATCGTCGAAAACAATGGGGTGTACGGTTTGACTAAAGGGCAGTTTTCCGCCACGGCTGAACAGGGGCTCGAGTTGAAGAAACAGGGCCGAAATCCCTATTTCCCGGTGGATATTTGCATGGAAGCTCTGGTAGCGAGGGCAACATTCGTCGCCCGTTCGTTCGCCGGCGATCCCAAGCAGGTCAAGGAAATCCTCAAGGCGGCATTCAGTCATCGCGGCATCGCGGTTGTTGATATCATCAGCCCGTGCGTGACCTTCCACAACAAGGAAGACTCTTACCATTCGTACACCTGGGGGAAAGAGCACGAGATGCCATTGCACGACATCTCTTACGTGCCCGCGCGGGATGAAATCACAATCGAGGATTACGAAGAAGGCTCGATCCGGGAGGTCACCCTCCACGACGGCGCAACGATCCTGTTGAAGAAATTGGATAAAGACTACGATCCGACTAACGTATTTGAAGCCATGCGCCTGCTCGAAGAAGCCGAGCAGAACCGCTGGCTGCTGACCGGTATTCTCTACATCGATCCAGACGAGCCGGACATCTATGCCAATTACAACCTGGTGGATACGCCTCTCAACCGGCTGCCAGAAGCAAAATTACGCCCCTCCTCTGAAACGCTTGTGGAAATCAACCAGCAAATGGCGAATTAACGGAGCCAACCATTGATTCTCTTCACTCTATGATATGGGATAGTAATCCAAAGCCCCTTTCCCCCGCCCGGGAAAGGGGCTTTTATTTCATTGAAAACAAGCGAGCCCTAAAACTATGCGTCGTGATTGGATAAAAATCACCCGCCTGTTTCAATCGGGCGCTTGGGATCGCGGATCCACTCGCTCCACGAGCCGGCGTATAACCTGGCCCCGTACAACCCTGCAATTTCCATGGCCAGGATGTTATGGCACGAGGTCACCCCTGAGCCGCAATAGACGATAATGTGGTCCGGGGGAAGGTCTTCCATCAAGGCCTCGAATTCCTTGCGGAGGGTTTCACCTGGCAGGAAGTATCCGTCGTCGCTGGTGTTTTCGCCGTAAAAGCGGTTAACCGCTCCCGGGATATGCCCGGCTACCGAATCGATCGGCTCTTGTTCGCCGCGAAAGCGTTCTGGAGCGCGAGCGTCGATCAAGATAAAAGACGGGTCATTAAAAAGTAATTCCACCTCACGGGTAGTTACCCACTGGTTTGGATCGGGGTAGCCATCGAAGACCGCCGGAGCGGCTGTTTCTATCCCCAGGACGAGCGGATAACCTGCGTTGATCCAGGCCTGAATACCGCCGTCGAGGACTGCTACAGATTCATGCCCATAAGTGCGCAGCAGCCACCACAGGCGGGAGGCATAGGCGCCAGCAGCGTGGTCGTAGACAACGACCTGCTTGTGAAGATCAATTCCCCAGCTTTCCAACTTGTGAATGAATTGTTCCGGCGCTGGCAGGGGATGACGACCTGTTTGCTCGGTCACCGGCGCGGAAAGGTCTTTCTCAAGATCGGCATAGACTGCACCGGGGATATGACCGCGCTGGTATTCCTCGAATCCCCAGGCGGGGTCGTTCAGCTCGAAACGGCAGTCGACAACTACCCACCTGGGATCCTGGAGGTGGTTAAAAACCTCATTAGCCGAAATAATCGTCGATCGACTTCGCATAGGTATCATTCCTTTACGGCAGGCTGCCCTCTGTGTGGTCGATCCGGCGCGCTTCGCGCTGTTTGCGGCGCTGGATGGCAAGCTGGATGCGCGCCTGGCGCTCGCGGGTCAGAGGATAGAACCATGCAGTGACGATTGCAGCCAGGAGAAACAGGACAACGGTCGGCCCGGTCAAGAGCCGAATGCCGAGCAAAGTGAAGCTGGATTGAGTAAAGACAAGCGCATCGGCGGGGGGATTTTGGTAACCGAACCAGCCGAGCACCTGAAGGGCGATGAAGATCGCCAGAGCGCTGCTCAATTTTCGCATGAAATTAATCGCGCCATAGTACATGCCTTCATGGCGGGTGCGGGTGCGCAGCTCGTCCCAGTCGATCACATCTGGGAAGATCGCTTCGGGCATGATATGAGCGGTCGAAACGCTGAAACCGGCGAAGAAAGAGAATAAAAGAATCAGGTCGAACTGTCCGGGCCGCAGCAGGAAGACCAGCGTCTGGACAACGATCCAGAAGGTCATTCCACCGATATAGGCCGAGCGTTTACTGAAGCGGCGTGAGAGCAGATTCCAGATCGGGATCGAGAGCGTCGCCACCAGCATGATGATGCCAAGCGCGGCGGATTCGAGCGATAATTGTTGACCGAACACGCTGGCTTTGGCCAGCAGATCGCCATCTGCGATCCAATAAAGCAGATAGTAGGGGATCATCATCGCGACAACGTCGAAAGAGATCCAGTTGATCACGTAAATAATTGTGACGTAGCGGAAAGGGATGTTATCCCATAGCAGATGGATGGTGTTAAACAGAGGAATTTTCTCTCCGTTCTCCAAAGGAGGCGCTTCCCGCTCGCGAATAGTGAAGAAGAGCAGCATGAAGGGGATGACTGCCAGGATACCGAACAAACCGGCTACCAGGAGGTAACCCTGCTGCTGGCTAAGACCACTCTTGACGGCCGCATCGACGATTGTCGGCGCGGCAACGACGGTAGTCAGCGAGGCAGCCAGGTTGAAGAACATCCGGTAGCTGGTGAGCGATGTGCGTTCGTCGTAATCCGGGGCGATCTCAGGAGTCAGGGCAAGATATGGAACGGTGACGAGGGTCTGGATCGTATCACTGAGCATATAGGCCAGGGCGACGGTGATCATCAACAGAATCTGGCTTTCCCACGGAGGCGCCCACCACAGAACCAAAAAGGCCAATCCAAAAGGCACAGAAAAGAAGAGAAAGAACGGCCGCCGCCGGCCCCAGCGCGAACGAACGTTATCGCTGAGTGTGCCAATCAGGGGATCATTGATCGCGTCCCACAGGATGGCAATCAACGCGGCAAACGAAGCCAGGCGGGCTTCCAGCCCGACCACATCGGTCAGAAATATGGCGTAAAAAATTTGCCGGAGGGAGTTGAAACTTGCCCGACCCCAGTCACCGGAGCCGTAGATCAACTTTTGGATTCGGGGAATTGGGATTGAGGTTATTGAATGGCTTACACCGGCGGCTGTTTCAGGTGGCATTTTTCCTCGAAATATTGGGTGAATCCTGTCTCAATTCAGGGGGAGGATGTATGTGCGATGGGTTTTGTAAAACCTGGCCCCGGCAGTCTCCATATCGGATTTGCTGCGGAAATTACGCACATCGACCTGAACCAGATCGCCGAATTCTGCGCCGTAAGCGCGCAGCGTTTT
Source organism: uncultured Anaerolinea sp. (assembly GCA_964564935.1). Classification (GTDB taxonomy): domain Bacteria; phylum Chloroflexota; class Anaerolineae; order Anaerolineales; family Anaerolineaceae; genus Bellilinea. The sequence goes on along the minus strand of CAZMCF010000001.1, from coordinate 224,880 downwards.
CTCGAGCTCAACGTAAAGCAGGATATTTGCTCCCCGGCCCTGATATTCCGGCAGCAATCCCACGCCGTTGAAATCCAGCCGCCTGGTCGTTTTCATCTCCCACAGGATCTGGATCCAGCCGAAAGGCCACAGCTTGCCATTCGTTCTCTGCAGAGCCCTGCAGATGTTGGGATAGACCAGTAAAAACCCGGCGATCTGATCGCCTTTGAGGATAATTTTGATCAGGCGTGGATCGGCGATGCGGAGGATGTTCCTTGCCATCAGCTCGAATTCGGCTTCGGTGCTGGGATAGTAGTTCGGATTATCCTTGAACGCTTCATGGTGAACCTGATTGACTTTCGGTATCCACTTCCGCATTTCAGCCTTGTTCTTGTATTGGAGAACCCTGAAATTGCCAGTTTCTTTAATTTTTTCCGCGGCCGCGAAGGCTTTTTCAGGCAGGCCGCCGCTGGGAGTCAGGCAGCCGGAGATGTGATCGGTGTAGTATCGAAAGCCAAATCGGGTAAGCTGCGCGTCGTAGTATGGGAAATTATAGGGGATACCCACGGCTGGAAGCTGGTCGAAGCCTTCGATCAGAATCCCGAAGCCCTGTGAGCGTAAAAACCCCTTGGGACCCAGGATTGTGTCCAATCCCTGTGCTCTGGCCCAATCTACGCCCGCCTGGAGGAGCAGGCTGCTCACCTGAAAATCATCGACAGCGTCATAGTAATAGAAAAAAGCCACCTTTTCTTTGTGGAAGTTGCAATAATTCCTGTTGTGGATCATGGCGACTCGTCCCAGGACCTGGTCATCGCTCTCCACGACGAAAAAGTCGGCGTTCGAGTGCTGGTAGAAGGGGTGCTTAATACGGTTCATCACGGTTTCCATGTCCCCCTGAATGGGCGGCACCCAATATGGATTACTCCTGTAGAGATCAAAGGGGAATTGAATGAATTTTTTTCGATCCTGGCGATTATCTGGGTCGAGTTTACGCACTTGCATGTTGATATCTCCGAAGTTTTCTGGTCAGTTGTGGTGTGAAGAGCCTGAGATCGACGGAATTCTGGTATCCGTTACTCGCCAACCGTATGCAGCAGGGCGAAGTTTGGCGGCCGCTGCGAGCCGATTGGAAAACCGCAGATGACGACCACCTGCTCTCCTGACTGAATCGAGGTGGAAGACAGCAGAGCCGCATCCACGCTGGCGATCATCGTTTCGACGGTCGATGCATAGGGCACCAGGCAAGGGATAACGCCCCAGTATAAATTCAAACGCCGGAAAGTATCGATTTCTGGAGTGAAAGCCATAATCGGGATTTGCGGCCTGGACTTTGACATATATAAGGCGGTTTTCCCGGACTGGGTGAACACCGCAATCGCAGCGACCCCGCGGTCTTTAGCCAGTTCGCTCGCAGCCCGGGTGATGGAAAAGGCGGCGTCCTGGCTGGCTTCTTCGGGATTCCTGGCGTAGTGTCCCCATGCGACGGCGTTGGCTTCGGCTTCACGGATGATTGCGTCCATCATCTTGACGCTTTCCAGCGGGTAACTGCCGCTGGCGGTCTCACCTGAAAGCATGAGCGCATCGCTGCCGTCGAAAACGGCGTTGGCCACGTCGGATGCCTCAGCCCGGGTGGGTCGGGGATTATGGATCATCGAATCCAGCATCTGAGTGGCGGTGATCACCATCTTGGCGTGCTTGTTGGCCATTTCGATGATCTGCTTTTGGATAATCGGCACCGAGGCTGGAGATGTTTCCACGCCGAGGTCGCCACGGGCGACCATGACTCCATCGGCGGCATGAATGATCTCGTGGAGGTGGTCGATGGCCTCTGGACGTTCTAGCTTGGCGATGACCGGCAGCAAGGCTTTCTGCGGGTTGATTGAGCGTATGGCTGCGCGGATGGTTTCGACATCCTCAGCCTGCTGAACGAAACTGATCGCGACCATATCTACACCCTGCTGCAGACCGAATTCGAGGTCGGCGCGGTCCTTCTCGGTGAACGATGGGATGCCGAGCGCAGCCCCAGGCAGATTGACCCCTTTATTGGAAAGCAGCCTGCCGCCAAGGACCACATGTGTGATTACCGCGTCGCCATCGACTCGGAGGACCTCCAACTCTAGGTGGCCGTCGTCGAGCAGAATGCGGTTGCCTGGAGCAACCCCGCGGGCCAGGTTGGGGACGTCCATAGGGACGATCACATCGCTGCTCGAGCCTGATTCTGGGGAGGTGGATGCATTCACGGGCTTTAGAATCACCTGCTGCCCGGCTTTGAGCAGGATTCCTTCGTCGGGTAAATCCCCAACGCGCAGTTTCGGTCCCTGTAAATCCTGGAGGATGGTAACCGGCTTGCCGAGCTCGTCGGAGAGCTTGCGAATCGTGGCGATCAATGCCGCATGCATTTCATGGTTGCCATGGGAGAAATTCAATCGGGCGACATCCACGCCGGCTTCGAACAGGGAGCGCATGATCGCTTCATCGCTGCAGGCCGGGCCAATGGTGGCGACGATTTTGGCTCTTCGGTAGGTCATCTGGAAATCCTTTTTCTCGGTTGAATTTATTATATAGTCAAACGGCGATTGGCGATTCGCCAGAAAATGATTTCTTGATGAGGGATGAGCTTATCCCCGAGCCAATCGAAGAGTCAGCCCGTCCCTGTTGTACAATTAAATCCGGTAGTTGGGTTGCGTGGGACGAAAAAAAACCCATCCCACCTAACCCTAAATCCTTGCGGAATTTGGGTGTTGCGGGAGGGGGTTGTTAACAGCTTTTCGATTTATGATCTACAACAGCAGCAGACAGCAGACTGACTTCCCTGATCTACCGATTACTCTTGAGTTAACACATCGTAGATCTTTGGCATGGCCCAGTCGATGATTGCCCGCTCAATGATCAATGGCGGGGCAAAGCGGATAACGTGCTGGTGGGTTTCCTTGGCCAGGATGCCGCGCGCCTGGAGCGCCTCGCAGAAGCGGCGAGCGCCGCCCGCCTCCGGCTTCAGCTCGACGCCGATCAGCAAACCCTTGCCGCGAACCTCTTTGATATGCCGGGTTGGAATCTCGGAGAGCCGCTCCATGAAATATTCGCCTATGAGAGCTGCATTCTCGATCAGATTTTCCTCGACGATTACCTTCAGAGCCTCGCGGGCGATGGCGCAGGCCAGTGGGTTGCCGCCGAAGGTCGAGCCGTGCTCGCCAGGGACGAAAAGCTTCATCACCGGTTCGTCAGCCAGGACGGCTGAGACCGGATAGAAACCGCCGGAGAGTGCCTTGCCAATCACAACCATGTCTGGACGGACGCCCTCGTGATCGCTGGCGAAGAGCTTGCCGGTTCGCCCCAGACCGGTCTGGATTTCGTCAGCGATGAAAAGGACGTTGTGCTGTTTGCACAAATTGCTGACCCTTTGCAGATAACCCGACGGCGGGATGATCACCCCGCCTTCGCCCTGGATTGGCTCCAGCATGACGGCGGCAGTGTTTGGGGTGATTGCGTCTTCGATAGCCTTTGTATCGCCATAGGGCACAACCTTGAACCCAGGGGTGAACGGACCGAAAGCGTCCTTGTAGAGCGGCTCAGTCGAGAAAGAGATGATCGAAATTGTCCGCCCGTGGAAGTTACCGCTGGCTACGATGATCTCAGCCTCATACCGCGGCACACCTTTGATATCGTAGGCCCATTTCCGAACAAGCTTCAGCGCCGTTTCGACCGCCTCTGCGCCGCTGTTCATCGGCAGCGACATGTCATAACCGGTCAGCTCGGATAATTCCTTATAAAAGAGAGGTAGTTGATCATTGCGGAAAGCGCGGGAGGTGAGGGTGATCTTCTCGGCCTGCCTGCGCATTGCCTCGAGAATGCGCGGATGGACGTGACCCTGATTGAGGGCGGAATAGGCGCTCAGGCAATCCAGGTAGCGGTTTCCTTCCACGTCGTATACCCAGACGCCCTCGCCGCGAGACAGGACGACGTCAAGGGGGTGGTAGTTATGCGCGCCGTAGGCGTCTTCGATTTCGATATATTCAGTGGTGAGCATAATCAACTTCCTCTAATCATGGATGAGCATGCGCACAAGGATGGCTTTTTGGGCGTGCATCCGGTTATGAGCCTGCGGAAAGAGGCGAGAATGCGGTCCATCGGCGACTTCGTCGGTGATTTCCTGCCCGCGGTGGGCGGGAAGGCAGTGCATTACGATCACGTCTTTACGCGCTTCGGAAACCAGTTTGGCGTTGACCTGAAGAGGTGGGAAGACCTTCTCGCGTTGTTTGGCTTCGGTTTCCTGGCCCATTGAGGTCCAGGTGTCGGTGTAGATCACATGGGCATCTTTGACTGCCTGATGCGGATCCCGCAGGAAGGATAATTTCGAGCCGCTTTCAGCCGCGAGCGATTTGGCAACCTCGACCGCCCGGGGATTTAAATCATATCCTTCCGGGCAGGCTATGGTGAAGTTAGCCCCCAGCTTGGCGCAGACGTGCATCAACGAGACGGCGACATTGTTGCCGTCGCCGATGAAGGTGACATTCAGGCCCTTGAGCGCTCCGAATTCCTCCTGGATGGTGAGCGCATCGGCCATGGCCTGGCAGGGATGGTTGTAATCGCTCAGGCCGTTGATTACCGGTACGCTGGACCATTTAGCCAGCTCAAGTACGTGGTCGTGGGCGAATACGCGGGCCATAATCGCATCGACGTAGCCGGCCAGGACGCGAGCCACATCGGCGATCGATTCGCGCTGACCCAGCCCGATCTCATTTGGCGAGAGATAGAGCGCGTCGCCGCCCAGGTGGCGCATGGCCATATCGAAACTGACCCTCGTTCGCAGGCTGGGTTTCTGGAAAACCATCGCCAGGACTTTCCCTTTCAGCAGCGGCTGATTTCCGCCCTTTTTCCATTCATCTTTCAGCCGGACAGCCAGGTCAAGCATATCCTGGATTTCGGCGGGAGAGTAATCGGATACGGCGAGAAAGTCTTTTTTCATACATGCTCCTGTTCGTGTTTGTCTGATATTTTCCGGTTGTAGTATAACATATGGGTTGAAACCATAAAGTGGACTTAATAACGCTGCCTGGGCGCGGTTTGTCATGAGTACCGGGTGAATTCGGGGGAAAGCCGGGCTGATGCTCGGAGCCGATTGACTTGTATACCGGCTGGTTGTAGAATTTTGTTAACTTTTTGTATCCACAATTTAATGGCGTAGATAAGGGGATGGCTAATGAACCTCGGACTGTTACGAATCCATTTTCCAGATGGGACAGTAAGCGATTTCCCCATTCAGGCAGAGGCGTTCAGCGTTGGGCGGGCGCCGGATAATGATCTGGTTGTCAACCATCCGTCGGTTTCCCGCAAACATGCCCGTCTGAAGATCGAGGGGGAAACGCTGATCATCGAAGATCTCGATTCGGCTAATGGATCTTTCCTGGGGAACAGCCCTATTCCTCCGAATACACCCACCCCTGTGCCTAAAGGGAGCAAGCTGGTGCTTGGCGAGGTCGGACTTGAGTACGTGCCGCCGGCGCCGACTGCGCAGGAGACGCACGAGCCGACCATCATGGCGCCAAGGCAGGAGCCTCCACCGCCGGTAACCCCTCCGCAGGCCAGGCCGGCCCCTGAACCAAAGCCGCAGCCAACGCCGACACCCCCGCCGCCCCCACCTCCGCCACCTCCGCAGCGGACGATTGGCCTGAAGCTGGTTGGACCCGAGGATCCGGTCGTGCCCGGTAATACCACCATTGCTCAGGTGACCGTGCAAAACCTTGGCTCGATCGTCGACGAGGTGCGAATCCGCGTCGCTGGAATTCCTGAGGATTGGGTGCGGCTGAACAAGGACAACCTGCGCCTGCTGCCGAACGCCCAGGAGCAGGTGATTATCACCTTCCAGCCGCCGCGCCGGTTCAACGCAGTCGCCTGGACCTATCCCTTCGAGGTCGTGGCCACCTCGCGAGAGTATCACACCGGCGAGACCGTCAAAGGTAATTTAACCGTGCTTTCTTTCATCGATTTTGGTATGGAATTAAAGCCGGTACGGTCGCGGCGCGATTTCTCGTTAATCACCCGCAATATGGGCAATGTGCCGGTTACTTATTCTCTTCAGGCGCTGGATGAGGAGGCAGCCCTGGAATATTCGTTCAGCCAACCTGCGGTGACGCTGCGACCGGGTCAAATCGAGGAGGTTCAATTGCGGGTAAGCCCACGTCGCGGGTTCCGTTCCGGAGGGAGGCAATTTCTGCCGTTCACGGTCATTGGCCGACCCGGACAGGAAGGGAAAGAAGTCAAAACAACCGGGCAGCTTTCCCTAAAACTCGGCATTCCCGCGTGGCTGATCTCGATCCTGATCATGCTGCTGGCGGCGCTGGTAGTAGGAGCAGGAGCGGCGTACACCAAGCTGTGCCCGACATACTGGCCGGAAGGACCTTTCTGTCCAGCCGGCGCACGCCCGGTGATCAACGCTTTCATTGCCTCGGCTGAAGTGGTTGAGCCCGGCACGGCGGTCACCCTGGGCTGGGATGTCAGCGGCGCGGATCAGGTTCAGATCAGCGGGCCGGTGCAAAATACCGTCGATGCAACTTCAACGATGACTTACGTGGTCACCGCTCCGGTTACATTCACCCTCAGGGCAACCAATTTCGCCGGTACCGTGGAACAGTCGATTGCCATCTCGATCAAAGGGCAGGCGCCGGTGATCAAATCCTTTACATCTGATCCAGGGGCTGTCATTCGCGGGCAAACCGAGAAGGTGATGCTCAATTGGGCGGTTGAAGGGGTATCCACTGTGAGCATCATTGGTGTTCCGCAGCAGAACTTAAACGCGGTTGGCAGCGTTGAGGTGGCTGCACCGGACACTAACTTTACCTACACCCTTGTGGCCAAGAACGACTACGGGGAGGTGTCTCAGGAACTTGTCCTGGTCGTATCAGATGCAGGCTGCATCATCGCCAACCCGATGGATGCGACAGAACCCTTACGCGAAGGTCCACATCCGAGCAATCCCGAGATCATCGTCCTGAATAACGGCGAGGCAGTCGAGCCGGTCGGCCGGAACTCGACGGTCACCTGGCTGCTGATTCGGGCGCAGAACAAAGAAGGTTGGGTCATGGCCGACCACGTCAGCTGCGCTGCCGGGAATTTCGCCACCTTCCCGACGATCAACCCGGCTAACATCCCGACACCCATCCCAACAGCGACAGTGACGATCACCCCTACTCCGTCTATTACCCCAACTCCATCGATTAGCCCAACATTAAAAATTTTGTTGAAATATACACCAAGGATCATCATCATTCTGCCAACGAGTACGCCCGCTCCGTAAATTCGACTCTCACATCCATGACCCGCTTCGCGAGATACGCCTGGTCGCTGCTGGCATATAACCTGCTCGTCATCCTGTGGGGCGCCTACGTGCGCGCCACAGGCTCGGGGGCGGGCTGCGGGGCGCACTGGCCCCTGTGTCAGGGAGTGGTCGTCCCGCGCGCTCCCCAGGTGGAAACATGGATTGAATTCAGCCACAGGTTGAGCAGCGGATTAGTGCTGTTTCTGGCGATTATTTTGGGGATCTGGGCTTTTCGGATCTTTCCAAAGGGCAGTTATGTGCGCACAGGCGCGGTCTTGACCCTTGTCTTTACGCTGACCGAAGCGCTGGTCGGGGCAGGTCTGGTCCTGTTCGGGTTGACTGCCGAAAATGATTCGGTTGCCCGGGCGGTGTCTATTGCTGTCCACCTGGTCAACACTTTCCTGCTCCTGGCAGCGTTAACACTGACCGCCTGGTGGGCAGACCGCGGCGAACCGGCGCAGCTGAAATGGCGCCCAAGAAGCTGGTTGATGGTCATCGCCATGGTTGGGGTGATGTTCATTGGGGTGAGCGGGGCGATAACTGCCCTGGGTGACACACTTTTTCCGGCAAGCTCGCTGTCGGAGGGCTTCTCTCAAGATATTTCAGCTTCGGCTCATTTCCTCATCCGGTTGCGCGTTTATCATCCCCTGGTTGCCGTGGTCGTCAGCGGGTACATTCTGGCCTTAATCCGCTGGCTGCAACGGGATCCACACTTGCCGAGAAAATGGATTTTCAGGATGTCAGCGGGCCTGATTATCGTCCAACTGCTCGCCGGCGCGGTTAACGTCGTCCTGCTCGCGCCGGTATGGATGCAGCTTATTCACTTATTGCTTGCAGATTCAGTCTGGATAAGCCTTGTCCTGGCCAGTGAGCTGGTTTTTTACGGTTGATTGTTTGGTCAGCGCCTTGCGGACCGCGCGGTCGAAATAGGCGTTGAACGGTCTGCGGCCAATTAGACCCATCAAGACCCAAAGCAATTTGGCTTCTGTGCCTGGCAAGATAAAATACCTGCCCTTGCAAACCCCTTTGATTATTTCCGCGGCAGTCTGATCCGCTGTAGCCACGCCCGCCACACCAGTGATCATGCTGGTAATCTCGGGTTTGAATTTTTTTTCGTACGCCAACTGGGGGGTATCGGTGTCGCCGGGAAAGACGACCGATACCTGGACCCCATGCGGTTTCAATTCCATCCGCAGGGCATCGGCCAGCCCCCAAACTGCGTATTTCGACGCGCCGTAGGCGGAATATCCGTAAAAATTGTAGTATCCGGCGCCGGAGGAAATGCATACAATCACACCGGATCCGCGCTCGGCCATCCCTGGCGCAACCGCGCGGATGGCGTACAGCGTCCCGTAGTAATTGACGTCCATGTTCCAGCGGAAAATCTCATCGGATAACTGCAGGAACTCGCCGGGATGGGTGACGCCAGCGCAGGTAAAGAGCATATCCGGAACGCCAAACTGCTGGATCAGCTTCTGGAAGCTGGTGTAGACTTCTTCCCGGTTGGAAACATCGGATGGGAAGGCGTGGACGAAGTGACCCTCCAGGGCATGCTGCTCGATTTCCTGGCGGGCTTTCTCCAACGTTTCTTCCGTCCGCGCAGTGATGGCGACGTTGGCGCCCATCGCTGCCAGCTGGCGGGCAAGTGCCAGACCGATGCCAGATGAGCCACCTGTGATCAGAACGAATTTATCACGATAAAACAGGTCTAGAGGGGGCAACAGTGAATCCTAGTGTCCGCAGGTTGAGCAGCTTCCGCCGGAGCAGCCGCTGCAGCCTTTCTGTTTCGATGTGAGCGCGCGGCCTTCGGAGCTGGCAAAGAAGACTGACAGGGCACGTTTGGTGTTCTTTCCCAGGCAGTTTTTGCAGGTAATCGGTTCGTCAGCGTCTTTCATCGAGCGGAAGGCATCAAACTTAACCCCGCAATCGCTGCACAGATACTCGTAGATCGGCATGTGATCCCTCCGTGGATTGACGTTCTGGATTTTATCCGGATTGGTCAGGCCGGTCAATAGGCTTGTCGATTGGAAGGTGGGAAAACCGCAGGGTGTACACGGCGATTGCGAAGGCGATGGCTGCATTCAATGACCGTTTGAAGCCGAGCATGGGGATCCAGAGAGTCTGGTCGCACAGGGCGAGGATGCCAGGGTCAATTCCATTGATTTCGCTGCCAATCACCAGGGCGACTGGAGCGCCTTGATGTATTTTCGCTGCTTCAAATATTGAGATTGCCCCCGGGCCGATTTCGAGAGCCAGGATGCGCACGCCAGCCGCTTTCAGCTTTTGGACAACCTCGACGCCGTCTGGGTGATAACTCCACTCGACTGCATGTTCGGCGCCAAGCGACGTCTTTGCGACTTTACTTTGGGTGGGCAGCGGAGTGATGCCGCACAGGTACAATCGGCGAATACCGGCGCCGTCGGCGGTGCGAATCATGGCCCCAACGTTAAAGCTGGAGCGGATATTATCCAATACCGCATCGATGACCGGCAACACGTCTGCCTGCAGGCGCGGGTTGGCTGTCAGGACTTCCTGGGGGGTGGGTACGGGTTCGACCGGCGATCCGCAGCGTGGGCAGGCGCTGAGCAGCCGGCGCTCCAACTGGGCGGGGAAGCGCAGCCGGCAAAGCGGGTTCGTGCACTGGTAGAAACGCGGCTTTTCCAAGGGTGAATTGTGGGCAGATGCAATATCGACTTTACTTGAAAATCAAAGCGGTGCGGGTGATTCGCGCACGGGACGGATCCAGCCCAAGCTCGATCAAGACCTCTTCCGGGCGACCGGTTGCGCCATCGCGGGCAGCCAGGCGCATCACGAGACCCCCGACCTCGCCATTGACCTTCAGCTCGAGCGCCTCGATCAATGGGCGGAGGTCGTAGGTTTTATTTCGGCGTGTCCGCGGCAGCGAGGAGGCAGCCAGAACGCGCTGGATCTGCTCTGGCAAGCGGTCGATCCCCGCGGTGTCAAGCAATTCGACCAAGTATACCGCTGACGCGACAGTACTTTGCAGAGCCGGGGCGTTGAGCCCTACTGCCTCAGCTGACCTGATATCGATCCCCGGCTGGGGAGTGGTCAACAAGGCGCGCAATAACCCGTGGGCGTCGATCTGGTCGTCGTCCAGCCAGATATCAACAATCTCAGACTGGGATAGAAAACCGAGCGGCAAAGGGCAGGCCTGCTGAATCTTCGCCTGAGGGTGAAATCCCTGTGAATAAGCCATTTGCAGAGACGCCCTTCGGAGATAACGTTCCCAGACTTTTTGCATGTCCAGGTTGCCGGTGTAGCGCAAAGCGTCGGTTTTAGCGTACTCGATGCGAAAGCGCTGCATGCTCATCCCTCCAGGATGGGGGCGGTAGAACGGGACGTACGCGGCGAGACCTCCGGGCATTTCCAGCTCTCGCCGGGGTACTCTCGGCGGATGCGGGCAAAGGCAGGCAGGATACCGCAGGCGTGGCAGCCGTTGCGGCAGTCACCGCGAAGGATGCCTGCCTGGCTGTTTTGGTATTCCTTGAGTAGAAAAGACTTGCGCACCCCCGGATCGATGTGATCCCAGGGAAAGAGCTCGTCCTCGCCGCGCTGGCGGTGAGTGTAAAAATCCGGATCAAGGCCAACCTGGGAAAATGCGGTCATCCAGAGATCGTAATTGAAATGATCCTGCCAGGCGTCGAATTTGGCTCCGCTTTGCCACGCGGCATGGATGACCCGGGCAAGGCGGCGGTCGCCGCGCGAGAGCCAGGCTTCCAACATGGTGTCTTTGGGATCAGTCCAGGTCATTTTGAGTCCCGGACCGCGCAATTCGCAGCGCAGCAAGCTGAGCTTCGCCTCGATTTGTTCCTGGGTGTCGCAAGGCGCCCACTGGAAGGGAGTGTGCGGTTTGGGTACAAAAGTGCTGACCCCCGCGTGCAGCGTTGCCCGCTTGCCGATCACCTTGCGCCCTTCAGCAATCACTGCCTTACACAGATCGGCGATTGCCTGAACGTCCTCGAGCGTTTCGGAAGGGTGACCGATCATGAAGTAGAGTTTAATGTTGTTCCAGCCGCGGCTGTAGATCGCGCGGGCGGTGTCCAATAACTGACTGGTGGCAATGGGCTTATTGATGATGTTACGCATCCGCTCGGTGGCCGCTTCGGGCGCGAGGGTGAAACCGCCCTGGCGGGTATCTCTCAATTTTTCCATCAGGTCGATGGAGAAGGATTCGATTCGCAGGGAAGGCAGGGAGATGACCAGGCGCTGACGGGTCGCCCGCTGGCTGATTTGCTCGACGAGCTCGAGAATATGCGTATAGTCAGATGAGGAAAGCGAAAGCAGGGCGACTTCTTCGTAACCAGTGTTCTTTAATGCCTCGCTGATTGAGGCGAGGATCTCATCGACGGGGCGCTCGCGCACCGGGCGGTTGACCATCCCGGCGTGGCAGAAGCGGCATCCGCGGGTGCAGCCGCGCATGATTTCGATCGAAACGCGGTTATGAACTACGTCAATCGAAGGAACGATCGGACGGGTCGGCGGGGGCGGCAGCCTGCCCAGAATGCGCTTGGTGATCTTCTTTGGCGCCTGAGGATGGAGCAGCTTAAGCTCAGCCAGCCGCCCGTCGGGAAAATAAACAGGGTCGTAGAGTGATGGGACATATACGCCGGGAATACCGGCCAGCTTGATCAGCAGTTCCCGGCGGGGTAGGCCTGTGGGCTTCCATGCCGCGACCGCAGCAACCATCTCGTGGATCAGCTCTTCGCCCTCGCCAATGCCAAAGGCATCGATGAACGGAGCCATCGGCTCAGGGTTATAAGCGGCGTGCCCGCCAGCGATGACTACCGGGTGAGATGCGTCCCGTTCTTTGGTAAAGAGGGGGATACGGCTTAGATCCAGCAGATTAAGGGTATTGGTGTAGAGTGATTCGTAAGGGAGGGTAATGGCGAGGACGTCGAAATCGGTCACGGGGTGGTGGGACTCGAGCGAGTAGAGCGGAATGCCCTCGTTTCGCATAGCCATTTCCATGTCCGTCCAGGGGAGGAAAACCCGTTCGGCCAGGACGTCGCTGCGCGCGTTGAGCGATTCGTAAAAGATGGTAAGACCCAGGTTCGGCAGGCCGATATCGTAGATATCCGGAAAAGCCAGCGCAACCCGCAGGGGGGGTGATTGCCAGTCCTTGAGAATCTGGTTCAACTCGCCGCCGGTGTACCTGCCGGGTTTTTGTACCGTCGGCAGTACCCGCTCCAGACGGCGATCGATCTCGCTTGGGTTCAAAGGCGATCTTTGGGTTGGAGAAATGTGCTGGTTTATGTCAAATTGCCCTTAATCGGAGTAATCAAGGGCAATTTTACCTTATTTTCTTCCAGGCGCTTAAATCCCTTTGTACGCCCCGCCATCCACGTTGAGCATCACTCCGGTGATGTAGCTGGCTGCTGGGAAGACCAGAAACACTGCCGCGCGGGCGAATTCCTCCGGGGTGCCTATCCGTCCCAGGGCGCTTTCTCTCGCTTGCTTTTCGATTTCTATCTCGATGGTGGTCTGATTCATCGCAGCCCGATCGGCCATCAACTCGGTGACCCGTTCAGTCGTGGTCCAGCCAGGGAGGATCGAATTAAACCGGATGCCCTCCCCGCCCAGCTCGAGCGCAAGGCTTTTAGTCAGCCCGACTGTTGCAGCGCGAATGCTATTGGACAGCACCAGATTGGGGACGGGCTGTTTGACTGCGTAAGAGGTGATGGTCAGCACCGCGGGCGCGCTCGACCGGCGCAGATAGGACAATGCTGCCCGAATCAGACGGACATGGCTGAAGAAGGTCAGCTCGACTGCTTTCTGCCAGTCCTGGTCGCTGAAAAATTCGAAATTCCCCGCCGGCGGACCGCCGGAATTGGTGATCAGGATGTCGATCCAGCCGAAATGTGCCGCGGTTTTTTCGATCAGCGCGCTGGCATCCTCTGGTCGGGAAACATCTCCAATGACCGGGAAAATCTCGGCGCCACTGCGCTCTTCGATCTTCCGGGCAGCCTGAAGAAGATGAGCCTCGTCGCGCCCGTTGATGGCGACCCTGGCACCTTCTTCTGCAAGCAGCACGGCAGCTGCATACCCCAATCCGCGGCTCGATCCGCTGACAACAGCGATTTTTCCGGCTAATCCGAGGTCCATCCGTCCTCCTGTCAAACGTTTTCAATGCGAAAGTCGATGATTTCGATGTTTGGAAAATAAGCGGGGATGAATTCGACCACTCGCTGCAAGGCGCGGTGGGCATGGCCGTTATCGTTGGAGACCAGCGCGCAGCCGACCAGGCACTCCTGCCAGCGGTCATTCAACCCAATTTCCGCGGCGGAGACGTTGAATTTCTTGTGAAGCTGACTGAGGAGTGATTTAATCCGGCTGCGTTTGTCCTTGAGGGACTGGCAGTCAGGCAGGTGCAGGTGAAGGGTAAGATAAGCGATCGTCATGATGCCTGTTGATGAAAATAATGTACTTGATCTCATTGGGCGCGTCAAGCGGGAACGTCCTGGAAGATCGCACTTGCGTAAAGACCAGCCGTTAGGTACAATCCCTGCTACTGAATGTGAGGACCGGCGACCATGACGGATATCGAAGTCGAGTATCAGGAAACCCTGGATTACCTGTATAGTTTCGTCGATTACAGCCTGACCCGTAATCTGCGCTACTCTCCCGAGAAATTCGACCTCGGCCGCATGCACGCTTTGATGGAGGATTTGGGCAGCCCGCACTTGAACTATCCCGTTGTGCACGTCGCCGGGACAAAGGGCAAGGGTTCGACCGCGGCGATGATCGCCAGCGTTCTTCAGGCAGCAGGCTACAGGGTCGGCTTCTACACTTCACCGCACCTGATCGATTTCGCCGAGCGGATTCAAATCGACCGCAGGCCAATCTCGCATGCCGACCTGGTCAGGGTGGTGGGCGAAATCAGGCCGTCGGTCGACCGGATCGAAAGGTTGACGACCTTCGAGCTGACCACCGCTGCCGCCTTCCTGTACTTTTGGCAGCAAAAAGTTGACATTGCGGTGATCGAGGTCGGCCTAGGCGGCCGCCTGGACGCTACCAACGTGGTCGATCCGCTCCTGGCGGTGATCACCTCGCTGTCCCTCGATCATACCAATGTGCTCGGCAATACCCTGGATAAGATTGCGTTCGAGAAAGGCGGGATCATCAAGCCGGGCAAGCCTGTGGTGATCTCCCCTCAACAGGACGATGCCCTGGCAGTGTTGGTGGATCTCGCCAGGACGCGCGGTTCGAATTTAATCCTGGCGGGCCGGGATTACCAATACCGGATGGTGAGTCACGATTTTGACGGTCAAGACTTTGAGGTTTTTGATCAATCCAATCCCACTCGTGGTTGGACGACTCTGCGCATCCCGCTGCTCGGCAGGCACCAGGTTGAAAATGGCTGTACGGCCTTCGCGGCGATCAGCGAGCTCGAGAAAGCCGGCTGGAAGATCGGGGAGGAGGCGATTCTGCGAGGTTTTGCCCAGGTCGCCTGGCAGGGACGGTTCGAAATCATCTCGCGCGAGCCGTATGTTGTGCTCGATTCGGCCCACAACAGGGATTCAGCCGCCAAACTCAGGACGGCTATCGACGAGTACTTCCCCGGCGCGGATATTGTCCTTGTCTATGGAGCGTCAGAGGATAAAGACGTCGCAGGAATGTTCGCCGAGCTGCTACCGCGCATGGAACGGGTGATCATGACCCAGTCGGTCCATCCTCGAGCCCTGGATGTTGAAAAACTGCTCGGGCTGGCTGCGCCGTACGGCATTCCTTCCGAAGCGGTTGTCCCGCTCGAGAAGGCCATCGAACGCGCCTTGGAGATTTCTAAAGGAAGGAAGGTCATCCTGGTCACTGGAAGCCTGTTCATCGTTGCCGGTGTGCGCCAGGAATTTGAGAAAAGAACACAACCTCTGCCGCAGAAAACCACCGATTACGGCAGTGATATCTTGCGATAAATTATAGATTTGGAAAAATCGATGAGAAGAGACAACTGGTTTCCACACGAAACCGACAGCGAGGAGTTCAGCTCCTCATTGCACGAACGGACAGAAGAACTCTACCGCGTACCAGACGCCGAACCGGATGAGAACGGCCTGATCACTTGCGCGGCTCTGGTGATGCGTGACATTGTCGTTTTCCCGCGCATGGTTTCACCAATCTTTGTCGTCCCGGGAGCAAACCTGCTGGCGATTCAGGAAGCTCAATACAACGATGAGACCATGATCGCGCTGGTGATGAAAGACCCTGAGGTCGAAAATCCTACCCCGGATGATTTCCTCCCGATCGGGATCGAGATTGCGATTGGCAGGTTGTTAAATATACCGGACGGGAACAATTCGGCCTTGATTCAGGGCCGCCGCAGGGTCGAAATTGTCGAGTTCATCCAGACCAATCCGTTCTACCGGGTCAGAGCCCGACCGATCGAAGAACCGACTCACGTCGAGCGCCAGACCGAAGCGTTGATGCGCACCACCCGCGACCTGTTCGAGCGCTGCGTGCAGCTTGACCGCAGTTTGCCGGAAGAAGCTCACCTGTTTTCGATGAATATCCACGAGCCGGGCTGGCTGGCTGACATGGTCGCTACGGCAATCTCGCTCCCATTCCACGAGCGTCAATCCCTGCTGATGCTGGTCAATCCGGCTGAGCGATTGAAGCGGGTCAACTGGCTGCTGGCCCAAGAGCTGGATGTCCTGCAGCTTGAGGATGAAATCCAAAACCGGGTGCAGAGCGAAGTGGATCGCAGCCAGCGCGAATATTACCTGCGCGAACAGATGAAAGCCATTCAAACCGAGCTCGGCGAGGGCGATATCTTTACCCGCGAGCTTACCGATCTGCGAGAAAAAATTCTGACTGCAAAGATCCCGGATGAAGTACGCGCGGCTGCTTTGAAGGAAGTTGATCGTTTGGTGCAGATGCCCGCCATGGCGCCCGAAGTTGGCATCATCCGCACCTATCTGGATTGGATTCTGGAGCTGCCCTGGTCACAGGAGACAGAAGATAACCTGGATGTAACCCATGCAGCAAAAATCTTTGACCAGTACCACTACGGTCTGGGGAAAGCTAAGGATCGCATCCTCGAATATATTGCCGTGCGCAGCCTGAAGCCCAAGCGAATGCGCCAGCCCATCCTATGCTTCGTCGGCCCGCCTGGAACTGGCAAGACCTCACTGGGGCGTTCGATCGCAGAAGCGCTCGGGCGGACTTTTGTACGCGTCTCGCTAGGCGGCGTACGGGATGAGGCTGAGATTCGCGGTCACCGGCGGACGTATATCGGCGCGCTGCCGGGCCGCATCCTGCAAACGATGAAGCGCGCCGGGACAGTTAATCCGCTCTTTATGCTGGACGAAATTGACAAGCTCGGCGCGGATTTCCGCGGCGACCCCTCCGCGGCGCTGCTCGAGGTGCTGGATCCGGAGCAAAACCATGCCTTCTCCGACCATTATCTGGAGCTGCCCTACGACCTTTCCAAAGTCCTGTTCATTACCACCGCGAACACGCTCAGCACGATCCCGCCGGCGCTGCTCGACCGGATGGAAACGATCGAGTTTCCAGGGTACATCGAAGAGGAAAAGGTCGAAATCGCCAAGCGCTTCTTGATCCCGCGTCAGATGGAGGAAAGCGGTCTGGAGCCGGATGAAATCCATTTCGACGAGATGACCATCCGCAAGCTGATCCGCGAATACACTTACGAAGCTGGGGTGCGTAACCTCGAGCGCGAGATTGGCAGGATGTGTCGGAAGGTTGCCCGTTTGAAATCAGAGAAAAAGCGTTACCCAACCAGGCTGCTGCCGGCTTCGGTCGAAAAGCTCCTCGGACCGCCGCAATTTTTCATGACCGAAGCTGAACGGCAGGATGAGGTCGGCGTGGCGACCGCTATCGCCTGGACGGAAAACGGCGGCGAGATAATGCCGGTAGAGGTGCTGATTCTCGAGGGCAAGGGCAATCTTCAGATCACAGGGCAGATTGGCGATATCATGCAGGAATCCGCCCAGGCGGCGCTTTCCTACCTCAAGTCCCGCGCGCGGGATTTCGACATCGATCCGGATGTTTTTGAGCGCCTGGATATTCACATCCACATTCCCGAGGGGGCGATCCCGAAGGACGGTCCGAGCGCCGGGATTACCATCGCAACCGCTCTCTTCTCGGCCTTCAGCGAGCGGCCGGTATCCAAGGAAATTGGCATGACCGGCGAGATCACTTTGCGCGGCAAAGTGCTGCCGGTCGGCGGGGTGCGCGAGAAAGTACTTGCAGCTCACCGGGTTGGCCTGAAGACGGTCATCCTGCCCGAGCGAAATATTAAAGATCTCATCGATCTTCCCAAGAAGGCACGGCAGGATTTAAAGATCGTTCCGGTCACCCACATCGATCAGGTGCTTGAGCTGGCGCTGATGAAAAAGCCTGAAAAACCGGCCAATTCCAGACCCAGCCGGGTCAGGACGGTCAAGGAAAAGGCGGCGGCAATTAAAAGCGAGGGAAAAGAACAGCCACAAGGAGAAGCTGGCCAAAATCAATAAAAATGCAGAAAAACTGGGCATCACTTGCCCAGTTTTTTATGACAACCGAGAATCGATCTATTGGGGAGTGGAAGATGCGGGTGGTTCTGTGATGGGTTCTCCCCTCAGAGCCATCACGCCGTTTCGCACCTGAGTAAGAATCTTTTCCAGCTCTTCCTCGAGCTTGGTCAGGGTTTCGATGACATATTCGTCTGCTTCGCGCTTGGTAAATTCCACCTCATTGCGCGACTGCTGGATGATCTGTTCGGCGCGGGCCTGGGCTGCCTGGATGATGGCGTCGCGCTCGACGAATTGTTCAGCTTTTTCACGGGCAAGAGCCAGCGTCCGATTGGCCTCCTCCTGCGCCTGGGCAAGGATGCGGTCCTTTTGCGCCAGAATCTGCTGGGCCTTCTTGATTTCTTCTGGGATGGACACGCGCATCTGGTCGATCAGATCGAGCATGCGGTCTTCATCCACGATCACCGAGTGCGTGAACCAGATTGGCCGGCTTTGGTTAAACAATTCTTCGAGTCGATCGACAAGGTGTAGGATGTCCATTCTCTCCTCCGCGGAAATCGCATACAAATCGGGTGCAAGGATCAGACCATATCAATCTGCCATAACAACCATGTTAGCTTAATCCCTCAAGTAAGTGGGTTGAACAAGTTGTTGTCCATCGCCGAGCTCGATGAACTTGCGTTTCAACGCCTCGACGACGTGCGGCGGCACCATGCTGCTCACGTCTCCGCCCAGTGAAGCAATTTCCCTCACGGTCGACGAGGATAGGAAAGTGTTATCCTCGTGGGTCATAAATGCGATCATCTCGATTTCCGGGTAAATGCGCTGGTTGGCGAGTGCCATCCGGAATTCATGCTCGAAATCGGAGAAAACGCGCAGCCCACGAATCAGGACCATTGCGCCGACGTCTCGGACAAATTTGGCCGTCAACCCGGAATAGCCTACGATCCTGAATTTCGGTTTTCCCTCGAATGTCTGCTGAACTAATTTTAACCTTTCCTCGGGAGAAAACAGCAGGTTTTTCAAGGGTTTATCATACACACCGATGATCACCTCATCGAAAAGGCGCGCGGCCCGGTTGGCAATATCGATATGCCCGTAGTGGATTGGATCGAACGTGCCCGGAAACACAGCTTTGATCATCATATCGCATCCCTTAACTGATATCTCCGGCGCCTTCACCCCAGAAGCGCCGCATCGCCTGGAGAAGCGGACGGTGTTCCGGTGCGGAAAGGTCCGGGTCGAGGTCGAAAAGATTTTGCGCCAGCCGGCGGGCTTTTTCGATCAGACGAATGTTGAGCAGGTTGGCCATGCGCAATTCAGAAAAGCCCGCCTGGCGAGTTCCGAGAAAATCGCCTGGACCGCGTTGTTCCAGATCCCGCTCTGCCAGGACAAATCCATCATTGGTCTCCGCCATCACTGCCAGGTGTTGGTTTTCGAGAGCATCTTCGTTATCCGGGATCAGGATGCAGTAGGATTTTGCGTCGCCGCGTCCGACGCGCCCGCGGAACTGGTGCAATTGTGAGAGCCCAAATCGGTTAGCGCCCTCGATCAGCATGACCGTCGCGTTGGGGATATCCACGCCGACCTCGATGACGGACGTTGACACCAGAATGTCATATTCGCCATCTCGGAATGCGGTCATGATCTGGTCTTTTTCTTCGGCTTTCATCCGCCCGTGGAGAAGACCAACCCGGTGTTTGGGGAAGACTTCAGTCTGCAGGCGTTCCTGTTCCTCGACTGCGGCTAATACATCGCCGTTGTCGCCTTGTTCCACCAGCGGATAGACGATAAATACCTGGCGGCCCTGCTCGATCTGACTGCGGGCAAAGGCATATACCCGTTCGCGCTCAAGAGGTGGAACGATATGGGTTTCAACCGGCTGGCGCCCAGGCGGCATTTCATCGATGATCGACACGTCCAGGTCGCCATAGAGGGTAAGCGCCAGCGAGCGAGGGATAGGGGTGGCGGTCATGACCAATAAATGCGGGTTTTGACCCTTGCGGCGCAGCGTGGCACGCTGTTCTACGCCGAAACGGTGCTGCTCGTCAATGATAACCAGCTGAAGGGATTGAAATTCCACCGGATCTTCGAGAAGTGCGTGCGTGCCGATCACCAGCTTGACCGAGCCGTCGGCCAGACCGGCGCGGATTTCCTGTTTTTGCGCCTCGGGCGTCGCGCCGATCAACAGGCAAATTTCGGATTCGCGCAGAGGGGCAGTTGGATCCCCCTCGGCAGAAAGGAGCTTCAGCAGGTTACGATAATGCTGCTCGGCCAGGATACTGGTAGGGGCCATCAAAGCTGACTGGACGCCATGGCGGGCGACCATGGCAATCGCCAGCGCTGCCACGACTGTCTTTCCAGAGCCGACATCGCCCTGCAGCAGACGGTTCATCGGCTGGCCGGAGCGAAGGTCCGCACTGATATGCTCCAGCACATTCAATTGGGCGTTGGTCAGCGGGTAGGGCAGCCTGGCTTTCTGCTCCTCCAGCCATTCGGGAGGAGTATCGAAAATGGCCGCCGTGAGTGACTGCCAGCTCCGTTTCTGGCGCAGGACGCCCAATTGGAGCAGGAAGATTTCGTCGAATGCCAGCCTGTCGCGGGCGTCTTTAAGTCTCTCGTGGTTATCGGGAAAATGAACCTGCAGGAGCGCCTCAGGCAGCGGCATGACCCCGGCTTCTGCGACGATGCCGGGCGGAAGGTGATCTGTCACGCGCGGCGCCCAGAAGCTGACCGTCTGGTGCATTAACCGACGCAGGTTCTTCTGGGTCACCTTGGCAGTCAATGGGTAAACAGGCACGATCCGCGAGGTATGCAGATGTTCCTGCTCGAGCAGCTCCCAATCCGGGTTGTTCATGGTCAAGCGCCCCAGGTACATATCGACCTTACCCGAGACGACGATCTGGGCGCCAGGTTGAATTGCCCGCTCCAGCCAGGGTTGGTTGAACCAGCTCACCCGCAGACCGCCGGTCTTATCGCTGATGACCGCTTCGAAAACGGTCATTTTTCCGCCTCTGACGGTTCGGTTAATGGCTGACTTAACCATCCCGATCACCGAGAGCTCGTCGCCGTATTCCAGCCGGTTGATGGTTTTCATTCGCGAGTAATCGTCATACCGGCGGGGAAAGTAGTATAGCAAGTCTTCCAGCGTGCGCAGACCGAGGTGCTGCAAGGTCTGCGCGGTTTTTGGACCGATCCCTGGCAGGACGGTTAAATCTGCGTTCAGGCCTGAAGGAACCGGTGGTAGATTTTTTCTGGCTTGCGAGACAGGTCTCGGGGCGGCAGGGGGCGGCGGAGTTGTATGTGCGGATTTGGGATCGGACAACGGCGCTGTATTCGGCTGTGGAGCAGTTTTTGGATATCCAGGCATGGATTGGATTTGCGAAATCAGCTCTTTGACGGTTTGCTGCCGCTCGGTCAAATCTCGACCAGGATAAGCCCGTAATTGTTCGCAAATTTTCTGGATCTGCTCTTCGGGGAGGTTGAAACTCCTGGCTTCTTCTTCCCAGGAGGGGAGGATCTTATCCAATCCCCCTACCACAGCCCGATTGTCATACCCGCGTTCGGATTCCAACTTTAAGAATTTCAATAATTTTTCAGCAGGCGATGGCATACAACAATTTTACCCTATTCTGGATGAGAGGGAGGTGTCGGGTCAGGCGCCAATTCTTGCCAGAATTCGAGGCAGAGAGATGCTGGCGGTTGGTGTGATCTGTTAAGAAATATTTTCGACTATGACCAAACCGAGCAGCCGCGGACCGAATAAGACTGCCAGAGGAGTGTTTAGATTATGCTCGCTGTAAGAAGTATTTGGGTACATTTCTTGAAAGAGCTGACGTAATGCGCGCGTTTCCTGGATCAAAGGAGGAACACTTTGGATCATGGCGATATGGCGGATATCTTCGAACTCTTCCAGGAATTCGGTAAAAAAATCCAATGATGCCCGATAATTGCGCATCTTTTCGAGCGCGGTAAGCCGATCCTCCTCCAGGGTGAACATTGGAAGGAAATTCAGCATTTCCCCAACCACTGCCTGAGCCCGGTCGACAATACCCGCGTGATACAGATAACTCAGCCCTGGCGCGCAAAAGACAGAGTAGGTGTGCGGCACCTGACTGCGGACCAGGTGTTCCGCCTCGCCGAGGGTGAGACCGCGCTTGATTCCCTCCGCGGCAAGCTGCACCAGCATCCCCAGACCGGCGGAGGTGGTTTGTGAGTTGATCACCTGGATGGCGAAGCTACCCTGCAGTAATGATGCTGCCTGAAGGGCATTCTGGTAAGCGCTGGTAAGGGCTGATGCCTGTAAAATGACCAGAATCTGGTCGAATTCCTGCCCGAGGGCATTGAACCATTGGAGAAACTTCTCCGGGCTGGGGGGTATCAGTTTTGGGTTTAATCGATCGTCCGCCGATTGGGGCAGGCTGGATATTTTAAAATCCCTGCCATCGGGGTAAACAATACCCGAAAGCTCGACGCTGTAAGGGATCAACCGGACAAGCTCCTGTCCGGGAAATGAGTGATGGGGGAATTGGGCTGAGTTATCGGTCAGGACGCAAACACGGGGCATCGTTGTTCATTCGATTGAGATGATGAGCTGGTAATGAGGTTGTCCGCCGTCGTGCAATTCAATTTCATGTCGGGGATATTTTGCCCTGATTACATCAACCAGCTGGTTGACTTCGTTTTTGGTGATGTTCTCGCCGTAGAACAGGGTGATCCGCTCGCGTTCATTTACGCCCGCTTCTTCAAGCAGGCCCAGGCAAGCGTCTTCGATTCGTTCAGCGGATCGAACCAGCTTGCCGTTCAACAGGGCAATGACCTGGCCCTGGGCGACCTTGACTCCGTTGATTTCCACAGAGCGGGTAGCCGTGGTGATCTCACCCGATTCAACCTCTGGGAGTGACTCTTCCATCTCTTCGGCAATCTGATCCAGATCACCTTCCGGGTTATGGCGGAGTAATGCGTTCAGGCCTTGCGGAATGGTATGCGAGTGGATGACTTTGACCTTTTTGACGGTCAATTGGGCGGCGTTTTCGGCAGCCAGGATGATGTTTTTATTGTTAGGAAGAATAATAACGCGGTCAGTCGGCAGGTTTTCAAAAGCTTGCAGGATTTCTTCGGTGCTTGGATTCATGGTCTGCCCGCCTTCGACGATGGCAGCCACTCCCAGGCTGGCGAAAATGCGGGATATGCCCACTCCTGGCGAGACTGCTACGACGGCGATCTCTCCCGGTTCCACCTGGTGGAGGGCAAATCGGGAGGTCTTTTCGGCTTCCTTTGATTCCATCTGCGCAAGCAGGTTTTCCATTGCCACCTTGGTGATCGTGCCGATCTCCATCGTGTAGTCTATCGGCTTATAGCGGTTTTCGGTCGGTACGTGGATGTGCATCCGGTACATGCCATCGCCCTCGCCAAGCTGGATGGAGGTGCCCATTTCTGAAAGGTCGGCGTAGAATTTTTCCAGGTTAAGGGGCCGCTCGGGTTTAAAATCGATGACGACTTCGTAATCCTGTCCCGGTTCAATTTCGCTCATGGCTTCCTCCAGGCGCATCTCTGCCAACGGTTGAATGACCGCACCCGTGGTCTCGATTGGCATGCCTTTCAGGAAGCGGAGCATACCTTCGAGAATAAAGAATAAACCCTTCCCGCCAGAATCAACCACACCGGCCTGTTTCAGGATGGGCAGGAGCTCGGGCGTTCTTTCGACCGATCTGTCAGCAGCTGCAACGATAGTATCCAGCCAATCGAGGGTCAGGGGTTTGCCTTTGGTCTCATTGGCTGCAGCAGCCACGTCCTTGGCAACAGTCAGGATCGTACCCTCCACCGGTCGGACGACGCCTTTGTAGGCAGTATTCTTTGCTTCTGTCAATGCCATGACCAAAAGGTCGGCATCGAGGATCTCTTTGTTATCGAGTGCGCGGGCAAAACCACGCATTAACTGGGAGAGAATCACGCCAGAATTGCCGCGGGCGCCCATCAACGCCCCCTGGGCGACCGCGTGAGCTACTTTTCCAACGTTGTTCTCGCCGGAATTGATGACCTCATTGTAGGCGGCCTGCATGGTGAGCAGCATGTTCGTGCCGGTATCCCCATCCGGCACCGGAAATACGTTTAGCGAGTTGACCAGCTGCTGGTTGGCTTTCAGCCAGGTCATCCCGGCTTCGATCAGGGCTTTCAAGCCCTGACCGTCCAATTTTCCCGAGTTTGCGATTTCTCGTCCATCCACGTAGCGTGGGAAATGCACATCACTAGCCATAATGCTCCTAAAGGAGGGCAATTACCCTAATCTGTATCGCTTATTCGCAGTCCGCGTACGTGGACGTTGACGCTTTTAACCGGCAGGCCGATCGTTTTTTCGACTTGATAACGTACGGTATCCGCCACGCTTGATGCGACCATCGCAATACGAGTGCCGTACTCTACCACAATATAAAGGTCGATCATGATTCCATCGGGATCCATCTCCACTTCGACACCTCTCATTGGTTCTTTGACCAGGGCGGAAGCGATCCCTTCCGCCAGGTTTTTCGGCGCCAGGCCAACCACGCCATAAGATCCCTGCGCGGCCTGGTGGGCGATCGTGGCAATCGCCCGGTGCGAAATGAAGATGTTACCAAGGGGATTCGTATCTTTCATCTCAAGGGTCCCTTTCAAAAAATAGAACAGTGCAGTTTGTAAAAAGATGCGCTTTGTGGTAAAATCTTCGCTTGCGTCCAGTGAATGTGCGCTGAAGAGCAAGAAAAATGAAAGGATGATCTACCATGGCAAAGTGTGAAAATTGCGGCAAAACAACGACTTTTGGACATAATCGCAGCTTTTCTATGCGGGCGACCAACCGGGCTTTTCGTCCCAATCTGCAGCGGGTGACGGTCGTTGAAAAAGGCCGCAAGGTCCGAAAAGTTTTATGCGCAAAGTGTATTCGTACATTAGTAAAAACTCGATAACCGACTTATTTTATCAAACATCGCGGCTTATGCCGCGATTTTTATTTAACCGCATTCCGTAAGGTTTGAATCCCAGCAGAGATACCGCCAGGGTGGCGGAATACGGCGGTAGCGGCGACGATTGCCCGAGCGCCCGCCTGGTATACCGATTGGATCGTCTCCGCAGTGATGCCGCCGTCAACCTCGATCACTGCTTCTGGGTTGACCTGATCCAGCATTCGACGTACCTCGGCGATCTTCGAGACTGTTTCAGGGATAAATTGCTGCCCGGAATAGCCGGGATTAACCGTCATGACCAGCACATGATCAACAAACGGTAAGACAGCCGAAACTGCGCTGGCAGGTGTGCCGGGATTGAGAACAATTCCTGGATGTGCACCAAGCGCACGGATCGCCTGGATGGTGCGCAACACGTTTGGATTGGCTTCGATGTGGATGCTCAAGCGGTTAGCGCCGGCCTGGACGAAATCCTCGATGAATTTTTCCGGAGTTTCGATCATCAGGTGAACGTCAAGCGGCAGGGGAGTAATTTGCCGGCAGGCTTCGACCACGAACGGTCCCATGGTGATGTTGGGAACGAAATGTCCGTCCATCACATCGACATGAATCCAATCCACGCCGCCTTGTTCTGCCTGGCGGATTTGATCTCCAAGCTCGCTGAAGTCTGCGGAAAGAATCGATGCGGAAATGAAAATGGGATCAGGCATTGATCTTTTATGGAACAGGGGGATTGAAGTAGAACCAGATCCACAACCAGAACGGGATCAGACCGCCAACGGCGATGATGGTCAACAATGCCAGGGCTGTGGTGCCCCAGTCGATGTCGAGCGAGTGATCCTCTTCGACCGCCTCTTCGTCCGATTCGATATACGCCGGTTGAGGGGTGGATGGTGCGAACGGTTCGGCAGTGCGCTCGGCTGTTGAGGACTCGTTGCCAACCGAAACGGGTTTCACAACCGGCAGTTCGCCGGCCTCGAGGAAGCTGATCAGCACGCGGCTGAGCTGATCGGCGGTACGGTAGCGGGCTGAAGGCTCTTTCGAGAGTACTTTGAGAATGATCAGCTCCAGCGATTCGGGGATATCCGGGTTTAACCGCCGAGGCGGGACCGGTTGGACTTCGCGATGGAGGCGGGCGAGCTCGGTTGGATCCTTATGGTGAAACGGCAAGCGTCCTGTGACCAGTTCATAGAGAACCACGCCAAGGGAATACACGTCAGAAGCAGGCGAGGGGGCAGCGCCGGCAGCCTGTTCAGGGGAAAAATACAGAGGCGAGCCCCAGACGATATCGTGCTGTTCATCCGGCATGATGGAGGCCATGGCGCGGGCGATTCCGAAGTCGGTGACTTTCAGCCGCTGGTCTGGAGCGACGAGCATGTTGTGCGGCTTGACGTCGCAGTGGACCAGGCCTGCTCGATGCGCATAGCCAATTCCAGCCGAAGCCTGGATAATCAACCGGACCGCCTCATCGATAGGCAGGCGGATCCTTTCTTTGATGATGCTCTTCAGGTCGGTGCCCGGCATATATTCCATGACCAGATAGAGGCGGTCGGAATCGAAACCGAAATCGTGAACTGTGACAATATTGGGGTGAGAGAGATTAGCCGCCGCCCGGGCTTCCAGCCGGAAGCGTTCTCGAAACGCCTCGTTACCAGAGTAATCCTGACGCAAGACCTTGATGGCTACCGGTCGTTCGAGCATCAGATCTCTCGCGCGGTATACCACAGCCATACCGCCCGTTCCAATTTGCTGGAGCAGCTCGTAACGATTACCCAGAATCGGCGGTTTCGTTTGGGATTCTTCCATAGCAGGGCGCTGGCTCGATTATATCATACAGTATTCGTCTGGATTTATTCATATATAATTGACCCAGGAGAAGAGAATG
Organism: uncultured Anaerolinea sp.; assembly: GCA_964564935.1. Classification (GTDB taxonomy): domain Bacteria; phylum Chloroflexota; class Anaerolineae; order Anaerolineales; family Anaerolineaceae; genus Bellilinea. Next base: position 198,273 of record CAZMCF010000001.1, on the reverse strand, counting down.
GCCGCCATCAGCCGCTACCTTAAACAGAAACCTTTGTCTGTTTTCTTAATTGCCCTGCCGCTGGCTCTGCTGGCTGAATGGCTTGATTGGGGGATGATTTACGTCTTTATTTTTTCAGCGGCAGGTTTGATTCCCCTGGCCGGTTTGATCGGCGACGGCACCGAAGCACTGGCAGCCTATACCGGCCCCAAAATTGGCGGTTTGCTCAACGCTACCCTGGGTAATGCCGCCGAGCTGATCATTACCCTGGTCGCTATCCGCGCTGGCCTGCTTGAACTGGTCAAGGCTTCAATCACCGGATCGATCATCGGCAACCTGCTACTCGTCCTGGGGGTTTCGATGTTTGCCGGTGGAATTAAAAACGGTCTGCAGCGCTTCGACCGGCGCCAGTCCAGCAACCACGCAGTATTGTTGACCCTGGCGATCGTTGCGCTGGTCATTCCTTCTCTATTCGGCCATTCGATTGGCCCGGAGGACAGCGTCCAGGTTGAAGCCCTCAGCCTGGGGGTGGCCGTGGTAATGCTCATCCTCTACGTGTTTGGGTTGATCTATTCCCTGCGTGCTGCGCACAGCCCCATCTCGGTCGCGCCGGAGGAAATCCAGACGGTTGCTCCTCATTGGAGCCGGATCAAAGCATTTCTCGTTTTACTCCTCTCGACCGCCGGCGTGGTCTTGCTCAGCGAATCCCTAGTTGGCTCAGTCGAGGAAGTGATGGTCTCCTGGGGAGTATCCGAATTCTTCCTGGGTATCATCCTGATCCCGCTGATTGGCAATGTCGCCGAGCACCTTGTATCGGTAACAGTCGCCGTCCGCAATCAAATGGACTTAAGCGTTGAAATCGCCGTGTCTTCGAGTATTCAGATTGCGTTGTTTGTCGCCCCCGTATTGGTCTTCGTCAGCCTGGCGATGGGGCATCCGCTTACGCTGGTCTTCAACCAGTTTGAACTGCTGGCGCTTGGCGGCGGCATCCTCATTGCTGCCCAGGTCTCATCGGACGGTGAATCGAACTGGTTGGAAGGCGCAGCTCTGGTCGCGGTATATATCATCCTAGCGATCGGGTTCTTCCTGCTGCCATCGGGGAGTTAGGTGTAGATGAGCATGGCAAGAAGGAGAGTTTCTGCATGGTTCTACCTGGCCGGTATAATGGCAGGAACTGGCCTGTTTTGCGGATCGATTGCTTTGCTGGTTCTGGCAAAACCGGCGAATGCCCCGGCAGGTCCCGAACCGACCGCAATCATCACGCTGATTTTTGCGCCCACCTCCACCGCCACACTGCCGGCTGATTTCCTCCTGACCCCAACGGTAACACCCGATAAGGGTGTGGTAATCGGCGGGATTGGCAAGGGATTGTACGTCCAGATTTCAGGAACCGGCGGGGACGGGCTGCGGTTGAGAGCCACAGCAAGCACTTCGGGTGAGATACGCTTCCTCGGTTATGAATCGGAAGTGTTTCTGGTTACTGATGGGCCAAAAAACGCCGATGGTTACATCTGGTGGTATTTGACCGCGCCTTACGACGAATCCCGCAGCGGCTGGGCAGTCGCGGACTACCTTGCGCCGATCGAAATCCAGCCCTGAGAAGAACTAAAGAGTTCGACAACCATGGAATTAGCTCCGCTTGAAATCTCCGCAAATCGCAGCACCCGTCAGTTGACCATCCGCTGGAATGACGGCCATTTGAGCGTCTATCCCTTCCAATTGCTGCGAGCCGCATGCCCGTGCGCCACCTGCCGCGGCGGTCACGAATATATGCGTGCTGAGCCAGATGAAGCGGCATTTACGACGGTATTGGGCGACACCCCGGCAACCCGGCTGCGCGGGATCAACAGCGTCGGCTCTTACGCGATTTCCATCGAATGGGAGGATGGGCACAGCTACGGCATCTTTACCTGGCGGTTTCTGCGCGCACTATGCCCGTGCTCGATTTGCCGCCCGAAGGCCGGGTAAGTTCGGTTACGAGATGATCGATTAAAGATCGAAGTACATTTGAATCTCGTAAGGATGCGGACGGACGCGCAGCTCCTGATCCTCGCAGCGTTTTGCCTTGATCCAATCCAGAATCAGATCTTCGCTGAAAACGCCTCCGGCAAGGAGGAAAGCGTGATCCTCTTCGAGCGCTTGCAGGGCATCGTTCAGGGAGGTGGGCAGGCTTTTGATAGCCGCGCGTGACTCTTCGCTCCATGAAAAGATATCCACGTCGATAGGACCGAAACCGGCGGCGGTTGGATCGATTCGCTTCTGGATGCCGTCAATGCCGGCCATCAACATGGCCGCCATGGCCAGGTAGGGGTTGCAGGTGGCGTCAGGCGGCCGGAATTCGAAGCGGACCATATCCTCGTCGGTGGCGTATTTTGGTACTCGAATGGCAGCGCTGCGGTTACCGCGTGAAAAGAAGCAGTTTACCGGCGCTTCGAAGCCGGGAACCAGGCGGCGGTAAGAATTGGTGCTCGGGTTGGTGAAAGCCAGAACAGCCGGCGCGTGGGTCAACAAACCGCCGATGAAGAACAGGGCGGTTTCGCTCAGAAGAGTTGGAGAACTGGCGTCGTAAAAGAGGTTTTTACCTCCTTTGCGCAGTAATTGGTGAAAATGCATTCCGCTGCCTGCTTCACCATGGAGCGGTTTAGGCAGGAAAGTGGCAGTCTGTCCCGCGGCAATGGCTACCATTTTGGTTACGTATTTGATGATCAGGGTTGCATCGGCGGCGGGGAGCATGCCCAGAAGCGGCGTTTCGATCTCGCACTGGCCCGGACCGCCCACCTCATGATGGTGGTATTTCACCGGAATGCCGATGTCTTCGAGGGTTTCGACCATTTTCGCCCGCAGATTGAATAACTGGTCGCGCGGGGGTATGGCGTGGTAACCGCCGTGAAGCGGCAGGTAATGGCCGTGACCGCCGCTGGCGTTGTTCCAGCCTGCTTCGAGCGATTCCAGGCGGTAGCTGGCGACGTTCACCCCATTCTCAAGCTGGACTTTACTGAAGACATAAAACTCGAATTCCGGTCCCCAGATGGATTCATCCGCGATGCCGCTCGTTTGCAGGAATCCTTCCGCCCGGCGGGCAATTTCACGCGGATCGCGGAAATGCTTTTGTTTCGTATCTGCCTCGTGAGTGTTGCAGATGAAGCTCAATGTCGGCGTTTCCCAGAAGGGGTCGACAAAACCGGTTGTCAGGTCAGGGATGAGAACCATGTCGCCCGATTTCACGCTGCGGAAGCCGACGGATGAGCCGTCGAAACCAACTCCGGCGGTCATTAATGACGGAATGAACTCACTTGCCGAAATGGTGACATGATGCCAGCGCCCCCATAGATCGCTGAACTTCAAGTCCACCATGCGGATGTTTTTATCCTGGATAAAACCAGCCGCCTCGTCGAAGTTTTTGAACATATCCCCTCCATGGGTGAAGATGATGCCCTGTGATTTCACAGGTAGACTGCCGTGATGTTGTCTTCTTTTTATTTTTTCCGCCTGCCTAGTAAATATGCGCCAACTCCAGCCAGTATCCCTAAAATGCCGATCGCCGCGCCCGCCTGGATCACGGTTTTCGGTTCTATGCCCGGTAATACGACTTCGCCGTTGCCGTAATTTTTAAAGAGTTGTCCCCAAGGAGTCTGCAGCGCAGCCTGGACGCGTTTACGCCCAATGAACGGGTACCAATATACGTTATGATAGAAATTGCTGGCGAAGTAGCTCCAAGGCACCAGCGGGCTTCGAAGAAGAATCTTCTCGAATGGTCTGAGAGGGCCTTGGTAGATCATTTTTTGCCCGCGTGAGGCAAAAGTATCTTCCTGCTTGAAGTTCCAGGGAGGCTCCTGGTTGATATCGTAGCCGGCGATCTCGATCTGACGCGGGTCGGCAACGCCTAAATCAAGCTCGTGGGCGAGGCGCAGGAAGGGGATGGTGAGGGGATCAAAGCCTTGCAGCTGGGCTGAGACGGCGTCGATCGCGACCTGGTCGGCTGAGGCGAGCACGATGTTCTTTTCATGCCAGCGCATCGCGCGCGGACCCGGACCGTCGCCGGCGAAGGTGCCATCCATCACCGCGAATATACCCGGGTGGATCTCCTGCTGGATCATCAACAGGTCGACGAGCGTCTCATGAATCACGCTGTGCGTCCAGTGACGGTTGCGATGGAGAAGCCCGCCGAACGCGTTCTTCATCGCCCCCGTGATAGTCGTGAATACATGGGTTTTAACGGTCGGCAGGTGGACGATATTCTTGCCCACAAGGACTTTAGGAATGAACACACCATCCGGGTAGACCTTATCCAACACCAGGAACGGACGCTGCTTGGGCTTATACTCCACCCATTCGAACTTTTCTTCGTAAAGATACGTGCAGGGAATGTTGTATCGATCGGTGACGAATTTATGCTTGTTGTTGATTTCGCCGACGCTCGTGTCCACGACGACCGTATCGTTGTGGATACCGATCAGATCCGTGTAGCCGAATTTCTGCAAAGCGCGGATTACCCCTTCCAATTGCCAGGGAGTGGAGGAACAAGCGGGATACCAGGTCTGCCAGGAGATGTTAATTTTCAACCCGGTGGGTATGCCTTTTGGCAGGGCTTGTTCGATGCCTGCAAGTTTCATCAACTTATCGATGTCGTCTATAACAGTTGCAGGCGTGGTTTTGAGGACTGCAACCCTGCCCTTTCCGGGATAGTTACTCATTTGGAACCTTCAATGGAATGTTCTGATTTCGGTGGTGTAATCATCATACCCATGGATTATTCTAATCTATGCAGACAGCAGCGTCCAGTTGCATTCGAATGACAATCGCATTGCTTTCGTCACTCGCAGCGGATATGCACAATTTACGATTGCAAAATATCGGTTTACAGATATAATTTATGAAGATTTTCGCTTGCCCTCCCAGGAATGGATCGATCATTTCCATGCAGGTTTTTGTTAATCATTGATGACGAAAAGCTGTAAACAGAATGGGGGAGGCAAGCAGTTTTTTGGAGGCAAATCTGGATACGCACCGTATTACACAAAACATTGGCGGAGGACCTGGTCCAACCAAGCAGTTGCCCACGGGGTCCGTCCTAGTCGATCGGTATTTGATTCAAGATGTCATTGGTGTTGGTGGAATGGGCTCGGTTTACCGTGCCCGTGATTTGCATTTTCCAAATGTTGTCAAACTGGTCGCGGTTAAGGAAATGATTAACCAGAATCGCGATCCGATGACAAGGCAGACGGTCATCCAAAATTTCGAACGGGAAGCCAACATCCTGGTTACTCTCAATCATAGCGCTATCCCCAAGATTTTCGATTACTTTTCGCAAGAGGAGCGCTCGTACCTGGTTCTCGAATATATTCACGGGAAAGACCTGGAAGCAATCCTGAGTGAAGCAAACGCACCCCTGGAAGAAGAGCAGGTAGTCACCTGGGGGATCGAGATATGCGACGTGCTGGATTACCTGCACAACCATAAACCCGAGCCAATCATCTTCCGGGATATGAAGCCCTCGAACATCATGGTCAACCAGAGCGGGAGGGTCGTATTAATCGATTTTGGCATTGCTAAGGTGTTCCGAGCCGGGCAAAAAGGCACCATGATCGGCACGGAGGGTTACTCGCCGCCCGAGCAGTACCGCGGTGAAGCCTCACCCCAGGCGGATATCTATGCGCTCGGCGCGACCATGCACCATCTGCTGACAAATCGTGATCCGCGGGTCGAGCCGCCATTTTCCTTTAACGAGCGCCCTCTGCGGCAGATTAATCCGGCGGTTTCGCCTGAGATCGAAGCTATCATCGATACCGCGCTGCAATACAATCCCTCCGATCGTTTTCGCAGCGCGAAGCAAATGAAGGATGCGCTTATCGCAGTTGCGAAGAAGGCGGGGATGTTCTCGCGATTTAATGTCGCGGTTGCGTCGCCCGAGCAGACGGTTAAGCCTTTATGGGTTTTCAAATGCGAAGACGAAGTGCGCGGATCGCCAACCTACGAGATTGGAACGATCTTTATCGGCTCTTATGATCACAACCTGTATGCCCTGGATGCCGCCGATGGCAGATTCTTGTGGAAAGCCCCTACCGATGGCGGCGTTGTGACCAAACCGGTAGTAACACCAGACCTGACCTTCGTTGGCTCGGAAGATGGGTATCTGCATGCAATACACACCCGCACCGGCAAGCCAGCCTGGACTTTCGAAGTGGGGAGCCCTATCCGCAGTTCACCGAAAGCGGCTGAGGGGCACATTATTTTTGGGGCGGATAACGGTTTTCTCTATTGCGTAAATATCCTCTCGACACGCCAGACCTTCCGTTATGATTCGGCCGAGGCGATCCGCTCATCTCCTTATGTAACTAACGAGAATATTTATTTTGGCAACGAAGCGGGCGATTTCATTTGTCTGGATTTCCGCGGGCAGTCGAAATGGCATTACCGCGCCAAGCGAGCGGTGACATCCTCGCCGCTTGTCGCCCAGGGGATTGTATTCTTCACCTCGGTGGACTCTTCAGTGTATGCATTAGACGCGAAGAGCGGCTGGGTGGTCTGGCGTTTCCGGATGATGAAAGGATCGATATCCTCTCCCGCGATGATGGCAAATTACATCTACTTTGGTTCAGCAGATGGCAATATTTACTGTCTCGAGGCGGATAACGCCAAAGAAATCTGGAAATTCCAAACTGGCAGTCAGGTCAGCGGATCCCCGGCGATCTACCGCGATTGGATATATTGCGGGGCGGCTGACGGGACCATGTATTGCCTGGATTACCGTACCGGGCGAGTTCGTTGGAAATTTCTCACCGATGGACCTATCACCGGAATGCCGGTAGTTTTCAATGATATGGTTTATTTTGGCTCGGCTGATCATATGGTATACGCACTAAGCGCCTGAAGTTACTGGCAACTGGTTAGTTCATTATTAGTAGGAGGTGGTCCATTGGGTTTGTTCAAGAAGTGGTTTCATAAGGAAAAAGAAGCGACGAAAGAGGCTGCCGAGGAAATCAAGACCGCCCCCTTGAATGACGATCAGCTCAACACAGTATCTTCTCGCCCAGTTAAGGCGAAACCTTCACATTTACTCGTCGGCGTCGGGCAGTCGGTGGGACGACAGCGCGATCATAATGAAGATACCCTGTTTGCGCTGAGCTCGGTGCTTTCAGATGGCAATAACGAAATTCCATTCGGTTTCTTTTTGATCGCGGATGGAATGGGCGGTTATGAATATGGCGAAGTCGCGAGCAGTGTGACAGCGCGAATTATGAGTGAACAGGTGATCACAAAGCTCTTTTTACCGCTTGTAGGCCTGGACAATCACCCTCCAGCAGAGAGCGTACAGGAAATCATGGAATCGGGGGTGGTAAAGGCTCAGCAGGCAGTGCTGCGCCGCGCGCCAGGTGGGGGAACAACGCTGACGGCCGCCCTGATCATCGGTGACCAAATGACGATTACCCATGTAGGCGACAGCCGCGCATATTTTATCTATCCTGACGGGCGTATGGAAACCTTGACACAGGATCACTCCCTGGTCAGAAGACTTGTCGATCTGGGACAGATCACGGATGAGGAGGCCGCCGTACACCCGCAGAGGAACGTCTTATACCGGGCTCTTGGTCAGGCAGAGCCATTCCGGCCGGATATTCAATCCATGCAGATTCCCCACCCGGTGTATCTGCTGCTTTGCAGTGATGGGTTATGGGGAGTGGTGAAGGAATCGGAAATCTTTCAGATCGTGCGCAGCGCTCGAAATCCCAGCGTTGCTTGCAAGAACCTGGTCGATTCTGCTAATGAAGGCGGCGGACCAGATAACATCAGCGTGGTTTTGGTGCAATACTTGTAAAGAGCAAGCTCATTTTATTTAATGAAACCTAATTTCTATAATATTCTGAAACTGCCCATTGATGCGTCGCAGGAAGAGATCCGCAGCGCCTATTTTGAGGCTGCGAAAAAATATCATCCAGATGCCAGTCAGGATGAAGATAGTGTCAAGCAATTTCTAGAAATCCAGGAAGCCTACGACGTTCTGGTTAATCCTGTTCGGCGTAAGGAATATGACGCGAGTTTTCCGAATGCCGAGAGAGAAAAACCACAGGTAAACCTGGAAGTACTCTACAGCGATTTACCATTTAGATCGGTTGATGAAGAGCAATTATTGTATGTGCTCCTGGAGTTGAACAGCATCTCCACTTCGACTGAACTCGATCGTTCCTCCATCCATATTTGCTTGATCATCGACACCTCTAATTCGATGCGCGGTCAGCGCCTGGAGATGGTCATGGCGAATATCCGCCATTTGCTGCAAAAGCTGCATTCGAACGACCTGGTATCGATTGTTGCCTTCAATGACCGGGCGGAAGTCGTAGTTCCCCCAACCGAAGTCCAGAACCGATTTAAAATCGAAAGCGCCCTCACATCGCTTGCCCCTGGTGGAGCAACTGAGATCTACCAGGGATTACTAAAAGGGTATGAGTTCATCAAAGAGGATGGTCATAGAGAACTTCTCCGCCAATTGATCCTGATTACAGACGGGCACACCTATGGCGATGAATTAGCCTGCCTGCGCCTGGCTGATGAAGCTCGCAAGGCAGGTGTTTCGATTAATGCGCTTGGAATTGGCGATGAGTGGAATGATACGTTTCTGGACAAATTAGCCGCTATGAGCGGGGGAAACGCGATTTATATCAGAGATTCTCAAACCCTGTATCATTTCATCGAGGAGAAAATCCGGGCGCTGAATATCACCTGCGCCAGGAATGCCAGCTTCTATTATCAACTCAGCGAAGGCGTCGATTTGACCTACGCATTTCGAATCTACCCTGAAATCACTCCATTGGAAATCAACTCCCCGTTGCCGTTGGGAAATTTGGAATGTGGCAGAAAATCCAGTGTTATATTAGAATTTAAAATTAATCCGGGTGCAGACGGAGGGTCAAAAGCTCAGATCGCCAAAGGCAAGATTTTAATGGATATCCCGCGCAGATTGATCAAAACCACCCGTCTCGGGGTGGATATTCAATGCGATTGGGCCGATCCCGGTCAGATTTACCGTCCGCCGCAGGAGATCTTGCAGGCCATGTCGAAATTGACTTTGTACCGATTGCAGGAAAAAGCTAAGCTGGATGTGGCCGCAGGCAATATTCAAAAGGCGACCCAGCGGCTGCATAACCTGGCCTCACACCTTCTAGCCCAAGGCGATAAGGAATTCGCCCAATCGGTGCTCCTCGAAGCGGAGCACATCCAGCGAAACCGTCAGTATAGCAAAGAAGGCGATAAGAAAATCAAGTATGGGACCCGCTCGTTATTGATGCTTCCAGGTCCGCAAAAGATGCAGGATGATCACTTGTCCTAATTGTCGACACCAGGAATTAGCAGGCGCTCTGTTTTGCAGCGAGTGCGGAACTCAACTCCGCGACTATGGCGAGTTGAATACCCACCCATTCGCGGTGAAGCAGGTTGATCAAGCCAGCCTGAATGTTGAAGTCGACGGTTCAGCCGGTTACAGCAACTCGGCAGTAGCCACGAGCCCACCGAAAGAAGATCTTGTAAACCTGTTTATAGTGGACGCAAAAAAGACCATCCCTCTACGCGGACGGTCAGAATATACCCTGGGGCGGGTAGCTGAAGATCAACCGATTATTCCCGACATTGACCTGACCGAATTTGAGGCTTACCTTATGGGTGTCTCGCGTTTACACGCAACTTTGAAAGTTGGACCGCAGCGAATCTCCATCCGTGATCTGGGATCTTCAAATGGAACACGAGTGAACGGGCAAAGGATCGTTCCGCATGTAGATTATCCCTTGAAGCCCGGAGATGCTGTAGCGCTCGGAAAGTTAGTAATCCAAATTCAGATATCCAGCGTTTAATTCATTGGTAAGAATGGAATCGCAAGCATGCAAAGTGTAATCCTCCATATGGCTAACGAAGACCCAGTGCTCGGCGAAATCGATGACCTGCCCTCGCCGACCGATACCTTTTTGACCCTGAAGAATCCCCGCAGGCGGGATGGTAAGGATCTGCATTATCTGGAACCGAATGTCTCGGTCGTCATTTTTCCGTTAGCCCGGATCAGTTTCATCGAAGTCCTGTCCGGCGGCGAGGATGAGGAAATCATCAGCTTTGTCAGGGAGTAATCAGAGTGGCCGAGGATAGTTTCAAAAATCGCGTCATCCTGGTTGTTGATGACGAAGAGCGGATGGCGCGGTTTATCCGGCTCAACCTTGAGCACGATGGTTTTCAGGTCGTCGAAGCCTATCGCGGACTGGAAGCCGTTCAGAAGCTCAGGGATGTCATGCCAGACGTGATCATCCTGGACGTTATGCTGCCGGACATGGATGGCTTTGAAGTGCTCAGGATGGTGCGTGAGATCAGCCAGGTTCCCGTGATCATGCTGACCGCAAAGGGCGAGGAGGACGACCGGGTGCGCGGGTTAGAGCTCGGCGCGGACGATTACGTCACCAAGCCGTTCAGCCCGCGCGAGCTGGTCAGCCGGGTCCGGGCGGTTTTACGCCGTACAGAATCAGCCGGCTTTGTCTCTCGGGATGTATATCAGATTGATGACCGCCTGAAGATCGATTTCGGGCGCCGGGAGGTCTGGCTGGAGGGCAAGCTGGTCAAGCTGCGCCCGACCGAGTATCGTCTGCTGTATCATCTGGTTCAAAACGCGGGCTGGGTGATGACCTATGACCAGCTGCTCTCAAAAGTATGGGGGTACGAATACCGGGACGAGCCGCATTACGTCCGGCTCTATGTAAATTACCTGCGCCAGAAGCTGGAAGAAGACCCGGCGAATCCCAAGTATATTCTCACCGAACGGGGAGTAGGCTACCGGTTCGTCGATTTCAACAGGACCGCATCCGAAAAAGCTGATTGACCAACGGATTAATATATTTTTTATACTTCGTTTGCATTTTTCATATGCACACGAAGTATTTATTATTTTGGAAATCTAATATTCAGGCTTGAAGAGGAGGTTGATATGTCCAATTTAACGATTTTTGATCCCTTCCGCGAGATCATGTCAATCCGCTCGATGCTGGACCAGGCCTTCGATAATTTCCTTCTGCGCAGAGGTGAACTTGGCGGCGAATGGCTCGCTATGGATATGTACCAGACCGATGACAATGTAATCGTAAAAGCTGTCCTGCCGGGGTTGAAACCTGAGGACATCCATATTTCGGTATCGGACGGCATGCTGACGATCCAGGGCGAGATGAAAGAGGAACGGATCGAAGAGAAGGCCCGCTATCATCTCCGCGAGCGCCGGGTCGGGTCTTTCTCCCGCTCAGTTCCTCTGCCTTCTGCGGTGGTGGTCGATAAGGCCGAAGCCAGATATGAGAACGGTATCCTGACCCTCACGCTGCCGAAGACGGAAGAAACCAAACCGAAAACCATTTCCGTCAAAGTTAAATAATTATTTCAAGCCGGCCGGGATACCCTCCCGGTCGGTTGTTTTAATGTAACCTTTTTCGTTGAATTTCATCAAATGATAGTGGGAAGCGTGTTATACTTCCTCTACAATCATTGAAGGAGATTTCAGGAGTACATTATGTTGAGTGAGCCTGTGCATGTTTCGGATGCTGCCTTTGAAAAAACGGTTTTGCAATCATCCTTACCGGTTATTGTCGATTTTTGGGCGCCGTGGTGCGGTCCCTGCCGAATGGTAGCGCCAGTTCTGGATAAGCTTGCCAAAGAATTAGCCGGAAAATTGATCGTTGCAAAAGTAAATACGGATGAAGATCCGGAATGGGCAAACCGCTTCGGCGTGCAGGGCATCCCGACCATGTTGTTTGTCGCCAATGGTAAAGTCATTCACCGCCAGGTAGGTGCGCTGCCCGAAATGATGTTGCGCGAGGTCGTTAGTCAATTCCTGGATGTTGTTCAATCTGCTGAGCCAGTTAAACCAACCCAGGCGCCATCCAGTAATTAATACAGAGCAGAAAAATCAACATCCCGGCAGTCAGGTCGCCGGGATGTTTCTGTTTAAAGTTAATTTTGGACCCTCTCGATTTTTGCGCCTAAGGCCACCAATTTTTGGTCCACTTTTTCATAGCCGCGATCGATCTGCCCAACGTTGCGAATGACCGATGTGCCCTGGGCGGAGAGCGCTGCCAGAACCAAGGCCATGCCGGCGCGAATATCCGGACTTTCCATTTTTTCCGCAAACAAATCTGTGGGTCCCTGGACGATGCAGCGGTGTGGATCGCAGAGTACGATCTGTGCGCCCATGCCGACCAGTTTATCGGTGAAGAACATCCGGCTCGGGTACATCCAGTCGTGGAACAGCACGGTGCCCTTGGATTGGGTGGCCACAACCAGGGCGATGCTCATCAAATCGGTTGGAAACGCCGGCCACGGCATGACGCTGATTTCCGGGATTGCCCCGCCAAGGTCAGGTTCGATGACCATCGGTTGTTCGGCAGGAACGAACAGGTCGTTGCCATCCGTTTCCCAGAAGACGCCCAACCGGCCAAAGACCAGACGGATCATATCCAGGTACTGGTTGCCCGCGTTGCGGATGGTGATCGAGCCGTGGGTCACCGCCGCAGCCCCGATAAAGCTAACTACTTCAAGGTAATCGGAGCCTATGCTGAATTCCCCGCCGTGCAATTCATTCACGCCTGTGATGTGGAGGGTATTCGAGCCAATCTGATTGATTTTAGCGCCCAGATGGTTGAGAAAATGGCACAATTCCTGGATGTGCGGTTCTGAGGCAGCGTTGCGGATCACGCTCTCGCCCTTAGCCAGAACGCAGGCCATGATGGCGTTTTCGGTAGCGGTCACGCTTGCCTCGTCGAGGAGGATATCGGCGCCAGATAGTCCATCGGCCTGGAAGTGGAAGTTGCGATCGTAAGATACCTTCGCGCCGAGTTTTTTCAGGGCGAGTAAATGTGTATCCACCCGGCGGCGGCCGATCACGTCCCCGCCGGGCGGGGGCAGGGTCAACTCACCCGAGCGGGCTGTCATTGGCCCGGCCAGCAGGATCGAAGCGCGGATTTTGCGGGTGATGTCCGGGTCAAGGTCAGCGGGATGTACTTCGCGAGCGTGGATACGCCAGGTGTGCTCCCCTACCACGGATACCGAGACTCCTAAACTCTCAAGCAAAGCGCGCATCGCGGCGACATCGCCAATTTCCGGCACATTTTTCAGAATTACTGGTTCATCGGTCAGCAGGCAGGCTGCCAGCATGGGCAGGGCTGCGTTCTTGTTGCCTGAGGGGGTAACTTCGCCGTGGAGAGGGTGGCGGCCTTCGATGATAAATTTTTCCATGGTACCTCCTGTGAGTTCAGTAGTATTATATCCTCACTGGCGCAACGCCGGTGATTTGAAGTATGTCTGAAACACTATCATGTTGCCGGGAAAAGATCGGATATGATTCACTTCATCCACGCCAATCGAGGGGGGAATCCGACCCTGCTTTTATTGCATGGGCTGGGAGCGACGGCTGAATCCTGGTATCTTCAATTGGACGACCTATCTGCGCAGGGATACTGCCTGGTCGCGCCGGATTTACCCGGTTTCGGGCGCAGTCCGTTCGAAGGTGCTCGCTGGAGCCTTAGCCGGGCGGTAAAACAGGTAATCGGATTAATGGATCAGCTTGGCATCTCAAGATTTTTTATCGCTGGGATATCTATGGGCGGGGCGGCGGCATTACACCTCGCTTACACTTACCCCCACCGTGTACAGGGTTTGATTCTGCTCAACACCTTCGCCAGCCTTAAGCCGGGCAGCCTGTCAGAATGGAGATACTTTTTCAGGCGGGGCTGGCGCGCATTCCTCAGGAAACCCGCAGACCAGGCCAGGCTTGTTGCGGAGCGAGTTTTCCCAGCGCCTGACCAGTCAGTCTACCGCGATTTACTGGTCGAATCGATCCGCAGCGCTGACCCGAAAGTCTACCGGCAAGCAATGCTTGCCCTTGCCCGTTTCAATTTCACGAGAAGATTGGCCAAAATTCAGACGCCGACCCTGGTGATCAGCGGGGAAGAGGATACGACCATTCCGCTCAAGAATCAACGGGAACTTGCAAAAAGGATCCCCGGCACGGATCACATTGTCATACCAAACGCCGGTCACGCAGTGATCGCCGATCAACCGCAATTGGTTAACCAGAATATCATCCGGTTTATCAACAGGCTTAGCTCAATTGGGCAAGTAAGTCTTCCAGACGGGTGACCGGCAGGTGGCAGGAGAAATCCTCGCAGACATAAGCCGTTGGCAGGCCGCCCAGGGCCAGGCGGTCTCTAAGCAGGCCAGGCCCGTCTGCGGCAAGCGGCGGCGCGCCTGCGGCAAGGACTGTCCGCGGCAGGTAAGTTTTTTGGAGGTAATCAGTCAACGGCGTCTGGTCTATCGCCGCTCCTGGTGTGACCACAGCGATTTGACGAAGCGGACCCTGAACCAGGTCAAGCACCTGCAGCCAGAAACCGAATGCGGTCGGGTAGCGGGTGAGAAGCGGCTGCATCTGCTCGATCTGGCGCTCGGCCATGGCGCGGAGGCTGCTCTGTTCTGTGAAAGCGCTGTACAGTAAGGCTGCGCAGGCTGTCAGCGCGTTTCCGCATGGAATGGCGTTATCCTGGATTTCTTTTGGGCGGAAAAGCAGTTCTCCTTCTGCTGATTGGGCGTCGAAATAGCCGCCATCAGGATCGGTAAAGCGCTCCCGCATCTCCGCCAATACCAGTCCGGCAGCCGTATACCAGGTCTGGTCGAAATCGGCCTGGTAGAGCGTCAACAATGCGATCGCCAGCGAGCCGTAATCTTCGAGGAAAGCAGGGTGTTTACTCTCCCCTGCCCGCCAGGAGCGGACCATACTCTCTGGTTTGCGCAGCTCGGAGAGCAGGAATGCGGCATTCTTTTGAGCAGCCTTGAGGTAATCGGACCGATCAAGGTACCTGCCTGCCTCGGCAAAAGCGCGTAGCGCCAATCCGTTCCAGCCGGTCAAGACCTTATCGTCGGTCAAAGGTCGCGACCGAACGGCTCGCGCAATGTATAGATTGGTGAGTATCTCGTCCAAGCGAGCATTGAAATCCTCCGCCGTCAAATCCAGCGCGGCGGCAACATCATCACCACTCGCCCGCAATTGGAGAATGATCTTGCCTTCGAAATTTCCCTGGGCAGGAATGTCGCAGGCTGCTATGAGGAGATTCAACTGCTCGGGAGAGAGATACCGGGAGAGCTCCTCAGGTGTCCAAAGGTAGAAAGCGCCTTCTTCGCCGTCCGAATCTGCGTCCAGGCTGGAGTAAAAGCCCCCCGCAGGGTCGCTCAGCTCGCGGGAAATGAAGTCAAGGCAGGATTCGCAGGTACGGCGATAGTTCTGGTCGCCGGTCAGTAAATATGCATGGAGATAAATGAGGGCGAGTTGGGCGTTATCATAAAGCATCTTTTCGAAATGAGGCACCAGCCAGTGCGCGTCTGTGCTGTAACGGTGAAAGCCGCCGCCTACCAGGTCGAAGATCCCGCCGCGCTGCATGGCATCCAGATTATGGCGAACGACTTCGAGCGATTGGCGGTGCCCCCTAGACGCTTGCAATAAAAGGAATTCGAGCAGCATTGGCTGGGGAAATTTAGGCGCATTCCCCCAGCCGCCGAACTGCCAATCGTAGGTTGTCAGTAAAATGTCACGGGCAACCTCAACCGTTTCCTCAATGGAATGGTTGCCAACAAGCGGCTGGAGGATCGAATTACGCCTTAGATGTTGGCTGATCTCCGCCGCTGTAGAGCGGATATTTTGGCGGTCTTCCTGCCAGGCCTGAACAACTGCCCGCAAAACGTCGAGAAAAGAGGGCAACCCATGCCGGGGGGTTATGGGAAAATAGGTGCCCCCGAAGAAAGGTTCGAGTTCTGGGGTCAGAAAGACTGAGGTCGGCCAACCGCCCTTACCGGTCATGAGGACAACCGAGTTCATGTAAATGCTATCGATGTCGGGACGATCTTCCCGGTCCACTTTGATCGAGACGAAGTGCCGGTTGAGGAATTCGGCAACCCGATCGTCCATGAAGGATTCTCTTTCCATCACGTGACACCAATGACAGGCAGCGTAGCCGATGCTCAGGAAAATCGGTTTATCCTCTGCCCGGGCTTTTTCCAGAGCCTCATTTCCCCAGGGATACCAGTCAACAGGGTTATTGGAATGCTGGCGCAGATACGGCGAGGTTTCCCGCGCCAAACGGTTGGGCGAATATTTTTGTTCCATGGTTTGCATCTTTCAATGTGTACTGAATCAGTCTACTTTATTTTGTTATTCTGTCAAGAACCGCGCCCAATTGATTTAATTGGGGTTAAAAAAATTAGACGCGCTATGGATATATGGGGTATATTTCTGCTTGCATCTGGACAGGATAAAGGTATACTCGAATTTTATAATCGTCTGTCATCATCCACCTTATAGAGAGGTATGCCATGGTCAACGTAGAGTTGGTTGATACCAGTAACAAGAAACAAGTCAATGAATTTCTCTTCTTACCCTGGAAAATCTATAAAGGCATGCCCCAGTGGGTGCCGCCGATCCTGGCCGATATCCGACTGATGCTCAACCGGCAAAAACACCCCTTCTTCGAGCACTCCGAGGGTGACTTCTTTCTGGCGCACAAGGACGGAGAAACCGCCGGCCGAATAGCTATCCTTGAAAACAAGCCCTTTAACCAGGTACACAACGTCAAGAAAGCGCAATTCTACCTTTTCGAGTGCATCGATGACCAGGAGGTCGCCAACGCGCTGTTCGAGCGGGCATTTGAGTGGGCGCGTGCGCGAGGGCTGAACGAAGTTGTCGGGCCGAAGGGATTGAGCTCGTTTGATGGCTACGGCATTCAGATCGAAGGTTTCGAGCATCACCAGATGATGACCATGATGAATTACAACCCTCAGTATTACGTCCGCCTGGTGGAAACCATTGGTTTCGAAAAAGAGGTAGATTTCGTATCCTGCTATATCAAAGCGTCGGACTTCAAAATGCCGGAAAAGGTCCACCTTGTGGCCGAACGGGTGAAAGAGCGCGGAAAATTTAGTGTAAAAACCTTCCAAACCCGGCGCGAATTGAAAGCCTGGGCCAGGAAAATTGGCGAATCTTACAATAAGACCTTCGTCAACAATTGGGAATATTATCCGCTGACCAAGCGCGAGATTGATTACGCGCTCGAGAGCCTGGCGGTCGCCGATCCGCGCCTGATCAAGATTATTACTTACGAAGATGAAGTGGTTGGATTCCTTTTCGGCTTTCCCGATGTTTCCAAAGCTCTGCAGCGGGCGAACGGACGGCTGACCCCATGGGCTATTGCCGATATCCTCCTGGAGATGAAGCGGACGAAATGGATTTCGTTGAACGGTGCTGGGATTTTACCCGAATACCAGGGTCGGGGTGGAAACGCGCTTCTTTACGCCGAAATGGATAAAACCGTCCACGAATACGGATTCGAGCATTACGAGTTGACCCAGGTGGCGGAAAGCGCAGTGCAGATGCGCAAGGATTTGATCAATCTCGGCGGGATCCCTTATAAGAATCACCGCGTGTACCATAAGAAAATATAAACTCCATCGATCCTTATCCGAGATCCCTTGGACGGTCAGGGGATCTCTTGTTTTTACTTTCCCCTTTTTCGATAGAATACGAAGTGCAGCGAAAAATCCAACCCGTAAGCGATGAACATGGCGATGTAAGGGACGAGTGGGATGTAATAGCGCTGGAAGGGAAGGCGAATCATGGCGAAGATGGCTGCCAGTTGAAGCAGGAATGAGGCAAAAATCAGGATTGCCGTTCGCGATATGGGTCTGACGCGGATGATCCATATTAACAGCAACACCAGCCCCGACAATGCGATAAATAAGGAAATCGATCCACCAATCCATCCGGTCAGAAAACGGTGGAGCGGATTGGCAAGATATTTCGCGGTTGATGGCGCCAGGTCTTGATCATAATTTTTGGCTTCCTGGATTGCCGGCGGGCCAAGAAAGAGCTGGGCTAGGATGGCCTCTGCCCTTTCTCCAAAAGTCTCGAGTACCTGATTCCCTTCGGAGAGACTGAAGTCTCTGGTTTGCGCCTCGATCAGCTCCTGCCGCCTGGTGAAGGCATCCTGGAGTGCCGGGATAGGCATTCGCCAGAGAAATGGGTTGAGCAGTATGGTCAACGCGGCGAACAGGGCCGCGTACAGAAAGCTGTGAAGTATTTTGATATAGATTGATGTTCGCCGAGTAGGATAATCCCAGAAAATGGCTGCAAGACCGATTAATGCCAGAGGAAGGGTCGAGTACTTGGCGTTAAACGCCAGCGCAGCGGGCAGCGCAAGCAGGAATTGCCATCGTTTCCATGCGATGACTGCCCAGAGTGTGAACAGCACCCCTGCCAGGAGGGCTGATTCGGCCATCGCCCGGCGGGTGTGCAAGAGAACCGCCGCATTGACTGCCAGCAGACCCATGTTCAACCAGCCTAAGGAGGGTCCGCGAAGTCTCTTGCCGATGAGGTAGGCAAAGAGTAGAGAAAAGGGGAAGAGAGAAGCAACCGCCAGCCGGCTGGCGAGTAACTGACTTATGGAAGGAAACGAACCGTTTTCCTGGTTTTGCTGCATGGTCGCGGACCAATCCCAATCTCTGGAAAGGGGCGCCTGCCCGCTGACAGCCAGACCGAGCCCGATCAGGTAACGGGTCAGCGGCGGGTCGATTTCGCGATAGATCATTCGCTGGTCATCCTTGATAACCGGCAGCCAGAATAAATCCTGAGGATGGGTAAGGGCGGTCTTGAGATCCGCGGCCATATACATCTGGGTGCTTTCATCTGGATGGAAAGGCACCGCTGATATGCCGAACCAGTAGATCAGGCTAATCAACAGAATCGCGGTGATCGCTGCCAGGTCGCTTTTACTGAATTTCGTCACCTTTGCCTCTATCGGTTGCTGAAAGTGTCTGGCTGTAAAACGAATTCATGTATACAATTATCCGGAAGATGAAAAGGTCACGTCTATTTTTATTGGAGGAACCCCGGCTGGTCTGGATATTGGCTGCGATCCTGATCTTCGCGGCGGGCGTAAAGGCTCTCCTGGTGCTGCTCGAAAGAGTTCCGTTCAACTCGGATGAGGCGGTAGTCGCCTTGATGGCCAGGCATATTTTAGCCGGGGAGCGCCCGGTGTTTTTCTACGGGCAGGCCTACATGGGCAGCCTGGATGCCTGGCTGGTTGCGCTTGGATTTTCCCTTTTCGGGCAGGAGGTGTGGGTTATCCGTTTCGTACAGAGCCTGCTCTATATGATAACGATTATAACTACAGTTTGGATTGGCACAGAGTTTTTGGGATCAAGCAAAATTGGGCTGGGAGCAGGTCTACTTCTGGCTGCGCCAACGGTCAATGTAACTCTCTACACAACCGCCAGCCTGGGCGGATATGGCGAAGCCCTGGTGATTGGAAACCTGATCCTGATCAGCACCCTGAAGATTATTAGCAATCTGGCTGAGGACGGGGGAAGAGGGATTACCGCCTGGTGGCTGGCTTTAGGCGCGCTGGCAGGTCTTGGACTGTGGGCAAATGGCCTCACGCTGATCTACACGATCCCGGCCGGGCTGCTGGTGCTCATCCAGCTGGTCCGCAGGCGGTGTTTGCGAGGCAATCTTCTGTGCATGGCTATCGCACTGGGCGGTTTTTTCGCCGGTTCGACCGCATGGTGGCTGTTTGCCTTTGACCACGGGTTGAGCGGATTAATCCAGGAGTTGTTCGGCAGCGCTGTTGCGGTTGAGGAAGGCAGCTGGCTGTCACGGTCTGGCAGCCACCTGATCAATCTGCTTCTGCTTGGCTCGACGGTCACCTTCGGCCTTCGTCCGCCATGGTCAACGGATTGGCTGGCACTGCCGCTCATCCCGATTGTCCTCTTCGTCTGGGGTATCGTTTTTATCCAGTGGGGGCGCTGGTTATCACCTAAAAAAGGATCGAATAGCCTTGTGTATTGGCTGCTGGCCGGAGTTTGTATGACCCTGATAGCAGGGTTTGTTTTTACCTCATTCGGGATTGATCCTTCAGGGCGCTACTTTGTCCCATTGGCCATCCCCTTTTCGCTGGTTGCCAGTGCGACGTTCCTGCTGTTCAACAAGAAGCGCAGGCTTTGGGGTTACGCCGGGTTTACGCTTCTTATCATTTTCCACCTGTGGGGAACCGTCCGATCAGCCTTGAAATTTCCACCAGGGATCACTACTCAATTCTACTCACCGGCCCAGGTCGACCACCGACGAATGCCGGAGTTGATTGATTTTTTAAAGTCAGAAGGCATCACTCGCGGCTACACCAATTATTGGGTCGCATATCCCCTGGCATTCTTCTCGCAGGAGGAGATTATATTCATCCCGCGCTTACCCTACCACACTGACTTGCGATATACGGCGCGCGACGACCGTTACCCGCCCTACCGGGATCTGGTCGCCGCCAGCGCGGAGGTGGCGTACATCACTACGAATAATCCGCCGTTGGACGAGATGATCGTGAGAGGTTTTGAGAAAGCGGGCTTGCAATGGAAGGAGAAGTGGATCGGAGATTATCATGTGTTTTACAGGTTATCTCGCTCGATACGTCCTGATGAGTTGGGAATTTATGGAACGGAGTTTTGAGAATGGCAAATAACGCCAGGCTTAAGGATGATTCTGTCTCCAGGGATCTGAATATCCTTATGGTCATCGTTACCGGGTTGCTGGTATTCATCATGGCGGCTCGGACACCGCTCGATACGGATTTTTGGTGGCACATCCGCGCTGGGGAGGTGACCTGGCAGACAGGAAAGCCGCTGTTAACCGACCAGTTTACCTTCACCCGGCAGGGTCAGCCCTGGACCAATCACAGTTGGCTGGCTGAGGTGATCCTTTACCTTGTTTTTCAAGCGTGGGGATATCTCGGCGTCAGCCTGATGGTTGCTCTCCTGGCAGCAGGATCCATGCTGCTGATTTATGCGCAGCTCGAGGGACCGGCGCTGCTCAAATCTGCCATCATCATCCTGGCAAGCACGGTCGCCGCGCCGGTCTGGACTCCGCGGCCGCAGTTGTTCAGCCAGGTCCTTTTCGCAGGCCTGTATCTGATCCTGTACCGGTATCGAATAAACCGCTTCGATCGTTTATGGGTATTGCCGATCTTATTCCTGGTCTGGTCGAACCTGCACGCCGGGTACACGCTGGGTTTCCTGCTGCTCGGCGTGTTCATCGCCGGAGAATTGCTCAACTGGGTTCTCCATCCCAGAACCGATCGTCGCAGCGCCTGGCATAGCTTACGTAAACTCATCCTTTGGACAGTGGTATGCTTTCTGGTAGTGCTGATCAACCCGAACGGGCTGGAAACCTGGTGGGTGCCTTTTAAAACAGTCGGCATAAACGTCCTTCGAGCATCGATCGATGAGTGGGCTTCGCCAGATTTTCATCAATTGGCGCTGCAGCCATTCCTCTGGCTGCTGTTCGCAGTTCTGGCAGCTGCTGGACTCTCCGGGCGGAAGATGGATGTTATTGACTTAATCGGCCTGATTGGATTTGCCTATCTCGCTTTTCTGGCAAAACGAAATTTCGCTCCCTTCGCAATTTTCGCTGCGCCGTTGCTTTCTCGCTATCTCTGGAAGGCGGTTTCCGCCTGGAGAGAGGAGCGCTCGGATGGTATCCTTGACGGCAATCGAAGAGTTGGCAGGTTGTTCTCACAACCGCTCGCTTCCGGCTTGCGTAGAGGTCTCAACTTGATTCTGGTGATTCTACTGTTATGTGCTGCAGGTATAAAGCTGGCGATGGTGACTCGCCCCGATCAAGTCGAGAAAACAGCAAGTATCTTCTATCCCGTAAAAGCGGTTGAGCATCTCCAGAGCGAGACAACGCAAGGAAGAATATTTAATTCTTATAGCTGGGGTGGATACCTGGAATGGTATCTGCCCGACTTCCCGGTATTCATTGACGGGCGAACGGATTTATTCGGCGACGAGATAGCCGGAGTATGGATCAATACGATCCAGGCAGGGGAGGGTTGGGAAGAAACATTTTCCAATTGGGACATTCGATACTGCCTGATCGAGCCCAATCGCCCGCTGGCAGAAGCATTAAAAGAATCTGGCGCGAGGGTGCTCTATGAAGACCAGACCAGCATTTTATTCGAGCTATCGGAGTGATAATTTTCTAAACGCGCAGCTCTTATTTTAGATCAGGCGGTCAGAACCAGTTGGGATACAGATCGTTACGGGCATCTTCGCGCGAAGGAACCTTCTCACTGGCTTTCTTGATTACTTCCAGGTCGATTTCTGCGGTGATAAGCGTTTCTTCCGTGCCATCCGCTTCCGCCAACACATAGCCCCACGGATCAACAATTGCGCTAAATCCGGCGAGGATCTTTTCACGAATCGGGCCGACTGCATTGACTGCGGCGATGAAGAACTGATTCTCAATTGCTCGGGCGCGTAAAAATGTACGCCAATGCTCGCTTCTCTCCGATCCCCATTGAGCCGCGATCAGAACCAGCTCAACCCGGCTGCGTCCGTAAGCCCGAAACATCTCCGGGAAGCGCAGGTCGTAACAGACAGCCAGACCCACTTTACCGATCGAGGTGTCACCGGCGACCGGGAGGCTGCCCGCCATTAAGTATTTTGGTTCGTCGAGCTGACGGAACAGGTGGATTTTATTGTAGCGTAAGGGATCCTTAACCCCAGGCTGGACCAGCAGAAACGTGTTGTAATGCCCGCCTTGGTCGAGGGTGAGATAAGATCCGCCGATCAGTATGTTCCGCTGGTCAGCCAGAGATTGTAGTTTGACAATGATGTCTTGGGTAACATCGATGTAGGATTCGGCATTCTCCAGGTCATAACCACTCGTCCAAAGCTCAGGCAGGACGATCAACTGGCAGCCCTGCTGGATGGCTTGATCGATGTAGTGGAAACCGGTTCCAATATTGGCTTCAGGTGCGCCAATCTGGATGGCGAATTGAGCAAGGGCAATATTAATGGAGGTCATAATCTCCATTATAATTTAACCACCCCATTTCGTAGCTTTTCATTATCTGAAATCATTCGATCGAACCGGAGTTCCCCTTTGGTCAGACGCAGAAATCCATTGTTGCCGCTCAGTGCAGCGATCATTCTCGGAGCGGGGCTTTTCGCAGCCTTGATTTGGGGGAATTACCGCTTCACTTCGGCCAATTCGGGCGGCAACGATTTCCTCATTCCCTGGGTTGGCACTCGCGAGTTTATACAGGAAGGTCTTAGCCCTTACTCTGATGAGACCACATTAAGTATTCAAACGATGGCTTATGGCCAACCAGCTCGCCCCGAAGAAGACCAATTGAGATTTTTCTACCCTCTTTATTCAATCCTGCTATTCATTCCCTTCGCCTTGATTGAAGATTTTGCCCTTGCCCGGGCTGTTTGGATGGCTGTGCTTGAACTATCTTTGATTTTGGCAGCGTTCTTACTGCTGCGGCTGGTGCGTTGGCGACCAAGACCTATCGTTCTGGCGGTTTATCTTTTCTTTTCCGTTTTCTGGTATCACGCCCTGCATCCAGTGATCCTCGGCGACGCAGCTATTTTGATTGGATTGGGAATTGTTGGGATTCTTCTGGCTATCCGCGCCGGTCAAGATGAGCTCGCTGGAATCCTCCTGGGCTTGGTTTCTATCATGCCCCACGTGGTGGTCTTATTTCTAGTATTCATAATCTTTTGGGCGGCTGCTAACCGCCGCTGGAAGATCATTGGCTGGCTGCTGATCACCCTTGCCTTGCTGTCTGCAGTTGGGTTTTTGCTTGTTCCGGGTTGGTTAGGCCAAAATCTTCGCCAAATCTTAAGGTATGCAATCAACGGTCCAGCGGATACGCTGACCGGCGCGCTGACTGTGGTGATGCCAGGGATTGGCTCGCGGCTTGGCCCAATTCTCTCCATCCTGATAGGGGTTGTTACTCTGGTCGAGTGGGTGATCGCGCGAAAAGCTAACTTCCGCGGTTTTCTCTGGGCAGCCTGTTTTACCCTTACTGCCAGCCAGTGGATCGGAATCCCTACCGCCCCAAAGAATTTCATAATAATTATTCCGGCGCTGGTTTTGACCTTCGCTGTCTGGGTGGAGCGATGGCGGAGTGGAGGGGTGGTTTTATCGATCGTCACTATGCTTTTGATCCTGGGGGGAATTTGGGGTGTTGCCCTGAACGCCAACGGAATTCCTTTCTCGAGAATTGATTCCCCGGCAATGTTCTTTCCCTTGCCGCTGATTGCATTTTTCCTGTTGTACTGGATCCGCTGGTGGGCGGTCAAGCCGCCAGCAGTCTGGTATGAATTGCTTATCCAGGAAAATCCATAAGTCATGAAGAATCGGCGCCATTTCTTGATTCTATTAGCGATATTTGTCCTGGCATTAAGCCTCCGGGCAATCGCTCTGACGACCCATGAAATCTGGTACGATGACGCCTTCAGTATTTTTCTTTCACAACGCCCATTGGCCGATATCGTAAAGGGGACAGCGGCTGATACCATGCCGCCGCTCTATTATTTTTTATTGCATTATTGGATGGCTGTTTTCGGCAGTGGGTTGGCAGCGCTGCGATCATTGAGCATTATTTTTTCTATGTTCACCCTGCTGGTCTTTTTTAATCTGGTCCGGCGTATGGTTGGGGTAGAGGCGGGATTGTGGACAGCTTTTTTAATCGCCATCTCGCCTATTCAAGTCTTTTACGCCCAAGAAATCCGCATGTATACCTTGCTGGAATTCACCCAGGTGCTCTATTTATGGTGTTTTTTTAGTTTGTTCGACATACCAAACTCAAACCACTGGAAGGGAGGCTGGTGGGCTGGCCTGATCCTGACCGGCGCAGCCAGTATGTATACCCATAATCTGGCAATCATCGGGTTGGTCATTGCAGATCTTTACCTGATTATTCACAGGCGGTGGAAGGATTTACTGCGACTGATCGCTGCCCAGGCAGCCATCATTCTGCTGGCTCTGCCATGGCTGGTAATGGTGCCAGGCCAAATCGAGAAAATCCAGCGGGCATTTTCGGTGCCAAGACCTGGGCTTGTCGAGATCATTCAGGCGATGATTATGATGAGCGCGTATTTGCCGTTGAAAGGCGGCTGGCTGGTTGCGGCAGCGGTGTTAGCTGTGGAGATTTTTACGGTTATAGCGATCGAAACGGTGCGGAGCTGGCGAAAATCTCCGCAAATACGTTTCCTGGCATTCGTAGTAATCTTGCTTCCCGGCATATTGTTTGCAATCTCTTACGTGATGCGCCCTGTTTTTATTGTGAGAGGATTCTTGATCTCATCCCTGGCATATCTGGGTCTGGCAGGCTGGATCATTGCCAGACGCAGCCGGCGTGGAGTGGGCTTTGTTCTGGCTGGGTCTTTAATTGCCGCGGCAGCGATCTCGCTCCCATCGATTTATCTGTATAGGGAATTTCCCCGTTCAGCGTATCGTGATACAGCCGCCTACCTCCGCAGTGTTGAGGCGAGCAATGCGCTCATCCTGCACGATAACAAACTCAGCTTTTTCCCAACCCATTACTATATCCCGGAGGTTCCGCAAGAATTTCTTGCCGATGAGCCCGGCTCGCACAACGACACCTACGCTTTCGCATCCCAGCAGGCGATCGGTTTACTTCCAAAGGCCGATGTGCAGACAGCGACGAACGGCTATGATCAGGTCTTCTTTGTTGTCTTTCAGCAGGCCATCGAGGAATATCGAGAGATGGGGAAAGAAACTCACCCTGTGCTGGAATGGCTGGAGAGTGAATACCGGCTTGCCGGGGTTGAATCATTTGCAGACCTGGACATATATGAGTTCGCACGCTAAACACAGGGAGCAAGGATGAATCGCCGCGTGAGTTGGGTCTACTTTTGCTTAGGCGCAGTGATCTATTCACTGGTGGCAGTGTTTCAAAGCTCGCCAGGCTACATGGATGCCGAATATTACACCGCAACGGCGCTCCAATTAGCCGATGGGAAAGGGTTTCAAGAGCCCTTCATCTGGAACTACCTGAACCAGCCGGCAGGAATTCCTGCGCCCTCACATTTGTATTGGATGCCGCTGGCTTCTTTACTGGCAGCGCTGGGGAAAATAGCCGGCTGGGGTGAAGATTTTCTTCGGATGCGGCTTCCCTTCGTTTTGGTCGCGGCTTTGCTGGCTCCGGCGGCAGTCAATATCGCGCAGGGATTCGTTCGGGAAAAACGAAATGCCTGGCTGAGCGGGATACTGGCGGCGTTCGCCGGTCTGTACTGGATCTATCTCACCCTGCCGGAGACGTTTGGTTGTTATATGCTGCTGGGCGCCGGGCTCATCGGACTCGTTGGAGGCACAAGCTGGTTGCGTATAGGCAAAAACCAGGCAATTATTCTGGGCTTATTAGTTGGCGTGCTGAGTGGATTGATGCATCTGACCCGCGCAGACGGGATTCTCTGGTTGGCCGGCTGCCTGGCATGGATGGGGTTTAAACTATGTTCTGCCCGAAAAAATGGTGTAAAAAATCATATACTTCGTATAGTCATTATAATCGCCCCGTTGTTACTCGGTTATTCCCTGGTGATCGGTGGGTGGTACCTTCGCAATTTGGACCTGTTTGGCTCGCTCATGCCGCCGGGCAATTCGCGCACCCTCTGGCTGACGGACTACAACCAGACCTATAATTATGATGTCTCAAGCCTAACTATTGCTAACTGGATGAACTCAGGAATCGGATCCATTTTACTCAGCCGCTGGCAGGCTTTGAAATTGAATTTAGCCAACCTGCTGGTTGTGCAGGGCGGGATCGTCGTCCTGCCGCTAACGGTCTTGGGAGCCTGGCATCGTCGCAACGATGACCGGATACGCTTCCTCGTCTTCATGTGGCTGCTCACTCTCCTGATCATGACGGTCGTGTTTCCGTTTGCCGGAGCGCGAGGCGGTTATCTCCACTCAGGCGCGGCGTTTCAACTATATTTTTGGGCACTCGCGCCTGTTGGTCTGGAACGCCTTGTGGAACGGGGTATGCGCAAGAGGGGATGGAACCCCAGAGGAGCGTTCAAGTTTTTTACAGTAGGTCTGGCGGCTATTGCCATCGTTCTCAGCGGATTTTTCTATTTCACCCGCGTACTTGGACCGAATCCGACACAGCCAATATGGGGACGCACTGAAGGCAAATACCGGAAGGTCGCTGAAAGTCTCAATGATGTCGGGATTTCCGCGGAGAGGATCGCCGCGGTGAACAACCCGCCAGACTGGTATCTGGCAACCGGCCGATCTTCCATCGTAATCCCAAACGGCGGTGTGGAAGAACTGCTCGCTGCTGCGGATCGTTACCTTGCCGAATATCTACTTCTGGAACCTGCCCAAGAAAATCTGAGTGAACTGTATGCCAATCCAGGCGACCGGGAAGGGTTGGACTATCTGACCACTATCGAAGACGTCCAAATCTACAGGATTCTGATCGATGATTGAAACTGGCAGGCAATTACCGCGCTTTCAGTTTTTTTCACCCCGCATCATCCGTACAGTGATTTTAGTACTTGCCTCTGGATTGTCTGCCGTTTTATATCTGCTTGCCAGCGCCAGGCTGTTCACCATTGGATTTCCCCTGGATGATGCCTGGATTCATCAGACTTACGCCCGCAACCTGGTCGAGCTCGGGCAGTGGGATTACATCCCCGGGCAGGTATCAGCCGGATCTACAGCGCCGCTGTGGACGCTGCTCCTATCGATCGGCTACCTGTTTTCGCACTCGCCACCCTATTTCTGGACGTATCTGCTGGGAACAATTTCCCTCCTGGGCGCTGCTCTGGCGGGTGAATTTATCTTCCGCCAACTTGATGGCAGTTTAAAGAAAGCTCTTCCCCTGGCCGGTTTATTCCTGGCGACCGAGTGGCATCTCATCTGGGGAGCGGTTTCCGGGATGGAAACGATTCTGTTTGCTTTTCTCATTCTGGCTGCTTTTGCCAGTATGATTCGTTCGAAGCCGAATTACCCGCTAACCGGAATATTGATCGGGCTCTCCTGCTGGGTGCGCCCTGATGGGTTAACACTGCTTGGCCCTGCCCTTTTCCTCATCCTGATCGGATCTGCAGATTGGAAGCAGAAGATCCGCAGCGGGCTTGTAGTCCTTGGCGGATTTGCGATCCTTTTTGGCGCATATTTGGGATTCAATTACTCACTCGGCAGCAGCATATTGCCAAATACGTTCTACGCCAAGCAGGCTGAATATATATCGATGCAGCAAACCCCCCTATTGCAGCGGCTGGCCAGCCTGGCTTCGCTACCGGCAATTGGGGCAGGAAGCCTTCTGATCCCTGGCCTTGCAGTCGCCTGCTGGCGCTCAATCAGGGAGCGTGATTGGAGGATTATTGCCCTTCTTTTTTGGTGGCTGGGCTACACTGCAATCTACGCCTTGCGCCTGCCGGTAACCTATCAGCATGGCCGATACTTGATTCCAGCCATGCCGGTCATTTTTCTAATTGGGATGGCTGGTACAGGTCGAATCCTGGCAATTCGGTATTCTGTGAACCGACCTGGTTGGGCGTTCGGTCGGCTGACTCTGATTACCCTGGTTGCCGTGCAGTTGATCTTTACCTGCAAGGGCGCATTCGCTTACGCCGAGGATGTGGCTATCATCGAAACTGAAATGGTCGCAACCGCGGAGTGGTTGAATCGGAATACCGAGCCGGATGCGTTGATTGCCGTGCACGACATCGGGGCGATTGGATATTTCAGCCAGCGACCGCTGCTCGACCTGGCTGGACTTGTCTCTCCTGAGGTGATCCCATTTATCCGGGATGAAGTCCAATTGGCTGAATTCCTGGATCAAGAGCAGGCAGAATATCTGGTTACATTCCCAGAGTGGTATCCGTATCTTGTTGGCCGCGCTCAACCAGTTTTCATCACCGGCGGTAATTTCGCACCACAGGCGGGCGGTGAAAACATGCGTGTATACCGCTGGGCAAGTAAATGATAGAATTCAGGCATGATCAGACAGGGTTATGCTATACTTAGCAGAGTTTTTGACCCATTTTTCACCGATAAGTAAAAATCGAAATTAGTAAGCCACACTCAGGAGCGCTTCGGTATGCTTCCACTTGCAACCAATCCTTGGGATGAGTTCCACGATTACATTCGATCCGAGCTTGACCAATCCCGGCAGGCCTATAAAGAAGTTACCCAGATGATCGAGCAGAGCCAGACTGAACTGGCGAAGCTGACTCAGCGCAGCGCAAGCATCACCGCCCAAATTCAGAGGATGCAGGCTGATTTCGATTCGATACCCCGTGAAGAGATCCGTACAGCCTACAGCTCATCACTCGATGCTCAGCAGCGCCTGTTGGTGATGCGCGGTCAATTGGAGAAACTGCAGAACGATCAATTCAACTTGCAGCGGTATATCGGATTACTTGACAGGACCAATGAATTCCTGATCGAAGGCCACCAGCCTTCCCGGGGAACGAAGGGTGGGCGAAGCGGCTCTGAGACCTTGGAGAAGCTGGTAAACACCCAGGAGGCGGAACGCCAGCGTTTATCGAAACAGATGCATGATGGTCCAGCTCAGGCGTTATCCAACTTCATTATTCAGGCGGAGATTGCTGCCCGCTTCCTGGAGATGGAGCCGGCCAAAGCCAAAGAAGAGCTGGAAAACTTGAAGAACTCGGCAATGAGCACTTTTCAAAAGGTGCGCCTGTTCATCACGGAGCTGCGCCCGATGATGCTCGACGACCTCGGACTTGTGCCGACAGTCCGCCGTTATGTGGACTCCTTTAAGGAGCAGACCGGCGCGGAAACCAATATCGTTTTAAAGGGTACCGAGCGCCGGCTGGAGCCGTTCGTCGAGGTGATGATCTTCCGGGCCATCCAGGAATTGATGGGTAATGCCATCCGCCACAACGCAGACGCGACCGTTAGGCCGCAAATTACCGTGCAAATGGCCATCGAGGAAAACATGGTCCGAGTGGTCGTCAGCGATACCGGCAAGGGGTTCGCGCCGGAGGATTTATCCACAACCAAAGGCCTGGGCTTGAAGTTGATTCGCGAGCGGGTGGAGTTGCTCGGTGGAACCGTCAATATCGACAGTTCGCCAGGGCAGGGAGCCAGGGTGGCGCTTCAGATTCCGGTAGAGACTGTCAGGTCATAATTCTTTTATTTCTTGGAGGCAGTAATGACAACCATAGGTATTCTTACCGGCGGAGGTGATGTTCCGGGTTTGAATCCCTGCATCAAAGCTGTGGTGATGAATGCGTTGGAGCAAGGATATCGCGTGCTTGGCATTCGACGGGGCTGGGCAGGTGTGCTTCACTACAACCAGGACGAACCCTCAACCCGCGATTATTACGTCCGCGAGCTGCACGCCGAAGATGTGCGTACCATCGACCGCACTGGCGGCACCTTTCTGCATACTTCGCGGACCAATCCGCAGCGGGTTGCTCAAAAAGACATTCCTGATTTTCTAAAAAATTCCAAGTGGGGTAAGCCGGTTAAAGGCGAAGAAAAAACTGATTTTACTGATTATGTCCTGAATGTACTCGGCTCACTCGGCATCGACGTACTCATTCCGATCGGAGGCGACGATACGCTCAGCTTTGCCGTCCGATTGCATAAGGAAGGATTCCCGATCGTCGCCTGCCCAAAGACTATGGACAATGACGTGTTCGGCACGGATTACTGCATTGGCTTCTCTACCGCTGTAACCCGCAGCGTCGAATTTATCACCAACATGCGCACCAGCGTGGGTTCGCACGAACGGATCGGCGTGGTCGAGCTGTTTGGCCGCAATTCCGGTGAAACCAGCCTTTTCACATCCTACCTGGCCTACGTGGACCGGGCATTGATCTCAGAGGTGCCGTTCAACATCCACCGTTTATGCGATTTCATCGTCCAGGATAAGCGCAACAACCCCTCCAATTACGCCATCTTAACTGTATCCGAGGGGGCGATCATGGAAGGCGGCGATATCGTCGAGAGCGGCGAGGCGGACGCTTACGGTCACCGTAAGCTGGGTGGGATCGGTCAGCTTATCGCTGAGCATATCCAACGCGAGACCGGACAGAATACGATGGTTCAGCAATTGGGCTATCTGATGCGTTCAGGCGCGCCAGACTCCCTCGACCGGATGGTGGCAATGTCATTCGGGACTCTCGCAGTCCAGCTCATCCGCCGCAAGGAGACTGGCAAGATGGTCGCTTTGCACGGCGGCAAATACACCACCGTGCCAGTTGAGATGGTCCTGGCAGGCCGGAAACGGGTGGATGTGCCGGCCTATTACGATATCGAGAATTATCGCCCGAAGATTCGCGATTTCATGGGCGTGCCAATGTTCTTGAGTTAATTTTCTATGGTAATCAAGCCCCTCTGATATCTCATTCAGGGGGGCTTATTTTTCTGGCTGGAGCAGAACCATGCCGAAAGAAGATCAGGGTGTGTTTACTGACCGGTATAAAATCATCCCCCGGACCCTTATTTTTATCACCTGCGGCGACGCGGTTTTGCTTTTAAAGGGCAAGCCGACCAAGCGGCTGTGGGCTAATCAGTATAATGGCATCGGCGGGCACATCGAACGGGGCGAAGATGCGCTCAGCGCTGCTCGCCGCGAGTTGCTGGAGGAGACCGGTCTGGCTGGCGTCGATTTGCGTCTGGCTGGCGTGGTTTTAGTTGACGCGGAACCAGCAACCGGTATAGGCATCTACGTTTTCCGCGGTGAAATCACCCGGCAGCAGAATCTGATCTCTCCAGAAGGTTCACTCGAATGGGTGAGTTACGATCAGGTTCATAAATTGCCCCTGGTCGAAGACTTGCCGATTTTACTGCCGTTTGTGCTCGACCCCGAGACGGAAAAAAGGCGTTTCTTCGGCCTATACCGTTATGATGGCGAGGGCAGACTGGTTGTCGAATTCAAGATCGAGGGTCAAACGGAGTAAGGGTTCAGGAATCTTTCATTGAGCGCTCGTAAAAGACGAGCAGCGTGCTGCCGTACTTCCGGCGCTCGAATTCGACCAAATTAAGCAACTCTACCGGCTCGTATTCGACTGGATCGATCTGGACGATGACCCAGGCATCCGCTGCCAGCCAGCCGGGGTGCTCGTCAAGGGTCTGCAAGGCTTTTTTCCACAACCCTTTATACTGCGGCGGAGCGATATAAATGTAATCGAAAGAGCGGTCGGGCGGCTGCCGGAGCAGGTTGAATGCATCCAGCTGGGTGACCTCAGCATTGGCTTCCAGGTGAGTGTGCTTGAGATTGTTCCTGATCGTGGCAACCGCCTGGCGGTGCAGGTCGTTCAGCCGGACAAAGCCGGCGCCGCGGCTGAGCGCTTCAATGCCGACGCTGCCTGTGCCAGCGAACAGGTCCAGAAAAGCGGCGCCCTCGATTTCAGCCCCAAGGATGTTGAACAGCGCTTCCTTGACCCGGTCGGTGATCGGGCGGGTGATATCGCCTGGCACGCCTTGCAGGCGCATACCTTTGGCTTTGCCTGAGATGATCCGGGGGTTGGACACGGGTGTAAAGAACTGTACCAGTCTATCAATCCACTGCGCGCCGGGCAGCCAGGAGGTTGCCGTGCGGCGCAATAATCGGAACGACGCAACCGGTTCCGAGGATGAACCGGACGCCGCCGGTTTGCTCGATGGCCTCCTGGGCTTCGCGGGTCACCTGCTTGGGATCGCCAAGGACAAGGGTCTCCCACTGGCGCAAGCCGCCGCAGACCACGCCCTCGAAGCGGTGCTGGGCTTCGGCCAGGGTCGGCGCAGTTTCGCGGTCGTGCCAGTTCAACACGGCGACCGGATAATCGCAGACCTGGTCGAACATGATGTTTTCGCCGTGGATGTGCCCAACGTTTAACCACAGGTCACGGACTGCATCAAGCACTTGTAAATCGTAAAACCGTCCAAAGGTGGCAAATTCAGGCTCTGAAAGCAATCGATACTGGGCGTGCTGTACTGCGTAGAAGATCCCATCGATTCCTGTTTTACGCGCTTCGGTGATAAAGTCGATGGTCACCTCGGTGATGGTACGCAGACCGATATGCAGGGCTTCGGGACAGGAGCGGAGGTGGTAGATCAGGCGATCCCTTCCAACCAGATTCTTCGCCTGGGCGAGCGGGCTGAAGATCGTCTGGATGAAGGGTACGTCGGGCGAGTACTCCTTTGCCAGCGCTTTCAGCGCATCCAGCGCCTTGCCAAGCCAGCCTTTGCGCGGGTCGAGCTTTTTCAGCGTGCTCCAATCATCGAACCGCTGGATAACCGGTTCCAGGAAATCGCGGGTGCCTTCCGGATTGCCGGTCCATTTATCCTGGGTGCCCCAATCTCGGGTGGTATAAGATGAGGCAGGCGTGACCTTAATGAAATCGAAGTCATACGTCCGTTGAAAGTTGCTGATCGCCGCTGCCAGGCTTTGGGGGTTCTGATCATCGACCGGGAAATGCCGCCAAAGGGCGACGGGCGGCCGGTCCGGTTTTTCCCCGCAAAGGCAGGTTTCGAGCCGGGCGCGGTGGGAAACGAGGGGCGATGACATGGTTTTTCCTTTCCGGGCTGGTTATCTGGGGTTGCTCATTTTTTCCCTGGGGGGATGACTTCGTCGAGGATTTCCAGGATTCCCTGATCCTCTTTTCGCTGATCCTGGAAATATTTACGCATGAATTCCGATCCTCTCATCCGCAGCGCCATAGGAGCGACGATGCGTAAATCCTCGGTGATAACATCAAGGCGGTTGTCTGCGGCGGCATATGCCCGGGCTGCTTCGAAAAGGGTGATTTCCGCGCGGAGAGAATCGATCTCCAGTTTTTGGATCAGGCGAATACCGATTTTAGCGACCTCGTCCGTCAGATCCACCTGGTGAAGAAGCTGCCTGGCGCGGGTAATTTCATCGATTGCCTGAGCGGTTTCGTCATAATAAGCCGCGATAGCTGCTCTCGGACTTGAGCGGTAGGCGCGAACGCGGCGGTATGCCTCCAGCCGCTCTTCAGGCTGCTCTAATCCGCGGGTGACCACCCGCAGTCCAAAGCGGTCCATAATTTGCGGACGGAGGAAGCCTTCCTCAGGGTTCATAGAACCGATCAATGTGAAGCGCGAGCGGTAGGTGCCGGTCATGATCCCGCGGCGGACGGTATAGGAACCGAACGCTGCCGCATCCAGGATGGCATCGACGATCTCATCGGCGAGCAGGTTCACCTCATCCACGTAGAGGACGTTCTGGTCAGCCATTGCCAGGACGCCGCGCTTGATCCGCAGGCGGCTTGTAGCGGAAGCGCGCTCATCGATGCCGCCAACCACATCGTCAAGCGTGGCGTTGAGAGGCAACTCAACGAGCTTTACCCGATCTTTGATCGTCAATGGGCGGCCTTCGGCATATTTTTTAGCGCATTCCGGGCAGACAGCATCCATGCCGCCGGTTTCGATATCTTCTGGCAGGCAGCCGTAGAAACAGGCGCTGCGGTCGATCTGGGGCAGGAGGTCGAGCAGGCTGCGCACGGCAGTGGTTTTCCCCGTGCCGCGCGGACCGACGAGTAAAACCCCGCCGATGAAAGGATTGATCAGATTCAGGCAGAGCGCCAGCTTCATCTCCGATTGCCCAACCAGGGCCAGGAAGGGGAACGGCAGCGCCTCAGCCAGGCCGGAGTCCTCCTGCGGCAGCCCTTCCAGGTTGCGCCCGGAGACCTGGTCAATCAATTCGCGCAATGAGCGGATACCAGACGGCTTTTCCGCAGGAGATTTCTGAGCGGCTGTCTTATCGCCAAGGGGTCTTTCCCCTCCAGGCGTATCAACCGCGGGCTGCTCAGTTACGGGCTTCTCCGTGGCCGGTGGTTGTCCGGCAGGTGAGGGGGTTGGTTCGATTTCAGGCGCTGACATCGTTATACGTCCAGTAGCGGTTGGCAATGAAATTCCAGATCATGACCACCAGAATGACGATCGCTAGAGCCAAATTGTGCGCCAGAAAGATCGGCGAGGCAATGTTCCAATGCCACCATGAATTGAAAAATCTGATCAAGATTTTCTCCAAACCGGCGAACATCGGGGTGCGGATCGCCAAACCAATTACGCTGACCAGAAAGAATTGAAGAACCTGCCTGCTCACCGGCTTGCTGCGCGAATCAGGGTAGGTCCAAACCCGATTCCAGTAATAGTTGCTGAAAACAGCCAGGATGAAAGAGATCACAGTCGCCCAAACAGCGTTGGTTTTGAAGAAACCGATGAAGTTAGTGAGCAGGTTGAAAACGCCGAAATCGATCACCGCGCCTGCAGCGCCGACGACAGCAAAACGAAAAAAGCGGTTTCTTTCCTTGACGTTGGATAAGATCATCACAGGCCCAGCTTCTCGCGGAAATAAGGGATGGTTTTAGAGATGCCTTCTTCAAGGCCAATGGTTGGCTGCCAGTTCAGGATGGTCTTCGCCCGGGTGATATCCGGCTGGCGGCGCTGGGGGTCATCGCCGAGACGGGCGTCGGGTTTGAATTCGATCCCAGCTTTATTGCCGACCAGGCGGTTGATCGTTTCGGCAAATTGGAGGATGGTCATTTCTTCCGGATTTCCCAGGTTGACCGGCATATGTTCATCTGAGAGAAGCAATTTGTAAATGCCGGCGATCAGATCGTCGACGTAGCAGAAGCTGCGGGTTTGCTGCCCATCGCCGTAGATGGTTAGCGGTTCGCCGCGGAGAGCCTGCTGGAGGAAATTGGGCAGGGCGCGCCCGTCATCCAGGCGCATGCGCGGGCCGTAAGTATTGAAAATGCGCACGATGCGGGTATCGATGTTGTGATAGCGGTGGTAAGCCATTGTGAGGGCTTCGGCGAATCGCTTGGCCTCGTCATAGACGGAGCGCACGCCGGTCGGATCGCAGTGACCCCAGTAAGTTTCTTTTTGCGGGTGCTCGAGCGGGTCCCCGTAAATTTCCGAAGTGGAAGCGAGCAGGTAGCGCGCGTTGTGGGCGCGGGCAACGCCGAGCGTGTTATGGGTGCCGAGCGCGCCCGCTTTCATGGTTTGGATCGGTAAATTCGTATAGCCATAAGGGGAGTTAGGGTTCGGGCTGGCCGGAGAAGCAAAATGCAGCACCGCATCGACTCTGCCCGGTACGAAGATGAAATTAGCCACATCGTGGCGGATGAATGAAAAATGGGCGTTTCCGGCAAGGTGGGCGAGGTTATCCGGACTTCCGGTAACGAAGTTGTCCATTCCGATCACGCTGTGCCCTTCTCGGATCAAGAAGTCGCAGAGATGTGACCCAAGGAAACCGGCTGCGCCTGTAACTAGTATTCTCATTTGTTTTTCTTGACCTTTCTCATTCTATATTTTATTGCCAATCCAGGCGCGTGATCAACCCATCGCCCGTGATTTGTTGCAAGTTACCTGCCCCTGGGTCAATCAACCAGATATTACCCTGGTGGATGAAGGCAATTCTGCCGGATGCAGCGCCGTCATCGGGCGGGCTCCACACAACCTGCTGCGGCTCAATCCCGGAAGCGCCTTCCGGCGGATAGATCGCCCTTAAATTAGAGCCGTCCTGATCGATCAGTACCAGCCGGTAACGGCTGTCATCGCTCTGCTCAGGGAAAATGGCCTGGAGAAGGGCAACCGGTCCTGATTGACCGGTCTGGAAGGGAGATGTAACCGGATAGGCAAACATACCAACCTCAGGGACCAGATCGATCAGCGTGCTGCTGTCGATCAGGTATACGGAAAGGTTAAACAGGGGAGATTCTTCCTGATTATGGATCCCCGTAATTGGCGCGTGGGTGACCGTGTAGAGCAGCCGGCTGTCGCTTGACCAGGAGAGTCCGGGCACCCAGGCCCAATCGCCGCCGGTCTGATAAGGAATCATCTCGAAAAGCGTCCTGGTCGTCTTTCCTTCGAAATCGACCAACCCAACAGAATCCGGCCGGGCGTAGGCAAGCTGCTGACCGTCCGGCGACCAGATAAAATCCATGCCCCACCAGCCATACACACCGCCAGTGTTGGCTGCCAGAATGGTCTCGCGGCTCTCGATTGCGCCGCTCGGTGAAAAAGCCAGATGGATCAGATCATTGTTCGCCTGCCAGCCAGGAGCTGTGCTGCGCGGCTCTACCGTAGAGTAGTAGATCGCCAGCCCGCCGCCGGGATCCCAGCCGGCGTAATGGATCACATTGCTGACCTTCAGGTCAATCGGCTCCGCCTCGCGAGCGGAAAGGTTCACCGCCCAGAGGGTATTGACACCACCTTCATCGCCATTGGTTGCGCTGGTACACAACAACCAGTTTCCGTCGGGCGAAAGGCTGAATACCCGCCCGTCGAGATCGCCTGTAGTTAACACCGGCCGGCGGTTGGCGGTGCTGTTTTCCATCATCCAGGCGTTGCCGGCCAGCAGATAGACCAATCGTCCGGGAATTTCGGCCGGAGTAAATGGCGCCTGGACGCCGATCATGACTATCTCCGGGCGCGGTTCGCGGATGCTGGTTACCTCGAATACCGAACGGCTCGTCTGGATGCCGTTTTCCAGCACGCGGCGGTAAGTAATTCGCTGCAGGCCGTTTTCCCCAGCCTGAATCAGCAGGGTTTCACCTTCCGGAAGAGATTCGTTCCGCACTGTCTGGCGCTCGAATGGGATGACCTTTTCCTCGATTTCGTATTCTTCCGTCACCCGGATGATGCGGATTGTCGCCGGGGCGGTGATTATGGTGTATGACGGCGGATCGCTGCGGTCCAGCGGATTAAGAGTGTGTCCAGCCTTCTCCAGCGCAAACGCAACGCTTGTTCCCAGCGGAACGGTGATGGACATCCTGGCACCGCTGTCGATGATTTCGACGGCGACGTCGCTGCTGGCCGGCGCCGGGCTGGCGCAACCAGAAGCGGTGAGTGCGGTGATCAGCATCACCCCAACGAGAAAGAACGCTTGCTTGGTCTGGAAAGGCAACGCCGCCTTGATCAATATCCGTGAGGTGGTCTGGGTTCTCAGCAAATCAGGTATAATCAGCCAGGTTGAAATCAAGCACGCATATTATAGCATGAGTGAATCTGCCCAAAATACCACCCTCATAAATGTCGAAGCGGCCATCGAGGCCGTTCTGTTTGTCGCCTCTGCGCCGGTCAGTCTGGCGCAGCTGGCCGAAGCCATTGGCCGTTCTCCTCAGGAGATCGAGCAGGGAATCAAGTCGCTCGAATACCAGTATCAGGCATCCGGCAGAGGCTTGCGGATTCAAAAACATGAAGGCAGATATCAACTAACCACTGCGCCCGAGCTGGCTCCGCTGATCGAACATTACCTCGGATTGGAGGCGACCGCCCGCTTGAGCCGGGCCGCTCTGGAGACGCTGGCTATCATCGCCTACCGGCAGCCGATCACCCGTCCGGGTATCGATGCGATCCGCGGGGTGAACAGCGACGGGGTACTGAAGAGTCTGCTGATCAAAGGGTTGATCCAGGAAACCGGGCGGGCGGAGACACCCGGCCGCCCGATCTTATACGCGGTGACTAACGAATTTCTTCAGCAGTTTGGCCTCAACTCTTTAGTCGACCTGCCGCCGTTCGAGTTGCTCGAACAGGAAGGCGTCAGCCCTGAAGAGCAGCGGCTGCTCAAGGATTGATCGAATTATGGAAGAACGCTTACAGAAGATTCTCGCCAGAGCAGGTTACGGCTCGCGCCGATCCTGCGAAGTGCTGATCAGCGACGGGCGGGTCAAGGTCAACGGGCAGACGGCAATTCTCGGTTCTAAGGCCGATCCTGACCGGGATGATATCCAGGTCGATGGGCAGTCCATCCCGAAAATCGCAAATGAAAAAATCTACATCGCGCTGCACAAGCCGCGCGGCGTGTTATCGGATGACGTTACAGATGATCCACGCCAGTCTGTATTTGACCTGGTCCCGCTCCCCGGGCATTTATTTGTGGTCGGACGTCTGGATTATGACAGCGAGGGATTGGTTCTTCTGACCAATGATGGGGATCTGGCCAACCGTCTGATGCATCCGCGCTACGGGCACGAAAAAGAATACCGGGTTCTGGTTGGTACACGACCAGAAGAAGAGCAGTTGAAGACCTGGCGCAGAGGAGTGGTACTTGAGGACGGCCACCGCACCGCGCCGGCGCAGGTCAGCCTGGAGTCGCTGGCGGGCAAGGGCGCCTGGCTGCGGGTGGTGATGCGCGAGGGCCGAAAGCGTCAAATCCGCGAGGTGGGTAAAACGATCGGCCTGCCGGTAGTCAAGATTCTGCGCACGCGGATAGGCTCTCTGCATCTGGGCAGCCTTAAGCCGGCTGAGTGGCGCTACCTTACGCCGGAGGAAGTGGCCGGACTGCGAGGAGAAGTGAAGCAGAGTGGGCAGGGGCGGAGAGACAGCCATCCGAGCGCAGCAGGGGCGAAAAGAAGACCACCCCGCCCAAAACGAAGTGAAAGCGCTCGATCCGCGCGACCGACTCGAACGGTAAAGAAGCGCGGATCTGGCGCCGGTTGAAGCGGCGAAAATCATCGGTTTTTTTTACCCTTGAAGGTGAATGTCAGGAGCCGAAAACCGCTTCGTTAGCCGGCATATCGTTGGAGACGCCGGGATTCAATTGATTCATTCCTCCGCAGGAAGGGCTTGCTGAATCTGCTGGATGAGGGTCGCAGGCGCGACCTTTTCCTTGGACCGCTTGCGGATGAAATCCTTCAGCTTTTCGAGAGTCACTGCCGGGATGGGTGTCTCATCGATTTCCAGGGAGGCTTTCTTATTGGTGAATACCAGAACGGTTTGAATTTCTGGCAGCTCGATCTCGGGGAATTTCCGTTTGGCGAACTTGGCGAAATCGTTGGCGATGTACTGGGCTTCGGTCTCGGGACGTCCGATGCTCTCCTGTCCGAACAACCTGAAGTAAAAATTACCGCCTTTTTGACGGAAACGCATTCGGTTCACGTCGAAGGTGATCGTCCCACCCGCATTAACCGGGATCAACCCCCAGATGCCGGCAGGGCCGACCAGCAGATGGGGCACTCCCGCTTTGTAATGGTATAAGACGTATTTATCCTCCAACCCTTTCAGGGCAGCGGTCAGCAGCTCATCCGGGCGCGGGGATCGCCCCCAGCGGCTGGTGAAATAAATCCCGATCTGACTGAGCAGAAAGCCGAGGAGCAGCGCGCCGAAGGTAATGGTGATCTTTTCGGGCTGGGTGAAGGACGTATACAGGCCGATAGCCAGGATACCCAGAGCGACAATGGTCGTGATTGAGCCGATTTTTTTATTACGTTGGATTAATTTCGTGTCAGTAACGATTTTCATTCTATGGAGTTCCTGTTCAATTTAGGTAGTCGAAATCGATTCGAGATAATCCAAGCGCTCGAGGATGGCCGATTTCAGGCCGTTCAACAGGTCAGCCTGGGCGACCTGGCGGGCGACTCCAATAGCGCTGGTGATCGCCTGGGCGTTCGAGCGTCCGTGGCCGACGAAGACCAGCCCGTCGATGCCGAGCAGCAGCGCTGCACCAACCTCATTGGGATCCATCATCTTCTTGATTTTTGCGAAGGATGGCCTGGCCAGCAGCGCGCCGATTTTGGACGGCAGGCTGGACATCAATTCCTGTTTGATCGTGTCGGTGAGCAGCTTGGCGACGGCCTCGCTCGATTTGAGCAGAACATTCCCGGTGAACCCGTCGGTGACGACCACGTCCGCCTGCCCGCCGAAGAGCTCCTTGCCCTCGACGTTGCCGATAAAGTTCAACCCGGCTTTCTCCAGCAAGGGGTAAGCGTCCTTGACCAGTTGATTGCCCTTACCGGGCTCCTCCCCGTTCGAGAGCAGACCGATCCGAGGATTGGGAATTTTCATCACCTTCTCGGCGTAGACGCTGCCCATCACGGCAAACTGAACCAGGAATTCCGGGCGGCAGTCGGCGTTTGCGCCGATGTCGAGGACGACGCAGTAGCCGGTTTTGACCGGAAAGCGGGTGGTCAGCGCCGGGCGGGCCACGCCCTTGATTCGGCCGGGCGAGCGCAGCGCGTTGAACATGGCTGCTCCGGTGTTACCGGCGGTGAAGAAGGCCGAGCCGGCGCCCTCTTTCAATAGTTGAAGGCCGACCGCCATTGAATTGCGCGGCTTTTTCTTGGTTGCCTCGACCGGTTTATCGCTCATCATGAGCACGTCCGGAGCGTGTTCTATCCTGACTGGCCAGCCGCCGGTATTAATCATCGCCAGGCGCGGCTTGAGGATGTCCTCATTCCCAACCAGGATGATCTCCTCGCCCCAGCGTCTGGCGGCTTCGACAGCACCGGTCAGCTCGGGGCTGGGGTAATCATCGCTGCCCATCGCGTCTACGATTATGGTCATGGATACTCCTCATCAACAGATTTTATTTACACACGGGATACGCGTATTTCTTGACATTCGATCAGACCCGATTATAATATCGAAACGTCCGCGCTGGTGCTGGAATTGGCAGACAGGCATGGTTGAGGGCCATGTGCCGAAAGGCGTGGGGGTTCAAGTCCCCCCCAGCGCACTGTAACATAAAGTGAATTGGATTGATTTCTTAGAACTTTTAATGCTTTCATTATTGATAATGATTCTCGGCTGAGATTGTTATAAAATAGAGTTATCTTCAGTCTTGTTTTGATCTACCGCTCTTCCCCCCTGTCAGATTAAAACTCCATCCCAAAGCGGATACCCGTGGTAGACGGACGGTCTTCTCTGCTGCCGACTCCCACAGAATGGCCCGAGTCTTTCTTCTGACTTCCTGATTTTAAGGGCGCATTACTAACTACGCCATTTTTCGTGATTGACAATCCGGATTGGATTGATTTTGTGAGTGAGTTCCGCTGCAGAGGAGGATCTGATGATTTACAAAGAGCAATTTAATGATGCGCAATGGTATATCATGCAATGCGCCCCGGTATACGTTTTATCGCTTGTTGCCGGAATTGACGGTAAAGTTGATAAGAAGGAAATTAAGAATTTTACGCAGGCCGTCATCGAACAATCCAGGAACAGTTTTGGATTCTGTCAGGAAATGTATCAATCGATCATATCTGACATTGAGCACGTCATGCGCTGTGATTCCAGCGGAAAGACAGCGCTGGCGGGTTTGATCGCGACGAACGTTCTGCTTAAGAAGGTCAATGATACTGACGCGACACTTTACAAGAGAAGTCTTGTCCAAATTGGAAACGAGGTCGCGCAATCTTCAGGCGGCCTGTTTAAGAAACGCGGCGATAAAGAGACCCAGGTTCTGGCAGTGATTATCAAAATCCTGGAACTGGCCTAGCCTGTATTCTGCAAAGCAGGTCATGGCTCATTGACGCCGGCAATAGCCGTTGTTTACGGGCGGTTACTCTTATATATTTCGCTGAGTTATATAGCGGGTTAAATCCTCGAGATAACCCCTGGCAGGGTTTGAGGGCAGTTTTTGCAACCGCCGGAGAGCGCTTTCCACAAAAATCCGTGCTTCGTCCAGCGCCTGCTCAATCGCGGCGCTCTGGCGAATCCTTTCGACCAATCCTGCGAGCCTTTCGGCCGGCAGGTAGCACTCGCCGCTCACCAGGGCGAGGATGTCCTCGTCTTCAGGATTTGCTTCAGAATAATAGATCACCGGGAGGGTGACCAGTCCCTGGCGCAGGTCACTGCCGACTGGCTTACCCAGCACGGTCTGATCCGAGGTGAAATCGAACACGTCGTCGACAATTTGGAAGGCCATTCCGATGTCGTAACCATAAAGGCGCACATTTTCAATTGTATCCTCGTCCAGGTTGCTAATCAGCGCTGCGCAACAGGCGGAGGCTTCGAAGAGCGAGGCGGTTTTCGAGTAGATCCTCTGGTAATACTGCTGGCGGTCGAAGCTGCACCGGCTGGAGAAGAGTTGGGTGATCTCGCCGTTGACGATGATCGCCAGTGTTTTCGAAAAGAGGCTCATAACCGGGATAGAGTTCGTATCCGATGCCAGCTTGGCCGCCCGGGCGAACATAAAATCACCGGTCAGAACGGTTGCGCCCGGCGACCAGCGCGAATTGATGGTTGGAATACCCCGCCGTAATAGTGAACCATCAATCAGGTCGTCATGGACCAGAGTGGCAGTATGAAGCAGCTCGATTGCCGCAGCGAGGGTGATCAGGCGCGACTCCTCTCCGCCAAGCATCCGCCCGACGAGCAGGGTCAGCGTGGGGCGGATTCGCTTGCCGCCCGAA
Organism: uncultured Anaerolinea sp.; assembly: GCA_964564935.1. Taxonomy (GTDB): domain Bacteria; phylum Chloroflexota; class Anaerolineae; order Anaerolineales; family Anaerolineaceae; genus Bellilinea. The sequence goes on along the minus strand of CAZMCF010000001.1, from coordinate 155,313 downwards.
GCCAGCAGATGATCGATGGCAGCTTGAAGATCGGGATGTTGATTTTCAGCCTGAGAGCGCATCAGCTGCTCAACCTGGCGGATTTGCTCCTGCACCGGAATAAAAAATGAGATGGTGGTGTTCAACGAGAAGTGCTCCAATGGAATAATCGGTCTGCGTTCTGGCTGGTTGCCTCCGCAACCTGCTCAACGCTCAGGTTGGTAATTTCGGCGATTTTTTCAACGACTATTTTAACATTAGCTGGTTCATTTCGCTGCCCGCGGACCGGTTGGGGAGAAATATAAGGTGCGTCAGTTTCGGTCAGGATTGCACTCAATGGCAGGCGGCGGACCAAATCGCGCTTCTCGACGGCTTTAGGGTAGGTGAGCGGTCCGCCAACGCCGATTCGAAAATTTAACTGGAAGGCTTTTCTGGCGGTTTCCAGGCTGCCCTCATAAGCGTGCAGGACGCCAGGCCGCTCAATCAGCGACGCGGAGATTCTGGAGAGCTGCGTCTGCCAGCTTGCCAACATCGGCCATAAATCCTGCAGGGATTCGCGATTGTGAATGATTACCGGCAGTCCCCGGCGTGCGGCCAGTTCCAATTGAGCCTGGAACACCGCTTTTTGCGTCTCGGGTGAGGCTTTCCGTCGGTAGTAATCCAGGCCGATTTCGCCGATGGCCACGACCTTGGGATGCTGGCTTAGCGCTTCGATTTCTTTTATCGTGCCCGATCTCCATGAATTTGCATTATTTGGATGCACCCCGACAGCCGCAAACAAGGCAGTGTACTTTTCAGCGAGCTGAACCGCGCGCTGGCTGGTCGGCAGGTCGACACCCGGAATCAGGATTCGTTTCACGCCATTGACTGCTGCGCGCTCGAGCACAGCCTCCAGGTCATCAATAAAATGGTTAAGGTTCAGGTGGCAGTGCGTATCCGTGATATCTGGCAGTTCTTTCACTTCAACCCTGCTATGTGCAGGCCGTCGTCGAGGATGGCTTTGACCCGCTCTTTATGGGTGGTTTCACAATATACGCGCATGATTGGTTCTGTCCCTGAGAAACGGATCAACAGCCAACCGCCGTCCTCCAGCAGGAATTTGAATCCATCCAGGGTATTTAACCCGATGACCTTCAGTCCTCCAATGGTCGCCGGCTTTGCGGACAGGATTTTCTCCTCGCGGGCTGCCCGGTCGCCGGTGAAGCGGCTGTCTACCCGGTCGTAAAAATGGGCGCCGACTTTGCTGAAGAGCAGCTCGAGCAGCTCAGACGGCTTTTTATTGAGCCTGACCATCATATCCAGAAGGTAAAGACCTGCCAAGATGCCGTCGCGCTCCGGAACATTACCGCGGAAGGCATACCCGCCTGATTCCTCGCCGCCAATCAGCGCATTGGTTTCGAGGAACTTCGGCGCGACATACTTAAAACCAACCCCGGTTTCATATACAGGCACGCCGTACAATCTGCCGAGCTTTTCGAGCATGGAGGTGGTCGAAAGGGTTTTGACGATAGCCCCACGCTCGCCGCGGATTTCAAGCAGATAATACGCCAGGAGCGCATAGACCTGCAGCTGGTTGATGAAATTGCCTTTTTCGTCGCCAAGGCCAACCCGGTCGGCGTCGCCGTCGGTGATCAGAAGGACATCGGCGTTCAGCTCGACTGTCCTGCGCAGACCGACGTCGATATTCGGTGGGATCGGCTCGGGGCGCTTCATTTCCGGGAAGATCGGGTTGCGGGTATTGTGAATCTCGATCACCTGAGTTTTACCGCCCTGGAGCAGGTTGGTGAACCAATTGGCGCCGTTGCCCCACATGACATCGACCAGGATTTTCAAGCCGGCCGAGCGGATTGGCTCTAAATCGATCAGCTCGTTGAGGTGGGCGATGTAGGCCGGGGCTGGATCGAAACGAACGAGCATGCCAGCGTTTTCGGCTTTTTCGGCGCTGATTCGGCGGATATCCTCAGGAGAATCCGGGATGTAACTCTCAATCTCTTCCAGACCTGCCGGGTCGATCGCGCCGCCGTTCTCGTCGCGCACTTTGAAGCCGTTATCGGTCGGAGGGTTGTGCGAGGCAGTGATATTGACCGCGCCGGCCGCGCCCAGGTTGACTGCCGAGAACGAAATCACCGGAGTCGGGGTGGGACCCTCGGTCAGGTAGGTTTTGATTCCATTGCCGCACAGAACCTCGCATACCGCCAGGGCAAAATGCTCGGAAAGGAAACGCTTGTCGTGCCCAACAACGATCCAGCGGTCCTGTTTCCCATGCTTGATCAAGTAGGTGGCAAAACCCTGCGCACAGCGGCGAACGGACTCGAAGGTGTAATCATCGGCAATGGCGCCTCTCCATCCGTCGGTGCCAAAGGTGATCTTCTGCGCCATGAATCCTCCCAGAATCGATAATGTGAGAATAATAACGAAAATAATTATATCAGGTCATTCTACGTGGATAAAGTTTTTTCGGCGCAAAGGGTATACATGCTATAATTCAGACCTGACATAGCAGAATTGGCAGGTGATTGGATGGATATCGATGCAAAGATTTATCTGGATTACGCGGCGACTACGCCCGTCGATGAGCGCGTGCTGGCGTCGATGCTGCCCTATTTCACTCAGAAGTTTGGCAACCCTTCTTCCGTTCATTTCTTCGGGCAGCAGGCAGAGTCGGGCCTGGAACTTGCGCGCGAGCGGGTTGCGGCCCGTTTCGACGCCTTACCAGAGGAGATTATCTTCACCAGCGGCGGCACGGAGAGCGATAACCTGGCCATTCGCGGAACGGCTTTTGCCCGTCGGCAAAAATTCGGCTGCAACCGCATCCTGACCACTCCGGTGGAACATCACGCCGTCCTGCATACAGTCGAGCAGCTTGCCTCGCTGTTTGGGTTCGACGTCGAGTTCCTGCCGGTCGATTCGAGCGGAAAGGTCGATCCGGATGATCTGCGCCATGCGCTCGGCAAGGACGTTGCCGTGGTTTCGATCATTTACGCGAACAACGAGATCGGCACGATCAACCCGATGGAGGAGATCGCGGAGGTATGCGCTGAATACGGAGTACCGCTGCACACCGATGCGGTTCAGGCGGCGGCTCACCTCCCCATGCGGGGTCGCAGCCATGCGCCAGATATGATATCGATTGGGGCGCATAAATTCTACGGGCCAAAGGGCGTCGGCGCTCTATACATCCGCCAGGGAATCGAGCGGCTGCCGATCCAGACAGGCGGCGGGCAGGAATTCAACCTGCGGGCGGGCACCCAAAACGTCCCATATATTGTGGGTCTGGCCGAGGCCTTTGACCTGGCTCAGACAGGCGTCGGCGAGCGGGCAAATCACTATATCACCTTACGCGACCATTTAATTGAGGGCGTGCTGGCCGCGATCGCGAACGCCCGATTGACCGGCCACCGCCGCGACCGGCTGCCCAATCATGCCAGTTTTGTCTTCCAGGGCGTGGATGGAAACCGATTACTGATGCTGCTCGACGGAGCAGGGTTTGCCTGCTCCTCGGGATCCGCGTGCAAGGTCGGCGATCCGAAACCTTCCGACGTGCTGAAGGCGCTTGGCTTATCGGATGATTGGGCCCTAGGGTCTCTGCGGGTAACACTGGGGGCAGGCACAACCTTGAATCATATCCACGCGTTGTTGGCGGCGTTGCCGGACCTGGTTAAGAAAGCTGCCGTCTGACTGGAACTGGCCTGATGAACGACAGACGCAAAGTTGTCGTTGCGATGAGCGGGGGAGTGGACTCCTCTGTCGCAGCGGCGCTGCTGGTCGAAGCCGGGTATGCCGTTACCGGGATGATGCTGCGTCTGTGGAGCGAGCCAGACCTCGAGGCGTACAATCGCTGCTGCACGCCGGATTCAATGGCGGAAGCCCGCCGGGTCGCCAACCGGCTGGGTATCCCATTCTACGTCATCGATGTCAGGAAAGCTTTCAGGGAGATTGTTGTCGAGGATTTTCTCCAGGGATACAGCCGGGGTATCACTCCCAATCCATGTCTGATCTGCAACCGACAGATCCGCTGGGGACTTCTATTGGAAAATACGCTGAATATGGGCGCTGATTACCTGGCTACAGGTCACTACGCCCGCCTGCGCAAGACTGCGGAGGGAGTTTTCGAACTTCTCCGCGGGCTGGATCCCAACAAGGACCAATCCTATGTCCTCAGCGTTCTCGATCAAAGCCAATTGGGCCGGACAATGCTGCCTGTAGGCGAGTACACCAAACCGGAAGTGCGCGGGCTTGCCCATCGATTTGGGCTGGCGGTTGCCGAGCGAAGCGACAGTCAGGATTTATGCTTTTTAGCCGGTCAGGACTACCGTGCGTTCCTTGCCCGCCACGCTCCACAGGCGGTCAGGCCGGGAAAGATTATTGACCGGCGCGGTAACATCCTCGGCGACCATTCCGGGCTGGCTTTCTACACAATCGGGCAGCGTAAAGGTTTGGGCATTGCCTCAACCGCGCCACTGTACGTGCTGGAGACGCGCGTCGATGAGAATCTGCTGATCGTGGGTGAAGCAGATGAGCTGGGCCAGCGCCGGCTGCGCGCCGGTCAAGTTCATTGGATATCCGGCCATGCGCCAGGCGGTCCCATCACAGCAGGCGTGAAAGTGCGTTACCGCTCAGCCGCTTTCGATGCGCGGGTGATACCGCTAGAGTCCGACCTGGCTGAGGTGGAATTTACCAGGCCGGTGAGGGATATCACCCCAGGCCAACGGGCAGTTTTTTATGAAGGGGATCGGGTTTTAGGCGGCGGGTGGATCATTTCGGGGTATGATTAATCACCAGCCTAAACAGGAGGGATGCGCATGCAGATTCAAACGATCATCTTCGGTTTTTTGTTGGCGTCATTATTTGGGGCGGTCTTCCATGTCTGGAAGGGCGGCAAGCTCTGGCGGCTGCTGATCTTCCTCGCTCTTGCCTGGGTCGGTTTTTGGGGCGGTCATTACCTCGGCGTCCGCATCGGTCTTGAGTTCTTCCCTATTGGCCCGTTGAACGCAGGTCCTGCGGTTCTGCTTAGCCTGTTGTTGCTCTTCGGAGGGTACTGGCTGATTTTCGGCCGTCTCGAATCCGAGCCACCCCGGAAATCTTGAGGAGAACAGTTTGGCCTGGAAAATGCACGGCACAACTGCCGCCGATGGAGACCTGGTTCAACTGGTCGGATTGCGGCACAAGAGCTTTATCACCCGCATCCGCAGCGGAGGCGAGCTGCAGACTCACCGCGGGGTGATACGCTTCGATGATATCATCGGCAAGCCGTGGGGTACCAAGGTCGCCAGTCACCTTGGCAATCCTTTTTACGTGCTCCAACCCTCGCTTGGCGATTTATTGAAAGAGCTGCCGCGCACCTCGCAGATCATGTACCCGAAGGATATTGGCTTCCTTCTGGTCAACATGGGCATTGGCGAAGGACAACTGGTGGTGGAAGCCGGCACGGGCTCCGGCGCGCTGACAGCCGCGCTCGCCTTTGCGGTAGGATCCACGGGAAGCGTGATCTCGTATGATAACCGGGCCGAGATGCAGGAGATGGCACGGAAGAATCTGGCCCGGCTGGAGTTGGACCAACACGTGACCTTCAAGCTCCGTGACATTGCCGAAGGATTTGACGAAACCGGGGTGGACGCGCTTTTCCTCGACCTGCCGAATCCGTATGATTACATGGCTCAGGTCCGCCGGGCGTTGAAATATGGAGGCTATTTCGGCAGCATTCTGCCTACAGCAAACCAGGTCGAGCGGTTGCTCTCCGCGCTGCGGCAGCATGATTTTGCCTTCGTAGACGTCTGCGAAGTTATTCTGCGCTACTACAAGGCTGAAGCAGAACGATTCAGGCCGGTCGACCGGATGGTTGCTCACACCGGATATCTGATTTTTGCCCGCCCTGTGTTGATCGACCGGACAGGCGAGGCCGGCCTGGTAGATCTGGATGCCGAGATCTTAACCGGCGGCAGTGGTCCGGAATCGGCTATCGATGCCGAGGACGCTCCATCTGATTAGCTTTTTGGAATCATGTTATTTTATGGCCTGTAATAAGCCTTTATCTACTGACCAAATCAGAGAGCTGCTGGAAAAACACCGCCGCCGATCCCTGGCCGCGGAGGGGGAATTGACTAGCCGGCGAGCGGCAGTTCTGGTGCCCATTCTCTGCCTGGGAGATGGCTGGTACATCCTGTACACCCGCCGTTCGGATTTCGTCAATGATCATAAAGGTCAGGTTTCCTTCCCGGGGGGCGCTGTGGAAGCTGGTGATGACAGCGTGGAGAAGGCGGCATTGCGTGAAGCGCAGGAGGAAATCGGCCTTGACCCCTCTCAGGTCGAAATCCTTGGGAGATTGGATAACATTGTCAGTATCTCCGGTTTCATCATCACCCCGGTGGTTGGGCAATTGCACTGGCCGGCGAGCTTCAGCATCAATTACAAAGAGGTCGGCCGGATATTTTCCATCCCGCTGACCTGGCTGGCGGATTCGGGCCATTATGAGGCGCGCCTGTTCACCGCTCCCACAGGCCGTAAGGATTGGGTCTACTTTTACGATCCCTACGACGGCGAGCAGCTCTGGGGGATCTCCGCGCGGATTACCCTGCAGTTGCTTGAAGCCCTGGATTTGCTCACAGATCGTTCGATCTCGAACCGTTCCCCAGGAAGCGGGTGACCTCTTTGGGCGCGACTGGCGGGCTGAAGAGATAACCCTGGAACATGTCACAGCCGTGTTCGATCAGGAAAGCCAGCTGGTTCTCGGTTTCTACGCCTTCGGCGATTACATCCAGACCGAGCTTATGTCCCATTTGGATCATCGAATCGGTGATCAGATCGTTTTCTTTTCGCTTTCCCAAATCGGCGATGAACGATTGGCCTATTTTCATCACATCCATAGGCAGCCGCTGAAGGGTGCTTAAGGAGGAATAGCCGGTGCCGAAATCATCGATCGAGATTTTAACGCCCAGTTTCTTCAGATCCCACAGAATCGCCTCGACCTTTTCGAGCTGGGTGAGGTTGCGGCTCTCAGTAATCTCGATGTACAGATGCTGCGGCTCAAGACGGGTTTCGCGCAGAACTTGCTGAATGATATCCGGAAGATCAGGCTGTTGAAATTGCCTGGCGGACAGATTGACGGCGACGTTCAACTTCCGGTAGCCCTGGGTATGCCAGTGCTTTAATTGCGAGCAGGCGGTTCTCAAAACCCACTCGCCGATCTGGACGATCATCCCGGTTTCTTCGGCCAATGCAATAAAATTGCCGGGCATGATCAACCCCCGGGTCGGGTGTTTCCAGCGGATGAGCGCCTCGAGGTTGACGACTTTTTGGGCGGCGATGGAGAAGATCGGCTGGTAGGCGAGGGTGAATTGTTCCAGCTCCAGGGCGCGGCGCAGGTCCGTTTCCAATAACAGCAATTGAACTGCACGAGTGTGCATCAGCCGGTCGAAGATTTCGTAGCGCCCGCCGCCCTGGGCTTTGGCCTGGTACATGGCTGTATCGGCATCGCGGAGAACCTCTTCGGGTTTCTCATAACCGGTCGTGCTGAGGGTAATTCCAATGCTGCAAGTGGTGTAAACCGGTTGACCATCAACAAGGAAGGGCGTCGAAAGCTCACGCTGAATCCGGTTAGCCACCTGGACGACCTCGAGCGGATCGTTCAGGCTTGCGATGAGCAGCGCAAATTCATCGCCGCCCATGCGCGCGACGGTGTCTTCGCCGCGTACGCAGCCCTCAAGCCTTTCGGCTATGGTGATCAGCATTTTGTCTCCGGCCAGGTGGCCCAGACTGTCGTTGATCACCTTGAAGCGGTCCAGGTCGAGGAACAGGACAGCGAACACCTCATTTTCGTGGCGTTTTGAGCGCTTGATTGCCTGGTAAAGCCGGTCCACGAAGAGTGTCCGGTTGGGCAGGTTGGTCAATTTGTCATGCAACGCTTCATGCATCAGGCGGCTTTCAGCCAGCTTGTGCCTGGAGATATCGGTCATCGAGCCGGCAACGCGGTGCGGGCGGCTTCCGTTGGTGTGAATGGCATTGCCGCGGGCCATGACCCAGATGTACGTGCCATTCTTGTGCTGCATACGAAATTCGGTTTCGATGTGGCTGGATAATCCGGTGAGGTGCGCTTCGATTGACGACTTAACCGACGGCAGATCATCTGGATGGATGCGGTTGAACCATTCATCCGGATCTTCCCGGATCTCGTTCTCGGTATAGCCGAGCAAGTTCTTCCAGCGCGGCGAGTAATAAATCTGGTTATTCTCGAGATCCCAGTCCCAGATGCCGTCATTAGCGCCTTCAAGCGCAAGGGAATAGCGCTCTTCGCTGATTCTCAGCGATTGTTCTGCCAGCTTCTGTTGAGTGATATCGGTGATCATCCCGAGGATATATTGAGGGGTGGCGCCTGCCTGGGTGATGATTGTTGCGGAAACCTGAACAATCAGCGTGCGCCCCTTAGTAGTCACGATGCGGTATTCGATATTTTTTGTCCCGCCGCTCGTGCTGATCTGTTCGAAGTCCTGGACTGCCCGTTGGCGATCTTCTTCGTGGACGAATTTGATGATGTAACTGCCGATTGCACTTTCTTTGTCTGGCAGCCCGGCCAGATCGAGGAAAGCCTGGTTGCAATCTATGCATATGCCTTTGAAATCGGAAACAAAGATCGCATTAGGCGAACATTCGAAGTATGTCTTGATCAGATCGTGCTGGTTGCGGAGTTCCTCTTCAGCTTTTTTCCGGACGATGGCGCTGGCAACATAGGATGAAACAAAAGATAAAAACTGGAGATCGTTGTAGCTGAACCGAGTATCTTCCGAGTAGCTCTGGACCGCCATGATACCGATCGTCTGTTGTTCTGTTTTCAGTGGGACGCCCAACCAGTCCAACGAAGGCGCGCCCACCGATTCAACCTCTCCTTGTTCTACCAATTTTTCAAAAAATTCAGGTGGAGCCAGCAGGGGCGCGCCGGTACGAAGGACGTATTCAGTCAGGCCTCTTCCTGGCTTGGTCGGTGGTGGAGCTGTGTCGTAGGCATCCACAAAGTATGGAAAGGAGAGTTGATTTGCCTTCTGATCAAATAAGGCAATATAAAAGTTATCTGCCGGCATGAGCTCGGAAATCGTCTGGTGAATGGATTCGAATAATTTGTCCAGAGTGGCGACCGAACCGACTGCCTCCGAAATCTTCACCAGAGCGCTCTGGGTCTTCTCCAGGCGCTTGATTTTGGTGACGTCCCGCAAGATGGTAAATAAATAGGGTTTGCCGTCTATATCGATTCGCGAACACTGCACTTCGACGTCCATCACCTGGTATGTCTTGGGATGGCGGATGGCGCGTTCGTAGTGTCCGCGTTGATTTTTATTGGCCTCGACCCAGATTGCGTGAAAATCCTTGTCGGTTTCCGGCTCGACCGAGTAATCCTCGAAGAGCAGGTAGGACAGCGCCTCATCGGAGCTTAAATTGAAGACCTGGAGCCAGCGATCATTCACCGCAATGACCCGACCATCAAGGTCATGAATAATTCCGGCGGTGTCGATATTTTCCAGCAAAATATGGATTATAGAGGGCAGGGAAGGTTCGCTTGCGTGCAAGGCTCCTCCAATATCTTACATGAAAATGGCAACGATAATGCTCACAATGGTGCAAGGTTTATGCCGCTAAAGGCTCGCGGCGATGATTGATTGAGCATTAAAATCAAAACGGCGATCATCGATCGCCGTTTGTTCAGTAATGAGACCAGGATCAGTCCTCGATTTCCTCTTCTTTCTTGCCTCGCTCGATTACCTCTGGTTCAGCCACGGCCTCAGCAGCGGCTTCTTCCTCGACGAGTTCCTCTGCGCCGCCGGTGATGACCACGAGCACTTCCTCGGAATCGTTCAATATTTCGATATTGGCGGGCACATTCAGGTCGCGGACGTAGATAGCATCGCCAAGCGCCTCAAGGCCGGAAATATCCACCGTAAACTTGTCAACCAAATCCTGGGGGAAGCACTCGACCTCAACTTCATCCAGCTCGACGATCACAACGCCGTTGTAGTTCTTGACAGCGGGTGCGATTCCCTGGATCTCAACTGTCACCTTGGTGCGGATCTTCTCGGTTAACGAGACGGCCTGGAAGTCCACGTGCAGCAGAGTGCCACGGATATAATCCTTTTGCTTCTCGCGCACGATGGCGGCATGTTCATCGCCATCCAGAGAAATGGTGATGACGTGTGATTGAGAAGCGCCGGCAAGTATGCGGCTGGCTTCTTTCAGATCCATCACGATGGGGGTGGTGGGGAAATTCGCCCCATAGATCACCCCGGGCAGTTTCCCCTGACGGCGCAGTACGCCAACCTGTTTGCCCGTCACCGTACGGCGGGATGCTGGTATAACCATCTTTTCCATTTTATATCCATCCTCGAGCGCCTCTCACCTGTCTGCGCAGGTTACCTTCGCTCTATCTAAAGATTATAAATCGGGCGCTTGGCCCGAAATTAACAGGGACGTGGTCCGGCCAACGGAGGCTAATTTTAGCCGCCTTTTCGAGCGGCGTCAAGCTATCCGCTGTTCCCGAGTTGAGCCACCTTGATTACCAGCCAGGCGCCGTAGGTAATCATGATAATCCCGGTGACAAAAAATGCTGCATCGAACAAGTTGGCCAGCTTAACTGGCAGATGCAAGTCGAGAAGAATGCTGCGCAAACCAAGCAGAGCGTGAACCACCACGAAAATTAAAAATCCGATCTCCATGATCGGGACGATGGGGATCTGGTAATAGGCGAGGATATCCGTGTAGGTCAGCAGCCCCTCGGGAGCGACCAGGTGATTGATGACGAAATGGATTCCAAGCAGAATGATGATGAAGAGACCGGCAAATATCTTGATACCCCAGATCAGGAAGTCTTCTCGCGGTGAGGCTTGGTTGATTTTATCCATGGTTGCCTTCCTGATTATTCGACCAGAAACATGCGATACGCGAAGATTAAAGTGCCTGCCAGAGCGAGGGTCATCAGCGAAACGAAGAGCTGTTTTTGGCTGCGGACGCCAACGCCAAAGCTGGTCAGGGCGATCCGGATGCCGTTCAGGCCGTGGATAAATCCAGCGGCAATGACCAGCAGCTCGCCAAACTTGACCACGGGGGTTTTCGCCAGGGCGATGAAGCTGTCATAAGCAGCCGGTCCCTGAGCAAGCTTGCCCAGCATGATCAGGTGCAGGCAAAGGTAGAGGGACAGGCCGAGGGCGGTGATGCGGTTGAGGATGAAAGCAAAGGAGCCGATCTGTCGGCGACGGGGGTCAAACCAGCGGGGAAAGTTGGAAGGAGCCGGATCATTTCGCATAGGCATCATCCTTCGGCTTGACTCTAAAAAAGTCAGCCACTATTTTCGCAATAATCATCCGCCGCAGGTCCATGATCCGCCAGCCGGGATCCACGAAGGAAGGGCACACCTCGCTGCATTCGAATGCGCTGTGGCAGCGCCAGACGCCGTCGCGGTTGTCGCTCAAAGCAATGCATTGATCCTGCCTGGTGGTGCGATAGGTCTGCTGGGCGGCTGCCAGTACAGCTGGACCAAGGTAGGCGAAGTTGGTCGCGGCGGCCGGGCAGGCGCTGATGCACATCCCGCATTCGATGCAATCGACCAGGCGTTCGTACGGTCCTTCGGGCTGCGATTTACGCTCATAAGGCAGGCAGGCGTCTTTTAACGGAGCGACCTGGCAGAAATTTACCTCGCTCATTTTCCGGAAGAACGGCCCCATATCGACGACCAGGTCGCTGATTACCGGAAAGTTGCGAAGCGGCTCGAGCTTGATTTCCCCGCCGTCCCGCGTCACTGACCGAACTGGGGTGATGCAGGTCAGTTTTTCCTTCCCGTTAACCAGCATGCCGCATGCTCCGCAGGTCGAATGATGGCAGGCGTGGCGGAAGGTCAGACTGCGGTCCTGCTTTGCCCAGACCCGTTCAACCAGATCGAGGATAAATTCATCCGGATCTGCATCAATCTCGAATTTCTGGTAGCAGGCGGGCTGATTTTCTCGCTTTCGATAGATTTTCAGGCTTATCGTCCATCTGATCTGACTCAATTCGACACCATCCCGACATTGATGTAGTAGTGGTGATAATCCACCAGCGGAACTTCCGCGGTGTTACAGGTCGCCATGATCCCCAGTTTTCGGCAGGCCAGGTCGGCTGTCTTTTCGGCCATGACCCGGCAGGTCGTCGCCTTGCCGCCTGTGACGGTGATGAATCCCGCCAGTCCATCGTCAGCCTCGTGATCGTAACACTTGAAAGTTCGTGACAGGCTACGCCCGCTGGTCACGCCGGCGATCAGGGGTCGGGCAGACATATAAGCGCCGTGCACCTTCGCCTGAGCCAGCCCTGGAATCAGCTGGAAGGCATGATCGTGCATCGATTGAATTTGCTCGTCGGTAACAGGTATGTAATCTGGGTCATCCACCTCGAACGAAGTCGTGCCAATCACGGCCATTCGCCGTTGGGGAATAATGATGTCTCCATCAGCCGGCTCACACAGGCGGTTGATTACTCGCTGGGTGAGGCGCCGGTCGTAGGCGACCATCACGCCCGGTGTCGGCTGGACGGGTACATCTCTGCCGGCCAGACGGGCGAGGATGCCTGCCCATGCGCCCGTCGCGTTGATGGTCACATCTGCATGGAAGGTAGAATTTTGCCCGCTGTGACGATTAATCGCCTTGACCCCGCTCAGCCTTCCCTGCCCATCGAATTGCATTCCAACAACCTCATGGAAGGTGTGGAATCGGACGCCCAGTTGAACCGCGCTGGCCGCGAATGCCAGAGCCAGGCGCAGCGGATCGAAAACGGCGTCGGGAACTGTATACCCGCCCAGGATCTTCGGGCTGAGGTTCGACTCGAGCCGGAGGATTTCTCGGGGGCCAAGCTTTTCGATGGGGATGCCGCATGCCTGCGCGCCTTGCTCGAACCGCTCGCTGTAAGCCAGGTCGCTTTCGGTAAGGGCAACGAACAAACCGCCGTTGGCTTCGATGCATTGTTTGGCGATCCGCATGAGGATGCGGTTTTCCTGGATGCATTCGATCGCCGCTTCCTGATCGGTCACGCAGTAACGTCCGCCGCTGTGGAGCAAACCATGGGTGCGCCCGGAGGTACCAGAGGCAATTTCACCTCGCTCCAAAACATCCACGGAAAACCCGCGCTGGGCCAGGTCATAAGCCAGCGCGCAGCCGGTAAAACCGGCTCCGATGATTACTGCGCGAGGTCGGCTTTCCATCTCAATCGACCCAACCCAGGGTGCGGCTGACGGCCTTCTGCCACATTGTGTACAATCTTTCCCGTTCTGCGGCTTCCATATGCGGAAGCCATTGACAATCGATTTCCCAATGTTTGCGTAGATCGTCCATGCCAGACCAAACCCCGATCGCCAGGCCGGCGGCGTAGGCAGCTCCGAGGGCGGTTGTCTCGGTAACGCGCGGCCGAACCACCGGCACGTCGAGGATATCCGCCTGAAATTGCATCAACAGCTCATTGAAGACCATCCCTCCGTCGACTTTGAGGGCAGTCAACTCGACTCCGCTGTCGGTTTTCATTGCGTCGAGCACCTCGCGGGTCTGGAAAGCGGTGGCTTCGAGAGCCGCGCGGGCAAGGTGGCCTTTGGTAACGTAGCGGGTCAGCCCGGCGATGATCCCGCGCGCGTCGCTGCGCCAGTGAGGTGCGAAGAGGCCGGAGAAGGCAGGAACAAAATACACCCCGCCGTTGTCCTCGACAGTTCGGGCGAGAGCTTCGATATACGCCGAGCGCTCGATGAGATTCAGATTATCGCGCAGCCACTGAACCAGCGCGCCGGTGATGGCAATCGATCCTTCCAGACAGAAGACCGGTTTTTGAGCGCCGATCTGGTAGCCGACTGTGGTCAGCAGCCCGCTCTGGCTGGGGACGATCTGTTCGCCGGTATTGAGGAGCATGAAGCAGCCGGTCCCGTAAGTGTTCTTAGCCTCTCCGGGAGAGAAGCAGGTCTGTCCAAAGAGCGCAGCCTGCTGGTCGCCAAGGTCGCCGGCGATGGGGATTCCACCCAATAATTTCGCATAGCCATATATACCCGAGGACGGGACGATTTTTGGCAGCATAGAAGCGGGGATGTCGAGAATCCGCAAGATTTCTTCGTCCCATTCTAGGGTGGCGAGGTCCATCAGCATGGTCCGTGAAGCGTTGCTCGGGTCGGTGAGGTGCGCACCGCCGTTCGGTCCCCCGGTCAGGTTCCAGATCAGCCAGGTGTCAATATTTCCAAAGAGAGCCTGACCTCTCTCTGCCGCCGGTTTCACCCCTGGCGCATTATCGAGTATCCACTTGATTTTTGGACCTGAGAAGTAAGTCGCCAAAGGCAGGCCTGTCTTTGCTCTGAAGCGGTCCTGCCCGCCCTCACTCGCCAGTTGATTGCAGATATCCGCGGTGCGGGTGTCCTGCCATACAATTGCATTGAAAAACGGCTTGCCGGTCAATCGATCCCAGACGACGGTCGTCTCGCGCTGGTTGGTGATGCCGATTGCGTGGATATCGGCTTGGGAAACACCGGCTTTTGAGAGAGCATTCTCGAACACCGCCAATGTATTTCTCAAAATTTCCAACGGATCATGCTCGACGTAGCCCGCCTGTGGGAAGATTTGGCGGTGTTCATTCTGATCTTGAGTAATCGGGCGACCGTTTGCGTCAAACAGAATGCAGCGGGTTGAGGTAGTGCCCTGGTCGATAGCGGCGATCAAGGGTGGCATAGTTTCTCCAGGCGTAAATGGTGTGACGGTGCAGATACGGGAATTATACAATTGATTTTTATCAGGAGATTCCGATCGACCCTGATCATCTTGCCGCATGGAATGGGGTACAATCAGCCGAGACAGGTAACATCCATGCAGAAACGAAGCCTTGCCGCGATTCTCGCCTTATTATTGACAGCCGCCGTTCTGGCCGGCTGCGCCGGTGCACAGCAAACAATGCCCACCGCGCCAGCGCAGATCGTGCCGCCGGCTGTAGATTTGGCCAGCCCGACAGGCGCACCCTCCGCTACACACGCGGCGACAGAAACCGCGGCGCCCACGCCGACACCCACGGTATATGACCCACTGGCGGCGATCGATCCAAGCGGTCAGCAGATTGTCTTCTGGCACATCTACAGCGAAGAACGCGAACAGGCTCTGGCCGCGATCGTCAATGACTTCAACGCCAGCAACCCGTACGGGATCCAGGTCGCCGCGGCAAACCAGGGCAGTTATGTAGACATATTCAATAAAATGCTGGAAACCGGCGGCTCGCCTGAAGCGCCGGATATCCTCATCGCTTTCCAGAACCAGGCGGCGATCTACCAGCTCAACAGCTGGCTGGTTGACTTAAATGAGCTGGCGGCCAGCCCGGTCTGGGGGTTTCCCTCTGATGAGATACAGACGTTCTTCCCCGGTCCCTGGAAACAGGATATGTATCCATCGCTTTCAGGTCAGCGCCTGGGCATTCCATTCTATCGCTCCATTGACATGCTCTACTTCAACGCTGACTGGCTGCGGGCGCTCGGTTATGAAGAGCCTCCCGCCACACCGGATGAATTCAGCCAGGTTGCCTGCGCGGCTGCCATGCAGCCCTTCCTTCCAGAGCTTGCCGATCAGTCGACAGGGGCGATCTTTTTTAGCGACGCCTCCCGGCTGGCTGCCTGGACTTTCGCCCTGGGCGGAGACATTTACGATCCCACCGCACAGCGCTTTATCCTGAATGCGGAGCAAGTGAAGGGGGCGCTAAGCTTTCAGCGTAATTTAATTGTTAACGGCTGCGCCCGGCAGGGTCCTAGTTGGGATTACGACCAGCAGCAATTTATTCAGGGCAAAGTAGCCATGATCCTGGCCTCGAGCAACCTGATCCAATACTTTAGCGAGTTAGAGCAGGCCGGTCAGTTAAGTTTCCACTGGGGCGCAGCAGCATATCCGCACCTGACGCCTGAACCGGTCAGCAACAGTTATGGACCGTCGCTTTCGATCACCAAAAGCTCGCCTGAGCGCGAGCTGGCCGCATTTTTATTCCTCAAACACCTGGTATTGCCCGAATCCCAGACTCGCTGGGCGCAGGCAAGCGGGACCTTGCCGGTGCGGCGCAACCTGAGCGACGCCCTCGCCGGCTGGTTCACCCGGTATCCGGCTTATCAAACCGCGTACAACCTGATGGAAAACACGAAATTCGAACCGGCTTTACCGGGGTATGATTTCGTCCGGGTGGAAATCGAATCCTCAGTCAGCGCGGTGCTGGAAGGCGGCGACGTTCAGGCTATCATGGACGCGCTCAATACCAAAGCAGCCGACATCGTGGCAAGCCAGGGGCAGTGATCGCACAGCGCAGTCAATCGGCAGCAGTTCGGCTGGTCGACTTGAGCGCGGCGCGCCTTGCCATAGCCTGTTCCTGGCGAGTTAAGGCTGGTTCAGCGGCATCGACCAGCGCCTGGCTGATCTTGCGGAAGTGGTAGCCGTATATAGCGAGGGTTACCGCCAGCGGGAAAACGGCTGGCTTGCGCAGCAGCGCCCAGAATAGCAGCTTCCAGAAATGCTGTCTTTCTGGACCAAAGATTCCAAGTAGAAGGATCGAGCGCAAAAAGGCGTAAACCTCACTCAACTCGAGACGCACCGGCCTGTTGACCGGGTTGTAGGTGGTTAATAAGGTGCGGATCCGCCGGTAGAGCAGCGGGGGTGCGTAAATGCTGGTGAGGATACGCAAATAGCCGCGTTTGAGGATGCTGGCATTCATCCTGGGGACAATATTGGTCGTGCCGTCTGTGTTATCGCCGGTCATTTCATCGCAGAGTCGGCCTTCTGCCGCCAGACGCTCGTACAGGCGGGTTCCGTATGGGGCCTGAAGCAGGCCGACCATAGCGGTCACGATTCCGGATTTCTGAATGAAGTCGATCTGCCGGTCAAAAATGGTTGGGGTATCGGAGTCAAAGCCGACGATAAAGCCAGCCATCACCTGCAGCCCGGCTCGCTGAAGGACATTGACCGTTTCGATCAGATCGCGGTTTTGATTCTGATTCTTGTTGCAGCTTTCCAGCCCTTCTTCATCGGGCGTCTCGATGCCAACGAAGACTGAAAGGAAACCAGCCTTGACCATCATCTCAATGAGCTGCGGATCGTCGGCAAGGTTAACAGAGGCTTCGGTGATGAACATACAGCCTTTTTTGTTTTTGCGCCATTCGATCATCGCCGGTAAAACTTCGCTCTTGAGAGCTTTTTTATTGCCAATAAAGTTATCGTCAACAATGAAAATGTTACGCCGCCAGCCCAATTGATAGAGCGAATCCAACTCAGCGATTAACTGGGCGGCAGTTTTGGTCCGCGGGCGGTGGCCAAGCAGAGCGGTCACATTGCAGAAATCGCAATTGTACGGGCAGCCTCTTGAGTATTGAACGTTCATCGAATCATAGGCGCGTAAATCGATCAGCTCCCAGAGCGGGATGGGCGTCTGAGTGATATCGGCATATTCATCCGTCTGGTAGATACGTTGGGGGCACCCTTCAGCCAGGTCGCGCAGGAAAGGCGGCAAGGTCAGTTCGGCTTCATTGAGGATAAAATGATCGATTTCAGGGAAATGCTGGTATTCACCGGTAAAGAGCGGACCGCCGGCGATGATTTTCTTGCCGTGCTGCTTGCACGCACTGACGACCTCCTGAACAGAGGCGCGCTGGATGTTCATCGCCGAGATCATGACGTAGTCAGCCCAGTCCAGCCAGGTCGGTTCCAGACGGGCAGTGTTCAAGTCAATCAGCTTCTTGGGCCAGGATGCGGGCAGCATCGCAGCCACGGTCAGCAGGCCGAGCGGTGGATTGGTCGCTTTCTTTCCGACAAACTTAATCGCATGCTTGAAACTCCAAAAGGTATCCGGGAAGGCGGGCTGGATCAGTAAAATGTTCATATCACATTCTCTGGAGGGGATAAAAAATTGGTAAACCACCTTCAGTGTATTCCACCTGCAGGCCAGGCCTAACTGCCATCGGTCACATGTCAACTCATGAGAACGCGGCGCGGAGTCACAGGTGTACACGGTGACCGGTAGGCCTTGATTGTGATTCAAGACTGATTCGAATAGGCCGGGCTGGGTGCTATAATACATACCATGGGGCAGTCAAAGCCATACGGCATTCGGACCGGAGGGGATGCGGACCTGGCATTTTCGCTGGTCGTGCTCGCTTCGTATTTTGCCACCTTCAGCGCGATCCAATCCGCCACCACGATCGAAATCATCGCCATGATCGGGCTCGGTATAGCCTATCTGACCATCGGAATATACGGCTACGCTTACTGCGCGCGCTCGCAGTCGATGCTCCTTCAGTTGCTTTACTTTGTTGTGCAAATCCCTCTTGCAGGCATGATCGTCTATCTTGGCAGGGGCGTAGGATTCAACGCGATGGTGCTGCTGCCCCTGGCCGGGCATGCAGTCGTGTTACTCCCCTGGCGATCGAGCTACATCGTATTGCTGGCGATTACTCTTGCCTATGTCAGCGCTGTTTTTATTTTCAGCCACTCACTCCAGACGGTCTGGGAAGGTCTGCCGACTTTTGTGGCCGGACTGGTCTTCATTGTCGTATTCACCCAGATGGCTTTGAATGAGGAAGCCTCCCGGCGGGAGGTCGAGCGTCTGGTCAACGAACTCACCATTGCCAACCAACGCCTGCGCGAATATGCCGATGAAGTGGAGGAATTAGCCACGATCCGGGAGCGCAACCGTCTGGCCCGCGAGATCCACGACGGCCTGGGGCATTATTTGACCACAATTCACATGCAAATTCAGGCGGCAGCCGCGGTGGGACAGCATGATCCGAAAAAAGCACAGGAAATGCTTGCCAAAGCGCAAACCCTTGCTCAAAAAGCGTTGGATGACGTGCGCGAATCGGTCTCGGCTCTCCGCGAGCGTTCTAACGAATTGAACACCCCCCTTCCTGAAATGATCCGCAAGATCATCGAGGATACCATCTCAATCGACATTCAACCCAATTTTACAATCCTTGGCGAACCGCGCAGAATAAACCCAGAGGCGCAGTGGACGCTCTACCGTGCGGCTCAAGAAGGCGTCAGCAATATCTGCCGGCACTCGCAGGCCAGCGAGTACTCGATCGTGTTAAGCTACATGGACCCCGATTCCATCTCTCTCACCGTGCTTGACAACGGCGTCGGGTCTGACGAATTATCAGAAGGTTATGGTTTAATCGGATTACGGGAACGGGTTTCCCACCTGAATGGGTCATTGACTATCATTAATGACCACGAACAAGGTTTTGGATTTGAGGTGAAGCTGCCAGGATGAATCAGGCTATAAAGATTTTACTTGTAGACGATCAGGCGTTGTTCCGAGAAGGCTTGCGCACTCTCCTGACTGTACAGCCGGATTTTGAGGTAGTCGGCGAAGCTTCAAACGGCGAAGAGGCTCTCCGTTTGTGCGTGACCTTGCGCCCGGCAGTCGTGTTGATGGATCTGCGCATGCCAGTGATGGATGGAGTGACTGCCACCCGGCGCCTGAAAGAAACCTTGCCGGACTGCCGCGTTATTGTATTGACCACCTTTGACGACGATGAATATGTCTTCGAAGGATTACGGGCCGGAGCCGTCGGATATTTACTCAAGGATGTTTCGTCCAACAAGCTCTACGAAGCGATCCGCTCAGCCGCCCGCGGGGAATACTTTCTCCTCCCTTCCATCACAGCCAAAGTGATGACCGAATTTGCCCGCATTTCGCGCAGCGCCCCGCGCTCTTCCGAAGAATTGGAAACGCCGCTTTCGATGCGCGAGCTTGAGGTCCTGCGTCTGGTCGCTACCGGCTCGAGTAACAAGGAAATTGCTCATACGCTGGTCATTGCTGAGGGAACGGTCAAGAATCACCTGACCAGTATTCTATCCAAGTTACAGGCTCGAGACCGGATGCAGGCGGTCATTCGCGCCAAGGAGCTGGGTATTATCTAAGCGAAAAATATGCCAGGATTATGAATGCCAGATAGGACTGAAGTCATATATCGCCAGCCGCATGCCTGTTTATGATAGAAGATGCCATTCGTGCGGGAAAAAACCATGATCAACCAGAACCAAAATAAAGCTGATACCTTCCGCCGCATACCGGTGCTGATCGGCGCAGCCATGCTTACGGTGGGTACGTTCGTTCTGGTCGACCAATACCTTGGCACTGGCTGGCTGCCCTGGGCGGCGATCGGACTGGCGGGTTTCCTCTTCCTGATCGAGGGTGCGCGTAGTCAAAAACTCGGCTGGCTCATTCCCGGCGGTTTGATTTCAGGGACTGGGGCAGGGATGTTGTTTGCCTTTGGCAGCAGTGCCGAGGGCGAGTTGTTATCAAAAATCGGTATCCTCCTGATATCCATCGCGGCTGGCTGGGGGTTGATCACTGCAGGCTCATTTCCAGGTAAAGGAAAAACTGCCTGGTGGGCTCTGGTGCCCGGGGGAATCTTTGCCGCAGCCGGCGCCTGTCTTTTGTTCAGCGATCGGTCGTTCCTAGCCTTTGTTTTATACCTGACGACCGGCATAGGGGTCATTCTGCTCGTATGGGGGCTGTTCTGGCGGCTGTACGGTCTGATCATCCCCGCCAGCCTGCTGGTCACTATTGGGCCGGGGATCTTCATTGCCTGGGGCACCAACACGGCCGTCAATCCACTTTCGAAAACCGGGCTGATGATTGCGGCGTTTTCCTTCGGCTGGGGACTGATCGTCTTTTTCGCCCGGATCATCCTGGCAAAATTCGTCTGGTGGCCGCTGATTCCAGGCGGGGTCATGGCGATGGTCGGCTGGGGGCTGTATATCGGCGGAGACCCGGGCGGAGCCCCGTCCTTCATTGCCAATACCGGCTCGGTCGCCTTGATCATCTTCGGCCTGTACTTGCTCCTGCTGCGCAAGAGCATTCATCGGTAACCGCATTTGAGAATCTGCCAGCATCTGGGTCTATGCAAAAAGGTGACTATTTGATAAGATTTGCCCTCGGCTGTCACCTCGGCGATTTGCCGGGGTGAACCTTTGTCAGCCGGAAGAATCGATAGCAATTGTGATTGAAGAACGAAAAGATATAAGAAATATTGCCATTATCGCCCACGTCGACCATGGTAAAACCACGCTGGTGGATGGTTTGTTGCGCCAGGCGCGCGTCTTCCGCGAGAATCAGCAGGTTCAAGAGCGGGTGCTCGACTCGAACGACCTGGAACGCGAGCGGGGAATCACCATTCTGGCCAAGAATACCTCGGTGACAATTCCCGACCCGCAGACGGGCGAGCTGGTGAAGATCAATATTGTCGATACCCCCGGGCACGCCGATTTCGGCGGCGAGGTCGAGCGGGTGATGAACATGGTCGACGGAGTGCTTCTGCTGGTCGACGCTGCTGAAGGGCCTATGCCCCAAACCCGTTTCGTTTTGAAAAAAGCGCTCGAGGTTGGGCATCAGGCGATCGTGGTGATCAATAAAATGGACCGCAAAGATGCCGATCCGGTACGTGCGTTGAACGCGACCTTTGATCTCTTCATCGAGCTTGGCGCCAGCGAGAGTCAGGCTGATTTTCCGGTCATCTACACGAACGCTGTCACCCAGCAGGCCGGAATCAGCGAGGAATTGAGCGATGATCTACAACCGCTCTTTAACGCGATCTTGAGGCACATCCCTCCGCCCAGGGTGGATATCCATGCGCCGCTGCAGATGCTGGTGACCAACCTGGGATACGATGATTACCGTGGGGTAACTGCCGTCGGGCGCATTCACGCCGGAAAGGTATGCGCCGGTCAGCCGCTTGCAAGAATCACGGTTAACGGGCAGGTACTGCCCGAGAGGGCGCGTTATCTTTTTACCCACCAGGGATTACAGAAAGTCGAGGTGGAGGAAGCTCTGGCTGGCGATATCGTCGTTATCGCCGGTCTGGAAGGGATCGAGATCGGTGAAACCCTGGCTGATGCGGAGAACCCCATTGCACTGCCTCCGATTCGGGTGGAAGAGCCCACGGTGAGGATGACCTTTGGGGTTAATACATCGCCATTTGCCGGTCGGGAAGGAAAGTGGAGCACTTCACGCAAGCTGCGCGAGCGGTTGTTCGCCGAACTGCGTAATAACGTCGCCCTGCGCGTGGCGGAGACCGAGAATGCGGATACGTTCCTCGTCTCAGGGCGCGGCGAACTACACCTGGCGATCCTGATCGAAACCATGCGCCGCGAAGGGTATGAGTTTCAGGTCTCGCGCCCGGAAGCGATTTTCAAGAGCGATGACAGCGGGCAATTGCTTGAGCCGTTCGAGGAGCTTCACATTGACACCAGCGCAGAGACCCTTGGAACAGTGGTTGAGATGCTCGGCCAGCGCTGCGGTCAGATGATCGACCTGATCAATAACCCGGATGGCTCTGTTCACCTGACTTACCTCATCCCCACCCGCGGGTTGCTCGGGTTCCGCTATCAATTTCTCACCTCCACCCACGGGATGGGAGTGATGAACACTATCTTCAATGGTTATCACCCTGCTGTGGGGACGATCCCATCCCGCAGCTCAAGCTCCATCGTCGCCTGGGAGGACGGTCAGACGACCAACTACGGGCTTAAGAACGCCGAAGAACGAGGTATCCTGTTCTACGGTCCGGGCGTGGATGTCTATGAGGGCATGGTTGTCGGCGAAACCCAGCGGCCAACCGATCTGGTGGTCAATGTGTGTAAAAAGAAACACCTGACCAACATGCGCTCCTCCAATCGAGACATCGAGGTACGCCTGACCCCGCCGCGCGAGATGAGTCTGGACGAAGCTCTCGAATATCTGGCTGAGGATGAACTACTCGAAGTCACTCCAGAGAGTTTCCGCATCCGCAAGCGGATTTTGGATTCTGAGGAGCGCGGCAAACAGACCAAGCGAGCCAAAGAGTTGATCGAAGACGGCAGTTAATTGCCGCAGAATATCATCCCTTGTGATTTATAATCTCTGCATTGGTCCTGACAGGGTGCTATTCAATGATTCGGAAAACATTAACGTTGAGTTCATTTCTCAACGTCATTCTTGTCCTGGCCGCCTGCGCAAAAGCACAGCCGACAACTCCACCGGTCGACCCACTGCTGCTAGCATCAACGCAGGTTACGCTACCGGCTTCAACTGAAGCGCCTATCGCGACACAGACCGAGAACCCGCCGGTTCCCACTCTGGTCCAAACAGAATCGCCTTCTTCGGGTGAATCCAGGCCATATTACGAGCTCAAGGCGGAAATCGATCATGCCGCGCGAACGGCGGCGGTCGAAGAGGTAGTTCACTATACCAATTTGACTGACCGGGAAATGGCAGAGCTGCTGTTCATCGCCGAGCCGAACCGCTATTCGAATGGATTCAAGCTAATATCCGTTGACGCCCCGGGAGGGCAGGTTGCGCTGGATTATTCACTCGAGAGCAACCGCCTGACTGTCAGGCTCAATCCAGGGTTACCGCCTGGCGATCGAATACAACTGGCTTTCCAGTATGAGCTGGTTCTACCGGCGATTCCGCCGCCGTCGGATATGCTCAAACCTCAGCCATATGGCTACACCGATCACCAGCTGAACTTGGTCGACTGGTACTTGTTTATCGCGCCACTGGCGGAAAATGGCGAATGGCTGGCGCATAAACCGTCCTATTTTGGCGAATTCCTTGTCTATCCCGCCGCTGACTACTGGGTCGAGGTCAACCTGGTTAATGCCCCGGCGGATCTGTTAGTGGCGGCCAGCGCGGAAAACCAGTCCATCGAGTTGGGAAAGTACCGGTATGAGCTACAGGCGGCGCGCACGTTTGCACTGTCGCTTAATAGCGGCTATGAAAGCGCAGAAACCCGCATCCGCGGGGTTACCGTGCGCAGTTACTTTGCCGGTTTCGACCGGGCTGCGGGTGAAGCCGCTCTTGCTGCCACGACCGCTGCCCTCGATCTTTATTCTGATCTTTTTGGGGAATATCCGCGTCAGTCATTAAGCGTGGTCGAGGCGGATTTCCTGGATGGGATGGAGTTCGACGGTCTCTATTTCTTAAGCAAAGCCTTTTATAACCTGTACGATGGCACCCAGAAGGGTTATTTAACCTTTATCGCAGTTCACGAGACTGCCCATCAATGGTTTTTCGGGCAGGTGGGCAACGATCAGGCTCTGGAGCCGTGGCTCGATGAAGCCTGGTGTACCTTCAGCGAATTACTCTACTATGAGCACTATTTCCCGGAGCTGGTCGATTGGTGGTGGTACTACCGGGTAAAGTTCTACGAGCCGGTTGGATTCATCGATCAGCCGGTGTATGAATATCCCGGGTTCACCGCCTATCGCAATGCTGTCTATTTACGTGGAGCGCAATTCTTGAATGAGTTAAGGGCAGCTCAGGGCGAAGAAGAATTCTTCATGAGAACAAAGGCTTATCTGTCGAAATACAGCGGAAAAATCAGCACAGCCAAAGGATTTTTTGAAGAGTTTGGTCTGCTCTCTGAAAATGATCAGGATTTGATCACCCGGTATTTCCGGTCTGTGGAGTGAAGAAATCAATCGGTTTTTGCTGCAGAGCGCAGCTCGACCATTTTCAATCCAATCAAGAAGCCTGCAATGGTATCGGCGCCGGAGGAGGATCCCCAACTCAGAATACCCTCGGCCGCGGCTTGCTCGGATGAATTTCCGTTGATTATGTAATCAACTGCGTTGAAAATGCGTTCGTCGACTTCGCCGGCTGAGGCGCATTCTGCCAGGTTGGCGCTGATCGAGGTCGATCTCAATTGGATGGCGGCCAGGATAAAATCGCGGAAGGCAATGCCGTAATCGTGCTGGAATTGTCCGCAGAGCGCCAGCGCGTAGAGAATTCCGGACAGGAAATCATCGCCAGATGGGGTTAAACCCATTCCTCGCCCGACCAGAAAGTGTACCGCGCTTTCGGCCGGGGGGAGAATACCGGACAGAAACGCGCGGGTGATCAATTCAAGCCGGGGGGACAGGTCGGAATTCGGGAGAAACTCAGCTGAATTGTAAAAATGGAGGGCGAATTCGAGATATTCGTTTGATGATTCACGCTGTTGAATGAGCCGGTTCACGAAGGTTAAAACCCGTAAATTTCGTATAGCCATTTCATTAGAATTGATGTCTATGCTTATCTTCCCGGACGTACTCCAATTCTGAGCGCTGCGGTAACCTATCTTTACATCCAGGTTATCGAATGTGAACGTTCCATTCTCGATCCGGCCCTTCCACCCCGGTTCAATCCAGGGAATCTGTTGATAATTCTGGATGTTAAGGGTCAGGGGGCCGCGATAGATCTCATTGGAGAGGAAAGCGATCCAGCCTCCTTCGGTTTCAAGAAATACTCCGCGAGAAGTAACCCCGCGAACCGAAAATGACTTTTGCCTGGTTAAGATGGCCTTTACCGGCTGGCCAATCCAGATGGCTGAAATAGGCGGGTCGGCGGGTGATGATGTTGTCAGACATTGATCGTGAGGATTATCAGTTGACATGCTATTTATTTTAGTAGATAATGACAAAGGCTGGTAGCTCCAGGCTGGTTGTATTGTTTCGTTAGCATTCCACACGCCATTTCTGGCTGAAACCTTGTCGGTAGGTGAGTGAGCATTTCTCGATGCAACCGGGTTCAGCAATTAAACCCAATTTTACCTCTGGTTCGATAGGCCTCAGCCGGCTAGGGCAGGTGGATCTGTTATCCTATAACAGGATCAATATTCCCATCAACCACTCCCCTGAAGATTAGCAGGGGAGGATCTTTTATCACCCAAGAGGAGGCATGAGATATGAAGTTAATCGATTTAACGATCCCCTTAGGCATTGCCACACCGCCGTGGCCAACGTATGAGCCGCTGCAGGTCAAGTATTTTAAAAGACTGGCCCCAAACGGCGCCAATGGGCAGGTTTTGACCCATTCAAACCACCTGGGAACCCATCTTGACGGTGAAATCCATTTCCACACCCCAGGTAAGGACATGGCCTCGCTGGATATGGACTTTCTCTGCCACGAGGCCGCCGTTGTTGATCTTTCGGATTGCTGCGGCGATTACGACGTTTATAACAGCAAAATGGTGGAAGAACGGGTTGAGGTGCGCCAGGGCGATATTCTGATCATCCACACCGGCTACCATCATTTCGGCTGGGATATGCCAACTGCAAATGAAATCCGCTACATGGTCATGCATCCAGGACCGGACCGCGAGTTCGCCGATTGGGCGAAATCCAAGCAATTACGCTGGATTGGCGTCGACTGTGGCAGCGCTGACCACCCGATGAACACGATCATCCGCGACTGGATGCCGCGCCAGGCGCGCCAGGCAGATAAGGTCTTCCAGAAAAAATACGGCATGAAGCTGGCTGATTTCTACGATGACAGCAAGTACCAGTTGATGCACCTGGAAATGTTCCCTTACGGCCTGATTCACGCGGAATGCATTGGCGGTAATCTGGATCTTCTTCTCAACCGGCGGGTCACGATCGGATTCTTCCCCTGGCGCTTTGTTGACGGCGAGGCCAGCATCGGCCGCTGCGTGGCTATGGTGGACGATGACGAATACGAAGAGCTGATGGCCAAGAAAGCCGCACTCCCCAAGACGAAATTCGGTGATGCCTACAACCCGGCCCACGTGGACAGCATCAACGCGATTTCTAAAGCAAACCTTAGTTAAAATCACTATCTTATCAAGGAGACCGTTATGAGACTACCAACCCCCGAAAAAGTAAGTGAAAAACAAATTACATTCGACGTCGAGGAGATCGAGCCTATTCTGCAAGCGCCGTCAATGGATCTCAAGCCATGGCCGGGCGCTCAGGTCAAGCTCAAAGACGGACGAACGCTCTACATCCGTGAAGCCAAGATGGAAGAAGCGCCGATGATGATGGAGTACATGAAGAAGGTTATGGAAGCCGATCACGACTTCTATGACATCGTTGGCGCCCGGGTGTATGCCGAAATCCTTGGCTGGTACCGCAAACGCCTTAAGGATCCCTATACCCTCGTCGGCCTGATCGATGGCTTGTGGGCGGGTTTCGCTAACGGCCGGCTGCTCAACGAGGATATCAATATCAGCCTGCATACGATGGCATTGATCCGCGGCGGACGCATCGGCGCGGTGATGTACTACGCTAAAGCGTACTACGGCTTTGAAATCCTCGGCAACAAGGAATGGTGGGCGACGTACGAAAGCTACAACGGCTGGATGCGCTGGGGCATTGGCATGGCTCAGCCGAGCTACCCGTGGCCGGAATACCAGCATGAGCTGGGCGGAGCGCGCGTTTATTACGTCACCAAGAAATACTGGGATAAAATCGTCAAGGACTACGTCCGCCAGATGACCGGCACCGATCTGGATTTCAACGTTCCGGATGAAGTCATCAAGGCGAACGAGGTCATGCGCGCTCCAGAGGAAGTTCTGGTTTAATTTTCTGCGCCGAATATCTAAAAGGCAGGCCTGTCGGATGGCCTGCCTTTTATTTTCGCTGGATATAATAATCCTGACGATTTGTTTAACCTCTGTAATAAATCCCAACCCAAACATGGTTTTCCGCCGTGTTTCTGAATGGCGATGTAATACCAGCGGCAACCGTAACACTCGGTGGGAACCTGGACAGTGGTCGTGTCGTCCTAGTATTGATTGATCAATTGATGTAATCATGCGGTAATGATCCAGCAAGGGGTGTACTCTAATACGATTTGGTCTTGTTGGTTGTTCAGGATGATCTTTCAGATGAAAAACCGGTTTTCACGCAGAGAATTCTTACGCCAGTCCATATGCGGTGCAGTCGCGGCAGGGATGTTGCCGGCAGGCAATCTGTTTTCCACAGAAGCGCACATCTTGTTAGGCCGGGTAACCGGGTCAAGCGTGCGTGTCTGGCGGAAACCGGGAAAAGATTCTGAGGTTGTCTATCAAATCGGTCGTGACGAGCTGATCCAGCTTTACGAGCAGATCGAGGTAGAAGAGTATCGCAACCCGATCTGGTACAGGGTCTGGGGCGGATATGTTCACAGCGGCTACATTCAGCCGGTGCAGTTCAACTATCAACCCATTGTCGAAGACATCCCCGACAAGGGCTGTCTGTTCGAGGTCAGTGTACCTTACACCCGTTCCTATCGCCTGGAACAGGGAAAATGGATTCCTAATTACCGGTTGTATTTCAATTCAGCCCATTGGATTTCCGCGCTTACGGCCGGACCTGACGGTCAGACATGGTACGAGATTAAGGATAGCTACGGTCGTACTTACTTCGCCCGGGCGAGCCATCTACGCCGCGTTCAGGCGAGCGAACTTGAGCCAATCTCACCTGATGTTCCCCGTAATCAGAAGTGGATTGAGGTTGCCATCGGCGCGCAGGAACTGACCGCCTACGAACAGGGCCAGGTTGTATTGAAAACCAAAATTTCTTCCGGTTTGCCGCTCCAACGGGAGCTCGCGCCGGGCGAGCTGCCTACCGAAACGCCGTTTGGCGATCACCATATCAAGGTGAAGACCGTATCGCGCCATATGGGCGATGAGCATTTTACCGATGCCCTTGATTCGGGCGCGTACCCCGGGGTGCCCTGGGTGTGTTTTTTCGATAAGGACGGCTACAGCCTGCACGGCACTTACTGGCACAACAATTTCGGCAACCGGATGAGTCACGGCTGCGTCAATATGCGCTGCGAGGATGCCAGGTGGATCTACCGCTGGACCCTGCCGGCAGCCAGCGCCGAAGACTGGCAGATCAGCGGATGGGGTGTCCGCGTTTCGGTGCATCCATAATCCGGCTGATATTAATAACGCTCAATCGAATTCTTCGGGCTCCGGTTTGTTCCTGATGATTGCCTCGATTCGCTCCATAACGTCGGGAGTCAGCTTCGCGACGATATCCACAGCTTTCATGTTCTCGCGGACCTGCTCGGGGCGGCTGGCGCCGGTGATTACCGTGCTCACGTTCGGGTTTTTCAGGCACCAGGCGATAGCCAGTTGAGCCGTGGTGCACCCCAGATCTGCCGCCAGCTCCCCGAGCTGCCTGACTTTATCGATCAGGTCGGCCTTATACATATTTTCTTTCAGCCATTCATAACCCCTTAAGGAAAATCGGCTTCCTTCCGGGATTCCCTGGTTATATTTACCGGAGAGGAAACCGGAGGCAAGCGGACTGAAGATTGTCGTTCCGTATCCCAGTTCCTTGTAAAGGGGAGCATACTCCACTTCTACGCGCTCGCGGTGGAACAGGTTATATTCGGGCTGTTCCATGGTGGGAGGGGTCAGGTTGTACTGGCGAGCGAGCGCATCGGCGCGCATGATCTCCGCGGCGCTCC
Organism: uncultured Anaerolinea sp.; assembly: GCA_964564935.1. Taxonomy (GTDB): domain Bacteria; phylum Chloroflexota; class Anaerolineae; order Anaerolineales; family Anaerolineaceae; genus Bellilinea. The sequence continues at coordinate 126,123 of CAZMCF010000001.1, read as the reverse complement.
ACTCGGAGGTCCCCCAGTAGAACGCCTTGCCCTGTTTGATGAGGATGTCCATCGCTCGAACGGTCTCCTCGATTGGCGTTTCACGGTCAGGGCGGTGGCAAAAGATCAGGTCCACATAATCCATTTTCAGCCGGCGCAGGGCGTTGTTTGCCCCTTCAATGATATGTTTATGGTTCAGTCCGCGCTGATTGGGCACTTTTCCTCCCCAGAAGATTTTGGTCGAGACGACGATCAGCTCGCGCCGCCAGCCTAACTTCTTGATCACATTTCCCATCACGATCTCTGCCCGACCGCCGGCATAAGCTTCAGCATTATCGAAGAAATTCACCCCAGCATCGTAGGCAGCAGCCATGCATTGTTCGGCCACATCTTCGCCAACCTGTTCTCCGTAGGTAACCCAGGCGCCGAGTGAAAGCTCGCTCAAACGCAGGCCAGATTTACCCAAGTGTCGATAATTCATGCTTCGATCCTCCCCAAGGAATAATTTATTGCTTGATTAAAGCACACCTGGCTGAATAAATCGAGGGTATTGGCTAGGCTGGCTGCTTGATGGGTAAATTGAAGTTGGTCAAAGCCATGCTCGCAATTGTCTGCCCGATGCTGATCGAAGCGGTAGCAGCCGGCGATGGAGCGTTGAGAACATGGATCATCCCCTCTGCTTCGGCGATCAAAAAATCGTCGACCAGCGTTCCGTTAGGCGATAAGGCCTGAGCGCGCACGCCCGCGCCGCCGCGATGGACATCATTGAACCCCAGCTCGGGCACCAGTTTTTGCAGTGCCCGAACGAATGCGGCTTTGGACAGCGAGCGGTAATACTCTTCGACCGCCATCTTCCAATATCTGGCTGCCATCCGCCAAAAGCCGGCGTAACCGGCGTAGGACAACAGGTCGGGAATTGATGTCTGTAAAAATCGATAACCTTCGCGCTTGAAGGCAAGCACGGCATTTGGTCCGGCTTCGATCCCACCATTGATCCGCCGGGTGAAGTGGACGCCAAGGAATGGAAAACGGGGGTCTGGAACGGGATATATCAGATTATTGACAAGATAGTGCTTCTCAGGGACGATATCATAATACTCGCCGCGAAAGGGGATAATCTGGGCATTCGGTGTAACGCCGCACATTCGAGCAATCCGGTCAGAATGCAATCCGGCGCAATTAATCAGGAAGCGGGAGGTAAAATCGCCCGCTGAGGTTTTGACCACCAATTCATTTCCAGAGCGGCTGAAACCGGTCATGCGCGTCTCTTTCAGGATCTGTCCGCCGTTGGCCTGGATCACCTCGGCATATTTTTCTACGACGAGTTTGTAATCGATAATCCCTGTCTCAGGTACGTGCAGACCGGCGAGCCCGGTGGTATGCGGTTCGATTTCCTTTAGCTCTCCCGCGCTGATTCTGCGGACGCCAGCCAGACCGTTGGCCTTGCCGCGCTGCTCCAGCGTTTCCAAGGCGGGAAGTTCTTCCGGTCGGGTGGCGACAATCACCTTGCCGCAGCGCTCGTAGGGAATGTCGTGCTCCTCCGCAAATTGGATCAGCGCCTGGCGGCCTTCGACGCAGTTGCGCGCCTTCAGCGAACCGGGTTTGTAATAGATGCCTGAATGGATTACGCCGCTGTTGTTGCCGGTCTGGTGTGCAGCCAGTCGATTTTCTTTCTCGATCACGAGCAATCTGGCGTTGGTCTGCCTGGTCATCGCCATGGCGGTCGCCAGCCCGACAATTCCCCCACCGATGATGATGACGTCGAACCCGGTTTTGTCCATCGCTCCTGCTCCGTCTTAGAATTTAGACAAAATAGACCAATCGTATCTGATATAAAAAATTATACAATACGGGGCAGGCCGTGCACCATGATTCTGATCCTCTAAAAGGGTGATTACACGCTTTTCGGACCCGTGATCACTTGTTATTTTTGCTCGAAGACTTCCCAGTAGCCTTTATCGAGCTCGTCGTTGGAGAGGTGAGCGTAGCGTTGGGTGACGGCTATGCTGCGGTGGCGGGCCAGCTCCTGGGCGAGTTTAAGATTTCCTGAAGCGAGCAAGACCCTAGTGACGAAGTAATGACGGAAGGAGTGGGGGGTAATGCTCCCTTTGGCTTCCGCGCCAAGCACTTCGGCGACTCGCTGCGCGACGATATTTCTCCCGGTGGTGGTTGTCATCGCTTTGATTTTCTTCCCGCTTCCTTTATCATGCCGGGCGAAGAGGGGCAGGGCGGCCAGCGATTTACCACTGGCTCCGTCCAATGCGGCCCGTTCTTTCAGGTAACGCTGCAGGGCATCCATTGCCCGCCCGGAGAAGCGGACAATATCTTCGCGGTTGCCTTTACCAATGATGACCGCCCGGCCTTCATTCCAGTCCATATCCCCGCGCCGCAGGTTGCAGGCCTCATGGACGCGCAGCCCGGTGTCGGCTAACGTGATTAAAAAAGCCCGGTCGCGCAGGTTTCGCAGCCGCTCGAGGTCGTCTTTGGCGCTGAGATTGGACAGGGACTGCATGTAATCGATAATCCGGTCGATCGTGTCGGCGGGAAACTGTGGAAGGCGTTGGCCGGGTCTCCTGGCGCGCTGTTTGATCAGCAGGCGAATCCTTGGAAGGTTGATTTCCGCCAGGTTTTCGGCCGAGAGGTATTCGTAGAATCCGGTTGCAGCGGTCAGGTAAAGCCGCTCGCTGGATGCAGCGTGGTTCTTCAGAGCTGCTACCAGCCAGAGAATTGCTTCTTCTTTCAAGCCCGATACTGGCATCTGCTCGGGATTCTGTCCGTTCTCCCTGAGTACCTCTAAAAAAAGGGTGATGCCGTTGCGATAGGTGCGGGCAGTATTTGGACTGCGCGAAAGGCGCACGGCGTCGAGGTAGGCTGAAGCGGCCTGGGAGACGGTCAATGACATGTTTGTATTATCTCACATCCTGCAAAGCACTTGTCCGGTATGTGAAACAAAATGAGATAGAATCTTGTCCGTGGAGGAAACAGCGCGATGAAAAAAAAACCGGAAAAACAGAAATATTACGAATTTTACCTGGACGAAATGAACAGCGCAACGATTTATGAGGCGCTGTCCCAGATTGTCAAAGATGAGCGTGTAGCCGAGGTCTACCGGCGGATGGCTGAAATCGAGAAGAAACATGCCGGTAAATGGGCCGGGCTTTACAGCGAGGACGGCGCACAGCTTCCGCCCTTCAAACCTGCCGCCCGCACGCGGATTATGATCTGGCTGGCTAAACGCCTTGGGCCTGAAACCATCTTACCCGGCCTGCAGGCTATGGAAAAAGACGGAGCCAGCTCTTACGCCGCTCACGGCGGCGCCAATAATTTTGCCTCGGACGAGCAAACCCATTCGATTGTACTCAATCAATTGCGGCGAAGCATCCGTGGCGGGATTCCCGGCTCGGTCGTCGCTCAGCTCGAAGGGCGGCACCGCTCGACCGGCGGCAATGCGCTTCGCGCTGCTGTGCTCGGCGCGAATGACGGGCTGGTGTCGAATCTCAGTCTGGTGATGGGCGTCGCCGGCGCAGCGATGGACAACCGGAGCATCCTGATCGCCGGTCTGGCTGGGCTGCTTGCCGGCGCCTTTTCGATGGCGCTTGGCGAATGGCTGTCAGTGCAATCTTCCCGGGAGTTGTACACCCACCAGATCAAGATCGAAGCAGAAGAGATTGAGCAATCGCCTGAGGAGGAGGCCGAAGAGTTGGCTCTGGTCTATGAATCGCGTGGTATAGACCGAGAGCAGGCGCAAAGCATGGCGGTTAAGATTCTCTCCGATAAGGATCACGCCCTGGACACGCTGGCCCGAGAAGAGCTTGGCATCGATCCGGACGAACTGGGTGGGTCAGCCTGGGAAGCCGCAATCACCAGTTTCGTATTGTTCGCGCTTGGAGCGATCGTACCAGTCATCGCTTTTACATTTTTGACCGGGGTTACGGCAGTGATCGTCAGTTTTGCATTCAGCGCTGTCGCGCTGTTTTTGATTGGCGCGGCTATTACATTGTTCACCGGGCGGCCGGTATTGTATTCGGGGATGCGGATGGTCATATTTGGGCTGCTGGCCGCGGCTGTAACTTTTGGAATCGGCCGGTTGATTGGAGTGAGCATCACTGGCTAGGAGGATATTGTCTGACATTTGCGTATAGTTAAGATATTTTGCTATTCCTATAAAAAATGAATGATCCTCTATCAGGCGTCTTTGGATGGGGAAAATCCAATACGGCCTGGGTCCAGCCAGTGACGTGCCGGTCAGTTGTGCGCATATCGTTTGAGGACCGGCAGGGAGGTGATGTTATGGTATGATCATGGGCAGGAGAGCTGGGAAAGCCAAACATTCTGTTTATGGGGATTTCTGGTGGGAGAAAAATAAACCTCTCGCCAAATTCATTCCATATAACAGCAGAGCGTTTTTTGTATAGGAATCATTCAAGTAAGGTATTTATTACACTCAATGGCCGTCAACTTTATGCGGATAGATAAATTTCATTATCCCGTTTATTTGTTTATGATAATAATTCTTATCGAAACCAATAATAGTTAATTACCTTAGAATCTTGTTATGAGGGTATTGCCCCTCCCCCGCATATATTTGTGGAGTACTCATAACTACTTGGGTCTCACGAAGGGTTACCTTCACTCTGAAACAAAATGTAAATTTCTCAACTGCAACTAAAATTGTTTTCGTCTCCACCCCCCTGCCGCTTCCCGCGATCTGATGGCCAGGGATATAATCGGATTTTGTATAAAGTCAAAATTAAAACCAAACCTAAATAGATCGCCTGAAGGAGATCGCCTTGAAAGAACTGGTCGATGGAATTTATTACTTTGCTAATTTGATGAGCAGTCAGTATTTAATCCTGGATGAGGAGGAATTGACCCTGATCGATACCGGGATCCCTGGGAACGAGGTGGCGATCTTACGCGGGATTGAAACGTTGGGATTGAACGGGAATGGCTTGACGCGCATCCTGATCACCCATGCTGACAGCGATCATTATGGCGCCCTGGGCAGGCTACAGGCTGTCACTGCTGCAGAGACCTGTACCACGAAAGCCGAGGCGGAAGCGATTCAACAAGGGCGAGCTTCCCGTGAGTTGAGTTCCACCGCACCTTTGCAAAAAATCGCTGTGCGGACTCTTTCACCGATGATGCGCGCTCCATCTGCGTATATTGACCGAGTTATAAAACCGGGTGATACGCTGCCTGTCTCGGGCGGGTTGATCGCGATAGACAGCGCCGGGCATACCCCCGGACATGTATCTTATTATCTGCCTGAAAAACGGATCCTCTTCTCTGGCGATTCGATTTTTTACAAGAAAGGCCGTTTTATCCCTTCTTACGGCATCAATTGCTGGGACGAGGAGCGCGCCAGAATGTCCATGCAGGCTCAACTCGAGCTCGAGCCTAGAATCATCTGCGGCGGTCACGGGATTTTCCGCCTGGATTCCTGACAGGGTCTAAAACCTTCTCGGCAGTAAAAAATCAGCCGCGTGAATATCCATTATAATGTTGCCAGCCTCCTTGACCTTTCTCGGCGGAGTGGATCATGCTTTTCTTGCTCTCGGGGATCATATTAGCCGCCTCGACTCTGATCATTGTTTCCCTGTTCAGGTTGAAAAGGTTTTCTGAAACCGTTCTCGCCTGGGCGTTGACGGCATTTGCGACGATCGTCCTGACCATGCAGGCGGCCAACCTGTTCCGCCGGCTGAACCATCCTGCTGCCGTTTTGATCATCCAGAGCGTCATCCTGATGATCTGCTTTGGATTATGGCTTTATCGAAAACGTCCACGGTTAGTGCCCGTATTCTCCATCCGCCTTGATTTCAAACAATGGGTCCGAGACCGCGACAACTGGCCGATCCTGCTCCTCGGCGCAGGGCTGGTGTCCGTCCTGGCAATCGATCTCTTGCTGATTTATATTGTCCCGCCGAACAATAACGATGCCCTCTCGATCCATCTTGCCCGGACCCTCAAGTGGAATCAGTTCGGCTCATATTTCCCCTGGGAAACCCCCTATTTCTGGCAGGTATCCTTCCCGGTCAACGCTCAACTGGCATATTACTGGACAATGCTTTTCACGAAAGGCGATCATTTCATCGGCTACATCCCCTGTCTGGCAGGCCTGGCATCTGCTCTGCTGGTCTATCTGCTTGCAGTTGAGATGGGCTTCAGGCGTCAGTTTGGGTTATTTTCGGCAGCCATCTGGCTGTCCTTCCCGGTGGTTCAACTCCACCTGACTTCTGTTCGCCATGACTTAATCAGCACCTGGCTTTTCCTCTCCTGCCTGTACTTTTTCCACCGCTGGGGTGTGACGCGGCAGGCCGATTATCTTATCTTTTCAGCGCTGTCTCTGGGTTTAGTGGTCGGCACGAACTTTTCCATTGCGGCCTACCTGCCTGGTCTGGGGATTCTGCTGGCCATCTGGCTGTGGACCCGCCATTATTCACTCAAGCAGATGGCCGCCTGGGTCGCGGCAGTTGTGCTGGCGTTTATGCTTTTCAGTTCGCCGGTTTATATCAGCAACTGGATTCATTTCAAGTCACCCGTTGGCCCCGACGTTGGAGAGATGACCAGCGCAGCCGTGGTTGACGAGATGAGCATCGGAAAATATCTGGGGATAAACATCATCCGCTGGACTTACCAGTTGATCGATTTTTCCGGTCTGCCGAAGCCGCTTCCGGTGCTAGGCGTGCATGCCAAAGGGAGAACCGCCGAGTGGCTTTCTGACCGGCTGGGCGTTCACCTCGAGGGTGACCTGGCCACCATGGACGAGAATGAGTTCACCTGGTTGAGGGAATACCAGCTACAGGAGGATGAAGCCTGGTACGGTCTGATTGGCATGGCGCTGATCTTTCCGACCTCGCTGATCGCCTTCATCCGCGGGATTAAGGAAAAAGCTGTGCTGTTGACCGCTCCGTTTATTTTTTTGGTCACTGCTATGGTGACTGCCTCTCTGATTCGTCCTGGTTGGACGCCTTATGATGGGCGTTATTTCATGCCGCTGGCGGCTGTCAGCGCCGCTTTGCTGCCAATGTGGCTTGGGGGCAAGAAATCATCGCTGTTCATTCGGTTCATTCTGGCATTCCTCGCCCTGGTTAATATTGTCATGGTGCTTTTATTCAATCCCGCCAAACAGGTCATCGGCAGTTCGGCGATTTGGGGGATGAACCGGATCGATCGGATGACCCGCCAATCCTACACCACCAAGGAGATGCTCTATCTGGTCGAGGCTGCTGTTCCGCAGGACGGAGTAATTGGCGTGGCTGTTCCTGAAGGAGATGTCCAGGAGTACGGTCTTTACGGGGAGCACTTTACCCGTAAGGTCTTTGAGGTGTATCCGCCGGATCGGATTGCTGATGGAGTCTGGCTGCGGAACCGCGGAATCGATTACCTGCTCATCCAGGTGACTCCCGACTACCCCACCCAGATAGACGACGGATATCATTACGTCGACAGTCTGGGTCAATGGGTGGTGTACGCCTACCAGCCGTGATTTTGGAAATTGCGTATAATTTAATCATGTCTATACAGACCAAAAGTGACGGTCCAATGCAGTCCTGCGCAGGTTTGTTAACTATACGCAATTTTTTAATATAAAGGTATAAGAATTGCCTGCTTTTTCCATCCCTTACGGACAAAATATGCTGACCTTCTCTCTGAAAGAAGGTCGTATTGATTTGATTCTGCCGGCGGACATCCCCGCCGCATCAGATCCTTCGGGCAAGACAAGATCAGCGCTTGCCAATCCGCTCGGGAACGTCGATTTTAGCAGGTGGCGCGGAGCGCAATCGGTCGCGATTGCCATCAACGATAAAACCCGCCCGGTCCCGCTCAGGCACCTTCTGCCCCCGCTGCTGGCTGAATTGGATAATCTGGGCATCAAACGAAACAGGATTACCTTCCTGGTCGCGACCGGCACTCATAAGCCGCTGACTCAGGATGAAATGATTCACCTGGTTCCTCTGGAAATCCAGGCTGGATGGCGGATCCTCTCCCACGACTGCGACGACCAGGCTAACCTGGTTTATCTCGGAAAGACATCGCGCGGCACGCCGGTGTGGATTAACCGGATATTCATGGAAGCAGATATTCGTATTGTCGTCGGGGATATCGAACCGCACCATTTTATGGGCTTTTCTGGCGGTGCAAAGGGAGCCGGCATCGGCCTGGCCGGGCGCGAGACGATCAACGCCAACCACGCGATGTTGATTGATCCTTGCGCTGACATTGGCATCTACCTGGAGAATCCCATGCGGATGGATCTGGAAGAGATCGGCGACTTGATAGATATCCATCTGGTGGTCAATGCGGTTTTGAATCATAAAAAGGAAATCGTGGAGGTTTTTGCCGGCAGACCGCGCGAGGTCATGCTGGCCGGCATCCCGGTTTCGCTTCAGGTTTGCGCTACCCGGATCAGCGAGCCGTATGAAATTGTCGTCGCTTCGGCGGGCGGCTACCCAAAGGATATCAATCTCTACCAGTCGCAAAAAGCCATCTCTCACGCGGCTTTATTTGCCAGAAAAGGCGGGACGATCATTGTCGCCGCTGAGTGCAGGGAGGGCAGCGGGAGCGAGGGATTTGAAGCCTTTATGCGCGGAATGCGCTCCTTTACAGAAGTCGAGGAGAAATTCAAAGCCATGGGTTTCCAAATCGGACCGCATAAGGCCTACCAGCTGGCTCGCCAGGCGGCACACTACTCGATTTATCTCTATTCGTCCATCCCACCCAAAAAAGTGCGCGCGTATCTGCTGAATCCGGTCACGGATATATCAGAAACCGTCTCTCAGTGCCTTAAGGATGCCCCCGAAAACCCTCGGATCGCCATCCTGCCCTATGCAACCACCACCCTGCCCCGCTTAGCCTGATTCCTCACACAGAATAGGATACGATGAAACAACCAACCTTTCAAAACCCGGATCTGGATGGGCGCAGCTTTTTTCTGGATGGTTCAGCTACGGCTGTCCTGCTGCTGCATGGATTCACCGCGACCACTGTCGAGGTTCGCCCCCTGGCTGAATATCTTCATCGGCACGGCCTGTCCGTCTCTGCGCCGCTGCTTCCCGGACATGGGACTGTACCTGAAGACATGCATTCCGTATCCTGGCAGGATTGGGCAAATGCGGTCGAAAAGGCTTATCAGGACGTGGCTATCCGGCATCCACACGTGTATGTCGGCGGAGAATCCCTCGGCGGTCTATTAACCCTCTATCTGGCTTCACGACACCCTGAAATCGCTGGTATTCTGCTCTTTGCCCCGGCTTTGCAATTGAGAGGCGTCTGGCCTGCCCGGTTCTTAGCTCCTTTTATCAAGACTATGCCCAAAACGAAAAGCGGCGTCGACCCAGCCGGGAATCTTCCCTGGCAGGGATATACAGTTGTTTCGCTTCCGGCGCTCAACCAGCTCCGGAAATTGCAGGATCAGGTCTGTAAATCACTCCCGGCCGTCCGGCAGCCGGCATTCATAATCCATGGGAAAAAAGATCAGCGTGTCGCCCCGCTTTGTTCGCAAATCATCTTTGACAGGATTTCTTCCGAGAAAAAAGAGCTGATGCTGCTTGAGAATTCGGGACATACGCTTCTTTTGGATATCGAGCGTGATTTTATCTATCAAAAAGCTCTCGAGTTCATCCGGCAGGTTTGAGCCGGATTGTTCATAACAATCCCTTTTTGCCAGCCCGGTGTTTAAGGTTATAATTAGACATCCTGTGGTCCAATGCGCATTTTGTGGAGGTGTTATGACAGAAAGCACCCGACCGCCTGGAAAAACCACCATCGCCCCTGAAGTCCTGGTGACGATTGCCAGGCTAACTGCACTGAGCGTGCCAGGCGTGAGCCGTCTGGCGACAATACCATCCGAAATGGAGCGTTTCTTCAACCGTTCCACAAGTGAAGGCATCAAGATATCCGTTGAGAACGAACTGGTTTATGTCGATGTCTACGTGATTCTCCAGGCAGATGTGAACGTGCGCGATGTCAGCCGGGCGATCCAATCCCAGGTCTCTCGGGCAATTTCCGAAATGGTCGGCATGGAGGTGGGCAAGATTAATGTCCACGTCGAAGACATCGACTACTCCACGCTGGCTTTGTGAAGAAAACACCAAAGAAGTAATTGTTATTTTGATTTTGATCAACCGGACAGAAATTTAACAAAGCATCGACAGCCTATGAAACCGAGAACAAAGGCGCGAAGCATTGCATTGCAAGTCCTCTATGAGTGCGACTTGACCAATCATCCCCCCGGTCCCGCGATTGAGGAGCGCCTGGAGGACGAGAAACTGGATTCGGGTCTGGTTGATTTCGTCCGTCAAATCGTGTTTGGCATCCTGCCCATCACCAACCGGCTGGATGATTTCATTTCACAACATGCCCCTGAATGGCCGTTAGATCAGGTGGCGGTCATCGACCGGAACATCCTGCGCATCGCGCTCTGGGAATTTGCAGTGGAGGGTTGCACTCCGGTGAAAGTCGCGATCAACGAAGCAATTGAATTAGCCAAACTATTCGGGGCTGACAGCACCCCACGCTTTGTCAACGGCGTCCTTGGCAGCCTGGCAAATCGGCAGCAGGAGATCAAACAAAAATTCAAAGCAATTTTGGCCGAGCAGAGATCCGAAAAGCCCGATAAGACCTGACAGTCGGCTGAATAAATTCGCAGGTGATTCGTTTGGGTACATCTAACTTGCAGAATAAGGGTTATATATGAAGTCAGGCAAGCAACGTCAAGGCAACATACCCAGGTACTCTCTGTTTGCGCTCATTATCATCATGCTCCTGCTTTCGAGCTGCAACTTCGATATCAATCCAATTGCTCGATTCACCCCAACGCCCGGGGCGCCGCTGGTTACCTCAGACCAGAACCTGCCGCATGCATTGGTGACCTTTGAGGCGGTTGTGCCGGGCGATGGTTTGGAGGGGTTCGTTATCCTGGAGGTATTAGACGAGGTTACCGGCCTGGCGTTAAACCCGCAGCGTTATCCAATGGTCGAAAAAACTCCCGGAACATATTCGGTTGAGATCCCCATCCCGGTAGGATCGACCGTAAAATACCGCTATCTCCGCCAGGAACAGACCATTGCCGTAGAATACACCGCATCCGGCAGCCAGGTGCGCTATCGGCTCGCGATCATCGACGGGCCAATGGTGATCCAGGACGTCGTCGCCGGGTGGACGGATTATCCATATAACGGTCCTGTTGGCAGGATTGAGGGTCAGGTTGTGGCCGCCGGGAGCAACACGCCGGTGCCGTCAGCTCTGGTCATCTGCGGCGGCAACCGCACAGTGACCGCATCGGATGGTTCATTCCTGTTGGAAAGTGTGAATCCCGGGACGCACAATCTGGTAGTGTATAGCATGGACGGCTCTTTCCTGCCTTTCCAGCAGGGTGCGCTTGTTGCAGAAAATGCCTCTACGCCAGCCTTTATTACTCTTACGCCAGCCGGCAAAGTCAGGGTGACCTTCGTTGTTCAGATTCCAGAAACCAACATCGAGGGACTGCCGGTGCGCATGGTTGGCAATATTTCACCCCTCGGTAATACATTCGCTGACCTCGAAGGCGGCCTGAGCGTGGTTGCCTCTCGCGCGCCTTTGCTTACCCAGGTAAGCAAAGGGATCTATTCCATCACGCAGGAATTACCGGTTGGATTGGATCTGCGCTACAAATATACACTGGGGGACGGCTTCTGGAATGCCGAACATACCGGCGACGGCCGCTTCCGCCTGCGGCAGTTGATCGTCCCGTCCACCGACGTGACCCAGACGGACGTTGTCGAAACCTGGAAGGACGGTGATGCCGCGCCGATCATTTTTTCAGTGAAAGCGCCGGATAATACCCCCAAAGAAGATCAAATCTCGATTCAATTCAATCCATTCATCTGGACCACTCCCCTGCCGATGTGGCCGCTCGGGGATAACCGCTGGATCTATGTCCTTTACAGCCCGCTGGACTTGGTCAAGAACGCCGGCTATCGCTACTGCCGCAACGACCAGTGCGGTGTTGCCGACGATTTGGCGACAATAGGCCCAACCGCTCCAGGCAGACCATTCACGGCAGGCAATCAAGAGCAGACGATCCAGGATGAAATCCAGCAATGGGCCTGGTGGAGCACTGCGCAAGAGCCTACTACCATCATTGCGCCGGAGATCGAACCGCGCAGCGGATTCATCGCCGGTATTGAATTCAGTCATCACTATTCGCCTGCATGGCAGCCTTACCATCACCTGGGGATGGAAAACGCCCGGCTTTCAGGGGCTGGCTGGCTGCTGTTGTCGCCTACCTGGCATTTCACCCGCCTCTCTCCACCGGTCATCGAGCCGCTCCCGGGTTCTGATCCGCCATGGCAAGATTCCGTTCAGGCAATACAGACGGCTCAGCGCGGTGGTCTGCAGGTGGGACTGTTCCCGCGCCTGTTAGAACTTCATACGGATGCCGCCTGGCAATTGCCGATCAATGACCCCGGCTGGTGGCAGAGCTGGTTCGAGCGGTACAGGGTTTTTATTTTGAATTATGCTGATATGGCAGAACAGACGGGTTCACAGCTGTTGATTCTCGGCGGTCCCGATGTTCTTCCGGCGCTGCCGGGTGGGCTTGCCCAAAACGGCGAACCGTCAGGCGTCCCCTCTGGTTCCGTAGAGGTCTGGATCAACTTGCTCGAAGAAGTGCGCGGACGCTATCACGGCAAAATCGCATGGGCTTTGCCGTATCCTCAAGGGCTCGATACCCTTCCTGAATTTCTCGATCAGGTTGATCTAATCTACGTCCTTTTTTCAGCGCGGCTTTCTGACTCGGCCGATGCCGACGAAGGCACTCTCCAATTGGCTTTCGGCGGATTGCTAGATCGAGATCTCTTCCCGATCTATGAAGAGACCAATGTGCCAGTAGTTATTGGCCTGGACTATCCTTCAGTGGATGGGGCAGCGACAGGCTGCATTCAATCCAACGGGTATTGCCTGGATTTCGATCGCTTCAGCCAGCCGCAGCCGGATATCCCGGAAATTAAGGTCGATCTTGTTGAACAGGCGAGAATTTATGGGGCAGCCTTCAACGCGGTCTATTCGCGAGAGTGGGTTAGCGGCATCGTGTCACGCGGTTTCTATCCAGTAACGGCTTTACAGGATAAATCGTCCTCGGTACACGGTAAACCCGCGGCGGATATCCTCTGGTACTGGTTCCCAAAGTTAGTTGGCCAGTAGAAATTATTTTAATATAAGGAGATCTATCTCATGCACAACAGCGGCGTTCCTGGTGAATATGGCCTGGAAAATCATGGATTACACAATTTAGGAACTATCTACTGGAACCTCGGTCGGGCAGAATTGATTGAGCATGCAATTGCCCGCGGAGAGGGTCACTTTTCTGCGGATGGTGCGCTTATCGTCTATACCGGCAAGCATACTGGTCGCTCACCGAATGATAAATTCGTCGTCAGATACCCTGAGATGGAACAGGAGCCTTTCTGTTGGGGTAAGGTAAACCAGCCTCTCTCCCCTGAGCTATTCGAGCGGATTTATGGAAAAATGACCGCATATTTTCAAGGTCGAGAGGTCTATGTGCAGGATATGCGCGTCGGCGCGCACCCTAAACACACTCTGCCGATTCGCATCATCACCGAGAAGGCCTGGCACAACCTGTTCGCCCAAAACCTGTTTATACGAGTTCCCCGCGAGGAAGCCCGTTGTCAGGTTCCTCAATTCACTGTGATCCAGAGCGAGAGTTTCCAGGCCTCGCCAGCCGAGGATGGTACCCGTACAGGCACTTTCATCATTGTAAATTTTCCAAAAAGGCTGATCCTGATCGGCGGCACTGGTTACGCTGGTGAGATTAAAAAATCTATCTTTACCATTATGAATTATCTCTTGCCCCGCCAGGGGATTCTCTCCATGCACTGCTCGGCCAATGTGGGCCGCCGCGGCGATGTGGCCCTGTTCTTCGGGCTGAGCGGCACCGGTAAAACTACCCTATCCTCTGATCCAGATCGACGCTTAATCGGCGATGATGAGCACGGCTGGTGCGATGATGGGGTTTTCAACTTCGAAGGCGGCTGCTACGCCAAAACGATCAAACTCAATCAGGATCTAGAACCCATTATCTGGGAGGCGACCCACCGCTTTGGCGCTGTCATCGAAAACGCAGTCTACGACGAGCGCACCCGCCAGGTAGATTTCGATTCCGACGCAATTACCGAGAACACCCGCGGCGCATACCCGCTTGACTTTGTGCCGTCACACGTCTCTGAGGGCTATGCTGGCCATCCCGAAAACATTTTCTTCCTGATGGCTGACGCGTTTGGAGTCATGCCCCCGATTGCCAGGCTCAGCCAGGCTCAGGCAATGTACTACTTCCTCTCCGGTTACACCAGCAAACTGGCTGGGACAGAAACCGGGCTGGGAAAAGAACCCCAGGCGACGTTTTCAACCTGTTTTGGCTCACCTTTCCTGCCCCTTTATCCGCATATCTATGCGGAGCTGCTCGGCGATAAGATCGCTAAACATGGGGCCTCCGTCTGGCTAATCAACACCGGTTGGACGGGCGGGCCTTATGGCATCGGCGCGCGTATCCGCCTGCCCTACACCCGCACAATGATCCAATCAGCCCTGACCGGCGAGCTCGACAACGTCCCTTACCGCACAGACGAGTTCTTCGGCCTGTCCATCCCCGTAACCTGTCCGGGTGTGCCGGATGAAGTGCTTGATCCGCAAAGGACCTGGAGCGATCCAGATGCCTACGCCCGCCAGGCGAAAACCCTGATGGCTCAATTCGAAGAGAATTTCAAACAGTACGCCGACAAGGTGCCGAGCGAAGTGATGGCAGTCGGCTTACACTAGCTATATCTTATTACCATGAAAAAATCCGCAGGCGAGCTGCCTGCGGATTTTGTTATGCCTTTAGCCAGCCAGGTAAAAAAGAACCACCGCTGCTATCAACAGGAATGGGGCGTAAGGAATTGCGGTAAAAGCCTGGTAGCGTTTCCTGAGCACCATAAAAAGAATATAGCCACCGCTGACTAATCCGCCGAGGAGGATAGCGAGGAACAGGTTGGCCGTAATTCGCGGCCAGCCAAGCATCAATCCGAGCACACCGCTCAGATTGACGTCGCCGAAACCCAAGGCAGTTTCATCGATAGGCTGCTTGCGGGCGCGTGCCAGCGCCCGGCTGAAAAGCTCGCCAAAATAATACAACGCCAGCATGATTCCAAACCCGGCAAGCCCGCCAAGCAGCGTTTTCAGCCATCCGTTCAGCCAGAAGCCGAGGGGGACGGCCAGAATTGCGCCAGTGATGCTGACGGGGTGAAGGATGATTCGGTGCTCGACGTCCATGATTAACACCGCCGCGAAATAGAAAAATACCAGAAAAGCAAGGTAAGGTCCCAGTACCTTTGGCGGCATGAACCAGATCGTAAAAACGGCTGCCACGCTTGCGACCTGGACAATCCAGGCTCTGGGTGAGCGGGGAGCACTGCAAAAGCGGCATTTACGGACTAAAAGGAAATCGAGCCATCTGATTGTCTGCTGGCAATGATGGCACCTCGCCGCGGTGAACGACCGAGCTGCCGGCAGCACATCCGCCAGATAATTCAGAGCGGCGCCTGCAAGCCAGCCTATCACAAACAGCAACGTGCTTTGCAAAAGGATCATGGTACGGGGTCTTGTGCAGTTTCCATGCCACCCCGGTCTTGCAATTTTCGATCCGCTTCAGCCCGCTCGCTCAGAATCCGGCGGGTCTCGCGAATCTCACGAGGGATGAAGTAGATTGCGCCGAGGAAGAAAAGGAAACAAAGGATCCATGCGCCGACGCAAATGATCAGGATCGAATCTTTCAAAGAAGAATTTACTGCGATCAACCCTGCCAGCGCCGGGGCTACTGCCGAGCCGCCCTGCTCGACCAGATTCTGAATGGAATTCGCGGTGGACCTGACTTCTGGAAGGCTGACATCGTAGAATGTCGAGAGCACGTTAGGCGAGGCGAAGGGGATAAACAGGGCAGTCACGGCCATCGAGACGGTAAAAAGGACGATGTTCGATTCCGGAATGCTCATCGAAAACCAGAGGAGCAAGGCGCCGACAATCACGCCAAAAGCGCTAACCATTAACCGGCCGCGAATATTGCGTTTGAAAAGAGCATCGCCCAGAGCACCGCCGATCGGATATCCAGCCGCCAGAAACAGCACGGCAATCACCATGGTGATCATAACCTGTCCTGAAGAGAAATGACGCTCTGTTTCCAGGTAGCGGAAAAACCAGAAGGTGATCACCTGCCAGGGGAAAGAACCAAAGAAACCCTGAATAAAGAGCAAGATCAGGCTGCGCTTACGGAACAGGGAGAGGGCTGCCTGCCAGTTGAAGCGGTATGTGGTTAGCAGTTCAATGCCCTCGAATTCAGGCTCAGCGCCGCCGCGTGGAACATCTTTAACGAATAGGAATATCGCTGCTGCCAGGATAATCCCAAGTGAGCCGGTCAGGAAAAAGATGCCCTGCCATTGGAGCGCCTGAACCATGGTCAGCGCCAGGATCATGCCGATGATGTAACCGACCGGCATGGCAATCTGGAGGGCGCCGTATACCTTCCCTCTCGTTTTTGGCGGGAAGTAGTCGGAAACCAGGCTGTAAAGGCCTGGGTAGCTGGCGTCATCGATGCCTGTGGAGGCGCGGGTGATCATGAATACGCCAAAGGACTTCGCCAGCGCGCTCAACCAGGTGGTTGCGCCCCACAGGAACGAAGCCAGCGAGAGCAGTTTTGCCCTCGAGTAGCGGTCATACAGATACCCCCATAAGGGATAGAAAATGCCCCCGACCAGGATAGCGCCTGAAAAAACAAAGCCCATTTGAGCTTCATCGATGCCAAAATATTCCATGATCGGGGTGGTCAGCGGACCAATGAGGAGTTTATCGGCCTGGTGAAGCAGCATAAATGCAAAAAAGATAACGAGGACGAACCGTCGGTAGCGGGTATCAACCTTCATGCGGGTCTCCAAGAAAGTGATTTAACAACCTAAAGTATAGATTACGGTTAACAATTCGAAAACTGAATAAAAGCACTATTTTTCGAGTAATCTTGGCAAATTCTGAAATTCTAGGCTTGTAGGAACACCCGTCTTAGGGTAAAAAGAAGAGACGAAATGGGAAGAACGAATGGATCAGCCTAAGAAACCTTCATCACCTGGCCTGGAGCGCGTTCTCGAACTCTGGCGCTCGGATCCGACGATTGCAGCGAGCATCGCGAGCTGGCAGGTCGACCGGCCGCAAAGCGCCAGAACTGAGCCTGCGGCTGAAATCGACGCAGGGCTGGCGGAGATTTTGTCTCGTCAGGGCATCCACAGCTTGTATTCACACCAGATTGAAGCTTTTCAGCTCTTCAACCAGGGTAATAATTTGGCGGTTGCGACCGGCACCGCCAGCGGAAAGTCGCTCTGTTATCAGCTGCCGATCCTCTCGATGCTTCAAAGGGACAATCAGGCAACCTCACTACTGCTTTTCCCAACCAAGGCGTTGACTTACGATCAGCGCAACAGCTTTGCGGCGATGATCCCGGCGGAGAGCAAGTCCACACTCCAGGTCTACGACGGCGACACGCCGTCGCACTTACGCGCGGCGATCCGAAGAAATGCAAGAGTGCTGCTGACCAATCCCGACATGCTCCATACCGCTATTCTGCCCCATCACACACTCTGGGCTGAATTTTTCCGCGGATTAAATCTGGTGGTGATTGATGAAATTCATGTCTACCGCGGCGTGTTTGGCTCGCACATTGCCAACCTGATTCGCCGCCTGAAGCGGATTTGCGCCTTTTATAGTTCCTCCCCGCGCTTTATCCTCACTTCGGCGACGATCTCCAATGCCCGCGAGCACAGCGAGCGCCTGATAGAATCCCAGGTTTATCTGATCGATCAGGACGGCGCGCCGCACGGAGAGCGCAATTTCATCCTCTACAACCCGCCGGTCGTTAATCAGGAGCTGGGTATCCGCCGCAGCGCAGTCTCAGAGGGAATCCGCCTGGCTGGCGATTTGATTTTTTATGATATCCAGACCTTGATTTTTTCCCAAACCCGACGCCAGACGGAGATCGCCGTTCGCTATTTACGGGAAAATCACGCAGGTATCGCCGGGGATATCTTCGCCTACCGAAGCGGTTATCTGCCGGGCGAGCGGCGCGAGATCGAGCGGCGCTTGAAGTCGGGCGAGGCACGTGCGGTGACTGCCACGAATGCTCTCGAACTCGGCGTGGATATTGGCTCGATGGATGCAGTTGTGATTCTCGGCTACCCGGGATCGATCGCCGCAAACCGCCAGCAATCCGGGCGGGCGGGGCGTAAATCCGGATCGTCCGTTTCGGTGCTGGTCGCTTCGGCCAACCCAATAGACCAGTTCCTCATTCGCCATCCGGAATATCTCCTCGCTCGCTCGCCCGAGAAAGCCTTGATCAACCCGGATAACCCCTTGATCCTGCTCCAGCATATCCGTTGCGCCGCGTTCGAGCTTCCCTTTCGGCAGGGTGAATTCTTCGGCCGGCTGCCCTGGGAACAGGTCGAGATGTATTTACAGGCGTTGGAAGAACTTGGCGAGACGCATCTCTCCCGCAACCGTTTTTTCTGGACCGCCGATGAGTATCCTGCCGAAAAGATCAGCCTGCGTTCGACCGCTGCCGGGACAGTCAGTTTACATGTCGAAGAGGAGGAACGGTTAACTACAATTGGCGAGGTGGATTGGCACAGCGCCCACTGGCTGGTTCATCCAGGCGCGATCTACCTGCACCAGGCAAGCACTTACCTGGTCAAATCCCTCGACCTGGAAGAGAAAAGGGCAATTTTAGAACCGGTATCTTACGACTACTATACCGAGCCGCGTCAGGAGATCGACCTGCAAATCCTGGAAACTCACCAATCGGCGCCGGTTGAGTCCGGAACTTGCAGCCTGGGCGAGGTGATGGTCGCCTCCCAGCTGATCGGTTACCGTAAAATTCGCTGGTACACACACGAGCAGCTCGGCGGAGAGGAAATCACCCTTCCGCCCACAGAGCTGCAGACGATGGCGTACTGGCTGGTTCTCGACGAAACGGTGGTGAAATCCCTCGAGGAGCTCAATTTATGGACCAATGCGCCTAACGATTATGGTCCTGCCTGGCGGCTGCAGCGCTCGCTGGCCCGTCGCAGAGATAACTACACCTGTCAGAACTGCGGCGCGCGCGAGCAAGGGGTGGAACATCACGTCCATCACAAGATTCCTTTTCGCCAGTTCACCAGCGCCGAGGTCGCCAACCAGTTGGACAACCTGGTAACCCTCTGCCCTGCCTGCCACAAGAAGGCCGAGGGCGCCGTACGAATGCGCAGCGGGCTGGCGGGATTAACTTACGTGCTCAGCCAGCTCGCGCCGCTGCTGATTATGTGCGATGTTAGCGACCTTGGGTCGCATTTCGACCCGCAATCTGCCCTGGTTGAGGGCGCGCCGGTGCTTTTCCTGTATGATAAGGTCCCAGCAGGGATCGGGTTGTGCGATGAGATTTATCAGCGCCACGGCGAATTGATGAGGAACGCCCTGGATCTGGTTGAGCACTGCGCCTGCCAGGAGGGCTGCCCCTCCTGCGTGGGGGTTGGCGGAGAGAACGGCTCGGGCGGTAAGCGCGAAACCCTGGCCCTGCTTGCCTTGTTGAACGGCAAACCTCTTCAGGTATAATCTGATCAGGACCTTTGCAGATGGATAAATCCTTGCTCGACCGGCTGAAAGCCCTTGGATTGGAACGCGGAATGGAAAAGATCAAGCCGCAGCCGCGGCACGAATCTTTTCCCATCGAAGCGGTCATGGCAGGCGAGCAGATCGAAACAGTATACGGCAACACTTTCTGCGTCAGCGAGCAGTTCCCGGTTGATTTCCAGTATGGGCGGATTAATTTCAACGACCAGGTTGATTACCACGTGCTGTCCGAATGGTCTGGGCGCATCGCCGCTGACCCGCCTGAGCTGGAACGGATCGTCTTTTTGGATACAGAAACATCCGGACTGGCGGGCGGCACGGGCACGTTCGCCTTTCTAATCGGGTTGGGCTTTTGGGCGGAAGAAGGGTTCCGCCTGATGCAGATATTTCTCAAAGAACCTGCCGATGAGCCGGCGCTTCTGGCCTTTCTCGATCAACTGCTGACCCGTTTCGAAACGGTCGTGACCTACAACGGAAAGACCTTCGATATCCCCCTGCTCAATGCGCGCCATGTTTTGAATGCCTTCCAACCGCCTTTCAGCGGGTTTCATCACATCGATCTGCTGGCTTTTGCCAGGCGAATCTGGAAGAACCGCCTGCCCAGCCGCAGCCTGGGGACGGTCGAAAACGAGATCCTCGGAGTCACCCGCGGTCAGGAGGAGATTCCCGGCTGGATGGTTCCGGACATCTATTTCGAATACCTGAAAACAGGCGATGCTCGCCCGTTGAGCGGCGTGTTTTACCACAACCGAATGGATATTCTGTCGCTTGCCGGGCTGTTTAAATTCGGCGCACGGCTGTTACACGCTCCACTCAGCCATATTGCTGAGGAAGGGCTGGACTTGATCGCGGTCGCTCGCCTGTACGAAGAGCTAGGAATCATCTCTGAGGCGTTGCAGCTATACGAGCACAGTCTAAGTCTTGGCCTGCCCAGGCCATTTTTCATCCAGACGATTTACCGCTACGCCCACATCGCCAAAAAGCAAGGAGATTGGGAGAGGGCGGTCTATCTTTGGGAAAAAGCCGCCTATCAGGATGAAATCGATGCCTGCATTGAGATCGCTAAATATCATGAGCACGTCAACCGTGATATGGACAATGCCCTGAATTGGACGATCAGGGCTTTTGATATCCTCCAGCGCGCATCCTTGCCGCAATACGCTCATCTCCAATATGCCCGCATGCTGGAGCGCCGGAAAGATCGGATATTACGGAAGAAGAACACAGGACAGCATCCATGACAATAGAATATGAATTAGTATATGTTGCGTTTGGCCCGCTGCACGCCGAAACTGTGAGGCTGATGCTGGAAGCGGCTGGATTTGATGTCATCACCCGTCAGGAAAGCGCAGGGACGGCGCTTGGTTTGACCGTTGGACCCCTTGGAGAGGTACAAATCCTTGTTCCTGCCGATCAAGCAGCCGCTGCTAAAAAAATGGTCGAGGATATGGATGAAGGGCGCTTAGGGGGCGTTGATTTCGATGATGAAGACGTGTCGGCAGAAAACGAGTCTCCTGAGGAGGAAACAGATTAGAGCGGCTCGATCCGTTTTTCGATTTCCAGTGCATAGTCCTGCATCAATCGTTTCGTGACCGGACCCGGAAATCCGCTGCCGATCACTGTCTGGTCGATCTGAACCACAGGCAGCACTCCCCTGCTGGTGCTGGTGATAAAAGCTTCCTGCAGTTTGTCGATATCGGTCAGATGGATGCCATCCAGAACAAGTGGAATCGATGTGGAGCGGATAATTTCGAGCACAAATTCTCGGGTAATACCCGGTAAAACCCCGGATGAAATGGTGTAAACTGCGCCATCGCGAACGGCGAAGAAATTGCTGCTCAAGCCTTCAAGGATAACCCCATTTTCGCTGACCATGAGGAGCTCGTTCAATCCATTTGTAATTTCAGCGCGGAGTTGTTGAGTCTGATATATGAAATCTGTGGCTTTTGCCTCGGGGAGGACTCTTTTTAGCGGCACGGTATTGACCCGTACACCGGTCCGATAGAGCTCAGGGGAAGGCGTGCGCAGGTCTTCGACTGCCAGGTAAATAACCTCGCCCTCTTTTGGTAATTCCCAGGTAACGATTATTCTGACGCGGTTTTCTTCTGCGGGGTGATTTTCGAGCGCTGTTCTCAGGTTGGCGTGTAAGGCAGCCTGGTCAAGGTTCAGAGGTTTCGAAAGGATTCTTGCTGAGTGCTCCAGCCGCTGGATGTGCGCTGGAAAATTCAACACCGAATACTTATGGTAAGTGCGGAAGGTTGTATAAACCCCTGCTGGCAGCTGATTGGTCAATTCGTCGAGGGATCCAGATTGGCCCGGAATCTCGATGCTTACCTGCCCGGTTTTGGGGTCGCGGTTGAAATAGCGCCAGAGCTTGATCACAGGACGGGATTATACCTTGGAAAACAAGGTTGTATTGTTTGTGGATTTGCTTCTTTAAGTGAGTTGTATGGGGAAATGGCTATACGAATTATTATTTTTGCCATTTTTCCTTTGGGTTTTCAGAAGCTATCACCCGTGCGCTTTACGATAATCTTCCGGCGTATCCAGGTCGTGCAGGATACTGTCTGTATCCACAATAAGGTAATCGATCTCCCCCGCATGGCTGTTGAGAAAATCGCGCATGGTCCCGCCCGCATCCATATAGATCAACTCCTCCCAAAGAGGCCGTCCAACCAGCCAGGGATGCCCGCGGCGCATTTGGTAACTTGGCACGATCAGGTTGGAGCTGCGTTGCCGAAACCGATCAATCAGTCCGGCGGCAACGGCTGCCTCGAGCTGCGGTTGATCGCCAAGTACCAGCAGGGCTGCCCGTACTTCGGGATTGAGATTCGCTAAACCGGCTCGAATTGAGTCCATCATCTCGCCATTGGCGTACTTCGGATTAAAAACGCGCTCTACAGGAAAGGCCAGGCCATCCAGAACCTGCTCCACTTCCTCACGACTGGCGCCGACCACCACGCGGAAACGCCGCACGCCTGCTTCTCTCAGGGTAACCAGAACCGTTCCAAGGATGGTAGAGCCCTTCCACGGCAGGGTCATCTTGGGGACACCCATCCGGGTTGACATGCCTGCCGCCAGGACGACCGCGTAAATTTCGCCGGCATCACTCTGTATTTCTGTCATGTTCATGCTCGAGTAAGACCTGATAATCCTCAGGAGTATCCACATCCAGGGCAAGAAATGGATCGTCCAGTTCCAGCCAATCGACCGGGAACCGGTCGAAGAGCTGACGGCCGCCTGCCTGGCCGCTGAGCTCAGCCAGAGCGGGAAAACAGCGGCGATCGAACATTGCCGGGTTGGCCGGTCTGCCTGAGACTTGCGGCGCCAGGATAAAATAATTATATTCGCGATGATATCGCAGATAGGTTTGAAGAACGTCAACCGACACCTGCGGCATATCGCTGAGTAAAAACACGGCTGCCCCGCATTGACCCGCGATGGATCTCACCCCGGCGCCAATTGAGCTCGCCTGACCATTGGACCATTTTTCATTATTAATTATATTGATAGAATAATCTTTCAGAACATTTTGAATTGGTTCAATAACTGCGCCGAGCACCACGACAATCGGACTCAATCTAGCCTGCAAAGCCGCCTCAACAATGTGCTGGATGAACGGCCTGCCCTTCCAGCTCAAAAGCTGTTTGGGTTCGCCAAACCGTTCTGATCCACCTGCAGCGAGGATGATCCCGGCTACATTTTCCAGACGGAACTTCACTTCATTTCCCTCATCACGAAGGGAAGCAACGAGCACCGATCCAAACTTATCCAATAAAATTTTCCGCACGCCTTCCATCTCTTCGGGATGAAGGTGCAAAGTATCCCATTGATTGAAGAGCACAATTCGATCCGCATCGGCTGGTATATTTTTCAGCCCTCCCATGGGGTGGGTCAATACCTGAACCAGGGTTTCAAGCTGAATCGGGCAGCCCAACGCAAGGCCGGAAATTTGTGAGAATATTTCAGCTCGAAAAACAGTGTCATCGTTCAGCGGTTGACCGACCGCTGAAAGCCCTGCGGTGACGACCACCGCATTCACCCATTCCGGGATGGGCGGCTCGTGTGCGCCTGGAACTTTGGCGGGCAGCCGACGTGATCCATCCGCCTCAATCAACAGGGGCAGGTTTAGCTGATCGGCGATATTCTTAAGACGGAAAATTGCGCTGTCATCGAGTCCGCCAAGACGCCCGGGTTTGACTTCAGGACCCGTAAAGAGATTCACCCCGTCTGCCAGCCGATCCACTGTTTGAGCTAACTGATCCGGATTGCTGACAACAAAGTGGCGGTCAGCGAATCTGATTTCATCGGTCGCCAGATGCGCGGTCGTAGCAGTCAGCGTTTTGCTTCTCGCTTGCCGGGCTGCACGGAACATTGCGGTGGTTTTTCCCCCCGCCCCGACAAAAGCGATCCGAGATAGGGCGTTTAATCGCAACGCCTGAAAGAGTTCCATCATTTAATTATGGGAACAAAGCTTGCCGCGCAAATCCGCGCGCGAGAGAATCGCCTCCAGAACCCCTCCCCCCACTGCCAGTGATTTGTCGGAGACGATAAAACACAGGCGGGGGTCCTGGCGAGGATCCAGGTCGCCGATTTTCATCCCGGCCTGGACTGGAAACCCATCCGCAATTAAACCACGGACGACCCCATCAAACCCTGCTTTGACGACCTTACCACCGACGATCGCCAGATCTTGCCCGGCCACGACAAGGTCTCCGATCCGCACGAGATTCTTGATTTCGCCCGCCGCTGGAGCGCGTAACACCCTCTGGACGTCAATGCCAGATACCTGCTCAGGAACCTGGGTATCCGCTTCTGCTGTGCCAGTCCAGTATACCCGGCCGAGTGTGTGGCCGCGTTTGGTTTCCACAATCGCGTGGCAATGAATCCCGACGATGAAACCAGGGCCAAGTCCGATCACCAGCGGGGCGGCCTCTATCGGAATATCCGGCTCGCGCTTGGTCATGCGCGCGTCAATGATTACGTGCGGCTGAAGCGAATGACGTATTGCGGCTTCCGGATCAATGATTACCGGCACTTCTCTATTCTCCAGCGCGGCGGCAACCTCGGAGAAATCCGCGCATAACCGACCGCGGGTTTCCTCAACCTTGCAGAAGCGCTCATAAACCGCATTTGCGTAGGAAGCCGCCCGGCGCACCACCTGCGGCATGGCCAGCTCCGTAATGACCACCTGAGCGCCGCTGCGCACCAGCCGCAATGCCGCGCCACTGGCAAGGTCGCCGCCGCCGCGGATCAATACGCGCAGGCTCATCAGTTATTCCTTTTTTCCGGCATCCAGCCCAAAAAGGACCCGCTCGGGCGTGTATGGGAACTGATCAAACCAGACGCCAGTCGCGGAGTGGATCGCCGCGGATACCGCTGGCGCCAGCGGCAGGTAGGGCATTTCGCCTACGCCGCGCGCCCCCCAAGGTCCGATTGGATCGGCAAACTCTAAAATCTTAACGTTGACCTGTTCAGGGATATCCAGTACGGTTGGGATCAGATAAGTGGACAGGGTGTTGGTCAAGACGTATCCGTCCTGTTGAATGAAATTTTCAAGGATTGCATAACCGGCCGCCTGGACTATCGCCCCCTGGATCTGCCCCTCGACCATTTGCGGATTGACCGCTTTGCCAACATCGTCGGCGCAGATGACATTCTTGATCTCAATTTGCCCGGTTTCGGTATCAACCTCGAGTTCGACCACCTCAGCCACATATCCATAGGCGAAATTTGGCTCGGATTTGCCTGTTTCCGGGTCATATGGAGTGGTCTTCGGCGGATGGTATTGATAAACCGCCCGCGCTGGGCGTTCCTCATTGCGCCACCTGGTTAGAGCCTCCTGCGCAGCCCCGCGAATCGCGTTGCCAGCCATAAAGGTCATCCGCGAGGCGGAAACGCTGCCCGAATTATTGGTAACGGCTGTATCAGCGGCGACCAGCGTAATTTTTTCGATTGGCAGTCCCAGCGCCTCAGCAGCCATTTGGGTGAAGACCGTGTGCGATCCCTGCCCGACCTCCGCGCCGGCATGATAAAGTGTTGCGTTCTCGATTTCGGTATTTCCGGAGAGTTCGATAATTGCCCAGCAATTCTCAGGCGCGCCGAAGGAAAAGCCAACATTCTTGAATCCGCAGGCAAAACCCACCCCCCTGCGAAGGTGAGGTTTTCCCTCAACGGTAGAGGAATACCCTGATGGACGATGCCAGCCGCGGTCAGAATATTCCCACCCGCCCATGCGGGCGACTTCTTCAACAACTTTCTTGATCGTGACGCCCTTTGGCAAAGGCGTTCCGACCGAAAGCTCGTCGCCCTCATCGAGTAGGTTGCGCATGCGCAGCTCAACCGGATCGATCCCGAGGGCCTGTGCAAGCTTATTCATCTGCGATTCGGCCGCGAACGCTCCCTGCGGACCGCCGAAACCGCGAAATGCCCCATTGGGCAAATGATTGGTGTAGACCGCGTAGGCATCCACCTTAACTCTTGGAATTTTGTACGGCCCGGTGCACATCAGGGTTGCGTTGCCAAGAACCTTGGTCGAGGTATAAGCGTAAGCCCCGCCGTCAGCAATCAGCTCGACTTCTGCCGCAACCAGGCGTCCCTCGCGGGTCGCCCCCCATTTGGCCTTGATGGTATAAGGGTGGCGTTTATGGTGGCCGATGATCGATTCTTCCCGGCCCCAGATGATTTTGACCGGACGGGGAATCCCGCGCTGGTGCAGCTTCCAGGTGGCCAGCGCCAGGACGATCTGAACAGACATATCCTCTCGCCCGCCAAACGCTCCGCCGATCGCCGGGTAGATCACGCGCACCTGTTCTTCTGGCAGATTAAGCGCGTGTGCGATTTGCTCGCGGTCTTCGTGCGCCCACTGACCGCCGACAACAACCGTCACCCGCCCCTCTTCATCGATGTACCCAAGACCTGCTTCAGGCTGCAGATACGCATGCTCCTGAGCCGGGGTCTGATAAACTCCTTCAACGATAACATCCGCTCCCTCAAAAAGGTCATCCCGGACGCCTTTGCGGATGCGATAATGGCAAAACACATTGCTGCCCTTATCCGGATGCAGTAGCGGGCTATCCGCGCGCATGGCTGCCAGTGGATCGAGCACCAGAGGCAGGTCTTCATATTCAACTTGGATCAATTTACAGGCCTGGCTGGCTATGTCTTCGCTCTCTGCCACCACCAGAGCCACCTGATCGCCAACAAAACGCACCCGGTCAGCAAACGGCTTACTTGAACCCGGTCCGCACAGGACCGGCTGATCAGGCATGATCAATCCGTATTCATTGACCGGTACATCAGCCGCGGTGAAAACAGCCAGTACGCCTTCCAGATTTTCTGCTCGCGAGATGTCTATGCGGGTGATCCGCGCATGGGGACGGCCGGCAAATAGGATTTTCATGTATGCCTGGCCTGGCAGGTTGATATCGCCTGGAAACTCAGTCTTTCCGGTCACTTTTCCAGCTGCGTCAACTCTTGGGAGCGATTCGCCAATGTAATTCATGCACGCCGTCCTTGAACCGATTAAGATGAATAGAGTCCAGGTCCCTAACGGCTGCGCCGGCGGCCTTTCCAGGAAACGCGCGGAATATCCATTGGCCCATATCGTTCAGGTCCAAACAGGCGCAGTACAAAGAAAGAGATCAACTGGAACAGGAAGTACAGGACAAAGACGATCACCAGAGCCAGGATGATTTTTACCAGCAAGAGCTGATCCTGGCCTTTGAGCAGCAAGCTGGATGGTATCGCAATCCACTTTTGTTTGGCGTTTTCGTCCAAAAGCCATACGGCGCTGAACCACCCCATCACAGGGAATATAAACATTAATATCCAGCCGATCCCACGCCAGACCGGGTGGATTTTTTGACGCTCTTCCCGCGAAAGGGTTCCGCTTGTCGAAGGTCGGTAGCTGGTATATTTAGTCATCGCATCTCTCCTTGGTTGAGTAAAGCAGCATCTTCTATTGCCTGAATGATTTTGTAATAACCGGTGCAGCGGCAAAGATTGCCGGTTATCGCCTGTTTGATCTCAAGCTGGCTCGGGGTTGGACGTTCTTCGAGCAGCTTGGCCGCTGACATGACAAACCCCGGTATGCAATACCCGCACTGCACTGCGCCATCCTTGATGAACGCTTCCTGAACCGGGTGGAGCCGGTGATCACCCGACAGTCCTTCAATGGTTACAATGGATGCGCCATGGGCGCGCACAGCAGGCACCAGGCAGCTCATCACTGCCGCGCCGTCGAGAAATACGGTGCATGCTCCGCACTCCCCTTCCGCGCAGCCCTCCTTCGTTCCGGTCAAAGCGCCTTCTTCGCGCAGCAACCTCAGCAAAGTCTTATTTTGCCCGCTGTTGAAACGGTAATGCCTGCCGTTGATGGTCGTCTCGATCGGCGTCGACCCATCGTGGCGCAGGGTTCGCTCCAGCCGGCTTGGCGAGAATCCGGTTTTTCCGCGAAGCAGAACCGGCTCGGGCGGGAAATCCTGGCGTTCAGTCTGGTTCATCAGCGCCTGAATCGCCCGCCGGACAATAACCGCGACCATCCGCTTGCGGTAAAGCGCTGAACCGCGGATATCGGAGATGGGGCGGGCAGCTTCCATCGCCAGGTTGGCGGCTTCACGGATCACTTGCTCGTCAGGTCGTTTGCCGCGCAAATATTCCTCCGCAGCAGGCGCGTGAATAATCGTCGGCGCGACAGCTCCCAGTGTAATGACTGCATGATCGATGACATCCCCGTCGAACGTAAGAATCACAGCCGCGTTGACCAGTGAAATCGCCTGAGCGCGTCGCAAAGCGAATTTAATAAACGTCCCGCGCTGGTTGGCGCGTAATATCGGGAAAGATATCCCCGTCAGCAGTTCGTCCAGGCGCAGATCAACCTGACGGACGCCTTTGTAGAACAAATCCAGCGGGATCGTCCTCTCGCCTCTTAACGATTTCAGCGTTAAAACAGCGCCTAACGCCACGAGCGGTGTGATGGTATCGTTGGCCGGCGAGGCGGTGATCAGATTGCCGGCAACTGTCCCGCGGTTGCGGATTTGCGGCGAGCCAACTTCCCAGGCTGCCCGCACTAGAGGATAAGCTGTTTCCTGCAGCAGACGGGATGCTGCGCAGTGATTATGGGTCACCAGCGGACCAAGGTGAATCCAGCCCTTGTTATCCAACCGGATAGTATCCAGGCCCGGGATTCTGGAGATGTCAACCAGCGTCTCGATCCCCTTACGCTGGCCGCGCTCTAACTCCAGGAGCAGGTCAGTCCCCCCGGCGATAATCCTGGCGGAGTCTCCTTTTTCAGCCATCGTTGCGAGAACGTCATCGATCGATGCTGCACTGATTACTTCACGCCACATAGACTCTCCATCACATTTTCATAGTTTTTCCGCTGCCGCCGTTGCGAATGGCGATGATTTCCGCCATGATGCTTACTGCTATCTCTTCGGGTGTTTCTGCTTGAAGCTCCAGCCCCATGGGTGAATATACTTTGTTTATCATCTCTTCAGGCACACCCTGCGCGAGCAGCGCTTTGCGCGTGGTCAGCCAGCGGCGCTTTGAGCCGATCACCCCGATATAAGCGGCGGGCGTTTCCAGGAGCGGTCTTAACCCGGCGATGTCTACATTGCTTCCGCGGGTGGTGAGCACCAGGTAGGAAGACGGGGTAATATGGAGGTGATTCGGCAGCTCCTCCATAGGCACCGGATAGAACTCATCGGCATCCGGATTCTCTTCTGGGGTGCAAAATTCTGGGCGGTCGTCCGAGACGGCAACGCGGAACCCGAGCCACTTTGCGAGGTGGGCTACCGCTTTACCAACGTGACCGCCGCCGATGACCACTATTTGCGGCTCTGGTAAGATGGGTTCAACAAACACCTGTAAGGTACCTCCACACACGCCAGGATCGCCTTTTGTTGGATCGACCAGATTGTATTCCAGCAGGCTCGCTCGTCTGCTGCGGATCACATTCAGAGCTTCGCGGATTACTCGAGTTTCCACTTCGCCGCCGCCCACCGTGCCGATAAAACTCCCATCGGAATAGACGAGCATCTTGCTGCCGGCATGGCGCGGCGTGGATCCCTGGGCAGCAACAATCGTACATAGCGCCCCAGCATCTCCTTTTTCTTGCAATTCAACAATCGCCCGGTATAAAGAAACCATATTGCATTCTCGCCAGTAGGGTTATCTCAGAGCGTGCCAGACGCGCTCAGGAGTGATTGGATTCGACATCACGTCAGCGCCGCAGGCATCGAGAACAGCATTGCCTACCGCTGGAGCAACTCCATCCATTGGGATTTCCGCGACCGCTTTGACACCGAATGGATGGGTGGGCTCGTACGTTTCGACAAAGATCGTTTCTAGAACCGGCATCTCATGCGCCCGGAAGATATGGTAATCGACCAAATCCTTTTCGCGGATTCTGCCTTCCTGATCATACACCATTTCTTCACAGACTGCATATCCAAGCGCCTGGGTCATCCCGCCTTCAATTTGCCCAGAGGCAGTGACCGGATTGACGATCACGCCCGAATCGACCGCCATGACCAGCTTATCGACAGTCACCTGACCGGTTTCGATATCAACCGTCACTTCGGCAAATTGAGCCGCGAACGGCGGAGGCGAAGACCTGGAATAATGCGAACCAATCCCCATAATCTGTTCCTGCTCGCTGTGGTGGAGAGAATCCAGAGCAATCTCGGCATGGGTAACGAAACGCCCGTCAGGCGCGACAGCTTTCCGATCGGTCAGGACGATCTCCTCAGCCGTCACTGAAGGTCCGTCGCCGCGTTCGGTGAGCATCCGCGCTGCCCGCTCGCGCATCCGCCCGGCAGCCTGCTCGGCGGCTTTGACCACGGCAGCGCCGGAGATGTAAGTCGTGCTGGAGGCATATGCCCCTTTATCGAAGGGCGTAAAGTCGGTATCCGAAGAATAGACCAGGATATCTTCCACCGGCGTTCCGAGCACTTCGGCGGCCATCTGTGCCAGAACTGTGTCTGAGCCTGTGCCGAGATCGGTCGCGCCGATCAAGAGGTTGAAAGAGCCGTCGTCGTTCATCTTGATGCTTGCCCCACCCATATCAAGATATGGAATTGCCGTACCCTGCATGACCAGAGCCGCGCCTATGCCCCGCCGTAGATAGGGCTTGTCTGGAATGATGCGCCATTCCGGATGGTTGTACTTCTGATCCCAGCCTATTGCGGCTTTCCCCTGCCGGACGCATTCTTCCAGCCCAACGGTGTGAATGATCTCCGGGCGGGGTTTGCGGCCCTCACTCCAGGCAGTTGAAAATGGATGCAGCTCGCCAGGCCGGACGGCATTTTTTAACCGGAATTCAAGTGGATCCAATCCAAGGTCGCGGCAAATCCGTTCCATGTGCCTTTCTACCGGCCAGTATCCCTGGGGGACGCCGTATCCGCGGTAAGCGCCAGAAGGCGCAGTGTTGGTATACACCACGTCAGCATAAAAGCGGATATTGGGCGATTGCCGGTATGGCCCGTCGCCCACATAGAGAGCCATCGCCTTGTGACCGGTATTTCCCGTAACGGTCAGGCCGTGGCAGCCGTAAGCGCCTGTGTCGGAAAGCACTCTCATTTCATTGGCGGTGATTGTGCCATCTAATTTTACGCCAGTTTTCATGACTATGCGCATTGGATGGCGTGAGCGGGCTGCGATGAATTCTTCTTCCCTGCTGTATTCGTACATCACCGGCCTGCCGGTGGCGATCGTCAAATGAGCGGCCACATCCTCGATCAACACTTCCTGCTTGCCGCCGAAACCGCCGCCAATACGCGGTTTGATCACGCGGATACGTTTGACTGGCAGACCGAGCACGGGCGCAAGGATCCTCCGGGCGTGAAAAGGTACCTGGGTACTGGTGCGGATGACCAGGCGGTCGTCCTCGTCCCAATAGGTGACGCAAACGTGCGGTTCGATATGAGCCTGTTGAACCTTTGGAACGGTATACTCGGCCTCATAGATACGATCAGCCTCGGCGAAACCTTTTTCAACGTCGCCAATATCAATTCGGATTTCCGCGGCTAAATTCTTCCTGGGGTTCGATTCAGCAAAATTGACATACTCCGGCTCGTCGTGGATGATCGGCGCGCCCTCCTTCATTGCCTCGCGCGGATCGATAATCGCCGGCAGGGTTTCATACTCGACCTCAATCAATTTCAACGCCTGTTCGGCGATTTCCGGCGTCTCGGCGGCGACGAAAGCCACCCGGTCGCCGACAAAACGCACCTTTGAATCCAACGAAAAGGTGTCCAGCGGTCCGGGGATGGGATCTGATTGCCCTGCGGTCGAATAGATCACCCGGGGGATATCCTTATAACACAGTACAGCAGCCACACCTGGCAGCGCCCTCGCTTTGGAAAGGTCGATGCGCTTGATTCTCGCGTGGGCTACCGGGCTGTGCAGAACTTTGGCGTGCAGCAGCCCGCGCAGCTCGATATCGGCGGTGAAAGCCGGCTTGCCCTGAACCAGTTTGACTGCGTCAACCTTCGGCTCTGGTTTTCCGATCTGCGAGGTCGTTTTCCGCTGAGCGTCGCCTGTCAGCAAGATCTTCGGCAGAACCCTTGTCTGGACGGCGGTCTGCGGCGTCCCCAGCGCTTCAGGGATCCCACCGGTATCCTTGCCGCCAACAGGCCAGTCAACCGGGAGGGGAACAGGTTCTGGCCCGGCATGGATCGGCGGCACCTCCTCGCCGCGCAGGATGGCGGCCGCGCGTAAGATTGCCTGGACCGGCTTGAGATAACCCGTGCAGCGGCAGAGCACACCCGAAATCGCCTCGCGTACCTCTTGCTCGCTCGGATTGGGATTCTTTTCCAATAGAGACTTGGCCGCCAGGACAAAGGCTGGAGTGCAATACCCGCATTGGATCGCGCCGCATTCGATCAACGCTTCCTGGATTGGATGGAGACCGGCTGTCTTCTTCCAGCCCTGCTCAGGATGCTCGCCCACGGCCTCGATTGTTACGATTTCATGCCCTTCTGCTTGCGCCGCCAGCATGGCGCAGGAATTGACCGGAACTCCATCCAATAGGACTGCGCAGGCTCCGCACTCGCCCTTTTCGCATCCGCCAAACTTGACTCCAAAATAGCCATTCTGGCGTAACACCTGTAAAAGAGTGTCGCCTGCCGACACGTCAAAATTCGAAAGGACGCCGTTGATTTTCAGTTGAATGAGCATCGGAACCTTCCTCTATTCGTCCAACTGGAATACTAAATTTCCATCAGCATTCGTCTGACCAGCACCGCTGCGGCTTCCTGGCGATATTCCGCGCTGGCCCAGTCATCGCCACTGTGAGTTAACGCATCGCGGACGGCAATTTCCGCACCGCCAGTCTCAGCCGCGTCCAGCGCCAAAATGGGGTAGGGACCATAGCCGCCCACGGCGATGCGAACCCTCCCCGATGGCCAGGCGGTAAGCCCAACGCAAATAACCGGGACATCCGCCGGCGATCTCCCCACCGCTGTGAAGCGGAACTTAACACTCAACGGCAGAGAAATGCTCTCGATGATTTTCCCTGGCCATGAATCAGCGCGGGTCAGCAGGAATTCGCCGATCCGTTGCTCTACCCCCCCTGGCAGCCAGGTGAGCAATCCGTCCATTGCCAGCAACGCAGTCAACAGCGTCGAGCGTCCATCTCCGGTTACAATGCACCCGGCAATCGTCGCCCTCTGGCGGATGTTGAAATTTGCTTCCAGCTCGACCGCCCGGCGCAGTCCTTCCTCCAGGCCAGGGAAGGAGCCAAGCGCGTGGAGAGTTGCCGTGCCGCCTGCCCGCAGCACATGTCCCAGCGGCGTGATCGAGTCCAGCCCCAACGCCTGAAGATCCACCACTGCAACATCCTGGGATTTAAGCCGCGAGACGCTGGTTCCTCCACCCAACGGAATGGTCTTCTCCCGATTGGTCGGGAGTAAATCCAGGGCTTCCTGGACCGTTTTTGGACGATAATAGGCTTTGATCGTCATCCTTCCTCCCGATCTTGATATACCCGCCAGTCTGCGGGCTCCCATCCTATCCTTTCTTTCAACGCTCCTGGAATCTCCACCAGAGTAACGTCTGCCTCTGCAAGCACGCTTCCCTGCTGGTCGCTGATTTTCCCGTAAGCTCTCACAACCGGCCCTTTTTCCTCAACCAGCTCACCTGTAATAATCAGCGGTCGAGCGACAGGCACCGGTTTTCGATAGCGGATGTCCATTCTTCCAGTTACCACCACTCGGCGGGGATTTTCATCGCCCATTACCGTTCTACCGGCAGCCTCATCCAAAATTGCCGCGACAACGCCGCCGTGAACGATACCTCGATATCCTTGAAAGGTTTCAGGCACGCTGAACTCTGCCCTTGTCCTTCCCGGACCATCGGTATAGAAGACCATTTTCAATCCCTGTTGATTTTGCACACCGCACACGAAGCAGTAGCGCGAATTGGGCTGCCTCTCCATAGCGATTAAATCTGTGCAAAGGTGTCGATCAACAATTTCACGTCGCCACCAACTGAATAGAGGATCGGGCATGTACATCCGGCCCGGCGGTATTCATCGACCTTCGCGCGGGCCTCATCCGGCGTGCCGGATGCGGTGATGCGGTAAATCAAATCCTCTGGAACGAGGTGCTTGGCCTTGCGGATTTGTTCATGAGTCGCCGGCCAGCCAAGAATGGATTGGATCTCCGCGACTACGTCCATCGATACGCCGGAAGCTTTGGCGATGTGCGGCTGCTGGGCCAGGTACTGGGTTAAAAGTTCGCGGGTCGTGTCGATCGCCCTATCATGGTCGAGATCAACGGAGCAAACGATCAGTTGCGGACGGTCGAGGTCTTCCAGGCGCCGGCCCGCTTTTTTAGCGCCTTTCTCTAACAATTCAAGCGCCTTGTAATTGTAACTGGGCTCGACGCAATAATTGAGCACCACCCCATCAGCGATTTCGCCAGTGAGCTCCATCATGTTGTCGCCGGTCGCGCCGATCATGATCGGTACATTGCGCGGTTCGCGCCGCCCATGGACAACGTCCAGCTCAATCCCTTCCACGTGGATGAATTCGCCATGGAAGGTTACTCGCTCCATGTTCAACAACCGGCGCAGCACCAAAACAGTCTCCTTCATCGCGGTCAGGGGTTTACGTCGCTCGATTCCGACGTTGCGAGCCAGCGGATCCCACCATGCGCCAATCCCGCAGATTACCCGGTTCGGCGCGAGGTCATCGAGAGTCAAGAAAGTGGCTGCCAGCAATCCGATATTGCGGGTCCAGTTGTTTAAGACGCCTGATGCGACTTTGATCTTGTCTGTCACAGCTGCGTAAGCGGCCATAGGGACGACCGCATCCCGCACGAGACGGCTCTCCGCCTGCCAGACAGCTTCGAACCCTCGCTTTTCGGCATACCGTACATATTCCAGCCCGTCGCGTAAATCATGGGCATCTTGCAAATACAGTGCAACTCTCTCGGTCATTGCGCCTCCTGGGTTGTCTTTGGATGGATTAGGGCTCTAACTTCATTGCCTCGATTTGTTTCAGCAGATCCAGGTCTTCGGGGCGGTCAAGATCGAGCTCGAAAGCTGAAAGCTGGCAGATCTCCACCCGCACTCCCTTCTTCTGCGCCTGCTGTATGTGGTTCTTGAACGACCCGGAACCGGAACGATAATCAATCACCCCTGCCGGGCTCATAAAGAGCGCATTGGTGCCATCCGAATGGCGGTCTGGAGCGATTACAATCACCGGCGGTTTCCCGGCATGGCTGATGAATTCCTGGATGTCCGCTTTAGAGATCAAGGGAAGGTCGGCGGGGATGATGAGCAGATCATGGGCAGCGTACATTTGCGCGATGACTGTCGCCCGCCGCATGGCAGTGGTAAGGCCAGGCTTTCCATCTTCCTGGACTGTCCTTGCCTGATATTCGCGGGCAAGCGACAATGCGGCCGGGTCGCTGCTGACCACTAACACCTGGTCGATTTCAGGAACTTCGGCCAGCGTTCTGAGGGTATTACTCAGCAACGTATAATTTAATAGAGTTCTCTCATCTTCCGAGAGAACCTTTGACAGTCGAGATTTTCCTCTGCGCAGCGGTTTTACAGGTACGATCGCCCAAAGGGTCATAGCCTTTTCGATTTCCTCCAGGGAAATAAAAATTACCTATTGTCAGAAAACGGCCGCCAAGAAAACTGCCCGCATGAGATCATGTACGTCTCTCAAGAATTATACCCCAGGCCGATGACCGGTCTGCGCCTGTTTTTCTCGTAACCACCAAATCTTGATTTCTTGGATGCAAGCAGCCTGCCAGGTCGTCCATACATTAACCATGGAACCGATGGATGGATTGTTGTCCGTATTGATCGCCTTTGAAATAAGCGATGATCAGGTGATCGATGGTGAATTGAAGGTTAAATTCCATTTTGGCTATTTCGCCTAATGCGCAGCCCAACATCGCGCTTTCATTCTCATCGAAGTAGAAGACGCTGATGTGCGGCAGCCACTGGTCCGGCCGGAACATGAGATTGGAGTTTTTGGCCTCCGAGGTAAGCAATTCCCAGAGGCTGGCATGTAATTTTGCCAGTTCCTCCGTTTTGATAACCGGCAGGTATAACACCGGCTTTGCTCCGCTGAAAAGGCCGAAACCGGTCGTTTCCAGATGCAGGGGCGAGAGAGTCTGCGTCTTCTGGGTCAGCTTTTCACCGGCGGAGGTTACGTCCATTTTTTCCACGCTGAGCCAGGAGAGATGCGGTTCGAGAACCAATGTTTCGGACAGCGTAGGATACTGTCCCATCAGCCAGGCACGGAGCTGCTTGACCTTGCTATCAGCTTCAGAATCCAAGGCTGAAATAATGGAATACATGCTCACCTGAACAGATCCAGATCCTTTGGGCGGATCAGCTCTTCCAGTTTTCCATCGCGCAAGGGATATGGAAATCCCCTCGCGTGCACGGAAGGGATGCCTTCATCCGCCTGGCCCATTACCAGGGATGCAGCCGCCGCAAGCTCATCAGCGGCGGCAACCTGGGTGACTCGCAGCCGATAGCCGAATAAATCCGGCTTTCCGCGCAGATCCACCAGCCCGGGAACTCCGGAGAAACCAATTGCCACGCCGACCGTGCCTAACCGCCAGGCCCGGCCGTGCGTGTCGATGATCATCACGCCCAGCCGCTTGCCGCTAATTTGCTCAAGCTCCTGCCGAATCTGATGAGCAGAGGCATCCGGGTTTTCCGGAAGAAGAAGCACCCAATCGAGCGGGTCGCCGGAGGTTCCCTGGACATTCGAGTGATCAATTCCAGCGTTCGCGCAAACGAAACCTAGCCGATGTTCGACTATAATCGTCCCGGCCTTCAGGCGCACAACTTCGCGGCTCTCCTGTAAAACCAGCTCAACGAAACGCGGATCCTTCTCAGCGATTGCGGCGATCTCACGGGCACGCAAAGAAGGATGTACGTCGTTGAGATTGACCAGTCGGTTTTCAGCCTTTGATACTATTTTCTGGGCAAGAACGAGGATATCGCTGTCAACCAGTTCGATTTTTTCAGCTTTAAGACCGTTCCAGAGGATTTGCGCCAGCGAGTCGCCCGGCTGGATGAGGGGTAGATGGGTAAGCGGCGTTAGAACAAGCGGGGCCAAGGAAGCACGCCTTTCTTATTATGTCAGGTCTTTTCGCGGTAATCCCGTGATTCGAATGCCGGCATCGGTGGTCGAAAATTGCTTATTCAATCCGATCAGGATCGAAGTTAATCCCTCGACAACAACGGCATTTTCGACCGAACCGCCGTTCCAGCCGACCAATCCGGCGGCTTCGACCAGAGCCAGAACGACCTGGCGAGCCTCGAGATTTCCGCCGCAGACGATCACGTCGCAGTCAACAGGCTCATCGTTTAATAAATGCTCATAAGAGATGTTCTGGAATGCAGCCACAACCTGGACCTGATCGCCAAGGATCAACTGCGCCTGGCGGGTTGCGCTCCCTTCTGGAGGCAGTTGGACGCGGGTCACTTTTGGCGGCACCAGCGGCACCGTCACATCGATTACGATTTTGCCCTGCGCATATGGCTTGATAAACTGGCACATATCGGCATGGGCTGCATAAGGCACTGTGAGGACTAGCAGATCGGCAGTTTCAGCTGCCTCAGCGTTGACTGCGGCGCCCACCTGGGTTTCTCCGCCCAGGAGCGAATTGACTTCGGCGGCTGCTGCCTGGGCTTTCTCATGCTGCCGCGAGCCGATCACCACTTGCAGCCCGGCTCTTGCCCAGCGGTAAGCCAATCCTTTTCCCTCCTTTCCGGTCCCACCGATGATTCCGATTATTTTCGGTAATCTTACCCCCGCTTCTGCCATGCCTGCCTCCGTTTATGATCAGGATATAAAAGATTGAGAATACCTTTCCCAGGTCTTTTTAGACCGTTCACGTGCTTCGTACGCGATTTTTTCCTCATCCAGGGTCAGCAGCACCCGGTTTCGCATCAGTACTTTACCTGCCGCGATCGTGGTTGTGACCATGCTCTCGCGAAACCCGAAGATGATATGCCAGGGCAGGTTTCCCGCGGTGACCTCGGTGAAAGGCTGATAATCCACAAACATCAGATCAGCCTGCGCGCCCGGCGCGATTACCCCGATCGGACCAGCCCCAAAGTGGCGGGATGCCAGCTCGGTGTTATTGTAAATTGCCATCTGAATCACGTCCGTCCCGGACATCCGGCGCGGGTCGTGATTCCAAAGTTTGTGGGCCAGGTAGGTGGTTTTCCATTCCTCCCACATCGCATTGGAAAAACCGTCATTGCCCAGGCATACTTTGACACCGGCACGCATCATTGCCTCCGGCTGCGACATACCCACCGCGTTGTTCATGTTCGACCGCGGCTGGTGAGTAACCCAGGTCTGCGTCTCTCGCAAAATTTCGACCTCGCGTACATCCACATGCACGGCATGAACGGCAATCGATTCCGGGCCGAGAATCCCAAAGCGATGCAGCCTGTCGACCACTCGCTGCCCGGATTTGGCCAGGGAGTCGTATTCGTCAACCGGGTGCTCGGCGACGTGAATGTGGAAGCCAACGCCATCTGGAGCCGCTTCCCGGCAGGCGGCCAATGTCTCATCGGATAGTGTCAGGCTTGCATGAAGCCCAAATGTCGCCGCGAGCCGCCCCTCGAGATGACCGCCGCCCCGGATTCGTTCGATAAATCGTAAGTTTTCGCGGATGCCAGCGCGCATCTGCTCTGGGCCGCCACGGTCAGTTACTTCGTAACACAGCGATGCCCGTACGCCCGCCTGTTCGACCGCCCGAGCGATCTCGTCCAGCGAACCGTCGATTGCATTGGGCGAAGCGTGGTGGTCGATCAAGGTCGTTGTTCCATGGCGGATGGCGTCAACCAGGTAGACGAGGGCGGAATAATAGACGTCCTCCTGCGAGAGAGCTCTGTCTAAAGACCACCACAACTTTTCCAGAATTTCCGGAAAATCTTTGGGCGCATTTCCAGGGATACTCAGCCCGCGCGCGAACGCGCCGTAGAAATGGGTGTGCGCGCAGATATTGCCCGGCATGATATATTGCCCGCCCGCGTCGACCAGATGAGCTTCCGGATGGGCAAATTTAAACTCATCCAGGGGAGCGATGGCGGCTATCTTCTGTCCTTCGATATACAGGCTCTGGCCTTCCAAAATACGATTTGGATTTTCCCAGGTGACGATCTTCCCGTTGGTGATGATCATACTCATCGCAAACCTCGCTATCGCAACTGTAAAAAGGAATCAAAAACCGAAAGGATCATCCTTTCGGTTGAACAGATATTAACCGGAACAAAACCGGTTGACTTGAGGCTGAACGAGAGATTTGTGTATACTGGTTTTTTATCCATAGGGTCGGTGGATAAAGTTTGGCGGCGCTTTTCGAAGGGCTGAGGAATAACACCCAACGCCAGTCAAGCTGATTAACTTGAACTGACCACCGAACCTGTAGCCTAATTTTAGCATAAACACAGAAGGTTTTCAGCAAATTTTGCGTATATCCTGCCTGGAAAAGAGAAAATGGCATATAATGAGCCCATTCGTTTCCAAGGAGTCTCCCTTTGCCGAATCGCCGCAACACAGCGCTGGAATATGCGTCTGCCCATCGAGATGACTTTTTCAATTCGCTCACCGAGATTATCAGGATCCCGTCCGTCTCGACCGACCCAAACCACAAGCAAGATATCGAAAAAGCTGCCAGGTGGATGGCGGAGCAGCTTTCTGCCATTGGTATGGAAAAGGTAGAGATTTTTCCAACCCCCGGCCACCCGATCGTCTTCGCCGAATGTAATTGCGGAAAAAAAGAGGCGCCAACCGTCCTGATCTACGGCCATTATGACGTCCAACCGCCCGATCCACTGGATAAATGGCAGAGTCCACCCTTCGAACCAACCCTCCGTGGAGATAACCTGCACGCCCGCGGCGCCTCCGATATGAAGGGCCAGATTATTGCCAGCATAAAGGCGGTAGAATCCGTGTTCCAGGCCGGTGAGCTGCCAGTAAATATTAAATTCATCATCGAAGGTGAGGAAGAGGTTGGTTCGCCCAATCTGCCGCCATTCCTCGAGAGCCACTCCGAGATGCTCAGTTGCGATATCGCGCTCAATCCCGACAGCGGGATGATCAAAGCCGATTTTCCGACCATCACCTATGCATTGCGCGGTCTGGCGTACTTTGAGCTGCGTGTATACGGTCCTAGGCAGGACCTGCACTCCGGTCTTTTCGGCGGGGTTGTCCACAATCCTGCCCAGGTTTTATGTGAGTTGATCGCCGGCATGCACGACGAGAATGGACGTGTCACCTTGCCAGGTTTTTATGACCGGGTTCGCCCGCTCAGTGCTGAGGAACGAGCTTCCCTTGCCCGCCTGCCAATGGATGAGCAATTTTATCTCGACCAGACTGGCGTTCCGGCGCTCAACGGCGAAAAGGACTTCACTCCGGTCGAACGAGTTGGCGCCAGACCCACTCTAGACGTGAATGGTTTCTATTCAGGCTTCATCGGCGAGGGGCAAAAAACAATTATCCCCTCTTACGCAATGGCAAAGATTTCCACCCGCCTGGTGCCCGATCAGGATCAGGACGAAATTCTGGGGCAATTGACTGCTTACATCGAAGCGCACGCACCAAAGACGGTCACCTGGAAGCTGATTCCGATGACCAGCAGTCCGCCCTCGATTTCTGATATCCATCATCCTGCCACCCAGGCGCTATCCCGCGCATTGGAACAAGTCTGGGGAATGCTACCGGCATT
This sequence comes from uncultured Anaerolinea sp., assembly GCA_964564935.1. Taxonomy (GTDB): domain Bacteria; phylum Chloroflexota; class Anaerolineae; order Anaerolineales; family Anaerolineaceae; genus Bellilinea. The sequence continues at coordinate 85,243 of CAZMCF010000001.1, read as the reverse complement.
TAAACGCGACGGCGGCAGCATACCGATTGTCGCATATATGCAGCGCTACCTGCGTACCGAGTCAGTGCTGACTGGATTTGGCCTCGCCGACGACAACATCCACTCGCCGAACGAAAAACTGCATTTGCCGACCTGGTACAAAGGGATCAATGCGCTGATCCATTTCTTTTATTACTATGAAAGTTCTTAATAAGTGTCGAGGATGAGTACAGACAAATTAAGACTGCCGAACTACGGGGGGCAGGCGTTAATCGAAGGGGTTTTGATGCGCGGCAAATACACCGCCGCGGCAGCAATGCGCGCCCCAGACGGCAGTATCCGGATCGATACCGAGCGCCTTACAGGAATATACACGGGGCCGCTCGCAAAAGTAGCTTTCCTGCGCGGGTTAGTGATCCTATGGGATTCAATTGGGCTTGGCACCCGATTTCTGACACGTTCTGCTAACCTTCAAACTGGCGACGATGAAAAGATCGAAGGTCCGGCGCTCTTTCTGACTTTAGCCGCTTCGTTTGCCATTGCCATTCTGCTCTTCTTCGTCGCGCCGGCGGCAATCGGGAAATGGATTCAAAATATCACCAAAATATCCAGTATTGGGACAAACCTGATCGAAGGTTTGATCCGTCTGGGCGCGATCATTCTTTATATCTGGCTGATTGGCAGGGCGAAGGATATCGCCAGCGTCTTCGCTTACCACGGCGCCGAGCACAAGACCATCAATGCCTTCGAGGCCAGCGTGGAACTCACGCCTGAGAACGTCCAGCGCTTTCCGCTTGCTCACCCTCGTTGCGGAACCTCATTCCTCTTGACGTTGATCGTTTTATCGATTTTGGTTTTTTCCCTCCTCGGCTCTCTACCCATGGTCTGGCTGCTGCTCAGCCGGATTCTGCTGATTCCATTCCTGGCGATGCTGGCCTATGAATACATCCGCTGGACAGCCAATCACCTGGATCATCCCCTGATCCGCTGGCTGATGAAACCGAACCTGGCTTTACAATCGTTGACCACGCGCCAGCCAACGCTGGAAATGCTCGAGGTCAGCATCGCAGCCTTCAACGCCATGCTGGCGGAGGAACAAAAAGCCGCTGCTCAGCAGGCAGGCAGGCCGCAGCCCTCGCTAGAGCAAGCTTGATCTCAATATCAGGTGCGACATGCCGCTGAAGCCCGGCGGTAAACCTTTATTACCTCACAATCCCCGAACGTCTTGACACGGGAGGCTGGTAGGCTATACTGAAGAAGATCTTTTCGAGCAGCCAACAGGTGTCCTTCGATGCAAGCGCTGAAATCCGTTGCCGCCGGCGTGCTGATTGGCCTTGCAGCGGCAGCCGCCGTCCTGATCATCTCTGCTCCGCCGCGCGGTTTACCGATTGAACTCCTGCCCAGCCCAACTCCCGCGCCATTGACCGTCTATGTAAGCGGCGCTGTCACCAAACCCGGTTTGTATACCCTGCCGCCGGGCAGCCGCCTGAGCGACGCTCTAACTGCCTCGGGCGGCGCGCTGGACGGCGCCGATCTCACCACCCTCAACCTGGCCCAAAGACTGATCGACGGACAAAAGATACAGGTGTCACTCACTGTAGAGACTACTCATGGAGAGCCGCCTGACAGGGCTGCAACGATTGATCCGGGGATTTTTCCACTCGATCTAAACAGCGCAACCCAGGATCAGCTCGAACAATTGCCGGGAATCGGACCTTCCAAAGCCAGTGATATTCTTACCTACCGCCAAAAAGTTGGCGGCTTTGATAAAATAGAGCAAATCATGGAGGTGCCAGGCATTGGCCCAGCAACCTTCGAAAAAATCAAAGAATTCATCATGGTTGCCCCGCACAATTGATCTGGCAGCCGATAAGGAGCGGGAGATGAGCATAAAACAAGACATCGAAGCAGCGCTTAAAGATGCAATGAAAGCCGGCGACGAAACTCGAAAAAGGACCTATCGGTTGATTCTTTCAAGCATCAAGCTGGCAGAGGTCGAAGCCGGAAAGCCGCTGGACGACCAGGCAACCCTAGCGGTGATCCAAAAGGAGATCAAAATCCGCCGCGAATCAATCGAAGGCGCAGAGCAGGCCCAGCGCGAAGATTTAATCGCTGAAACACTGAAAGAAATCACAATCCTTGAAGGTTTCCTGCCAAAACAATTAAGCGATGCTGAGCTGACCGAGATGGCTTTGGCGGTCATCAAAGAGACCAATGCAACCGGTCCAGCCGATACCGGTAAGGTCATGAAAGCCCTGATGCCGAAAATTCAAGGCCGAGCTCCAGGCGATCGAGTCAGCCAGGTAGTACGCAAAGCGCTACAAGGCGGTTAATGGCGGCAAACGGCGCAGAGATTCGATCCCTCGACTCAACCAGGCGCAGTCTGGTTTCATTACGGACTGTTCTACTCCTGGTGTGCAGCCTGCTCACTTTGGGCGCGCTGATCTTCCCCATTGCGATTCGCCCGTCAGAGGTGCCGCTCAATCCCGGCGACGTTGCCAGCCAGGATATTCAGGCCCCGCGGACGATCACTTACCAGAGCCAGCTGCTCACCGACCAGGCAAAGAACGAAGCCCGGGCGAGAGTACTGCCCATTTACCTGCCCGCCGACCCGGCCATCACCCGCCGGCAGATCGAAAAGCTGCGCGTAACGCTCGATTACATCACCACAGTCCGGTTCGACACCTACGCCAGCGCCGAGCAAAAGTTGGATGACCTGGCGGCTATTCAGGGGGTCAGGCTCGACCGCGAGACCATGCTGAAGATCATCGAATTAAGCGACAGCCGCTGGCAAATCATTCAACAGGAATCTCTTTCCGTCCTCGAGCAGATCATGCGCCGGACAATTCGCGAGGATCAGCTTCAGGACGCGCTTAAGAGCCTTCCGACATTAATCAGTTTTTCGCTTCCAGAGGATCAGGCGGCTATCGTTGCTGAAATCGTAAGCTGGTACGTAGCCCCCAACAGCCTGTACTCGCCAGAGCTCACCGAGCAGGCAAAACAGGAAGCCGAAAAATCTGTAGAACCTGTCACGCGGACCTACATCGCTGGGGAAACCATCGTCCGCCGCGGCCAGGTCATCACCCCGGTCATCTGGGAAGCGCTGGTTGAGCTCGGCTTAATTACGCCCGAGAGTCCCAAGGAGGATATCTGGGCAGCGGTTGCGCTGGTCGGCTTGATGACCGTTTTCACCAACCTGTATTTTGTCCGCCGGCGCAAATCTGCCGATCTCAATCTCAAGAGTTTGATTCTGCTGGCAATCGCCTTCTTGATCTTTCTCTATGGCGCCAGGGCTGTGATCCCCAACCGGACCATTTTGCCCTACCTGTATCCGCTGCCAGCATTCGGTTTGACCATAGCGAGCATTTTCAATCTTGAGCTAGGACTGGTCCTTCCAGTGGTATTGGGCATTCTCTCGGCTTACGGCCTGCCTAACAGCCTGGATCTGACCCTGTTTTATTTGCTCACCAGCCTGGTTGGCGTGCTCGTCCTCGGTAAGGGGCGGCGGATTGCCAATTTTTTCTGGGCAGGCGTGGCCGTCGGCGTCTCGGGGAGCGCGGTCATCCTTGCATACCGCCTGCCCGATACAATCACGGATTGGATCGGGATCGCTACGCTGATTGGCACCTCTCTTTTGAACGGACTGGCCTCGGCCAGCCTAACGCTGATCATCCAATACCTCTTTGCGCAGATCCTTGGTCTGACCACCTCCCTCCAATTGATGGATCTACTCAGGCCGGACCACCCGCTCCTCCGTCACATGCTCCAAACCATGCCAGGCTCTTACCAGCACTCGCTTCAGGTGGCCAACCTGGCCGAAACGGCCGCCGAAGCCATTGGCGCTGATCCACTCTTAACCCGTGTTGGAGCGATCTACCACGATGCAGGTAAATCAGCCAACCCCGACTTCTTCATTGAAAACCAGGTGCAGGGAAAGCTTGATTCCCACGAAGACCTGGATCCGGCAGTCAGCGCCCAGACGATCATCCGCCACATCGCCGAAGGGATTGCTCTGGCGAAGAAATATCGTCTACCGCCGCGCATCCAGGACTTCATCCGCGAACACCACGGAACTTTGATTACCCGTTACCAGTACAACCTCGCTCTGAAAGAAGCGGGCGGCGATCCGAGCAAGGTGGATATCGAGCAGTTCCGCTACCCTGGGCCGAGCCCTCGCTCGCGCGAGACTGCCCTGTTGATGCTGGCGGACGGCGTCGAAGCCCGTGCCCGGGCGGATATTCCCAGAAATGAGGATGAATTGCGCGCTGTGATCAAGAAGGCAATCGACTACATTCAGAAAGAAGGTCAGCTTGACCAGACCAATCTGACTTTGAAGGATTTAAGCGTAATCAGCGAGTCATTCTTCAACACGCTGCGCAATACCTATCATCAACGCATCCGCTATCCAGAAGTCCGCCCTGAGCCTGGCGAGGCAGGTCAGGAACGGATTACAGTCCCGGCGGAAAAGAAAAAGGCCGAATCGGCGGAAAGCCAGCCATGATTCAGGTCGAAATCGGTGAGGGAATCCATTTCGAACATACAGACGCCCTGAAACAGGCGGCTGAGGCGGCAGTGAAGCATTCCCGGGTAGCAGAGCCAGTCGAATTGACCATCGCGCTGGAAGGCGATGAACGTCTCCAGCAGCTCAACCGGGATTTTCTCGGGACCGATGCGGTCACCGACGTGCTGTCCTTTCCTGCCGATGAGTTCGATCCAGACGCTCAAAGCAAGTACATCGGCGATGTGGTCATATCCTTTCCCCAGGCTCAGCACCAGGCGCAAAACGCCGGACATCCCACACTGGCCGAGCTGCAATTGCTGGTAGTCCATGGAGTGCTGCATTTGCTCGGCTACGATCACGCCGAAGAAGCAGAAAAACAGGCTATGTGGCAGCAACAGGCGGAAATTCTTGCAGAGATTGGCTGCGAGATCAAGAAATTGCCGGAATGACGATGAACAACCCATTGAGAGAACGTCTTCCCGCTTTCAAACACGCCTTCTCGGGACTGGTCCATGTGGTTCGGACTCAGAAAAACGCCTGGATCCACGCCATCGCGACCCTTCTGGTCGTGGCGTTGGCGATACTTCTTCAGCTGCCGCCTTTTAATTTTGCATCGCTGATCATCATCATCGGGCTGGTCTGGGCGGCAGAAATCCTGAACACCTCCATCGAAGCTCTTGTGGATTTGATCAGCCCGAATCACCACCCTTTGGCCAAAATAGCCAAAGATACGGGCGCAGCAGCAGTGCTGGTTCTCTCGATCGCAGCGGTTTTTGTGGGCCTGTTGATCCTTGGACCTCCACTGGTCGCCTTACTGACTCGTTTGTTCACCCGTTGAGGAGCGGTTATGGGATCGTTCGTGTTTGGTACTGTCGGATCGCCCATGTCAACGCCGAAAAAACCCGGCGGCAGCCCCGGCGCAATTGAGAGGATTGCCGAGCTGGGTCTCGGCGCCTTGGAGTTGGGCTGGGTCCAGGCTGTCAGGGTCAGCGAAGAGACCTGCGCGCAGATAAAAGCCGCCGGGGAAAAGCATGGCGTCCTGCTGAGCGTGCATGCGCCGTATTTCATCAACCTCAATGCCGGTGATGAAGAGTGGCCTAAATCCAAAAAAAGATTGATGGATGCAGCTTACTACGGCTATCTCGCCGGGGCAACCGACATCGTTTTTCATCCCGGTTCCTATTTTGGCGGTTCGCCGGATGATGTCCTTGCTGCTGTCCTTCCGCGCCTGACAGAGTGCGTCCACGAGCTTGACCGGTCAGGCGTGAAAGTCACCCTGCGCCCGGAAACGATGGGCAAGTCTGCCATGCTCGGATCGCTGGAAGATACTCTGGTGATGAGTAAAGAGGTTCCAGGCGTCGAGCCGTGCCTCGATTTTGCTCATTTGCATGCCCGCGCAGGCGATGGAACAATGAACTCTAAAGCAGAATGGCTCGAGTTGCTTAAGAAATACGCCGATGCCCTTGGGAACGCCGCTCTGCAACGGCTGCACATCCACATGTCCGGGATCGAATACACCAGCAAAGGTGAAAAGAATCACCTCATCCTAAAGGATTCGGACTTCAACCTCCGGGGTCTGTTCGAGGCGCTCATCGAAATGGGCTGCGCCGGGAGAATCCTTTGCGAGAGCCCGGTGCTGGAAGATGACGCGATCGTGATGCGCGATCTCTGGCTTGAAATGACTCGAGCCTGAGCCGTTAGCCTACAAATATTCCCGCAAATTATGTTCGACTGCATACGCAGCCGCCTCAGCGCGGTTGCTGACGCCCAGTTTCGACAGAATGCTGCTGACGTAATTGCGTACGGTTCCCTCGCCAAGGAATAGCGCTTTGGCAATTTCGCGATTGGTCTTGCCCTCAGATACAAGCAGAAGGACGTGTTTTTCCTGCTGGCTGAGATTGGAGAACGCCGAAGCCTCCTCCTCCTTGACTGCGCGGCGGACCTCCTGAAAAACGCGTTGGGTGACCGCCGGGTCGAGCAGCGCCTCGCCGCGGCCAACCGCTTCGATGGCTTTGATCAAATCCTCTCCCCCGATTTGCTTCAACACATAGCCGGAAGCTCCCGCCCGGATGGCAGAAAAGAGCATTTCATCCTCGGCATAGGAGGTCAGCATGATGACCTTTGTGTCCGGATACTTCTGGGTGATTTCTTCGCAGGCTTCAATGCCGGATTGTCCTGGCAGGCGGATATCCATTAATACAACATCAGGGCGAACCTGGTCGACCTGCTCGATTGCTTCTTTTGCGCTCCCTGCCTCCCCTACTATCTCGAATTGGGGGTGATGTTCAAGCAACGATTTCAATCCCAGCCGCACAACCTCATGATCATCGACCAATAATATTCGATGTTTTCCCATGGCAGCGTCCTCCAAACACAGTATAGTCGATGCTTCGGTTATAGACAAGGTCAATGGTATTTAATGTGGCTATGCGCATTAATTCAGGGTCAAATTTACAGGGCAGTGATCGGATCCAGGCACGCTGCCCTGAATATCGACTGCATTCACCCGGTCAACCAGATCCTCACTGATCAAAAAATAATCCAGCCGCCAGCCAATATTCCTCGCTCGCGCATTGCTGACATACGTCCACCAGGTGTATTCGATCCTTCCGGGGTAGAGCCGCCGGTAGATATCTACAAAGTTATGCTCCAGGTACTTACTGACCATGTCGCGCTCGATCTGCAGAAATCCGGAAGTGTTTTTATTACCCTTTGGGTTTGCCAGATCGATCTCGGTATGAGCGGTGTTGAAATCTCCGCAAAGAATAATGCCGATCCCCTGCGCCAACAAGCGATCGCAAACCTCCAACAGGCGCGAATAAAAGCGTAATTTAAACTCCACCCGCTCTAACCCGCGCTGCCCGCTGGGAAAATAGACATTGAACAGGCGAAACCCATCAAATTGCATCCAAATAACCCGTCCTTCGTCGTCGAACTGATCGTCGCCAACACCAAAACCGGTTTCAAGCGGCTGGCAGCGGGTAAAGGACACCACCCCGCTGTAGCCCGCCCGCCCGGCCGGATTCCACAATGACTGGTAGCCCGGATAATCCCGGTATTCGGGGTCAACCTGCTCTGGACGCGTTTTTATTTCCTGCAAACAAACCACATCCGCATCGTTCTCTTTGAACCACCGGGCAAATCCCTTTTGGAGGATCGAGCGGTATCCGTTTACATTCCAGGTAGAGATCTTCATCAATTCTTTTTCTCGATTTTTGATGGGTGTGGTAAACTTGTTTCTATCCTCGTCCAGCCGTAAGATCGCCGGCATTTTCGAGGACGAAATCGACATTACTGGATATCGAACTGCGAGGAGCTTTTCGTGATGCTGCCATATGAAAACCGTACCGTCGTTTACATCGAAGACGATCCTGAAATGATCGATTTAGTTTCCATGATCCTTGGCAGGTATGGTTTTCAATTTCGAGGCGCTCAGGGCGGGCGCAAAGGCCTGGATCTGATTATAGCCGAACCGCCGGACTTAATCCTTTTGGATTTAATGATGCCTGATTTGGACGGTTGGGATGTCTACCATCAACTTAAAACTTCTGAGGCGACCAAGAACATCCCGGTCATCGTGATCACCGCCAAGGCTCAGCAGGTTGACCGCGTCCTTGGACTGCGCATCGCCAAAGTGGACGACTACATCACCAAGCCGTTCCATCCTCAGGAATTACTGGACAGCGTTGGGCGGGTCTTACCTCCAGCGGACGAAAAAAAGGAATGATCTCACTGTTAACCAGGATATGTCTCAGGTAACTATCCAGAACACAACTCGCCCGCTGCCCCGGCCAATTTACGCGAATTATTGCCATACTTTCATTGCCAAATTTCGCGGGCTCATGCTCAAACCAGAGATCGGTAAGCACGAAGGCGTTCTTCTGGTGGAACATCGAGACAGCCGGATGGACACCGCGATTCACATGCTCTTCATGCGCTTCGACATCGCCGTTGTCTGGATCAACAGCGAAATGACCGTCGTCGACGCACGCCTGGCGCGCAAATGGCAGATGGTCCTTGCTCCCGCCAGGCCAGCCCGGTACGTTCTAGAAACTCATCCGGAACAACTGCAGTTTTTCTCTATCGGCGACCGGGTGGAGTTTATCCATGGTTAAACGCATCTTTGCCGTCCTGCTCATCACTGCCCTGACGATCTCGACCGCGCCTGTTTACGCGCAGGAAAACGAACTGCCGGTTTACATCGTCCAGCCCGGCGATACGATCAATCTGATCGCCATTCGTTTTAATATTTCTCCATCTGATTTAATCACTGCCAACGAGCTTACCAATCCGGATATCCTGCCGGTAGGGACCGCCTTGAAAATTCCTGGGCTCGAAGGAGTAGCCGGAGAACTGACCACACAGGTCATTTCTCTCGGGCAGACCTTAAGCCGGCTCAGCCGCGTCAGTCAGATCGCGCCCGAAACCCTTATCCGCATCAACCGGATCACTTCGCTAAACGAAATCTATGCCGGATCGACGTTAATCCTCCCGAATGACCCTGAAAGCCAGCCGCGGGTAGAAATTCAACCGGTTACCAGCGGGCAATCGCTCCTCGAGTATGCTCTTATGGAGGGGATCAATCCCTGGACGGTTGCAGGCGCCAGCCAGAAAGCCCGGCCGGTTCAAATATTGCCTGACGAGCCAGTTTTTCACCTCGCCGGCGCGGCTGTGGCGCACTTTTGGGGCTCTCCGCTGATCGAAGATATCCAGGTGCTGCCATTGCCGTTGGTTCAGGGCAAGACTTTCACCATCCGGGTGAAAACTAATGAAGCGGTCGGTGCCAGCGGCGCGCTGAACGGTCTGCCGCTCCATTTCTTCTCGATTGGGGAGAATGAATGGGTTGCGCTGCAGGGCATCCATGCCCTGGCCGAACCAGGTCTGGCCGATTTTAACTTGAAAATCACAAGCCCCGGAGCCGAACCGTTCCAGTTTGATCAACCGCTGCTCCTGGAACCTGGATACTACCCAAAGGATCCCGCTCTGTATGTAGATCCTCAGACGATCGATCCGGCCATTACCCAACCGGAGGACGATCTCGTCCACTCGGTCATTTCCAACTTCACGCCTGAGCGGTACTGGTCGGGTGCGTTCCGCTTACCCGTGGATGAGCCGGCCTGCATCAAATCCTGGTTTGGCAACCGCCGTTCGTATAACGGCAGTCCATACACCTATTTTCACACCGGCGTGGATTACGGCGTCTGCGCCAATCAAAATATCTACTCACCGGCCGCAGGGGTTGTGGTGTACACCGGCGAGCTTACCGTGCGCGGAAACGCGACCATCATCGATCATGGATTGGGCGTATATAGCGGCATCTGGCATCAGAAGTCAATCAACGTGAGCGCAGGCGATCGAGTCGAAGCCGGTCAGTTGATTGGTGAAATTGGCGGCACGGGGCGGGTAACCGGACCACACCTTCACTGGGAGGTTTGGGTCAACGGTGTGCAGGTCGAACCGCTCGATTGGCTTGAATTCGAGTATCCATTAGCCGGCGATGAATAGTTCGAACTGTTTAATAGATTGCAAAGAGCAAGGTATAATTACTTGGGTGGCAACTTTCAAGACACCCACGAATTGATAAAAAAGCGAGATTAGCACGAAGATGACGATTGCACCATTGAAACTGCAGGAAAATTACTGGGAAACCATTAACATCGAAGACGCCGATCTTGAATTCCTCTATAACTACCTCCTGGATATCGAAACCCCTCAGACCTCCGGCGAACTTGTCAAAGTCCTCATCCAGGAACGAATTCGCCGCGAGAAAGAAAACCTGACCAAACTGAATTCTGGCGCCAGTGAGATTTATCGCCCAATGGACCGCCATGCGGTTGGGGACGTCCTCCGGTTCCCCGCCCTCGAATGGGCAACAGGTAAAGTGATTGGTGTGCGTGAGGGAAAGAATCCTGAACATCCCTCTTTCGAGGTGATCAAGGTCGATTTTGGCTCTGACCGCGTGATGGAATTCGCGGCAGGGATAGAAGATCACCCGTTGAATGCGCCAATCAGCATCGACGAAAACATCTCGGATTTCAACGTTGCCTACGTGATGAAACACCACGGAGAACATCTCATCCGCAGGATGGAGGAAAAATTCCAATCCATCCCGGACCTGGTCCGAATCGCTGGCGCCTGGTTCCCTCGCTCTCTTCTTGTGGATGTCAATATCGGCCATTTAAATCTGGCCGAGGCAGTCCTCGAGGTAGCTAACGGTGGACCGCTGACCACCAAAGCCATCCTCGACCAAATCGAACTCCCTACGGATGTCAACCTTAAACTGACCGAGTTCTCGATGAATCTGGCGCTCCAGGAAGATGAACGTTTCGACGAGGTTGGTCCAAGCGGCGAAACGCTCTGGTTCCTGCGCCGAATGGAGCCGGAGGGAGTGCAAAATCCCCCGATTTTTCTCCGCTATGAGCCGGTTGAGATCGACCGCAGCCAGCTTGGCACGTATTACCACACATTCACCGAGCTGGTTTATGATGAGCTCGAACCGGAAGGAGATCTTCCCCACAAGGCAAACGAGGTCGAGGTTTCCCTGATTTACCCGCACTGGCGGGCTGGAACCCTCCCGCTCTCGCGAAGTATCGCCCGCTTTTTCCCGACTGCGTATGAAGCCCCGCGGGTTAAGTTCACATTCGTCGATGCTGACACCGCCAGAACTTTCCCGGGATGGGTAGTTCGTCCCCACCGCTATGTCTACGGCTTGCGAGAGTGGTACGAAGATAACGATTTGATTCCCGGCAGCCTTTTTATGATCAAAGCCGGCGGCCGGCCGGGTGAAGTGCTGATCAAAGCCAGAAAAAAGCGGCCGTCAAAAGAGTGGATTCGCACCGTGCTTGTGGGCGCGGACGGCGGAGTGGTTTTTACGATGCTCAAACAGCAAATCAGCAACGAGATCGACGAACGCATGGTGATCGCCGTTCCGGATACAGAAGGGCTGGATCGAATTTGGGAAAATTCAAGCAGACACAAGGGGCAAACCAATAAAACAATTTTGAAGATCATGCGCGAATTGATGAAGCTGTCGCTCCAGGGCAACGTCCATGTCCAGGAGTTATACGCCGGCGTGAATGTCGTCAAGCGCTGCCCACCTGGGGTCGTTCTGCATACGCTGATGACCACGCCCGAAGTGCATCACCAGGGCGACATGTACTTCCGAATTAATGATCAGGAATCGGAGGAATAGCCAGATGACTGATCCAGGGAAATTTAGCCTGATCAAGCCAACCCTCGATACTCCATTCAACATCGACTTTGACTGGTGGAAATCCCACGATCATAACTGGCGCGTATTCCTGTTCAGCTTCTTGTGCGAGGAGCATCAGAAAGCCTTTGCCGATCAGAATGATGATATCTGGATTGATTGGATCGATCCTCAAACCGCCGAGGTTCACCATGTAGACAGGCTGCAGCACATCCTGATCACCCACTGCGCAAAACAGCCTGATTTCATCAGTCAAACCACCACACTTGTCCACGCTGTTTTCCGGGTGCTTTTGGCAAATGGAAACAAGCCCACAACGCCGAATGAGCTCTCCCGGCTGATTGGTAAACCGCCCGAGATCATCTTGCGTACCCTCTCCGGCCCGACGGTATATCAGGGTATCCGTCCAGTCCAACAACGATAACTCCGTTCACCATGCCTTGGAGGGAACGAGAATCCGGGCTTTTTCGCTGGAAAAGGCGGGTATGTTATAATATTTTGATCATTACAGGTAATATTCATGTTTCGCAGTTTGGGCGATTCCGCCCCTGTAGCTCAAGTGGACAGAGCAACGGACTTCTAATCCGTCGGTTGTGAGTTCGAGTCTCACCAGGGGCGCTGCACTGCGATCAGTACGGAGAAGTAACTATGACTGAGAGAAAGGGATTGATTACCGTCGGTGGAATCGACATGACGGTTGTTGGCGAGGATTTAAAGCCGGGCGATAGAGCTCCTTCATTTACCGCTCAAGCCCAGGATTGGTCGCTGGTCGATGTCCTTGAATCAACGAAAGGCAAGGGCCGCGTGATCGCCGCCTTGCCGTCGCTGAGCACATCGGTATGCGATCGGGAGACGCGTAAGTTCAACGAAGAGGCTGTTCGCCTTAGCGGAGATATTGCTGTGATAGCCATCAGCATGGATAGCCCTTTCACCCAAAAGAACTGGTGCGCCGCAGCCGGGATCGAGCGCGTGATGGTGGTTTCCGACCATTTGGAAGCTGAATTTGGGAGGAAGTATGGCTGCCTGGTTAAAGAAGGACGGCTGCTGCGCCGAGCAGTATTTGTTATCGACCGCGAAGGGATTATCCATTATGCTGCCTATATGCCAGCTTTAGGCACCGAACCTGATTATAACGCCGTCCTCGAAGCTGCCCGGAATGCGCTTTAGTATGTTCGTGAATATGTTGGAGGCATGATGATTACCGTCATCCTAAAAACCAGCTCGCAATCGCCTGGTTTATCTAACCTCGAGGATACTGCCCGTTTATTGTCTCATCATCTCTACCGAATCAATTCAAGACCGCAGTCATGGCGTCCGCCAACCGATATCTACGAAACCGAAGATCAATACATTATATTGGTCGAGGTCGCCGGGATGTCCGAAGACGATTTTGCAGTCAGCATCGAAGGCAATATTCTGTCGATCAACGGCGTGCGGAACACACCCATCGATGAGCGCCGTGCGTTTCACCAGATGGAAATCCCCTTCGGCGATTTCATCACCCAGATCGAATTGCCTGCCGCGATCGAGGTTGAGAAAACCGAGGCGACCTATGATAACGGATTTCTAAAGATCTACTTGCCAAAAGAAAAACCCAGGCGGATAGAAATCAACAGGGAATAACGAATTTATGCCAGCATCACGATGGAACGTTGATCTCGCTGAAATTTTCTTTGGATTAAATACCGAAGAAAATGAATTCGAGGAATTTCAACTCGACGAAAACGAAAATGTCCACATCTCCAGCACTCTGACCGAAGAGCCTATCCATCAAGAGGAAGGTTTAACATCTGAAATAAGCCTGCCGGAGACTTTGCCAATCCTGCCCCTGCGCGGATTGGTGGTGTTCCCCCAGACGGCTGTGCCGTTAACCATCGGGCAGCCGCGCAGCATCCGCCTGGTCGACGACGTCGTCGCCGGAGACCGCCTGATCGGTTTGATTGCCTCGCGGCACCCCGAGCTCGATAATCCCGGTCCTGAGGATCTATACAAGGTCGGCACGGTCGGTATCATCCACCGCCTTTTTCGCGCGCCAGACGGCACCATCCGTCTCCTTGTACAAGGCCTGGTTCGCTTTCGAACCATTGAATATACCGCGCTGGAGCCTTATCTCCGGGCGAAGGTCGAGGCAATTCCAGATGTGCCGGAAGAGGGGCTGGAAATCGAGGCGCTGGCTCGCAATGTCCGCGATCAATTCAGCCACATCGCCGAGATGATCCCCTCTCTGCCGCGCGAACTGGTTGCCTCGATCGAGTCCATCACCGACTCGCTCCAGACGGTTTACACAGTAGCTAATTTACAGCGCATGGAAATATCGGATGCGCAGGAGATCCTGGAGCTTAACAAGATTCATGATAAGCTCCACAAGCTGGTCAATCTGCTCACCCGGGAGAGCGAAGTACTCGAGTTAAGCCAGAAAATCCAAAAAGAAGCCAAGTCTGAAATCGACAAAGTTCAACGCGAATACTTCCTCCGCGAGCAGCTCAAAGCCATCCAGCGTGAGCTTGGCGACGTCGACGAGCAGGCGGCGGATGTCGAAGAGTTCCGTAAAAAAATCGAAGCTGCCGGGATGAGCGAAGAAGCCCAAAAGCAAGCCCGCCATGAGCTGGACCGGCTCTCGCGCCTGCCGACCGCCGCCGCCGAATACGGGGTCATCCGCACCTACCTAGACTGGCTGGTCTCACTGCCCTGGTCGGTCACAACAACCGATGACCTGGATATTAAACACGCCCGCGCGATCCTGGACGAAGATCATTATGGATTAGAGGACGTCAAAGAGCGAATTCTGGAATATCTGGCAATCCGCAAACTGCGTCAGGAGCGCCGCGAGGAGTTCGCCCAGCAGTTGTATGCCGATAAAATCCGCCGCGAGCGGGAAGGGGTCATCCTCTGCTTTGTCGGCCCGCCAGGGGTGGGCAAGACCTCGCTGGGGCAGTCTATCAGCCGGGCTATGGGGCGGAAATTTACTCGCCTCTCCCTTGGCGGGGTACACGATGAGGCTGAGATACGCGGCCACCGCCGCACATATATTGGCGCGCTGCCCGGGAGGATCATACAGGCCATCCGCCGGGTAGAATCGCGCAACCCGGTTTTCATGCTGGATGAGATCGACAAGTTAAGCTCCGATTTCCGCGGCGACCCTGCCTCTGCGCTTCTCGAAGTCCTCGATCCCGAACAAAACGCTGAGTTTCGCGACAATTACCTTGAAGTGGCCTTCGATCTCTCCCAGGTGATGTTTATCACCACTGCCAACCAGATCGACACCATCCCTGGTCCTCTGCTCGACCGGATGGAAATCATCCAGCTATCGGGCTATACCGATAAAGAAAAGATCGAGATCGCCCGCCATTATCTGATTCCCCGTCAATTGCGCGAAAACAGCCTGCTCGAATCGGAAATCGAGTTCAAACAACAGGCCATCGCTGCCATCATCCGCCATTACACCCGCGAGGCGGGTGTGCGCAATCTAGAGCGTGAAATCGGCAGCGTGTGCCGGAAAGTCGCCACCCGCATTACTGAGGGCACTCTGGAAAAAGCTGTAATCGACGAAGAAATGGTCCGTGAACTCCTGGGCCGGCCAAAATATCTGGCCGTCGAAGAAATTCAACGCCGCACAGAGATTCCAGGAGTGGCTACCGGGCTGGCCTGGACGCCCGTCGGCGGTGAGATTCTCTTTATCGAAGCAACTCGAATGCCAGGGAGCAAAGGGTTTATCACCACCGGCTCGGTCGGTAAGGTCATGCAGGAATCCGCCCAGGCTGCCATGTCATACGTCCGCTCGCGGGCTAAAGAGCTGAACATCGATCCGGATATCTTCGAAAAATCGGATATCCATCTGCATATCCCGGCTGGCGCTCAGCCGAAGGACGGTCCCTCTGCCGGCGTCACCATGGCCACCGCTCTGGTTTCTTTATTAACTGGCAAACTTGTCCGTCCGGATGTCGGCATGACTGGCGAGATCACCCTGCGTGGACAGGTCCTGCCTGTTGGTGGGATCAAGGAAAAAGTCCTGGCGGCTCATCGGGCGGGTCTTAAGACGGTCATCCTGCCAAAAGAAAACGAACCGGATCTTGAGGATCTTCCCGAAGAAGTCAAACAATCCATCCATTTCATTCCGGTCGAAACCGTCGATCAGGTGTTGGAAAACGCGATCGAGAGCATCCCGCCAAAAAAAGTGTCCCAACGAAAGAGACAGGGGGACCATGCCAAACCTGCCGAATAAAACCGTCATTCTGATCGATGATGATCAAAGCATGCTCTCGTTGCTGGCAAAACTGCTCGAAATCGAGGGGTTTCATGTAACCTCCCTGCGCTCGCCTGAGGTTCAAACCGTCCTTGGCGTGCTCGATTCTTTACGGCCTTTTGCGATGATTATGGATGTCCACCTCGAGGGTCGTAATGGGCTCGAATTACTCAAATCGATTCGAGCGCATCCTTATTCATACCCGCTCAGGGTGATGATGACCTCCGGGGAAGATTTACGTAATCCGTGCCTCGAAGCAGGCGCGGATGGTTTCCTGCTCAAGCCCTACATGCCAACTGATCTGATCACCTGGCTGCGGGCGCAAATACATTTAATAGATAAGAAGGAGGGCTGATTTGGCGAAAAAGCACGGCCGTTCAGTCGATCAATGGTTCACCGCCGACCTTCATTTACACACCCCGGCTTCGACGGATTTTCAGCAGCCGGGCGTCACATACCTGGATCTCCTGCAAAAAGCTGAACAACGGGGATTGGATATCATCGCCATAACCGACCACAATACCGTTGCCGGTTATCGCAAGATGGTCGAAGAAATTCAACAGCTCGAGCTGCTCAGCAAGCTTGGCCGCATCCTGCCAGAGGAGCGCAAGAAACTGGAAGAATACAACCGGCTGAGAGCGAAGATACTCGTCCTGCCTGGCTTTGAATTTACAGCCACTTTCGGGTTCCATATTCTCTGCATTTTCTCACCCGAAAAGCCGGTTCGCGAGCTGGAACACTTACTGCTCGAATTGAATATCCCGACTGATCAATTGGACGAAGGCTCTCAAACGGTTGGCGCCACCTCGGATGTGCTCACCGTATACCGCACGATCAATCAGCACGGCGGCCTGGTGATCGCCGCCCATGCTAACTCGAGCAACGGCGTGGCTATGCGCGGGTTTAACTTCGGCGGGCAAACGAAAATCGCTTACACGCAGGATCCCAACCTGCACGCGCTTGAGGTCACCGATCTCGATCAAAAAGGTCCTCGTTCAACTGCGGCGTTCTTCAATGGCACAAAGCCTGAATATCCGCGCCGGATGCACTGTATTCAAGGCTCAGATGCCCATCGCCTGACGATGGATCCCAGCCGAAAGCGCGTCCTCGGAGTGGGCGACCGCGCCACCGATGTCCTCCTCCCGGAATTATCCTTCGATGCATTGCTCGAGTTGTTTAAGTCCAATGACTTCTCCCGCACCCGTCCACACCGCCATAAAGAAGAGCCGGTTTACGACTTTATCCAGACGGCATTGGAAGAAGGCGCCAACATCATCCAGGATTTCCACGAAAGCATGACCGTGCGGGGAGGAAAGCTTTACGCCGTCCTCGCGGACGTCTGTGCCTTCGCGAACACAAACGGAGGCACGCTTTACATCGGCCTGAGCGACGATCCAAAAAAGCCCCCCGCAGGGGTGCCAGAAGCGGAACAGGGCATGCACATCCTCGAAAAAGAAATTAATAACCGGATCAGCCCGCCGCTGCATTGCCAGATCGATATCCATGAATTCCGCGGCAAGAAAATCATCCGGATATTGGTGCCGCGCGGCGAGGATTCGCCTTACGCGGTTGACGACAACAAAATCTATGTCCGCGACGAAGCCGAAACCGGACTGGCGGTACGGGATGAGATCGTCAACCTTGTGTTACGAAGTAAATCTCCGCAGCCAGGCCAGGAGATCGTGGAAATCCCAGCGCCGAAACCGGCTGTGCCAGAGGCCGCTCATGTAGATCAACCAGAAGTTAGCATGGGTAGCGAGCCGAAGACTGGGGTTGAGGTCCTGCCTCCATCCGAGAGACAGGGAAAACAGTATTTCACCATGCGCGACCTGCGCAATGGGAATGTGGTCAAAAATGTCACCCGCGCCTCGGCACGAAAGTTATGGCATTACGCCATCGAGCGTTACAATGAGATGACCGCCGATCCAGAGAAGACGCCGATTACCTGGGAGGGCGACTTTGGTTTGCTGCGTAAATATAAGCAGGGCAACGCCTTTCGCTATGATCTGGTCCAGCGAACCCCCCTGGGCAACCGCTACTATTTCGGTGTGACCGAAGACGGCATCCACGGCGAGTGGAAACGCGTGACCGGTCTCGAAGAGGCCTGAGGCGAATGCTGACTTTCGCAATTTTAACGATTTCCGACCGCGCCGCGGCTGGCGTGCGAGCCGATCTATCTGGACCTGCGCTCGTCCAGGCGGTTGAAGCAATGGGCCACCAGGCTGGCATCACTGCAGTCGCGCCGGATGAGTACGACCAGATCGTCAGGATTTTAACCGATTGGGCGGATTCCGACGCATACGATATCATCCTGACCACCGGTGGAACAGGGTTTGCCCCTCGAGATATCACCCCCGAAGCCACTCTGGCGGTGATTCAAAAATCAGCCCCCGGCATTGTTGAAGCGATCCGCGCTGAGAGTCTGAAAATTACCCCGCACGCCATGCTCTCACGCGCTGCGGCGGGAATCCGCGGGAGAACCTTGATCATCAATTTCCCCGGCAGCCCCAAGGCAGCCGTAGAAAACTTCCACATTGTGGCTCCGGTTCTCGAACATGCCGTTTCGCTGTTGAAAGAAAAACCCGACTCAGAGAGCGGACACCACCCAAATTAAGGCACTCTGGGCGGACGTCCTATCATTCAGCGCACGCGAATATCCCATGGCAGCCCGGCGTAATCAGCCTCCAGGGCTGCCTGCAAATGATCCCCCTTGTGAACAACAGCGACCGGAACTCCATACTGGCGGATCTGATTCGCAAGATGATCGACCCCGGTTGCCGAGCCAAAGCTGAGCGGGTCGATGAAAACGACGATCGGGCGCAGATCGCGGCGGATCAGAACATCGACCGATAATACGATCGTCTCCGTATTCAATGCAGTGATCAGCACAACCGTACTGCCCCGGGTGATATGCTTGCCCTGCGCTTCAATCACTCCGAGAATCGGCAGGTTTCCTTCCGGTTTCACGAATGCCAGTGTTTCCAGGATTTTTCCCAACTGGCGCTCTCCTCGCTCGGCCGGCACCAGATTGTGATACTTGCCCGCGCTGGCATACCCTACGGAGCGGCCCTGGTTGATGTAATAATCGGATATCGAAGCCGCAGCAGAAACCGCGTACTCAAAGGTGTTCGGCGCCAGAGGGATATCCTGACGGCGCGGCAGGTCCCAAAACAGTTCGTCCACCTCCAACTCGCGTGTATCAGGCTCGGCAAGATGAACACCTCTCTGGCAGTCCAGCATAATCCACACATCCGCATGTGGATCCTGCTCGAACTCTTTTACCATCAGCTTATCTTTTCGCGCCGTTGTCCGCCAATGAATCCGGCTGAGCGGATCGCCAGGGATATATTCCCGTACGCCGGCTGCATAAGGGGTTACCTCCAGGCTTTTCTTCCGCAACGCCCGCCCGCCCGGCAGCCTTCCGGCTGGCCCGGGGAAATGGTTCAGTCGGACCATATACGGCAAAATAATTAAAGTCTTCTCGCCTGGGATTTCTTTCGATTTCGAAAATATGCCGAAGGGATCGCCTGAGGTAATAACCGTCGGTCCCAGTAAAAATGCACCGCGCTCGGTCAGAAGGGTGCGGGCAAAATACGAACGCTGCTGCCTGCCCATGATATTCGAAACAACCTTCGATCCACGTTTCCCGCGAATCGGCGAGAGATCGTCGATTTCCAGCCACAGCCGCCCAAGCCTGGAGCGGTTCAGGATTTCAAAGCGCTCTTCAAAGACTTGCCCTACCTGTTGACGGAGTACACGGGCAAAACGCTGAACTTCAATACCGCGCAAAGATTGCGACGTCCACACCAGGGCGACAACAACAATCAATAAAAGGAGGATGAGCAGGCGGTAAAAAATGATGCGGGCATCTCCACTGGCAGAATTGACGGCAATCAGAGCCGCCAGGATCAATCCAGTCAGGAAGAAAAAAGACTTGCGAACCGCCATGGCTATACGGCCTGGGACCTCTGGCTCAAGTCGCCCCCAGGAACCGCCAAACCCGCCACAACCTCTTCGATGACCGTTTCGGCAGATAGATTACGCAGCCGGGCGGCAGGCTGTACGATCATACGATGCGGCAGAACAAATGTGGACAGGTATTTGATATCATCGGGCAAAACGTAATCACGCCCTCGAATGGCAGCCCGGGCCTGACCGGCGCGGAATAATCCCAGGCTTCCGCGCGGGCTGGATCCCAGATAGATATCCCCATTCTCTCTGGTCGCCCTCACGATCTGAACAATATAGCGCTTCACGGCCGGGGCGACATAGACCGTCTTCACCGCCTCCTGAACCTCGGTGAGCTCATCCACCTTGACAACCGGCTGGAGGTCCATAATCGGGTGCTTGAGCTGCTGCAACTCAAGAATGCGGATTTCATCCATCAGCGAGGGATACCCTATCTTGACCCGCATCAGGAAGCGGTCAAGCTGAGCTTCTGGCAGCGGAAAGGTCCCTTCATATTCGATCGGGTTTTGGGTTGCCAGCACCATAAACGGGCGCGGCAGTGGATAGGTCACCCCGTCGACTGAAATTTGCCGTTCTTCCATCGCCTCCAAAAGCGCAGATTGGGTCTTTGGCGTTGCCCGGTTGATCTCGTCCGCCAGAATGATCTGCGCCATGATCGGACCGGGGCGGAATTCAAATTCGCGGGTAACCTGGTTGAATATGGATACGCCGGTCACATCACTTGGCAGCATGTCCGGGGTGAATTGAATTCGGCTGAAGTCGCAGCCAAGCGATTTCGCCAGGCTGCGAGCAAGCATCGTTTTCCCGACTCCGGGCACATCATCGATTAATAAATGACCCTGGCACAGTAAGCCAATAACGATCAGCTCGATCGTCGAACCTTTTCCGACGATGACCTTTTCGAGGTTGTTACTGACGCGGGTAGCAAACTCCTGTATTTTTGCGATAGAGGGTTCCATCGATTACTCCGTTATGATTTGATGTATGTCATCATCCCATCTACCGGCTCACCCTTCGGAAACTCCATAATCCAACCAAAGCGGTGATCACAAGTCCTACGCCGGTCAAGCCTGCGCCGATGGTAAATGAAGTTGGCATGTATTCTAATAACACTTCGTGTGTCCCGGCTGGCGCTTCGATGGCGCTAAACAGATAATCTGCCCGATAGAGAGGCGTCAGCCTCCCGTCGATTTTGGCCCGCCAGCCCGGATACCAGATCATGACTATGCGCAGCCAGGCGGGCTGGTCACTATCTATGCGAAATTTCACGCTCCGATAGCCCAGTTTTACAGGGGTGATCTTCACCACTTCGGCGTATTCTTTATCCGGGATCTCCCCTGAAGATTCTACAATTATACACGCCGGTTTCTCAAGGCGAGTGATTTTATCCAAAGTCGCAGTTAATGCCTCCTGTTCATCTTGTACGACCTGGATGCAGGTGGAACTGGCGACCAACTCATCCGCCGGGAGCGAAAGGCGCTTCACCTCTGTCCAATTGTCCTCAGTCCGCTGAATGACCGACTCTACCCCCATAAAAGCCAGGTAAGGTTCTCTCTCGCCAGGATTCATTTCATTCAGGATCTTCATCCAGGCATCGTAGCGCGCTGGTACAAACGGATCGAAATTATTGGCTGAGTCGATCCCATTCAACAGGTTCAAGTTTGGCAACAGGTCCAGGCGGATATCGGTGAATTCGCAGGAATAGCGCGTATCATTGAAGCGGAGGTATTTCTTGAATTTTAGCTCGTATTCGTCGTCCGCGCTGATGAAGACCCTCCCATCCAGTAAGTCCTTCCCCTCGTCATATACCCCCTCAGGTCGGTAAAAACTGCTATCGATAAATGGATTCAGAAATAGACTTGCCCCCATCAGATCCAGGCTGAGGACAGTCATAACCGAGAATACCCACCTGTTATGACTATGCGAACTTTCCCCTTGCGGCTTGAGGATAGAAACCAGACAGTAGGCAGCTCCTAACATACCAAAAACCATGAAACCGCGCATCAGCCCGGGTTTTAACTCAGGAAGGAGAAGGCTGCCCAGCAACGCCCCAAGAAAAACGGAGGCGAAAGCGGCGATTCCAAGTCTTGTCCATCTCAACGTTCTTCCTTCTGGTCGCGCCCATGAATCTGCGGAAAAACCGGCCAGGATACAAAGCGCCGCGACCGGCCATATCATCCACCGCGCGGGCGCCTGAAACAGATCAAAGGTCGGCACGTGATGGTATAACCAGGGGAACAATGGTAGGCGGTCGCCGAGGGCGAGGAGAAGCCCCAGTACCATTACGATCCACAGGAATACGATACCTCTGCGGCGCGGGTTTTGTCCGCCGCGGATAAGACTGCCCAGGCTGCCAAGCGCCAGAAACAGGGGGAAGACGCCTACATATCCGGCATCCTCCCAGTAAGCCCCGTAGCCCCAGTAATCGCCCAGGCCAGGATTTCCAAACATTTCCGGATTTAAGAAAGTCAGCAGGCGCCAGGGCCAGTATGAGTAGGTAACCGCCAGAGAATATTCATAGGAGTCTGCCCGCTGCGACTGCTGCAGGTATTCCAGCGTTGGCATAAGTTGGACGCCCGCCAATAAACTTCCGGCAAGGATGAATCCGGTAAAAATCAGCGCGCCCGTTAACGCCCACCTCAATCCCGAGGTCAGCCAGCCTCCAAAGAACGTCCATAGACCTGCAAAAAGCAGGATATACCAGCTTAACTGAGCGTGTCCGGCAAGAAGCATCATTCCTGAGAATAGAATGAGCCAGAAAGAGCGTTTTAGAGATTTCTCGGCTGAAAACGGCGAAGCAATCCCGCTCGCTGCCCAAAGAATCCATCCCATCCACGCCCCGGTCCAGATCATGCTGAAAAAGGATGCCCGGGCGACGAAATAGCCGGTCAACGCGAAGGCCAGACCTGAAATAGCCTGCCCCAACGGTTTTACGCCGATCGATCGCAGCAGCGCCGCCATCCCCAAACCGCCCCAGGCGAGATGAATCGACACCAGCAGGGTGTATACCCAGGCTACGCCAGGAGCTCCCAACAGCCAGTGCCCCAGAATGGTCAGCCACCCGGGCGGATAGAAGAAAGCCAGCTGGTAATTGGCGATCAAGGGCGCACCCATCCCATTAAGCGCATTCCAAAGCGGCAGAACTCCTTGTTCAAGCTGTACGTATGCAAATTCGCGCCAGGGAACGAACTGCAAGCCTGCGGTTCCCCAGTACAAGACCTTTCCCTGGAGCAGCGGGATTCCGAACAACAGCATCGGGGCAGCGACGATGGGAAGATAGATCAGCCAGGGGAAGTTACGGAAGAATGATTTCATCGGACGATGAATCCTAGCTGGAAATGACAACCTTGTAAACCCTGTATCCTTCATCAGTATAAATTTCTATCAGAAAAGGGTACCGGTTGGATAGATTAACCAGATCATCTGGGCTGGCCAGAACAAAGTCGACCTGTTGTGAGGTGACAAGGTCTAAGGCTTTATCCTCGTCCAAGACGCCCCGTAAAAATGCTTCAACCTGCGGCTGAATCGCTGCCAAATCGACCGATTCCGGACCGTGCCCGATGATCACCCTGGCCGCCGACCAGGCAGGCAGGGCGTTGCTGCGCGGATAATCCGCCAGGACGACAAGGAACCTGTCTCCGGCTTCCATTTCGAGCCGCTCGTACACCTTCACTTCGGCCGTACGAACGTATAGCGGCTCGCCGAGTGAAGCGACCATTTCCAGACCACCGACGTAAAAGAAAAGAGTCGATAACAATCCAATGTAGATCACAGGCTGCAGGCGCCGCCATATAGACCTGGGAGAATGCAATTCCACAGCCAGCAAACCCAGGACGACAAGACAGACCCAGACTCCCTCTGGCAGCCGGCGCTGCAAATTATAAGGCGCATAGGCAAGGATCGGGAGAAGCGCCAGCCAGCCGGCTAAGAAAGCGCTTCCGGGCAGTCTGTTCCGTAAAGCGCGAACCGCGCCGGCCAGGGCGAACGGCAGGATCAGACCGTAGGCGAGCAGGTAATCCAGCAGCGGCGGCGAGAGGATCAGGTTCTGTGCGCTCCAACTCCTCAAGAAGGGATCCAGTTGAAAGGCGAGGAAGGTATAAAGGGGAATTGGCGCAGAAAACCCAATGGATAATAACCCCATTCGCGTCTTCCGAACCAATTCCTCCCGCTCACCAGCTTGACCAGGGTCTTTTTTACAGCAGTACAAATTAATCAGCCATTCAGCAGCCAATCCTCCCCCAAGGACTACCCACCCGACAACGACGGTTAGCGGCTGCATCAGACCAAGCAACGTCCAGATCAGACCCACATAAACCGAAACGCGATAAATCGATTTTGACTTATGGTCGCCTAGGATTTGTGCCAGACCCCACAATAAAAACGCCCGCCCGGCGGTTATGTGCGGCAGGCCAAACACCGCCAAAAAGCCAAAGCTTTCCGGCGAGTAAAACTCGAGCGGCAGCCCACCCCAACCAGAAGCCTTCACTCCAAAAACGGTCAAAAAACCCAGCCCGCCTCCGAAAAAAGCCAGGACCAGTGCAGCCCTGCGGTGATTGATTTGCTTTAGAAAGATACTGATAAATTCGTATGCGGCAAAAGCGTAGAGGAAAATCGCCGCCCAGCGGAACAGGTGAAACAGCGCAACCAACTGGTCATGTCTCCCGGGCGGCGACGCCAGCTTTCCAAGCAAAATATACGGAAGAAAGGCCAACATCCCTTTTTGCTCGAAGGCGGTAAATGGCGTTCGAAACAGCCATTCCCCTTCCGAGCCGCTCAACATCTTGGCAATGTAAGAATTACCGTCCTCTACGCCAAAAACAAATCCGCTGAACCGCCATTCATCTCCCTGCAGGCTGAAACCGAGCGCGTAGGGGATCGTGGTGAAAACCACGACGCCCAGAGCGAACCACCAAACCCATTTCTTCTCGGCGGTGGAAATCATCGCCGCCCCCTGAACAAGCCCAAAACAAGCGCCATCGCCCAGCATGCTATCGATAGGGCGATCCCGGCTAATTGCAGCCCGGGCTGGTAACGGAATTCGACCTGGTGAACTCCGTCAGGCATATCGAGACCCATCCAAAGATCATTGACACATAAAATTTCTACACTTTGACCGTCGATCGACGCCTGCCACCCGGGATAAAATACCTCCGTCCATACCAGCCTGCCTGGTCCTTCGGCCTTCAGGACAACCCTTCCAGGTTCAATTTTTGATACTTCGACCTTACCTGGCTGAGCGTCATTGGGTAAAAGGTTATTTTCCAGCCAGGCGCGAGGCCGCCAGAGCGAATTTTCATAGACGCGGATCTCTCCGCTCTGCCAGACCTGGGTGAGGGCTGCGTCTTCGATCGGATAGTGCGCAGCAATATATTTCACATTCATTTCCCCCAATAGTTTCGCGTCGATTTGGCTGCCCCGGTTGGATTGTTCAATTTTTTCATCGTCCAGCGGCGGTAAGGTAACCGAATAGCCTTGCTTTTCTACTCCGCCTGCAGTGTATAGTCGATCGGCATATTTTACCAATTGAAGCGGGTGAATTGCGCTCGCCATCTCGATCCCCGCGCGTGCTGATGCCAGTTGCGGCAGGGCGTAGGATGGCGAATAAACCCGAAATATTTCCTCATCTTCCTTGAGAAACTCGACCACATCTTTTCCCTCGGCGTAGACCGTTTCTGAAGAGCGATACTGGATCGATTGCAGGTTGACTCCAACCAGATCGATCACCAGCAGCGCAGGAAAGGCAACTGAAACTGCCGCGGCGGGCAGTTTTCCGCGTTCTGCCAGTCCGATCAAGAGGATGGTTATCGCCATGCCAGCGCAGCCCCAGACCTGGTTGGCGCCGACCGGCGCCTTGATCACAGCCCCGCCGACCAATAGAACAAGGAAGAAAGCCGCTGCCCCAACCATCCAAAAAATTGGGTCGAATTTGGGTTTTTTATACCCGTGGAGCATCTCATCGAAGGCCTGGCTGGCAGCTACTGCCGCCGCCAGCTCCGACAGAAAAACCAGGCGGGGAGGCACACGTAAAAGGCTCGCTCCCGGCAGGCTTCCGGACCACCTGAGAAACGGCAGGTTCGCGCCCAAAGATAAAATCAAAGCAGCTGCGAACAGCCCAATCCAAAATGCTGTTCTACGACGCAATCCGGGTGTAGCCAGAATCAGAAATAATAAGAAGACAATTGCCGCGCCAGGATAAGTGATCCATTCTGCGTATCCCCCGAATTCAGGGATGAATAGGTTAAGCAGCTTGGTGAACGGCAGAGAGTAGATCAGCGCTTCTTCAGCAGTTAGATTCGCCCGCGTAGACAGTGCACTGAACTGGATCAGAGGCAGGAGCTGCGCTGCCGCGATTCCCAGAGCAAAAACAATCTGCCCCGCAAGTCTGGCTATCTGAGCAGCGATGTTACCTGCACCATACTCCCTACCCTCGATCATCCTATTGCGCCACCCCCAATAGAGAACATAGAGCAGACTGGCATACCCCAGGCTGCGAATGTCCGCCAGGGCGATGATCCCCAATACACAGCCCGGCAGCAGATGGTCCAGGCGCGATGATCCTGGGGATTTCCGGCGCTCTTCAGCCAGCAGCAGCCAGGGATACCAGGCAAGCGAATAAATCAGGCTGATGTGCCCGAGGGCAAGGTGGGCAAACAGTTTGGGCATCCCGGCGAAGGCAATCCCGCCGAATACCGCCGCAGGCCGGCTCAAGCCACGCCTTGTCAGGAACAAGGTCATCCCCAGCCCGGCCCAGAACAGATGCAGGCCGGCGGCCAGGTTGAACCCGTACGGCGCCGGAACCAAAATGCCAATCCAGTTCGGCGGGTACCAGAGGCCCGCCAGCGGGTCGGCCGAAAATGGATAACCGCCCATAAACAGATTCGACCAGAGCGGGATGAATCCATCCGTCCGAAGGGTATTCAGGATAAAAATGGCGTTAGGCAGGTGGCTGATGGTCAGATCAGAGTATTCTGAATAGCGCGGGTAGATAAACGCCCCCAGCCCTAATAGAACAGGCGCCGCCGGAAAGAGGAGCAGCAAATACCAGAGATAGCGCTTGATCACTGCCCTGCCCCAACCGTGTAAATCGTCACGCTGTGATTCTGGTAAGCGACCGGATAATCCGCGAAGGGATTTCCGCTGTTGCCTTCCTGCTCGTGCGGACCCCAGAAGACGTAGCGAATTTTGTTCTTCTCAAAGTATGTTTTGATTTCTTCTGCGTTCATGCTGCCGCTGAAAATCGCCTCGACTTCTGCTTTACGCTGTTCGGCGTTGATCGTCTCGAATGGGTGCCCGTACACAACCCTCCAGCCAGTATAGGCGGGGATGTACATTCCTGTCTCTTCGGATGCCAGAATCGGGCCAGCAGCGGCACTGTGTTCATTAATCCACCCGAATGCGGCCTGCTCGTCCCTGCTGAAGAACAGAAGGGGCTCATGGCGGGCTGCAGCGCCTATCCCGCCAAGCAGGACGAAAAGATTTGTAACCAACGATGCTGCCAGCACGACACCGGTAAATATTCGGCGCTGCCGGAGGTATTTACCAGCCATTTGCATCACGCCAAGCGCCCCCAGAAAGGCGCAGGGAATGAAAAACCCCAGTAAAAATCGGCGCTGCAGATTGAAGGGCAGATAGAGCATTGCAACTCCGGCTGCCAGCCAGACCACGAAAAGTTTGTAACGACCAATTTGACGGTTTCTGACCAGATGAACGACCTGCACAATCGCGAAGATCAATGCGGGCGAAAAGGAAATCAGCAGATCCCAGACTGGCGGCGCAGAGGTGATATTTTGCTCATTCCATAAGGACAGAACGGGATCCTTTTGAATGGCCACATATTGATAAACGAGGAATAGACCTCCGCCAAGGGTAAAACCTGCTGCCGGAAGCGAAGATGAGCGGCGGTCTGTTAGAAATTCCCAGAGGATGTAGCCAGCGGATATCACCGCGCCGACAACCAGCGCAAAAGGCTGGATGATTGCTATAGCCAGGCCCTGAAAAATCAACAGCGGCGTCTGCATCCATTTCAGCCCGCCTTCGATCTGGTCGAAGAAGATCAGCAGCAGTCCAAGCCCAAGTGGAAAATGCGGATTGGTGTACATCGAAAGGAATGGATAGGCCTCGGCAACCCAGAAATCTGAAGTAAAACCGCCGAACAGCCCGGCAATCCAGCCCAGACCAGAGCCGAAGAGCGTCAAGGCGACCAGAAACTGGAAACCGCTGGTATGGAAATCACCCAGCCAGCGCCGATAAAGCCGGAAAATCGCATAGACCAGAAAAGCAGCAGAAAACAAACGGGCAAGGTGAAACATCAGCGGGATGGATAGCGTGGTAATCCGCGCCAGATGCCCAAGCAGGATATAAAATAAGAACAGATAGGCGCCATCGCTGGTCTCGAGCGAGTAAGGGAGTTGAAACCGCCATTCACCCAGCCAGCCGAGACGCATCTTCGCCAGATAACTGTTGCCGTCCTGCGGATTCAGCAAAAATCCCCCAAAAACATGCTCCGTCCCTGCCAGCCACAGCCCTGCCAGAAATGGGCCGACCAGCGCGGCTGCCAGAACGCTGAACAGGACGATCCGCTTGGGTATGGACATAGAGGTATTGTAAAAGTATACATGAGAACAGTTTTCCCCGCAACGCGGGTGAAACTCCGCCCCCCTTGCTTGCGATTATTGGCATCCAATTCTATAATCCACATATGAGCCAGGCGTTCCATCTTTTCCAACTGCAAAAAATCGACACACAGATTGACCAGGCTAACGCCCGTATCGCCGAAATACAGCTCTCTCTGCAACAGGATAAGCGCCTAGAGCTCGCCAGAGCAGCGGCCAACGAGAAACTGGAAGCGCTGAAAAAGTCGCAAAACCACTTGGAAAAAATCGAGCAGGAAGTCGCCGCCAAGCGAGCCAAACTCGAACAAAGCGAGGAGAATCTGTACTCCGGTCGGATTCGCGTCCCTAAAGAGTTGCAGGATATCCAAAATGAGGTGGCCTCGCTCAAGCGCTATATCAGTAATCTGGAGGACCAGCAGATCGAAGCCATGCTGGCCGTCGAGGCAGACCAGGCAGAAAACGAACGCGCCCAGGCAGATTTGCGCAAGGTGGAGGGCGAGGTCAGCGCAGGCCACGCATCTCTGCGCGGCGAGCTTCAGCAGCTCTCCACCAGCGTTGAGCGGTTGATGGTTGAGAGAAAGCTGCTCGAGGGGCAAGTTTCAACTGAAAACCGATTGCTGTATGAAAAACTGCGCAAAAACCGCAAAGGCATCGCCGTGGCCTCCGTGCTGGATGATTCCTGCTCTGCCTGCGGTGCATTCCTGACCCCAGCAGACCGTCAGGCAGCTCGCTCGCCGGATCACACCTTCTTTTGCCCATCCTGCAGTCGGATCGTCTACGGGGGCTGAAGCATGCCAGTCAATTCATCTGGACAGGAAAAATTATTTTTCTGGCTCGGATTCCTTGCAGCCAGCCTGCTCTGGTTTCTCGGTATTCGTTACCGCCGGTTATTCCCTCAGCTGAAAGATTTTTTATCGAATCAAATTAAGGCAGTCAGGGCGCGTTTCACTGCCGGCGTCGAGGAGATGCTCCGTCAGACAACCTTGCGCCGTGCACTGGCCTACCACCTCTCGGCTGGGCTTTTTCCTCTAGATCAGATTGCAGTCGAGCCGCATCTGCTGGCGCCTCCTCCGCAGGTAGGCCCCAAGGGGCTGGTCAGCCCAAGAAAATACTATCCACAGGTGCTCGGCTACCTGCCAGAAGTTCCGCTTTTTGCCGCTCACTACGGAGCGCCCCGTCTGACCATCGCCCAGGCGTTGCAGGCAGAAGTCAACATTGCCATCCTGGGCGAGCCGGGTGCGGGAAAATCCTTCGCCCTGGCATATCTGGCCGTCCTAATTGCTCGCCGGGATCCCCGGGCAGGTGCAGTTGCCCGGTTATTTCCCTTATTCCTCCACGCCAACGATCTCCTTCCTTTTATTAGGACCATTCCAGAGCCCGAAGAGGTACTACTCAAAGCTCTTCAATTCCATGCGCCACATACCAGAGCAGCTTTGCTCAAGCAATTCCTTCGCGGCCGTCTTGATACTGGAAGTGCAATCCTTCTTCTTGATGGGCTGGATGAGTTATCTCCCCCTGAATTCGAGCGCGCCTGCATATTTATAGCAGCCCTGCTGGGTAAATATCCAGAACTGCGCCTGGTCACAACCGCAGCACCCCAAAACAGCCGCCGCATGCTGGAGCTCGGTATAGAGCCGATAGCCCTGGCAGGCTGGAATCTTCAGGAGACGCAGGGCTTCATCCGTACCTGGGCCAGGCAATGGAATATTTCGCTTTCGAATTGGGGCGAGGATCGTGGGTTTCCCCCTCTCGACGACCTGCTCCTCAGCTCCTGGCTGACTAACTCATCCATTTTCCATTCACCTTCAGAATGGACCCTGAAAGTCTGGGCTGCATGCGCGGGGAATTTAGAAGGGAGCGGCAGTCTGGCGGCCGTCAAGGCTTACCTGCAGCGTGAACTGGCCAACGTCTCCTGCGACGGGCTGCCGAATCTGGCCGACGAAATGATCATCCAGCAAGCATCGGCCCTGCCCCGCGACCATGTAGAGAGGTTAATTTCAATGGGCTCGCAGGAGGCGCATGGCAAGGCATCCTCCGATCGCTTGGTCGAGAAAAATCTCCTGCGCAGGCATGCCGGCGGCCGCCTTGCTTTTAGCAGCCCCTGGTTGACAGGATTCTTCGCCAGCCAGGCCGGTCTGAATCAACTCGAGCCTCCCGATCTGGACTGGCCGGCTGCGCGGTCAAAAACCGCGTTCTCCCTGGCGCAGCAAACGCCAGCCTGGCTGACCAAATTCTTTCAGGCGGAACATCCTCCCCTGTTCACAAATCTCATCCAGGCATCTGCCTGGCTGAGGTTCATCCCGCAAAATCACGACAGCAAGACGCATATCCTGCGCCGTCTGTTACCTCTGATCCAGCGTGAGGATCTACCCGCCTGCGTCCGCATGAGCCTGGTTGGAAATATTGCCACCTGCAACGATCCATCCATGGCAGCGCTTTTCAAGCAATGGCTGAACTCAAATTCCCTCCGCGTGCGGCAACTTGCTGTGCTGGGTCTTGGCGCCTGCCGGGATGTAAAACCGGTCTCCGAGATCTACTCCCGGCTCGAAGATCCGTCGGCAGAGGTGCGTTTTGCTGCCTGCTTTGCTCTATCCGCGTTAAACTCCCAGGATGCCCTCGATGGTTTGGTCGAGTATCTTGAACAAGGCGATGAGGAGACTAAACGGGTAGTCGCTGAGGTTCTGGCGGTGAGTTCTACAGGACGGGAATTACTCAAGCCGGCCGTTTCATCCGAAGATCTGCTCGTTCGCCGGGCAACCGTCTATGGCCTCTCGTTGATCACAGAACCCTGGGTTTACTCGCTCCTTGAAAAGGTTGCGATCGAAGATACCCACTGGGTGGTTCGCAATGCCGCCGTTATCGCCCTTGAAGAAGGTAGAGCAGATAACCCATATCTTCCCAGGCCTCGCCTGGCGCCATCCGAAACCCCGTGGCTGATCGAATTCGCGGCGCGTTCCGGGCGCAGTGTGTCCAGGCAGGAATCGCCGGTCCCAATCCTCAGGCAGGTTTTTCAATCCGGATCCATCGAGGAACAGATCTCTGCCCTCTGGATGATCCGGTATCTTCCAGCAGACCCCCAATTACTTGCTGACGCCTGGGGTTTTCTGCTTCACGAAAACATCGACTTGCGCGAAACTGCCCATTACGTGCTCTGGCAACTGCAGGCGGCTGTGTGACGACCGCCGATTAACGCTTCTTTTTCAACTGGTTCTGGATCAATTCATCTGCGCGAGCCGAATCCAACCCGAGGACGCTGATGATTTTTACGTCGCTCGCAACCCCGGCGATGATCTCGAACTGTGTCGGATCGACCGAAAATTTGCTCGCAAGGAATTTGACCAGGGTGGGATGACATCGTTCGTCACTGGCCGCATGTTCCAGGTGTACAATCACGCAGCCATCTGGACGGATTCTGGCAATTTTCGATTTTTTCGCCCCGGGGATCACCTGGATCGTCAGGGCGGCACCAGATTTCTCGGAGTGAAACTGGAAATTTCTGCGGGTATTCATTGAATTACCAGAGTAAGGCCAGCAGCCGGATCACTACCGATTCGATCAGTTGAATCAGGATAATCAGGATCAATGGGCTGAAGTCTATCCCACCCAGCAAAGGAACCACTTTTCTGATCGGCGCCAACAGCGGCTGGACCACCTTATCCAGCGCCGAGCGGATAGGGTGATAAGGCGACATAAAAAAAGAGAGAACGATGTCCACGATCACGGCAATCATCAGTATGGTTGCTGCCGTTCGGGTAATGTTGATGAGGATTTGGATGATCATTGAGGCTTCTTTCTTCAGAAGATTTTAGGTGGGCGGGGACCGAGGATGGCCTGTCCGATGCGAACAATTGTCGCTCCCTCTTCGACCGCGGCTTCGAAATCAATACTGGTCCCCATCGACAGCTCAGGCAAGTGTAATGGAGCAAGCCGTTCAACCAGAAAATCCCGCAATTTGCGTAATTTGGCAAAGTAAACCCGGGCTTTTTCCACTTCGAGCTCCAACGGAGGCATGGTCATCAACCCTCGGATCTCCAGGCAGGGAATCTGGAGAACCGGCGCGATCTCCTCAGCCAACCGTGGCCAGTTCGTCTCGTCTGCTGCCGGCCAGCCGGCTTTGCTTTCCTCGCCGCCCACGTTGAATTCGAGCAGCACTGGCATTGTCCGGTTACGTTGACTCAGTTCGCGGTTTAATTTTTCTGCCAACCTCAAGCTGTCGAGAGCATGAAACCAGTGAAAATGTTCTGCAACGATCTTCGCCTTCCGGCTTTGCAAATGCCCGATCATGTGCCAGCGAATAGTTCGGTTCTGGATTTGGTTAATCTTTGGCGCAGCCTCTTCCGGGTAATTCTCGCCAAATTCGCGAATCCCCGCCTCAATCGCGCCTTGAATCACTTCGACCGGTTGGGCCTTTGAGACAACCACGATGCGGATCTCCTCTGCTCTTCTCCCGCTGCGAGAAGCCGCTTTTTCGATTCGCTCACGCACGCGCTCAACATTTTCAAGTATGCTTGCTGCTCGATCGGCGAGGAGTGAATGGTTCATAAACTGATCAACGCCCCAAACCGCCCAGTTTTCCCGTGCTCTGCACGGTGCGAATACCAGCGCTCCAGGTCACACGCGGTGCAGATCGCCGCGGTCTCGATTGATTTTACCCCGACTTCTTCCAATTGCCAGACATTTGCTGCCCATAAATCGAAATGAATTTTTCGGTTGCCAGCATGGAGCATAAGTGAAGCCTTTTTGCTAAACGCCTGCTGAACCTCAGCAACCACCTCCTCGCCGACCTGGTAATGGTCGGGGCCGATGGACGGCCCGATACAGGCAATCACATCCTCGGGCGCAGTACCGTATCTCGAATGCATTCTTAGCACCGCAGCGGCTGCCGTACGGTTGACTGTCCCCTTCCAACCGGCGTGGACAATTCCGACTACTTTTTGTTTGGGATCGTACAAAAAGATTGGAACGCAGTCGGCAAAACGCATCAACAAAGTGATCTCAGCCCGATTGGTCAGGATCGCATCGCCCTTTTGATGCGGCTGGTCGAGCGGGCGGGGCGACTCGGCGCAAACGACCTCCGCGCTGTGCACCTGCCAGACGTCGAAGACTGATTCGACCGGTCTTTCGAAAATCTCGAAGATTCGCCGGCGGTTTTCGATCACATTTTCGCGTGGGTCGCCGACTGTTCCGCCCAGGTTTAAGGTCGCCCATGGTCCCGGGCTGACCCCGCCTTTGCGGGTAAATACTCCGTGCTTTACGCCCATCTGCTCTAAGCTATCGAAGGTGAAGAATTCGAGCCCGTTGATCGTCTGAAATGGCATGGGGTTGGCCTTTATTCTGTTTTTTGGATCTGAGGGACCACAGCCATTTTTCTGGCTACCAGGGCGCGCGTCTCGCGCATGCTTTCTTCGATCATGGGGAACAGGTACCAGGCAGTCATCAGGCCAAACAGCCCTCCGGTGATGGTACGCAGAACCGGCGTGCTTTCGCGCATGATCAGCCAATCGGGCAAAGCCTGGATCAAACCCGGGAGCTGCGATCCCCCATCGACGGCAATCGGCGCCAGGCCGAGCGCAATCCACAGGTACCAAGGCACGGGTTTGATTTTTCGCCCGGTCACGGCGAAGAAAATACCAAATAAAAACAGCATCCCGTAAATTGCCACATCCCGCTGGCAGAGAACGATCTTATACCCGGCCTGGCCTGCGCCGTATCCAATCTCCTCGCTGCCAAGGAATTTTCTCGCGGCGCCCAAATCGGCCGGATCGCCGCCGATGAGATCCTCATATGAGCCAACCTGCTCGATTCCGGCCAGTTCTCGCGGGTAATAGGGCTGTTCGCCAAACAAAAACCAGGAGCGATATGGAAGCTGGTGGCACAGAGGACTGTAGATGGTCTGGATTGCCCGCGCAGCCCATAGATGGCCGCTGTGCGCCAGGATCGGAGCGAGGAAAGGAAGGCCGACATACAGCCCAAGCAAGACGTTTATGACAAACATGTAATGATGGCTGAGCCAATAAGAGATATTATCGGCGGCGGTCAGGCTTCGCCCGCGCTCGATCCGCCGCGAGTAGGTTTTATCGCCGATTTTATCCAGGTGGGCGTCCCGGTCGCGGGCTGCGCCCAGCGCAATCTGTAGATCCTGGCGGGAGATGGTTTTTTGCAGCTTATACGGACCCACCTGGACGACCGGAGTGTTCCCGGCGTAAGCCGTGCTCAGTTCAGGGCTGCCGCTGATGTCCACAACTGCCAGCCGGTGAGGAAATTCTACTTGCAGGCTCTCCAAATCCTGGATCGCCTGGTCGCAGGCAGGATTTTCCTTTTCGATGAACAAAGTCACAACGATCATTGATGATATCCGGAACCTATTCCGCAATTTTACACCACACATGAAATGCCTGGCAGCGCAGGCCCTATCCTTGATCTATAAACCGAAGTCGAAGAAAAAGCCAAATTGAGAAAGCTGGTTGAAAATCCCCAGAAAGAGCATCACCCCGACTATGATCAGGATTACGCCCATCCCAATTTCGACGTAATGCATCATCTTGCCACGCCGTTTGAGCGTCTTCGAGACCCAGCCAATACCCAATGCCGCCAGCAGAAATGGGATCGCCAACCCGGCCGAATAAAAGCTCAATAGAACAACGCCCTGTGAGATAGAGCCTTCATTGATCGCCAGGGTAAGAATTGCACCAAGGATCGGCCCGATGCACGGCGACCAGCCGGCCGAAAAGGTTATTCCCAACAGCAGAGAAGAAAAATAGCTCCGCCGCTCCTGCATCCTGTTTTGCGGGCGCAGATCGTATTCGAGGAAAGGAATCCGCAGGATGCCGGTCATGTGCAGACCAAAGACGATTACAATGATCCCGCCGATCTTCGCCAGCCAGAATTTCAAATCAAAGAGCAGGCTGCCAACTGCCGACAATGTCAGCCCCAGGGTGAGGAAGATCAGACTGAATCCCAGCACGAAGGCGAGTCCGTGCAGGAAAGTCCCCAGTCGGCTTTGTTCGACGCCGCTCTGCCCGGCGGCAACAGACCTGCCGCCCAGATAGCCCACGTAAGCCGGGACAAGCGAGAAAACGCAGGGAGATAAAAACGAAGCCAAACCCGCTAAAAACGCCAAGCCATAACTGACCTCACTCATTCAACATCCTTTATCCTTAAGCTTCGACAACATCAACGACAGTACCCACCAGACCCTGAACGGTCAGATCGCCGGGGTCATAGGTGATCTGCGGACGCGTCCAGCGGAATATGAATTTTGCATCTTCCGGCGCTGCATTGATACAACCATGCGACCGCGGCGTGCCAAAATCGTTATGCCAGAAGGTCGAATGAATGGCGACGCCTTCCCCGGTGAACAACGTCGTCCAGGCGATCCCGGGCAGGTCGTAACCGGTTCCGGTCTGCCCGCCGCTCATGTGAATCGATATCGTCTTTCGCCAGATGGGATGCGGCCCGAGTGGTGTGCCCCACTCCTCGACCAGTTCACCGAAGGCATTCCACTTTGCGCCTGAAGAGATCAGGCAGGCATAGACTTCTGTATTCCCTTCAAAACACGAAAGCATCTGACGGGTAGGCGTGACATCAACCACAATCTTCTTATTTTCCACCTCGGGAGAAATTGGCGCCAGGTCTTCCTCGGTCAGCGGGCGAAAGGCTTCCGCGGCAGCCCAAAACAGATCGCCGTATCCCCATTTTTCGTTGATCCGGTACAGTACCTGTCCCTGAGAATTAACGCGGATATCATCGATCCAGAGGATTTGTGAATAGTACAACCGCGGCACCAGACCATACTCGACTACATATTTCAACCAGGGCGAGGCAGGATTGTCGGTCTCCAGAAATATTTGCGTGTGTGGAACGGTAACTTCCACCCACATACCCCTTCCCAGGCTGGTGGAAGGAAGCTCGGAAACCGGCGTGTTGGGCAGATTTCGGACCGGTTGGAGATTCGGTGCGTAGATATACCCCTCCGGCGTTTCCACCCATTTCCTGCTGTTGCTGACCACCGTCGGTTCGCCAA
This sequence comes from uncultured Anaerolinea sp., assembly GCA_964564935.1. Taxonomy (GTDB): domain Bacteria; phylum Chloroflexota; class Anaerolineae; order Anaerolineales; family Anaerolineaceae; genus Bellilinea. The sequence goes on along the minus strand of CAZMCF010000001.1, from coordinate 48,706 downwards.
CCACTTCGCGCAGCCAGGGGATCACCGCATCTTCGTACAACACGCCAACCGAGGGCGCATCTGGCGAAGGCCGCGAGCGGATATCGATCTTTCCCACGCAAACACGGCCCAGCCGCTCTGCATCCGGCCACTCGGACTGCAGCGCAGACCAGTTCAGCCAGGGTTTAAGCGCCAGGGCGCCGATTCCCAGCGCGCCTGCTCGGAGAAAATCCCGCCTGGATAAGTTGTACTCAAGCCATTTCATCTCGGTAAAGATACTCGGATTGGGTGGATTTGTCAATTCAGATGAATTAAGGCAGGGTTAGAAAGCATCCAATTCACCCGATTCGATCAACCCGCGGACGACATCGATCTCAGCGCCCCAGAGCGCATCGCCGGGCTGATAGGGTACTGCCTCCCGAATCTGATCATACACTTTTTGCGTGCCGCGGCCTAATTTGGCTTCCAGGAGCTGGCGTTTGCGTAAATCGATCGCTCTCGCAGCGGTGTACAGCTCTATTGCCAGAATATGGCGTACATTGGCGGCGATCTGGCGGGCGTGGCGCGCCGCGGTCATTGCGTTGGCGTTGTGATCCTCCTGTTCTCCAGAAGTAGGGAGAGAATTGACACTGTCGGGATGGGCCAGCGTCTGGTTTTCCAGGACAAGTGAGGCCGCGGTATATTGGGGCATCATCAATCCTGAATTTAACCCGGCAGCCTCGTGGCTGTCCACCAGCATCGGCGGGAGGTTGCCGTTCAAATTACCATCGGTCAGGCGGAATATCCGCCGCTCAGAGATCGCCCCCAATTCGGCCAGGGCGATCCCAAGGAAATCCATCGCCATTCCAACCGGCTCGCCGTGAAAATTACCTCCGGAGAGCGCCTCGCCGGGCGCGAAGATCAAGGGATTGTCGGTAGCGGCATTGATCTCATTCTGGATAATTGCTTCGACGAAATCGAGCGTGTCCAACACCGCTCCGTGCACCTGCGGAGCGCAGCGCAGTGAATAGGCATCCTGAACGCGGCAGGCTGCATCGATGAATGTGCTGCCTTCAAGCAGTTCGCGCACCTTTTCAGCAGCCTGAATCTGCCCGCGCTGTCCGCGCGCCTGGTGCAGGCGCGGATCATACGCGTTTGAACAGCCGAGAATCGCCTCCATGGTCAGCGCCAGCGCCTGGCCTGCCACCGCGGTCAATCGGCGGGCATCCGCTGCTGCCAGGGCGGCGATCGCCGCCGAAAATGTAGCCCCATTGGTCACTGCCAGACCTTCTTTAGGCTCAAGGATGAGCCGCGGGATCCCCGCGGAGGTCATCGCTTCTTTCCCGCGCATGATCCGCCCTTGATAAGACGCCCAACCCGAATCCTCCAGCCGGTCATCTGGATCAGTTGTAAAAACCAGCGCCAGGTGGGAGAGCGGGCTTAAATCGCCGGACGAACCCAATGACCCCTGCTCCGGCACAACCGGGGTTACTCCTTTATTGAGCATGTCAACCAGAGTTTGCACAATCTCAAGACGAACCCCAGAATATCCCTTCACCAGCGTGTTAGCCCGGACCAGCATGGCAGCCCGGGTGACCTCTTCTGGGAGCGCAGCTCCCGTCCCAACCGCGTGGCTCAGGATCAGGTTGCGGCTGAGCCGGTGGCTGTCCTCGGCTGAGATAGGCTGTCTGGCGAAGATTCCAAAACCGGTGTTGATGCCGTACACAGGCTGGCCGCTTTGCAGGATCTTTTCCAAAAAACCGCGGGAACGTCGTATGTTATCGATTCCCTCAGAAGAAATATTAACTTCAGCGTGATCTCGGGCTACAGCTACCAGGGTGTGGATCTTAAGGTGATTTCCATCGAGAAGTATCATGACTCATAACCTATAAAAAGAAATACCCGAGCAATACCGATACAGCCGGAACGGTCAAATTATCGACATCCTTCAGGGGCAATGATTCGACCAGGGTGGCAACGGCTGAAATTACGGTAATCCCAAGGACGTAATCCCCGATCGACCCGCTGAAAACGTTAACCAGCAGGAAAAACCAGACCACGCCGATTGCGAACAGCCAGCCGCCAAAGAACATGGCCGCTGTTCCAGCCAGCGACTTTCCCGGCGACCAGGGCAGACGCGGCGAGCGGATGCGCTTGCCTAAAATATCCGCCAGCCCATCGCCGCCGCAAAGCATCATCAGCGCGACCATGCCAATCGGGTTGTCCAACCAGCAGGCAATTGTGATCAGGACAAAGACGATCCCATAAAACAGCGGCCCGCGTAGAATTTCGCGGCGGTCGCCGGTTCGGGACATGGCAGTCACCGCAGCCTCGTCTTTAATTACGCCTAAACCGACCAGAGCAAATTGAGCCGTGATGGCGAACGGCACCAGAGCCGCCAGGTAACGCGCTGCGGGATGATCCGGAAAGAAGACCCAGCACATCACGAATATCGGACCGGTGCCCACATGGATGATCTTGCGGCTCAATTGCGAGCTGACCAGCCCGCGGTGAGCTAAAATATCGTTCAACCGCAGCCAAAGGATTGCGATGATGAAAGTAATTGCCAGAGCGAGATAATTGCTAGTCAGCATGGGTTGGGGCTTTCATCGATGCAGGAAGGCAGAGCGATCAATCTCTCCCGTGGGTTTCACGCTCCATCTCCCGCTCCTGGTCGCGGCGGGCGATATCGTGTCGTTTATCGTATAACTTCTTGCCTTTTGCAATGGCGAGATCGATTTTAGCCTTACCATCTTTCAGGTAGACCTGAACCGGGATGATGGTCACGCCCTTCTGGCGCACGGCGTTCCACATCTCGCGAATTTCCTTTTTATGCAGCAGCAGCCGGCGCGGGCGCTTTGGATCGTGATTGAAACGATTGGCGTAGTCGTACGGCGCGACGTGGGCGTTCATCAGCCAGGCTTCCTTTCCATCTGTTTGGACGTAGGCTTCCGCCAGGCTGATTTGACCGCCGCGGATGGACTTTATCTCGCTGCCCTGCAGGGCTATTCCGGCCTCGAAATGCTCCAGCAGGAAATATTCGAATTTCGCCTTCCGGTTGGTGGCAATTACTTTGATACCCATGGTTAGGATTTTAGCATATACTACGAGGATAAACCCTCTCAATTGAAAATTATAACTATGCGCAATTTCAAAGCAGATTTTATGCTCGATCCTGATGTTATTTTTCTAAACCACGGCTCGTTTGGGGCAACGCCCAGGCCGGTGTTTGCGGAATACCAGCGCTGGCAGGCTGAGCTCGAGCGTCAGCCCGTCGAGTTCCTCGGCCGCCGATACTGTGACCTGATGCAAGATGCGCGGTTAAAGCTGGCTGCGTATCTCCATGTGGGTAGCGACAATCTGGTCTATATAACCAATGCCACGGTGGGGATCAACATTGTCGCCCGCTCCCTCGACCTTCGTCCTGGCGACGAAGTTCTGGCCAGCGACCACGAATACGGTGCTGCGGATCGCACATGGAGGTTCCTGGCAGAAAAACGGGGTTTCAGCTATATCAACCAGGAGATCGGACTGCCCATCGAGTCATCCGAGCAGGTGGTCGATCGACTTCAGTCCGGGGTTACGCCCCATACGAGAGTGATCTTCATCAGCCACTATACCTCACCTACGGCGCTGGTCTTCCCGGTTGCGGAGATCTGCCGCCTCGCTAGGCAGTTAGGGATCCTCACCGTGATTGACGGCGCGCACGCTCCCGGGCAGATTGAGCTCAATTTAAGTGAACTTGGAGCTGATTTTTACATCGGAAACTTGCACAAATGGCTATGCGCACCTAAAGGCGCGGCTTTCCTCTATGCCCGCCCGGAGGTACAGACACTGATTCAGCCGCTGATCGCCAGCTGGGGCTGGCAAAGCGAGCAGCCAGGACTTTCACGGTTTATCGATTACCTCGAATGGAGCGGAACCCGCGACCCGGCAGCGTTTCTGGCTGTCCCGGCGGCGATACAGTATCAGATCGATCACAATTGGGACGAAATCCGTTCCGAATGCCACGAACTGGCAGCGGAGGTTCACCGGCGTATATCAACCATAACCCGCCTGCCTGAGCTTTACCCGGACAGCCCCGAATGGTACATCCAGATGGGCGCACTCCAACTTCCAGACGGGATCGATGCCGAACGGCTGAAAGCAGCGTTGTACAATGACTATAAAATCGAAATCCCGGTCATCCGCTGGAAAAACCTGAACTTGCTGAGGTTTTCGTTACAAGCCTACAACACGCAAACGGATATAATTGCACTCGAGCAGGCTTTGGTCCATCTCCTGGTACGGGAATAGCCTGTCATCCATACCCTAACCGTGAGGTGTCAATTTGGCAGAGATTTCAGTAGCGTTGGGCGGCGGCGGGGTCAAAGGGTTTGCTCATTTTGGTGTGCTGGAACAGCTCGAAAAAGAAGGCTTTGAAGTCAAAGCGGTCGCTGGCACTTCAGCCGGCGGGATCGTTGGTTCGGTCTTTGCCGCCGGCTACCGCACCAGAGACCTGGCCGATGCTCTCGCCAGGGTCAACCAACGCAATTTCTTCGCCCGTTTACCAAATGATGGACCATCGCTGTTAGGTCTGGCGGGAATGATCGATTTTCTTACCGCTTACCTGGGCAACAGGACATTCAAGGATTTAACCATATCGTTTGCAGTCACCGCAGTCGACGTAGAGAGCAAGCAGGAATACATCCTTCGCCAGGGATTGGTTCGAGATGCCGTGCTTGCCACAATTGCCATCCCCGGCGTCTTCCCGCCAAAGCAGATTGGTCAGATGAACCTGGTGGATGGCGGTGTTCTCGATCCGGTGCCTGTTGCAGTCGCCCGCTGGCTCGCCCCAAAGCTGCCGGTTGTAGCAGTCTGCCTCTCGCCAACCCCCGAAAAGTGGGCCGAAATGCCGCTCATCCAGCCGCCTGTGCCTATCCCCATCCCCGGACCAATCCGTGAGCAGATCGCCAGGCTGCGCATCAGTCAGGCGTTGAAGATCTTCATCGAATCAATGGATCTCACCATGCACATGGTCGCAGAAACCCGCATGCAATTGGAAAAGCCGGAAGTTATCATCCGCCCCAAGGTGCACCATGTTGGCATCCTGGATAACGTCGACCCGCAGGAATTAATCCAGGCAGGTAGGATCGCCGCAGAAGAGGCTATGCCTCAAATCCGGGAAGCCCTGGGGTGGCGCAAACAAATCACCCGCATTTTCAAAGAACCTTCGCCACCCGGGAAAGTGTTGGACGACCACAGCAGTAAATGATCAATAGTTGAGATGTCAGATGGGCAGAGACTTGCGCCGATATTCGCGCCAGACCCTCACCCGGTTGATCCTGGGAGGGATCATGCTGCTTTTTCTGATCGGTGGAGGTCTGATCCTTGTTATCTATGGTCCTGGCGCCCTCTCAATGGGGATCTTATGCATGATCGCGGGCTTATCCCCGGTCTTTTTGATTGTGTTGTTCTTATGGCTCATCGAATGGATCAGCAAACGTGGCCGATGATCAGACGACCCCCATCTATGATTCTGGCTGGATCTATCGCCTGCACCCGCCCAGGCAGGAAGGCGCAACACGTCTGTGTCTGATGCTGCATGGCTGGACCGGCGATGAATACTCGATGGATGTTTTCCTCCGCGCAATTCCTGGCAGTTATAGGGTCATCTCGCCGCGAGGGCCTGTACCATCAGCCCAGCAAGGATATGGATGGGTAACCTTTCGCCCGGGTCTGCATGCCCCTTATCCGGATTACCAGGACACAGCAAGGAAACTGTCGACAGCGCTGGAAGACTGGATTCGCCGGCATCAGCTTCCAGATGAACGATTGACCCTGATTGGTTTCAGCCAGGGCGCAGGCATGGCGCTTTCGTTCGCCCTGACTTTTCCGAATCGCGTGGAACGGGTTGCCTGTCTCTCTGGCTTCCTGCCTCAAAACGGTCTGCCGCCGCCTGAATCGATTTCGTTGACCGGGTTAAAGGTCTTCATCAGCCACGGCGCGCTTGATAAGATCGTCCCGTTGGAAAATGCCCGCCTGGCTGCCGCCTGGCTAAAAGCCGCCGGCGCAGAGGTGATCACCTGCCAGACTGACGTGGGGCACCGCCTGAGCGCATCCTGCCACCGCGGGTTGAAGGAATTCCTCGCCTGAGACCGTTTACCGCCGCTGAATGAAAGATACGATTCCGAGCAGAATTCCAACAGTCAGAACAACCAGGATGACCAGCCCCATCGGCACACCGCTGATCAAAAGCAAGCCGCTTTCGGCAGGCGGGTACGTTGGAATGACCAGCGGCGGCGGCGGAGTGAAGGTCGGCAGGCGGGTAGGCGCAACCGTCACAATAAACTGGGCTGCCAGAGTTGGATCGATGGTGGCTGTCACCGCCGGAGTCGGCTCTGGCGGCGGTTCGACAACCGGCAAATCGCCTGGGGTGATGCTGACCAGATTGGCATAAACCCACCCTGCTCCGCCCGGAACGCCTGGATATTCGATCAAAATCCATTCACCGCCAGGAGATCGCCCCTTCGCCGGGGCGGTTTGACCAAGCACCAAAACGCCGATTTTTGGATAGAGTACGTTAGGACCCGAACGGACATTGATAAAATCTTCATTCTGGCCCGGACGAACAGATACTATTGGCCCGCTGGGAGTGCTGGTCACGGTTGGGATCGTCCCGGTTGGGATTTGGGCGAAAACCGCATTTTGCCCGCGGGAAGTGAAAATTAACCCAGCCAGGATCAAGATGATGATAGAATAAAGTAGCCACTGTGCGAGCTTCTTGCGCATGATGCGTCCTGAAAAATCACTTTTTTCGTTCATAGATTTCCTGATTATAATCGAACTATGGACCAACGAATTTATCATGGAAAGCTCTCCCCAAACGACTTTGTCCGCAGTCTGATCGCTCATTTCAACCGCGGCAATCTGCGTGTACACCAGCTCGGCAGCCGCGACCAGATTGTTGTTCAAATCGCCACTTCCGAACGTCCTTCTTCCGGCGGGCAGACAGCCCTCGGCGTTACCCTCCAGGCCCACGAGGACGGCGTGGTCGTCCAGGTGGGAAAGCAAGCCTGGCTGGGCGTAGCCGCCAGCCTGGGCTATACCGCCATTTCGGCCCTCCGCAACCCCTTCAGCTTGCTGCAGCGTATCGACGACCTGGCTCAGGACATCGAATATATCCAGTTGACTGACGAGATCTGGCGGGTGATTGAACAAACCGCCAGGACGCTCGGGTCAACTTACCAGCTTTCCGAAAAACTGCGCCGCCTGGTATGCGAATATTGCAACACTCCCAATAAAGTTGGCGAACCGAGCTGCATCGCCTGCGGCGCTCCGCTGGGCAATCTTCAGCCGATCACCTGCGGTAACTGCGGCTTTGTTGTAGGTCCAACAGACAAAATCTGCCCGAATTGCAAAACCCCATTGAACGGTTGAATCTTCATTAACGGTTTTCCTCTTTTCCTTGTAGCAATGAGGATAAATCCATTTTTTATTCGTGACCTTTTTATCCACTTTCGTGAAAGGACGGATTCATGATCACAATTGTTGCTGACACGACCTCAAGCATTCCAGTCCCCCTTGCGGAGAGTCTGGGAATTCCCTATATCCCCCAGATTATCATCTTCGGCGATGAATCTTTTCGCGACGACCATGAGCTGGATACAAAAACCTTTATCCAGCGCCTGCGCGCATCCGCCACCCTGCCTAAAACCGCTGCGCCGCCGCCTGCCCTCTATGATCCCGTCTATGAGAAGTACGCGGGCGAGGGCGATACTGTGATCGTGCTTGCGCCATCAGCAGAAGTGAGCGGAACATACCGGAGCGCCGAAGTAGCCGCAGGGGATTTCCCCGACCGAGACATCCGTGTGATCGATACACGCACGGTCGGGTCCGGTCTCGGCTCGATTGTCCTCCAGGCGCATAAGTGGGCAAAAGCCGGCCTGGATGCTGAAACAATCATCTCCGGTGTCATGGAAATGTCCCGCCGGCATAAAGTATTTTTCGTCGTAGATACTCTGGAATACCTGCACAAAGGCGGGCGGATCGGCGGTGCTAAAATGCTGGTTGGCAGCCTTCTGCAGGTTAAGCCCATCCTCCAGATGCAAAATGGGCGTATCGAACCCTTCGAGAGCCAGCGAACCAAACGCAAGGCAGTTGCCAGAATTAAAGATCTGGTTGCAGAGCAATGCCCAAGGAATGAGAAGGCGTTTCTCACCATCATGCACGGCGACGCATTAGAAGAAGCCACCGAACTGGCTGAGGACATCAAACTTACTCTAGGGATCGACGAAATCAAAATCTACGACCTGCCGCCGGCCGTGCTCGTCCATTCCGGCCCCGGTGTTCTTGCAGTGAGTTTTTTCCTCGACAGCGGATCGCAATCCTGAAAACAGGTTCGCCGTTCAGCTTATGAACGAGCCACCTGGTCTGGATATCCTCCATATCGACGAAGAAATCCTGGCGGTCAATAAACCGGCAGGGATTCCGGTCATCCACGACAGCCACCGGCCTGAGCTGGTAAATCTGACCCAAAGGTTAGAAGCAACATTCGGTAAACTGTGGGTACTCCACCGCCTGGATTTTGAAACCAGCGGGGCGCTGCTCTACGCCCGCAGCGCGTCTGCCCACCGACAGCTGAGCCATCAATTTGAGGCTCGCTCGGTGAAAAAAACCTATCATTTGCTCGCCTGCGGCGTATTTCGATGGCGACACATAGAAGCTGATACCCCCTTAAGAGTGAATGGCGACCGCAGCCACCGCACGGTGCCCGACCCCTTAAACGGCAAACCTGCAAAGACCGAGTTTTCGATCCTACAACCCTTTGGAAGAAATCTATACCTGATATCCGCATGCCCGTATACTGGCTATACGCATCAAATCAGGGCACACCTCTCCTCGCTCAACGGCTGCATCCTAAATGACCGTCTCTATCGGCCCCATCCATTCCCACCGGGCGTTTCAGCCCCCTTCGATCCAACTCCATGCGAGGAATGGGCTGCCCAGAGACTGCCCATCCACCGCATGGCGCTCCATGCCAGCGAGATCCGCTTCACACATCCATCCTCCCAAGATGAGATGGTGATTTCCGCCCCCTGTCCGGTAGATTTCGCGCGGTCTGTGGAAATCCTTAACCAAACAAGCCAGGCATAATCGCCTGGCTTGTTTTTCTGATTACTGCAACTTATTCCAGATCGGGCACCGGACGCTTGCTCTGGTAGATGCTCCAGATCAATCCGCCGAGCAGGATAGCAACAACAATCCAGCCGATGATGTTGTCATAAGTGAACTTGACGATAATTGGCGCAGCCAGCAGGCTGACCAGGTTCACGACTTTGATCATCGGATTCAATGCCGGTCCAGCGGTATCCTTGAGCGGGTCGCCGACCGTGTCGCCAACCACGCCGGCTTTATGCCGCTCAGAGCCCTTACCAGTGTTCATGCTCAGATCGCGGGGTTCATCCTCGATCGCCTTCTTGGCATTATCCCAGGCGCCGCCAGCATTGGCCATGAACACCGCCAGCAGTTGTCCGCTCAGGATCACGCCCGCCAAAAATCCGCCCAACGCTTCCACCTGGAGGATCAAACCAACCAACAGCGGCAGACTGATCGATATCACAGCCAGCGGAATCAGCTCTTTTTGAGCCGAGCGGGTGGAGATGGATACCACCCGGGCATAATCTGGCTTTATGGTGCCTTCCATAATGCCGGGAACGCGAAATTGCTTGCGTACTTCTTCCACAATCTGGCTGGCCGCCCGTGAGACGGCACGGATGGATAGCGAGCTAAACAGCCAGGGCAGCGCGCCGCCCAACAGGAAGCCAATGAACACCGTCGTATCCGAGATGCGGATCGCCGATAGCGCGCCGGCCTGAACTTTATTGACGTCGGTGATGAACGATGCGAACAGACTGACTGCGGCGATCACCGCTGAGGCGATAGCCACCCCTTTAGTAATGGCTTTGGTCGTATTTCCAACCGCGTCCAGATCAGCCATGATCTGACGCGCCTGGAGGGTATCCTTGTCGGTCAAATCATGCCAGGCCATTTCAGCGATGCCGTTTGCGTTGTCGGAGATGGGACCGTAGGAGTCCATGGCGACATTATTGCCGGTGTGGCTGAGCATGCCAATGCCGATCATCGCAACCGCGTACAGGACGTGTTCGTGGCCGTCGCCCTGGTAGAGCAGCATCGCTCCGAGGAAAGAGATCGCGATCACCACCAATGCCCAGACGGTCGATTCCATACCAACCGAGAGACCCGAAAGGATGGTCGTCGCCGGACCCGTCCGCATGGATTTGACGATTTCCTGGACAGGCGCTTTCTTGGTCGCAGTGAAATATGAAGTAAGCGGATTGAACGCAACCGCCAGACCGACTCCCAGGGCGGTCAGCAGACCAAGCCGCCAGTCATGGGCGTAGAAGATCGCCAGTAAAAAGGCGAAGAAAATCGTATTGACCGAAGAGACTTCATAGGAGCGGAACATGGCCTCTTCGGCGTCGTGCGCGCGCAGGAATTTCAACGGGAAGGATTCCCAGATCGGGACCGTGAAGGTTCCCAGGATCGAGCTGATGACCCCAATCGCCCGGATGATCAACGGATAGACAATCCAGGAAATCGAGCCAGTCAAAGAATATAATACCAGACCGAGGATCAAGGCCGAAACGATGGTGACCTCATAGCTCTCAAAAATATCGGCTGCCATGCCGGCGCAGTCGCCGACGTTGTCACCGACCAGATCAGCCACCACAGCCGCGTTGCGTGGATCGTCTTCTGGGATATCTTTCTCAACTTTGCCAACCAGGTCAGCGCCGACGTCAGCAGCCTTGGTATAAATGCCGCCGCCCACCCGCATGAAAAGGGCCAGGAGCGTGCCGCCGAAACCGAACCCAAGGAGCGCATCCGGGGCTGCACGGCCAAAGATCATGAAGATGATCGTTCCGCCCATCAGACCGAGACCATCGGTAAGCATTCCGGTGATTGTCCCGGCGTAGTACGCGATTGAGAGCGACTCATTAAAGGACCGCCGGGCTGCCGAGCAAGCTCGCACGCTGGCCTGAATCGCCATGCGCATGCCTAATTGACCAACAATTAATGAGAATGAGGCGCCCATGATGAAAGCGATGGTGCGCCCAAAGGCGACAATCAGCATCACCCCGGTATCGCCAAACTGTCCAAACTCCTGCTGCGCCTCGGCGCTTGGCTCGACTACGGCAACGCTCAAAAAGAGCGCAACGGTCAGCAGAGCAATTGCGGGCAGGATTGTCTTTAACTGTCGCTGAAGGTAGCCGTTCGCGCCTTCGCGGATAGCATTCCATACATCCTGCATCGCTTGAGTACCTTTATCCTTCTTGAGGACGTTGCCGCGGAGCAGCCATGCGTACAACAGGCTGATCAAGGCAACAACGAGCACACCCAGCACGGCGATTTGCTCAAATGGCGTATTCAAACCGTGCCTGGCAAGACCAAGAATATTCATTTCGCCTCCAGGTTAAATGGAAAATGTGGGAATAATCCCAGAGAATAAAAAATATGACTGAATGATTGTCGAAGGTGATATTCGTCGAAGCAGCATTGAAATCAGAGTACCCCGGTCACAATTGTTTGACAATCACCCCCCTATTTTATCCGAACAACCAAAATTGTCAATCAAACCGCCCAATATTAATGTTTCATTAGAAATTTCACAAACTATTGTAAATCGTCATTGAATGCTGTATAGTATAGTCCGGTTGATCCTACAACCATAAAATCGTACACAATGCGGCGGGCGGAAGGATTTTTCCGCTCGTCTGTATGTATGCCGGCGAAAAACCGAATAATAAGCCGAAACTGGTGCCATACAAAGCCTGTACATACGGCTATTGATTTTTGGTTTGAAAAAGAGTATTCTGATTAGGCACAGAACCAGGTAACTGATCATGGCATCTGAAAGGCATAACTTAAGGAACCGGATCGAGAGACTTAGATCACATAAGAGGAAATTGATTCACCGCATGGAAAACCCTTTAATTAACGTTATGGATGAAGAAGACGAGGAATATCCAGCTATTGCGCGCTTAATCGAGCTGGGGCGACAGAAATCCTATGTCACCATCGATGATATTCTTCATTTCTTCCCAGACGCTGAACAAGACGTCGAACAGCTCGAAGAAGCTTTTGCCGCATTGATGAGCGCAGGCATCCCCTACCTCGAGGACGAAGCTTTGATTCCCGAACCATCTGAAGAAGAGCTGGTCCTTGGCGAAGAAGAGGAAGAAGAAGTCGAAGAAACTGGCCGCATTTTGGCGTTAGACGACCTCCAGAACATCGATACCGACGATACTATCGGCCTATACCTGAAGGAAGTCAGCCGCGTCCCGCTGCTGACTGCTGAGGAAGAAGTCGAGCTTGCCCAACGCATCGAGCGCGGTCGATTGGCCCGGGAAGAGCTTGCCCGCGGAAATGTCTCCAGCCGCCGGCGCCACGAGCTGCGCCGGTTGATCGAAGACGGCTGGTCGGCGCGCGAGCACCTGATCACCGCCAACTCCCGTCTGGTGATCAGCGTGGCGAAGAAATACATGGGTCGCGGCGTACCTTTTCTTGATCTTATTCAGGAAGGCAACATCGGACTGATCCGCGCGACGAAGAAATTCGATTACCGCCGCGGTCACAAGTTCAGCACCTACGCCACCTGGTGGATCCGTCAGGCGGTCACCCGCGCGATCGCAGACCAGGGCCGCACCATCCGCGTCCCGGTCCACATGGGCGACCAGATTAACAAGCTTCTGCGCATTCAGCACCAGCTTACCCAGCGGCTTGGACGCGAACCCTCCGTTGACGAGCTCGCAGTGGCTTTAGATGTGCCGCCGAAGAAGGTCGAGAACATGATTCAGGTAGCCCGGCGGCCGCTCTCTCTGGAGACGCCGACAGACGACGAGGAAGATTCCGTCCTGGGTGATTTCATCGAAGACGACGAGGCGCCCCCGCCCGACGACACCGCAACTTATAACCTGCTGCGCGAGCACCTGGAAGAGGTATTAAACTCGCTGCCTCCGCGTGAAGTTCGCATCCTCCAATTGCGTTACGGTCTTCTGGACGGGCAGGCGTATACGCTCGAAGAAGTCGGGCGGAAGATGGGAGTAACCCGCGAGCGCGTCCGACAGATCGAGGCCCAGGCTCTCAGCCGGCTGCGCCATCCAACCATTCGCCGTAAATTGCGAGATTATCTGGGTGAATAAAAACGATAACGCCGTATAATTAAACCGCACAAACAATTTGTGCGGTTTTCAATAATTAATGGGGCAATGAGTCGTAATTTGGCAATATACTTGCATATTAGGCAGAGTTGGGGCATACTACACGTGGAGGTTCTCCATGGCCAAAATTCCACTCCGTACATATAACCGCGAAATCGAGGCAATGATCGACCGCGGGCAGGCCTCGCAGGCAATCAATCATTGTTTGCATATCCTCAAATTCTTTCCCAAGCACATCGACACCTACCGGTTGCTGGGAAAAGCATTTCTCGAAATGCAAAAATACTCCGAAGCAGCCGACGTGCTTCAAAGAGTATTGGCCAGCGTACCAGATGATTTCATCTCACAAATCGGCATGGGTATTATCCGCGAGGATGAGGGCAATCTGGATGCTGCGATCTGGCACATGGAGAGAGCTTTTGAAGTCCAGCCCTCGAATATTGGCGTGCGGGAAGAACTGCGCCGGTTATACGGCAAACGAGATGGGGTTCTACCCGAAAAAATCCGCTTGACCCGCGGCGCGCTGGTGCGGATGTATGCCCGCGGCGAGCTCTACCAACAGGCAATCGCCGAAATCCGTGTTGCGCTGCTCGAAGACCCTCAGCGGGTCGATCTGGAGGCGCTTCTCGCCCGAATGTACTTCCTCTCCGGGCAAAAAGTTGCTGCAACTGAGGTCTGCACCCGCCTGATCAGCAAACTCCCCTTCTGCTTCGAGGCGAACCGAATTCTGGCTGAAGTTTTACCCGAGTCTACCCGTGCGGAAGACGCTAAACGGTATCTCGCCCGAGTTCATGCCATGGATCCGTATCTTGCTCACCTGTCTCCAGATACACTCACCCCCGCAGAGGTGCCGGATAGCGCCGTTGAACTCGAAAAACTGGAGTGGATGCCTGAATATGAAGCCGGGCAACCGGCTGAGTGGGCAAAGGTCATCGGAACCGAGTGGACAACAGAAGGTGAAGCCATCCCCGATTGGATCACAGGTGCTATGGCTGAGGAAATACCAGCCGAAACTGAAGAAGTAATAGGCGAACAGACCCCTCTTGAAGAAACGCCTGTATCAGAAGAGATTAAAGCCGAAGCGCCATTTACAGTCGACATTCCATTGGAAGAAGAAGCTCCTGAACCGCAAGTGAAACCCGAGCCTGCTGAACAGATTCCAGACTGGATGCAGCAGGCAGGCTGGCAGCCAGCGACCGGCGAGACAACCGAAGAGCCCGGCGGTTTCATCGAACCAGAAAAAGAGGCGGGGGGAGAAGGTCCGGCTGAAGATATTGAGCAGGCGGAAATTCCAGAATGGCTGGCAGCCCTGGCCCCGACCGAGGTAGAAGAACCTGATGAAACGGAAAAGCCTGAATCGACCGAGTGGTTAAAATCAATCCTTTCGGAAACACCCGAAGCCGATACCAGCGCTGCAAGCGAGGGAGAAACCCTTTCTGAAGAGTCATTGGAAATTGAATCGGCTGGATTCGCCGATATGGAAACCCCGGGCGATGAGGAAATCATCCAGAAGCCGGAACGTGAGCTGCCGGAAGAATTCGAATCTGCCGCAGAAGCAGAAGAAACCGGCGAAATCGCTGAAATGCCCGAGGAAGAAGGCGCGGGAGAGAGCCAAAGCGAAGTCCAGGCAGAAGAAGTCCCAATGACAGAGGCAGAACCCATACACCCGGCTGCCGAGGAGTTGCAGCCGCCGGATTGGCTGGCAGATTTACAAACACCCAGCCTGGAACCAGCCGGGGAAGCGGAAACGGAATTACCTTCCTGGCTGGAGGAATTGACCATTGAAACGCCACAATCCGCCCCAGAGGGTGGCGAAGCCCCAATAGAAGAGTGGCTTAATGCCGGCCCATTTGAGCCTGCGCCTGAGCCATACGAGGAGTCCAAGATGGAAGAACCCGAAATCACCCCCACGAGCGGAGCGGAGATGGATCTTGGCGACACTCAGCCGGTAAAAATCAAACGAGAAGAACCATCCTCGCCGGTAAGCGAGCCAAAAGCTGAGCCCGCGCCTGAAACACCCTCTGAAGAGGCCGATTTCGACCAGACCATGTCCTGGCTGGAAGGATTGACCGCCAAAGAAGCCGAAGAAGAAGAGGTGCCAGCCGCAATGCCTGAAGATTTGGGCGGAACTGCGCCTGAATGGGTCCAGGAAATCACCGCTGAAGAAGAACTGACAGTCGAGCAACCCGAAGAAGCCAGCGAATCAATGCCACCCTGGATGCAGGACATTACCGAAGAGACACCAGCCGGGCAGGCAGAAGAAACCGGTGCTGCCGCACCGGAGTGGATGCAGGAGTTCACCGCCGAAGAAGCCGAGCTGGCTTCCGCTGAACAAGTAGAAGCTTCCACAGAAGCAGCCCCAGTCGAAGAAGAATTAGAACCACTCACCCTGCCAGAGGAAATATTGGAAGAAACCGAAGGCATTGGCGCAATTTTCGATGAAGAATTTCATCGAGACGAATCGGTTTTGGGTGAAGCGGCAACCGAAGAAGAAGCTCCCACCCTCGAGGCGCCCACTGAAGAATTGTTACCGCAGGCGGAAGAGTCTGCCCCTGAACCTGCAGAGATGGAGATAGGTCCTTCTGATCAATTCCTGGAAGCCCTCGGAGCGCTGCAGTCTGAAACTCTATCCGAACCTGTTGAAGGAACCCCTGCCTTCATCGAAACCATGGGTGAACCTGCCGAAGAGATCGCATCTGAAGCCGAAGGAGAAGGAGTGGCAGGACCGGTCGAGGAAGAATTACCTGACTGGCTGCGTCAGATGATGGCAGGCGAAGGCGAGGAAGAAGCCGAAGCAGTAACACCAGAAGCGATCCAACCAACCGAGCCGTCTTCTGAAGCGGCACTAGGCTGGCTGCAGGAGCTGGCCGTAGAGGAGGAAACACCGGCTGAAGAGCCGCTGAGCGAAAGGCAGGCCGAACATGTCGAACCCCCCACAGCGCCTGGAGCTTTCATTGAAGAAGAGTCCATTCTAAAGTCGGAAGAGACACCTGAAGAAGGATTGCCGGAATGGCTGCGCGGCGTCGATGAGGAAAAAGGAGCCGAAGAGCCGTTGGCGGAATTCAATTTGGATCAAATTGCTGCCGAAGTGGAAGGCGCCGAAGCTGAGCCGGAGTGGACTGAAGAAATAGCGCCCGCCGAATCCGTTGCTGAACCCTCGGTCGAAGATACTGCGCCGTTCAAGTTGGTCGGCGAAGCGGAAGAAATAGGACCCTCACAGGTTCTCAAGCAAGCCCAGGCTGCCCTCGAGGCTCACAACGTCGAGCGAGCCCTGGAGGCTTATGATCAGTTGATCAAATCCGGCCAACATCTCGAGGATATCATCCACGACCTGCGGGACGCGCTCTACCGCTATCCAATCGACGTATCGATCTGGCAGTTACTCGGCGACGCTTACATGAAGAGCAACCGCCTTCAAGACGCTCTGGATGCCTACACCAAGGCTGAAGAATTATTGCGCTGAACCTTTCATCACCGGAGGATACATTGGAACGGACATTCGTACTGGCAAAGCCGGACGCTGTTCAACGCGGTTTGATCGGAGAGATCATCCTGCGTCTCGAACGGCGCGGATTGAAGCTCGTTGCTGCTAAATTCCTCTCCGTATCCAGGCAGTTGGCAGAAGAGCACTACGCAGTGCACAAAGGCAAATCATTCTACGATGGTCTGATTAAATACATTACCTCCGCTCCGGTTATGGCAATGATTTGGGAAGGTCCAAATGCAATTGCGCTCGTTCGCCAGACGATGGGCGCAACTCGCCCGTCTGAGGCCGCGCCGGGCAGCATCCGCCATGACTACGCGCTCGAGGTTGGACGCAACCTGACCCACGCATCAGACGGTCCCGATACTGCTGCTTTCGAGATCAATCTGTGGTTCAAGCCAGAGGAAATTTTTAACTGGCAGCGCAGCTCAGACGACTGGATCTGGGGTCAAAACTAAACCGGGATAGGAAAACCGCGCCCGCAGGCGTCAATACGAATTGCTTGACGAGGTATTTTGTTCGTGATAAACTAAGGGTCGTTCGCGGGGGCGTGGTGTAGTGGTTAACATGCGGCCCTGTCAAGGCCGAGACCGCGGGTTCGAATCCCGTCGCTCCCGCCAGCAAAAACCTCCATTTGTTTTGGAGGTTTTTTGATTTCCTAGATCAGGCCATTCACTTTTCTCTACATTTTTATTATAATATATCCGATTTGTCCATTTAAGGTGACCAAGCAAACGGTTAAAGGAGTATACCGGATGGGACTTCTCCCTACGCCTGCAACTCTAACCATCAATAACGAGGATTTTACGATCTTCAAGCTCGATCACCTGCCAGGTGCTGCCCGCGGGCGACTTCAGCGCCTGCCTTACTCCATCCGAATTCTCCTTGAAGGCGCTTACCGCAAATATTACAGCCAGCAGGCGACTCTCGATGACATTACCAGCCTGCTCAACTGGGAGCCGGTCAGCGCTCACCGCTCGACCATTCCCATCTTCCCAGGCCGGGTAGTGCTGCAGGATTTCACCGGCATCCCCGTGATCAATGACCTGGCAGCCATGCGCGCAGCCATCGCGGAAAAGGGCGGCGACCCAGCCAGTATCAACCCGGTCGTTCCGGTCGACCTGGTGATCGACCACTCTATCCAGGTTGATTTCTACGGGAAAGACGACGCCTACCAGAAGAACGCGCGGATGGAATTCGAGCGCAACCAGGAGCGCTACCGCTTTATTCATTGGGCTCAAAAAGCCTTCAGGAACTTGCGAGTGGTTCCACCGGCATCGGGTATCGTCCACCAGGTTAATCTGGAATATCTGGCCGCGCTCGTCCTCACCAGGACGGAAAACGGCGTGACCTATGCCTTTCCTGACACATTGGTCGGCACCGACTCGCACACAACCATGATCAACGGACTGGGCGTGGTTGGCTGGGGCGTCGGCGGAATCGAAGCCGTCGCAGCGATGCTCGGCGAGCCAATCGAGATCCTGACCCCGGACGTGATCGGGGTGCGTCTGACCGGCGGACTGCCTGAAGGGGTCACCCCGACCGATTTGACCCTGACCATCATCCAAAAGCTGCGCGCACTGGGCGTGGTGGATAAGTTCGTAGAATTCTGCGGACCTGGCCTGGATCAGCTGGCTTTGGCTGATCGGGCAATGATCGCCAATGTCACCCCTGAAACGGGTGCTACAATGCTCTACTTTCCTGTCGACCAGCAGTCTCTGGATTATCTCCGCCTTACCGGCCGCCCGGAAAAACTGATCGAGCTGGTAAAGGCATATTTCAAAGCGCAGGGGCTTTTCCGCACCGGCGCTGAGCCTGAACCGGAATTCAGCCAGATCATGGAGCTCGATCTGTCCCAGGTTCAGCCAAGTCTGTCCGGACCGAAACGTCCGCAGGACCGGGTTGCACTCAGCGAGGTCAAAGAATCTTTCCGGAAATCGCTGCTCGCGCCGCGCAACCAGAATGGCTTCGGCCTCTCTGAAGAGGATCTTGCAAAGTCAGCCGAAATCCGCCTGAACGGGCGCGCTGCTCATCTCGAGCACGGCTCGGTGGTGATCGCCGCTATTACTTCCTGCACCAATACCTCCAATCCATTCGTCATGATCAGCGCTGGTTTACTGGCCCAAAAAGCCGTCGAGAAAGGGTTGAAGACAAAGCCCTACGTCAAGACCAGCCTGGCGCCCGGTTCAAGGGTAGTGACGGATTACCTGCGCGAAGCCTGCCTGCTCGAGCCGCTGGAACAGCTGGGGTTTAATTTGGTCGCCTACGGCTGCACCACCTGCATTGGCAATTCCGGTCCTCTGGACGAGCCGATTGCCGAGGCGATCCGCGATAACAATCTGGTCGCCGTGGCGGTTCTTTCGGGCAACCGCAATTTCGAGGGTCGCATTCACCCGCTCAGCCGGGCGAACTATCTAACCTCACCCCCGCTGGTGGTTGCCTATGCTCTGGCGGGCAGCATGGACATTGATCTCAGCAGCGAACCCTTAGGCGCTGACAGGAACGGGCAGCCGGTGTATTTGCGCGATATCTGGCCGTCCACCCAGGACGTCCAAAGACTGATTCAACAGGTTGTCCGCCCCAGGTTGTTTAGAGATGGCTACGAGTCGATCTACTCGATGAATGCCGATTGGAACCTGTTGGAAAGTAAGGACAGCCTGCTTTACCAATGGGAAGAGGATTCAACCTACTTGCAAAAGCCGCCGTTCTTCGAGCCGCGCTGGGAAAAGGATTCCGATTCCCTCGATATCCTCAATGCCCGCGTTTTGGCCTATCTCGGCGATTCGATCACCACCGACCACATCTCGCCCGCGGGCTCGATTCCAGTGGACAGCCCGGCTGGACAATACCTGCTTTCCCGCGGGGTGCCTCCTTCGGAATTCAACTCCTACGGGTCGCGGCGCGGCAACGACCGGGTCATGGCGCGCGGAA
Organism: uncultured Anaerolinea sp.; assembly: GCA_964564935.1. Classification (GTDB taxonomy): domain Bacteria; phylum Chloroflexota; class Anaerolineae; order Anaerolineales; family Anaerolineaceae; genus Bellilinea. Next base: position 29,113 of record CAZMCF010000001.1, on the reverse strand, counting down.
CATTGGCCAATATCCGCCTGAAGAATCTGCTTGTCCCGGGAGTAGAGGGCGGTTATACCCTCCACATCCCGTCCGGGGAGTGCATGACGATTTTCAACGCCGCCATGCGTTACCTGGCCGAAAATACTCCTCTCATCATCCTGGCCGGTAAGGAATACGGCAGCGGCTCAAGCCGCGACTGGGCAGCCAAAGCCGTATTGCTGCTGGGCGTCCAGGCGGTCATTGCCGAGTCTTTTGAACGGATTCACCGCTCGAACCTGGCGGAAATGGGCGTTCTACCCCTGCAATTCCTGCCCGGCGAGAATGCCGCCGTTCTGGATCTACATGGTACCGAGACTTTCTCAATTATGGATCTGAAGTATCGTCTGAATCCGGGAGACCTCGTTGAGGTCGAAGCGACCGCCGCTGATGGGAAAGTCACCCGGTTCAATACAATCGTGCGGTTGGATACGACCAATGAGGTCTATTACTACCTCCACGGCGGGATCATGAATGCGATTCTGGCGAAATACCTGCCATCAATCCTAAAGGACTGAGAATAATCTACTTATCCGGTTTTAATTGACACCGTTGATTATCCATGTTAATATAGCCATCCAAGGTTAGTGGGTTGTCATCTCGAAGACAGCCTGGCGACTCCACGTCCTTAACATCAACGGTGTGGAGAATAAAATGGAAAAAGAAGAAAAAATGGATGAAGAAAAAAAACCAAACAACCCCAGTTTAAGTCCTGAAGAAGAGCGGCCACGCAAAAACTCTGATCAAGAAATGGATCATGAGACGATTCAGATCCTGTTAGATGACCGCATTTCGACCGGAGGATAACCGCAAGGAGAGAAATAATGGAACATGACCAACCTATGCCCGCCTAGGGCACGGAGAATCGGCTGTCGCTCCGTGCCCTGATGTTTTAAATTGATGGTTTATCGCTTTGTTTTATGGAAAAATCAAACGGCGGCAAGCATGTCAATCGCCTCGCGCGGACAATCCCGCCGGCAGAAACCGCAGCTGATGCATCCGCTGCTTTTCGCCAGGAACGGCATCAGGATATCGCCTTCGTCCTCCGCCAACCCGCGATTCCCTATTGAGATACTGTGTGTCGGGCAGGCATCGACGCAGACTGCGCAGCCGTCGCACCTGGCGTAATCCCAGCGGGGTTTAGGCCATTCTGCCAGGCGGATGCGCTGCTGCAGGTGCCCGGCGGCATCCATCACGGCTCGCTGCCCGCAGATACGCCCGCAGGCGCCGCACTCGATGCAGCGCTCCGCAATGATCTTATGCGGCTGCTTTCGCCGTCCCTGGATCGCCTTGCTTGGGCACCATTGGACGCAAAAACCGCAGCCGTTGCAACCCGCTCCAATTTGATAAGCCATATCCACCCGCCCAATTGCTACCAATCCATTATAAATCACGATGAATATAATATTATCCTACAGGCTGTGGTAGGATAAAAAACCGATGTCCACGCAACCAGCCGCACCAACCTTTTATGTTCGCGAAATCCCGGTCTACGGAGATTTGATCCTTGCCCCGATGGACGGTATCTCCGACCTGCCCTTCCGCTCGCTTGCCCGCCGGCTAGGTTCAGCCATGAGCTACACCGAGTTCATCAACGCGCGCGATGTGCTCGAAGGGCATCCTCATCTTCCCCGCCGGCTGGCTTACGCCGAATTCGAGCGGCCAATCGTTTTTCAAATCTTTGATGACGACCCGGAACGCCTGGTGAAGGCCGCGTGGCGGTTGATCGAATTCAGGCCGGACATCCTCGACGTAAATCTTGGCTGCTCCGCTAAAACCGTCACCGGTCGCGGAGCGGGAGCCGCGTTACTGCGCGAGCCGCGTAAGATCGAGCAGATCTTCACCCGCCTGACTTCCACGCTGCCCGTTCCCGTTACGGCAAAGATGCGTCTTGGCTGGGATGACGATGCGCGTAACTATCTCCAGGTTGCCAAAATCATCGAAGAATGCGGCGGGCAGATGCTCGCTGTCCACGGAAGGACCAAACGGCAGGGCTATTCCGGCAAAGCCGACTGGGACGCGATCGCCGAGGTCAAACAGGCAGTCAAAATCCCTGTAATTGCCAACGGCGATGTACGGATTGCAGCGGATATCGAACGGATCATCGCCCGTACCGGCTGCGATGCGGTAATGATTGGCCGGGCGGCAATCGGCAACCCGTGGATCTTCTCGCGCCGCGAATTGACGGCTGTCTCATTAAGGGAGGCGCGTGAGGAGTTGCTGGATCTATTTTCTCAAATGATTTTGTTTTATGGAGAGGAGCGCGGCGTGCTTCTATTCCGGAAATTTAGTAAGCGAATCTTGCTCGGCTTAGGGGTCCCGCCTGAAATGGTCAATCAGGTAATTACCAATCCAGACGCCGAGCGGGTGCGAATCTCTCTGGAAATGCTGCTTCACTCCCATTTCACCCGCGCTGGTATTGGGTGACTATCCGGTATCAATTAATCCATATTGAATCGTTTTATGAATTGCCCCTGGTCATAAAAAACCATATAATGATTGCATCCTCTGCCTTAGCTACCCCTGATTGTAATTTTCTGCCCGCCAATGTAAATAAAGAATTAAGGACTGCATGAATGCCCGATCAGCAAGGAATCCGGACAATCCTGAACCGCATCATCGAAGCCCTGCTGCCCTTGCTGGCTGTTCCGGTCGCTCTGCTGATCGGCGCGGGCATGCTCCTGGCCCTGAAAGCCAATCCGCTGACCGCCTATGCCGCGCTCTTCGATGGCGCAGCCGGCAGCCTTTCTGGATTGACTCAGACGCTGGTAAAAGCTACCCCCCTGCTTCTGGTCGGTCTGGGAATTACGATTGCCTTCCGTGGGGGCGTAATTAACATCGGCGGCGAAGGGCAGTTGATTGTCGGAGCGCTTGCTGCCACCGCTGTGGCGATTGGGATGAAACATTGGCCGGGGTTCATCCTGCTCCCCGCCTGCCTCCTGACCGGCGTACTCTCGGGGGCGATATGGGGCGGAATCCCGGGCATTCTTAAAGCTCGTCTGGGAGTAAATGAAATTCTCAGTACGGTGATGATGAATGCCATTGCCCTGCAGCTATCCAATTTCCTTCTGCGTGGACCGATGATCGATCCAGCGGAGATCGAGGCTGGGACGCGCATTGCTCAATCCGCGTTGCTGCCGCAGCAGGTGTGGCTTTCACGCCTTATCCCGCGGACACTGCTCCATTCTGGCGCGCTGATCGCCCTGGTTCTTTCGATTTTGGTCTATATTTTCCTCTGGCGTACGACCATCGGTTACCGCATCCGCGCGGTCGGCTTAAATCCGCGCGCATCGCGCTACGCTGGCATCCCGGTCCAGCTTTATCAGGCATTATCTCTTTTCCTCGGGGGAGCCTTCGCTGGTCTGGCTGGCGCCGTCGAGGTGTTGGGGGTTCAGCATCGTATGCTAGAAGGGCTTTCCGGCGGGTACGGCTTCTCCGGAATCGTTGCCGCCCTGTTCGGCAATCTCCATCCCCTTGGCGTGGTCCCTGCGTCGATTCTATTCGGCGGGTTGCTGGTCGGCGCGGATAAAATGCAGCGCGCCGTTCAGGTTCCCTCCTCGCTGATCGGGGCATTGCTCGGTATCATCGTCCTGTTCGTCGTCGGCAGCAAGATTTGGGCAATACGCCGCGCTCGGCGGAGAGAGACCAATGTCTGAGCTGTTCACCCTCCCTGTCCTGCTCGGCATCCTTTACTCTGGCATCCGCCTGGCGACGCCTTACCTCTATGCGGCGATTGGCGAGGCCTTCGCTCAGACCTCCGGAGTACTTAATCTGGGAGTCGATGGAATCATGCTGATGGGCGCCTACGCCGGCTTCTACATTGGGATGAAAACCGGCAACCTCTGGCTAGGACTGCTCGCGGCGGCGTTGGTCGGGATGTTGATGGGCTTGCTCATGGCGGTGATCAGCGTCACGCTCCAGGCTGAGCAAGGGATCAGCGGCATCGGGCTGCACCTGTTCGGCCTGGGCCTCTCCAGCCTGCTCTTTAAAACCACCCTGGGCAGCGTTGAATCGATCCGCGGATTCCAGCCGGTAAAAGTCCCACTCCTTGGCGATATCCCATACCTTGGCGATGTATTGTTCAATCACAACCTGCTCGTGTATGCCGCCTTTTTACTTGTTCCCCTGGCAACCTGGGTTTTGAATAAAACCACCTTTGGCTTGAAAGTCCGCGCAGTCGGCCAAAATCCCCAGGCTGCCGACACGCTCGGCGTGAATGTGAACCGGATGCGTTATACCACCGTCTGCATTGGCGGCCTCCTGGCGGGCATTGCCGGGGCATCACTCTCGATCGCATTGATCAATCTGTTTCAGGAAAACATGACCAACGGGATGGGCTTCATTGCTGTGGCGCTGGTTTACTTTGGCGGCTGGCGTCCTGCCGGAATCCTGGGCGGAGCGCTGTTGTTCAGCTTTGTCAACGCTCTCCAGCTCTGGATCCAGGTTAAGGGTATTAATCTACCCTCGGACATCGCGGTGATGATGCCCTACGTCCTGACCATTCTGGCTCTGACCTTTGCCGTGCGTCGGGCGAACCAGCCGGACGCGCTGACCAAACCGTTTGAACGAGGAGAAAATTAGGCGTTTTTTCCTGACGCCCGAAAGGAGGCGGCTCCCGAATAATCAACCCACGATCTGCTTTTACTCGATTTAATCACCTAATTCCAGGAGGAGTACTGAAATGAAAAAATTCGCTTTACGCTTGATTGTAGTAACCGTTTTATTCGCAATGGTCCTCAGCGCATGCGGGCCCAAAGCCACCCCCGAACCGGTTGTAGAAACCAAGCCCTTCCGGGTTGCGATTGTCATGCCCAGCTCAATCACTGATATGGCCTTCAGCCAATCGATGTATGAAGGACTGTTAGCGGTCCAGAAGGAGATGGGCACCGACAAAATGGAAATTGCTTACTCTGAGGGCATGTTTAATGTGCCCGATGCCGCCGCTGCAGTCCGCGACTATGCCTCCCAGGGCTTTGATCTGGTCATTGCCCATGGCTCGCAGTACGGCACCTCCCTTCAGCAGATCGCGCCGGATTTCCCCGAGACGAGCTTTGCCTGGGGAACCTCGCTCGATACCTTCCAGAAGGATGGGATCAACAATGTGTTTGCCTATCAGGCTGAAGCCCAGCAGGGTGGCTACGTCCTCGGCACGGTCGCCGCGTTGATGTCCAAAACCGGCGTGATCGGCATCTCTGGACCGGTTGAAGCTGGCGATGCCAAGCTGTACGTAGACGGCTTTAAGACCGGCGCCGAAGCCGCCAAGCCGGGAATCAAAGTCCAGATATCCTACACCGGCTCTTTCTCAGACGTATCGCTGATGGCTGCCGCTGCGGAAACCCATATTGCAGCCGGAGCGGATATGTTGACCGGTTCTTCGCAGTCGGTCGTCGGCGCGATTGGCGTTGCCAAGGATAAAGGCGCCTTCTGGTTTGGAACTCAGTGGGACCAGACCAGCCTCGCCCCCGAAACGGTCGTTGCCTCACAGGTGTATGACTGGAGCGGGATCATCAAAGACATGATCGCCAGCCGCCAGGCGGGGGTTCTCGGCAACAAGTCCTACACGCTCACCTTCAAGAACGGCGGTCTGGTCATTAAGTACAACGACGCCGTCGCCGTTCCGGATGATGTCAAAGCCGCCGCAGAAGCTGCTATCAAGGGCATCGAGGACGGTACGATCGATCCACTCCCCTATTAAGGCTCAACGTTTCGATATTGTTTTCGGCATATGGGGCGGGTTTTCCGCCCGCCCCAACTCTCATGCTACCGGACAAACCACGATAATCCTGAAATTTACGGTTTATTTCAAGCGAGATTACCCCGAATGAGTAATTTGCTCCCCACCGGCAAAGAGCGGATCGAAGAAATGCGCATGGTCGGCATTGTCAAGCGCTTTCCCGGCGTCCTGGCAAATGACCACGTCGATTTTGACGTCAGAGCCGGCGAGATTCACGCCTTGCTCGGCGAAAACGGGGCCGGAAAAAGCACCCTCATGCGCCAGTTATACGGCCTGTACAAACCGGATGAGGGGAAAATCCTGGTCAACGGGATCGAGAAGATATTTAATTCCCCGCAAGATGCAATCGACGCAGGGATCGGCATGATCCACCAGCATTTTATGCTGGTTCCCTCGCTGACCGTGGTCGAGAACGTTGCTCTCGGGTTGAAATCCTCTCGCGGACCTCTGCTCGACCTCGATAAAGTCGAAAAAAGGATCAGATTGCTCTGCCAGCAATACGGATTGAAAATCGATCCGCGGGCATATGTCTGGCAGCTTGCCGTCGGCGAGCAGCAGCGAGTGGAGATTATCAAAGCGCTCTACCGCGGCGCGGCTCTTTTGATCCTGGATGAGCCAACCGCTGTCCTCACTCCGCAGGAAGTCGATGAACTGTTCAAAACCTTCGAACAGATGGCCCGCGACGGGCACGCGTTGATCTTCATTTCTCATAAGCTGCACGAGGTCCTCGCCATCAGCCAGCGGATCACTGTTCTGCGCGACGGGCGCGTGGTCGGTACCCGCCCGACCCAGGGTGCGACCAAGACCGAGCTTGCCCAGATGATGGTCGGCCGGCCGATTATCCTCCAATATGATCTCCCGCCTGCCAGACGAGGCGATCGCCGCCTGGTGATCGAAAACCTGGTGGTGCGCGGCGACCGCGGCGAAGACTCCCTCCGCGGAGTCTCGCTGACGGTCCACGCCGGCGAAATCCTTGGGCTGGCGGGCGTTTCCGGCAACGGTCAGCGGGAGTTGGCTGAGGCGCTGGCAGGCTTGCGTCCAGTAAAGCAGGGACGCGTTTTATTAAATGGCAAGGACGTCACTCACGCCAACCCTGCCGCCCGCATTGAAGCCGGGCAGTCTTACATCCCTGAAGAACGGATGCGCGAAGGCGCAATTAAGGATTTCAGCGTCGCCGATAATTTCATCCTCGAAGACCACGCCAAGCAGCCCTATTCGCAGCAATCGTTCCTCAATTTCCGCTCCATTCGTAAGATATCGAATCGCCTGATCGAGGAATACAACGTCAAAACTCCTTCGCTCGACACACCGGTCAAAAACCTTTCTGGCGGGAATATCCAGAAGATGATTTTGGCCCGCGAGCTTTCGCGCAAGCCAACCGTTTTAATCGCCTCGCAGCCTACCCGCGGCGTAGATATCGGCGCAACCGAGTACATCCACCAACGCCTGCTCGAGCAGCGTGAAGCGGGAACTGCCACCCTGTTGATTTCGGAGGATCTCGATGAAATCCGCGCCCTCTCAGACCGGATCGCGGTCATCTACGAGGGCAAGATCGTCGGCGTCGTTGACCGTAATGAGGCCACGGTCGAGCAACTTGGATTGATGATGGCAGGCGTCGCAGAAACAACGGGATGATATTCAAGATCGAATAAATCATTTATAATTAGCTCATCGGTGGTCGGCTTCGTGAAGAAAAGCCGGCGTCGGGCCTGGAACCCGTCGAAAAGTGCCGCCTCATGATAAGGAGTCCACCGATTCAATGAGCGCCTGGCAGCAGTATATTCTGGCAAGGTCTCTCCATGAAGCTTTCGAGGCATTAACGAGTTCAAAAGGGCCGGCCCTGCCGATTGGCGGCGGCACCGACCTGCTGCTCGAAATTCAACAAGGCGTACACCCGCCGGTCCATACCCTGGTGGACATCACCCAGATTCCTGAATTGAACCGCCTGGAGGTCAGAAACGGGCGGTTATTCATTGGCGCTGGCATAACGATACGAATTATCGTCGAATCCCCGCTCGTTCGCCAGCACGCCATTGCGGTGTGCGAAGCCTGCTACCTGATTGGCGGACCGCAGGTACGCAACACTGCCACTCTTGGCGGCAACGTCGCTCACGCGCTGCCCGCCGCCGATGGGATGATCGCCTTGCTGGCAATGGACGCGCAGGCAGAGATTGCCAGTCTGGCGGGCTGCCGCCTTGCGCCGCTGCAGACTTTATTCCTTGGTCCGGGTAAGTCCGCCTTACAGAAAGACCGCGAAATTCTGGTCGGCTTCTACCTGCCATTGCGCCAGGCGGGGCAGGGTTCAGCTTTTGCGCGGATCATGCGCCCCCAGGGCGTTGCCTTGCCGATCCTCAACACGGCCGTCTGGCTGCAGCGGAATGGCGGTTGGATCGAAGATATTCGCATTGCCATCGGCCCATCAGGTCCAACGCCGGTCCGCGCCGAGGCTGCCGAATCGGTCATGCGGGGTAAAACTTTGGATGCAGTCTGTTTACACGAAGCCGCGCAAGCCATCCACCAAACGATCCACTTCCGAACCAGCGCCATGCGCGCCTCGGCTGAATACCGCCATCATTTGAGCGAAGTGCTGCTCAACCAGGTGATAACCACAGCCTGGCAGCGGGCTGCCTCCGCGGAGAATTGAGCATGGAAAATAATGCTATTACTTTAACGGTAAATGGTCATGTCCATACCCTCCAGCCGCAGCCCGGAGAAATGCTTTCCGATTTACTGCGTTACCACCTTGGCCTCACCGGGACCAAAATTGCCTGCAATGAGGCTGAGTGCGGCGCCTGCACGGTCATCCTCGACGGCGAGCCGGTCTTATCCTGCACTTATCCGGCAGTGAAAGCCGATGGGAAAACCATTCTGACGATAGAGGGCCTGGCTGAATTGACCAATCCAAACAGCCGCCTACAAACCAACGGTCATCTGCACCCCCTCCAGCAAGCCTTCATCCAACTCGGCGCAGTGCAATGCGGGTTCTGCATCCCCGGCCAAATCATGACCGCGTATGCGCTCCTCCAGCGCAATCCTGATCCAACCGAGGAGGAGATCAAAATCGCCCTCAAGGATACTCTCTGCCGTTGCGCGGGCTACCCGGCGATCATCCAGTCCGTCCAGCAGGCTGCCCGGGTGCTTCGCGGCGAATCCTCTGAATACCATGTGGATATTCCCACCGCAGCCAGGGCCGGGCGCGTAGTCGGTACCCTTCATTTCCGCGCCGACGCTGCCGCAAAGGTTACAGGAAAGGCAATCTTCACCGATGACATCAACTTCCCGGGGATGCTCCACGCCCGGGTGAAACGCGCCCTGGTTCCCTCGGGTATTCTGCGTTCACTCGACGTTTCCAAAGCCCGCCAGCTCCCCGGCGTGGCAGCCGTGCTCACCGCCGACGATATCCCGGCCGAGCGCAACCACGGCCTGGTAACCTACGATTGGCCGGTGATGATCGGCATCGGCGAGCGCATCCGCACGGTCGGCGACGCGCTGGCAATCGTCGCCGCCGAAACTCGCGAGATCGCCACCCAGGCCCTCGAGTTGATCGAATTCGAATACGAGCCGCGCCCGGTCGTCAGCGATCCGGTTCAGGCTCGCCAACCGGATGCCGAGCAAATCCACGCCTCCGGCAACCTGCTCAAGCACATCAAGGTGCGCAAAGGAGATATGGAGCAGGGCTTTTCCGATGCGGAGGTAATCCTCGAAAAGACCTACCACACCCCCATCCATGAGCATGCCTTCATGGAGCCGGAGTGCAGCATTGCCCGAATGACGCCCGAGGGGCGGATGGAAATCTATGTGGGCTCGCAAATCCCATACGCCGACCGCGAACAGGTCGCCCGGGTATTCGGCTGGCCGGAGGAGCGCGTTCACATCATCGGCCAACTGATCGGCGGCGGATTTGGCGGCAAGGAGGACATTACCGGGCAAATTCACGCCGCACTGCTGTCCCACGCTACCGGCCGCCCGGTCAAGCTGCTATTTGACAGGCACGAAAGCCTTCTAGTGCATCCCAAACGTCACGCCACTCAGATTCGCGTCAGGATCGGCGCGAAGAAAAACGGCAGGCTGACAGCTGTGGAAACTGAGCTGTACGGAGATACCGGCGCATACGCCTCGCTTGGCGAGAAGGTCATGACCCGCGCCACCACCCATTCCTCCGGGCCGTACGATATCCCCCACGCAAAAGCGGATTGCTATGCCATGTACACCAACAACCCTCCGGCCGGAGCATTCCGCGGCTTCGGTGTAATGCAGTCAGCTTTTGCCATCGAAAGCCTGATGGACGAGCTGGCCGAGAGGCTGGGTATCGACCCTGTGGAGTTGCGCCGGATCAACGCCCTCCGAGTGGGGAGCATAACCAACACCGGGCAGCTTTTAAAAGACAGCATTGGTCTGATCGAATGCATCGACAGGGTGGACGCGGAGATCCGCCGGCAGGCCGGGGCGGAGCCCTTCCTCGCCCGACCGGTGGAAGGTGAACCGCATAGGATCCGCGCCTGGGGTTTTGCGGTGGGATTCAAAAACACCGGGCTGGGCGGCGGCGCGCCAGATAAAGCCGGCGCTGAGGTGGAGCTGCGCCGCGACGGCACCTTCCAGGTTCGATCATCTTCTGCTGAGCTGGGCCAGGGGTTGCCGACCGTATTACAATTGATTGCCGCCGAAGAACTCAACCAGCCGCCGCATCTGGTCGATGTGCTCCTCTCCGATACCGATCTGACCCCTGACGGCGGGCCGACCACCGCCTCGCGTCAGACCTTCGTAACCGGCAACGCCGTTCGGCACGCCGCCAAAGCCCTCTGCCAGCTGCTGGCCAGCGATTTATCCGAGCGTTACGACACCCCCCCTGAGCGGATTCGCTTTATAGAGGGACTGTCCCAGGTTGGCGAGCGGACGATCAGGCTTGCCGACGCGGCCGCTCAAATCATCGCGGACGGCCGCCAGCCAACCGCCAGCTATACTTATTGGGCGCCTGCCACCCGGCCGCTCGGTGAGGGCGGCGACATGCACTTCGCCTATTCCTTCGCCGCTCAGGCCGCTGAGGTTGAAGTCAACACCCTGACCGGCGAGGTGTCTGTACTGCGTCTGGTGATTGCCAACGATGTCGGTTTTGCAGTAAATCCTCTCGGATTGCGCGGACAGATCGAGGGCGGCGCGATCATGGGCATCGGGCATACGCTTACCGAAGAGTTCATTGTCAAAGACGGCTACGTGGTGACAGATCGACTGGCGCGTTACCGCATGCCCTCCATCACCTACACGCCAGAAATCGTCTCGTTCGTCGTCGAGCATCCTGTCCCGGAAGGCCCCTTTGGCGCTAAAGGCGTTGGCGAGATCGTTTTGATCCCTACCCCGCCTGCAATTACCAATGCGATCTATAATGCTGTTGGCATACGGATCACCCGCCTGCCGGTTGACCAGGAAAAAAACCTTCTCGAATTGAAAAAACATCAAAAAATCCCCCTGATATGAGCGATACCGTTCAACCCCAAGCGAGCGATGACAATGTTGATCCCAGGCTGCCCTTGATCGACCTGCATCGACATCTGGATGGCAGCGTTCGCCTGGAAACCATCCTGGAACTGGGTCGAAAATACAACCTGCCGCTGCCAGCCAGCGACCTTGAAGGTCTGCGCCCTCACGTCCAGATCGTTGATCAGGCCCCGAGCGTGATGGCTTTTATCTCCAAATTCTACTGGCTCACCGCGATCCTTAAGGATTACGACGCCTGTCGCCGGGTTGCTTATGAAAACGTGGAAGATTTACACGCAGAAGGAATCGATTACGCCGAGCTGCGCTTCAGCCCCTGGTTTATGGCTGAACCCAATCAGCTGAACCCTCAGGGAGTGGTTGAGGCGGTCATCGACGGTGTTCAGGCCGGCAGCCGGGATTTCCACCTGCCGGTTAAATTGATCGGCATCCTCAGCCGCACCTACGGACCGGAGATTGCCTGGAAGGAGCTGGCTGCCCTCGAAACAGGCCGGTATTCGATCATCGCCCTTGATCTGGGCGGCGATGAGGCCAACTTTCCGGGCAGCCTTTTTACAGCCCATTTCAAGCGGGCGCGCGATTTGGGTTGGAAAGCGACCGTCCATGCTGGTGAATCAGCCGGACCGGAGAGCATCTGGCAGGCAGTCCGCGAGCTGGGTGCCAGCCGGATCGGGCATGCCGTCGCTGCCCTGAAGGATCCGGCGTTGATAGATTATATGCGTGAATTCCAGATCGGGATCGAATCGAACCTGACCAGCAACGTGCAAACCTCCACAGTCCAGGATTATTCCGCTCATCCGTTGAAGGCATTTCTTGAAGCAGGTCTCCTGGCGACAATCAATACCGACGATCCGGCGATCAGCGGGATTACTTTGAGACACGAATACCGCCTCGCTGCCCCGGCAGCCGGATTATCCAGGGAACAAATCCACCTCGCCCAGGCGAATGCGCTCAAGATCGCATTTATAACCGACGAGGAGCGTCAACGCCTGGCAGAGTCCAAACGCACCCAACCGGTTAACTGACCCCAGTTTGTAGTCCGGCGGTGGGCGGTGTTCCATCGCGGATCGTCACCGTTCGCATCACCTCCCGGCTGCGCACATAGAGCCAGGCAGTCTGGGCAAGGGTAGCCAGTGAGAATGCCCCAAGCCCGGTGTAAATCCCGGGCAGATCGATCCAGGCCACTCCCGCTGCCAGGAGCAACATCATCACCCCCAGAAAGAAGCCAAAAGATTCCGGAATCGCTCGAGTTTTCTTGCTAAAAACGATTGCCCCCTGAAACCAGGAGGTCAGCACGCTCATCACCGGCAACGGCAGCGTGAGCCAGAAACTGCGGCGGGCCAATTCCGCCAGAGCCGGCTCAAGCGCGGTGACTTTTTCGAACCAGAGCGCCGACAGCGGCGTGGCAATAAAACCCATTTGAAGCACGGCCACTGCCAGGCTAAATCCTATGGTGAACCGGCGCAAATTTCGGCTCGATCCATAAATACCGAGCAACGCCACCACTACTTCGTTATAGGCAAATCCTAAGCTACGGAGCATAAAGATCAGCCCAGAAGTGACCGGCCAAATCGCCAGGGAGGAAAGCGCCAAGGGCATGCGGCTCAGCGCCGCCGAGCCAATTTGCTGCCAGATCAACGAAAGCAGCGAGGTCAGCGCCAGCGGAAAATAAAAGGCGCCAAATTCCCGCCAGCTCAAGCCGGTCCCTGGCGGCTCTTTCTTGATTCCTCTTTCTAAAACAGGCCGGACGCGAAACCCGGAATAAACCGCTTCGCTGAGTACGCCTGCCGATTGAGCGCATGTGGCAACCACAATCCCTGGGAAAACATTGAGGAGATAGCCGATGGTCAAACCGAGCAGGTCCGCCAACAGTCGGATGGCTGTGCCTACGACGATTGCATTGGAATATCCATTCCGGATTAAGAAACCCTGCTGGAAGCGGCGGTAGCCGATGGCCCAGGTCCAGGGGAGCATCAGCAGCAAGCCAATCCGCCCCGGTTCAATGATTTCTGCAGGCGCGTGGATCACCCGGCCTACGAACCAATCATAGGCCGGTGTTACAGCCAGGAGGAGATGCAAAGTGGTCAAGGTTGCGCCGGAAATCATCATGTACTGCCGCAAACGCCGGTATGAATTCCAATCCTTGCTGAGAGCAGTCGATGCCGCCAGGAGCATGATCACCGGCGACTCGATCACCAATGCGATTGGGTAGACAATTCCGCCGTATGCAGCCAGGTTGACCTCCGGATCGGCCATCCGCGCCATCACCGCGCTCAAAGCCGGTCCTTCCAGGCTCATCAGCAGCCAGCTCGCGGCTAAAGGCCACCAGGTTTTAAAAATCAGGCGGATACTTACCCTCTGTGTCGGTCTCAGATCGGAAGCCATGGCTGCATCCCACTCCCAAATGACGCCTTAGTATAGCACCAGAATCGACCGCGGAATGTAAAATGATCATGCGATAATCAAGCTGAAGATTTTATCCCCAACCTATTTTGAGGCGAAATGACCGATCTTCTTTCACTCCCTGGAAAGGCGCGACCCTATGTGATGGCTCACCGCGGCAATCGCGCTGTATGTCCGGAAAACACGCTGGCTTCCTTCCGGCAGGCTTTCGCCGATGGCTGTGACATTCTTGAAACCGACCTGCACCTGAGCGCTGAGGATGAGTTCATTTGCATCCACGACGCGACCGTCGACCGCACAACCGACGGCTCGGGACCGGTTGCCCAAAAGTCGGTGCGCGAATTGGAAAGCCTTTCAGCCGGGAAGGGGTTTCCCCAATTCGCCGGTGAGACCATCCCCACCCTGGGCGAACTGCTTGAGATCCTGCCGCCGGGCGTCGCTCTTGCGCTGGAATTGAAAACCGACCGCTTCTTGGAGCCTGAAACAGGGCGCAGGCTGGCAAAAACCCTCCGGGACGCAGGCGTTTTCGAGCGCAGCGTGATCCTGTCTTTCAGCATGGAGCGGCTGAAAGCCGTCCAGCAGGTAGCTCCAACCCTGCCGGCAGGCTTGATCTCGCTGACCAATCCCTGGCCGCCGCGCGGGTATCAGCTTTGCGGTCCCTTCTGGCCGCTGACTTTCGTCAATCCGTTTTACACGCTCATTGCCCACGCGCGCAGGCAATTGACCTGCCCGCTCGACCCAACGCCGGACGGCAGGTTGTGGTGGTATACGCTGCTGCGCTTCGATGCGATCCTGACCGACAATCCCGCCAAGACGATCCCACTATTGGCACGATATCGACGGGTAATACGATAGGGAAATCATCGCGTGGTTGGATCATATCCACCCTTGCAGCCGGTAGATTAACAACCCAAGGTACTCCTTCAGGCAGCTGGTTAAGTTCGCCAGACTCGCCGCACTGGGAATCAGGTTGACCAGGACAGAGGTAAACTCCCCCTGGGTGGGATCGGCCCAATAGTAATCGGGAACGTAAAAATCCGTTGGCGCAGGGATGACCTCGAGGCCCTGGGCGGTGAACAGCGCATAAGAGCGCGGCATATGCATGGCCGATGTTACCAGTATGATCCGTGATATGCCTTTTTCTTTGAGCATCTCAGCCGAATAAAGCGCATCCTCATAAGTGTTCTGCGATTGGTCTTGCAGCCAGATCGCTGATCTCGGCACGCCAACGAATTCCAACAAAGCAGCCATTTCTTCCGCCGGGCTGCTCGGGCGGTTGCTCAGCCAGGTGATGTTCCCACCGCTGGCCAGCACAATCGGGGCGAGGCTGTCGCGGTAGAGTTTCGCGGCATAGAGAACGCGGTCGCCTGCCCCGGTTATTTCCACGGTTCGCCGCGGGGGCGCCTGCGCCTCGGTGCCGCCGCCAAGCACGACGATCGCCTCGGCCGGCTCGAACTGCGCCGGCGCATGGATGCGATCCTCCAGCGAGCGGATCACCGCAGCGGCGACATAGCGGTTACCGCCAATCAGAATCAACCCCAGAGCGATGATAAGCAGGACAATCTGCAGGCGTGCGCGTTTCCTGAATAGAATCGCAGCCGCGATCAGGATCGCGATCAGCCCGACAGGATAGATCAGCGGCGGGAGTAATTTTGATAGGAATACGAACATACGAAAATCCTGACTCTACACCGAATGATAAGATTATACTCTCAGCCAGCTCCCAGATCCTTTCCAGGCCGGCCAGAATAAAAACCAAGCACAAATTCTTTACGGAGCGACCAAACGATCCTTTTACAGCCGTTAGTGATTCGCTCTCTCTTTTGCTACAATTAATATATCCATTAACGGAGGGATTTGATGAAACTTGTAAGGCTCGCCAATGTTATCACGCTTGTCCTGGTGTTAGTTGTGAACTACCTGGCAAACGCGCTGCCGCTCAATAACCAGACCACCGCAGAAATCTCTGATTCATATCCGGTACTTTTTACTCCAGCCGGTTACGTTTTTTCGATCTGGGGCTTGATCTATCTTGCCCTGATCTGGTTTACCATCTATCAGGCTTTGCCGGCGCAGGCTGATCATCCGCGGGTGAAGAAAATTGGCTGGTGGTTCAGCGCCGCGAATCTATTCAACGCTGCCTGGATTTTTTCCTGGCATTACAACCAGCTGCTGCTTTCGGAAATCTTCATGCTCGGGCTGCTGGTTTCTCTTTTGATGATTTATGCCCGGCTGGAAATCGGAAAAGTGACCCTTCCGCCTGTTGAAAAGTTGTTAAGTGAATTTCCTTTCAGCCTCTATCTTGGATGGATTTCTATCGCGACCATCGCCAACACCAGCGTTCTGCTCTACGCTGCCGGCTGGAACGGCTTTGGTCTCGCGCCTGAAATCTGGACGTACCTGGTCCTGGCAGTCGGTGCCTTACTCGGTATCCTGATGATTCGCGAGCGTAACGCGATCACCTACCCATTGGTTGTGATCTGGGCTTTTACAGGCATCAATCTCAAGCCGTCCGCACCAGAAAGCATCAAAACTGCAGCAGGGCTTGCCGCGCTGGTCGTCCTGGTCTACCTGATGTTTTCCCTGCTGCGCGCTCGCCAGCTGGCATTGATCGCGGCTCGTAAGGACCGCCCAAACCTGAAATAACTCAGCTTATTCTATCCACTAAACCGCATCCCGCCGCGTTCCGGCTGTTGATGTTTCCTGTCGGAACGGGTGATTGTGTATAATTGGATAAATTCATTTTCTAATTTCAAGAACGCAGAAGGAGAGTCTGGATGATTGAAAATTTGGTGCTTGTCCGTCATGGAGAAAGTTTATGGAACCTCGAAAACCGATTTACGGGATGGACGGATGTTGATTTAACAGAAAAGGGGATCGAGGAAGCCCGCGCCGGCGGTCAGCAGCTCCTGGCAGAGAATTTTAAATTCGATTTCGTCTTCACATCGGTGCTAAAGCGCGCCATCCGCACCATGTGGATCATTATGGATGTCATGGATTTGATGTGGCTGCCGGTCGAGCGCGCCTGGCAGCTCAATGAGCGCCACTATGGGGCGCTGCAGGGGCTGAACAAAGCCGAAACTGCGGCAAAATACGGCAATGAGCAGGTTCACATCTGGCGGCGCAGCTACGATACCCCCCCACCACCGCTCGCCGATGACGATCCGCGCCATCCCAGGTTCGATCCGCGTTATGCCCATGTTGACCCCAAACTGCTGCCGGCAACCGAGTCATTGAAATTGACGCTCGAACGGGTGATGCCGTACTGGAACAGTAAAATCGCCCCACGGCTGCAGGCTGGCGAGCGGATCCTCATCGTTGCTCATGGCAACAGCATGCGCGCCCTGGTCAAATACCTCGATCATATATCGGACGAAGATATCGTTGGGCTGAACATTCCAACCGGCATCCCGCTGGCCTACGCTCTTGATAAGGATTTCAATGTCCTTTCCAAACGCTATCTGGCCGATGAAGCGACTGTCAAAGCTGCTGCGGAAGCCGTCGCCCGCCAGGGATTGGCAAAGAAATAAACCTTCATCTTTAAAACAACAACCAGGCGATTGCCTGGTTGTTGTTTTGGACAACAATTAAGCTTTAGCTATTGGTTACCGGCGCCTCGGATTCCGCCGCATCTTCGATGGTTGCAGCATGAGATCCACCTTCCGCCTCGTCAGTTGCGCCGCCTGCCGCCGGACCTAGCCCTTCCGCTGTGGTCGTACTGGCTGGCGTTGAGCCAGCAACGATCCGCCGCTGCGGATTACCAAGGAGGAGCTTCGCCAGCCAGCCTGAGATCCAGGCCAGCCCATTGACAAGGTGCAAGGTTGCGAACAGGAGCGGCACGCCGATCACAAAGGCGATCATCGCGTCGCTGAGTGTATCGATCCGCCAGAACGTATTGAAGGTCAGCCAGACCTCAGGATGGATAAATTGATAGGTGATCGGGGCGGTGATGAAGTAAGCGCTCACCGATGCGGCGACAGTCAGCAGGATAAAGATGGTCAGGCCGAGTGGAAATTTCAAGAACAGGTAAAACAGTCCCTTCCAGGTCACCGGGTTGCTCAAATAAGCACCAAGCTTTTTCCAGGTGGTTGCGGCCGCGCGCGTATTCGGCGTCTCAAGCGGATCCAGCTTGACCCGCAACAGACCGACCGCGAGCTGGCGCTCGAAGAGGATGAACAGCCACCAGGCCGCCATCACCAGTCCCAGGATCAACAAACCGATCCAAATGATGATCGTGCTGATCCCGACCGACAGGCCAATTACAAGAAAGATAAAGTAGAACAGCCCCAGCGGGAAAGCCAACAGAACATGCAATAAGTTCAGATATGTCTGCCCCTCGATAATCACCCCGAAAAAGCGCTTGATGAAATTCTCGCCTGTATTCATATCGTCCTCGAATCTATTTAATCAACAGATTTACTTTCAAATTCATATACGCAGCGGGGAGCCTGAAGTTGCATCTCTTGATAAGCCCCTGACATCAATGAGGCAATCGCCATTTCAGCCGCTGCTTTGCAGTCAAACGTTAAGGATATTTTCTTCCCCCTGGTACCTTACGAAGGCAAAAAGAGTTCAATCCGCCTGCGGACCCATTGTGTTGAACACGTAATCCCAGAGGGGTGATGAAACCCCAAACCGCCTGTCCGGCATTTTATAATGGTGGCGCATGTGATGGCGCTTCAACCATTTCCACACGCCGGCGCGCATTGGGAAATGATGGGTGGCGTAGTGGATCAGATCATAAACCAGGTAACCGCTGATGAAACCGCCAAAAATCACTCCCACCAGATGCGCCGCGGCAAACAGGCCGCCAATAACAAGAGAAAAAAGACCATAAAATAGAAGCGCCAGCGGGATGCTGACCACCGGGGGCATCACCAGGCGGGTTTTACATTGAGGCTGAGCGTGATGGATTCCATGGAAGAGAAAGAATATCCATTCCTGGCGCGGCGTGCGCGCCCGGTAATGGAAAAGAAAACGGTGAAGAAGGTATTCCGCCAAAGTCCAGAGGAACAGGCCCAAGAGAAAACCGCCTGGAAGGCTCCATATGTTGCTATTTTGGGGCATTTTCATTACACTCTGAATGGTGAAGAAAATAACAACCGGTATCCAGATGATCAAGATCACTGCCGGGTGGATATGAGTGAAGAACTCAAGAAATCCGGACTTGAAAAGGCGTATCGGCTCTTGATCGTGGTTGATTTGATGAGAAATCATGGCTGCGCCCTTCCCCTGGAAATTCAAAATTTCGATAATGTCTATGATTTTTACTAATTTTGCTTGGAAGTTGCTAGTATACCACAATCAATTTTCACGCGCGGAAACCCGACATAGCGGGTGTCAGCTAAACGCCTGTTATGTCGCAGATCAATCCAACCTGAGTGATAGCTGAGATCTTTCTGGTGAGAGCGAGAATGAAACCACGAGAAAATCGAACGCCGGTCAGGCGTGAACGTGCCGGGGAATACATCCTGTTAACCTTTATCAGCTTCGCAGGAACGATCCTGTTGACCCGGCTCTTCCTCGAGCTGACAGGCTACCCGCAGATTGGCAACAGCGAATTGCATATCGCCCATGTCTTATGGGGTGGTCTGTTCCTCTTCGCCGGGGTGATCATCGCCCTGATTTATGCCAATCAATGGGCGATATTCTGGCTGGCTGTCCTGGGCGGGATCGGTTTCGGCTTGTTCATTGACGAAGTCGGCAAGTTCCTCACTCAAACCAACGACTACTTTTACCGCCCCGCCGCGCCGATCGTCTATTTCCTCTTCGTCGCCACCGCGGTGGTTTACTTACGCGTGCGGCGTACGGCAAAAGTCACCCCCCGCGACGAGCTGTACCGCGCCCTTCAAAATATCACCGAGCTGCTCGACAGCGACCTGGATGCAGAGGAGAAGGCCGCTCTCGAAGCCCGTCTGGAGCGGGTGATCGCTGACGCCGTGGAACCGGCGCATCGAGAGCTCGCCCTGTCTCTGCTTCGATTCATCCGCTCAGAAAAGATCGTCGCGGTTCCTCGGCGCAATTCACAGTTCCGAGTGATCATCGGCCGAATCAACGACCGCCTGGAGATCATCTTCTCGCAGACGTTGCTGCGCTGGACGCTGATCCTCGGGCTCGGGTTCCTCGGCGTGGTTGCGGTGCTCGACCTTTACGATTTGGTCAAAATCTCCCTCAGCGTCTTGAGCCAGTCAGCCGACCTTCCCCTCTTTTTGTCGAAGGGCGAGACGATCTTTGCCGAGAGCCCAACCTGGTTCACTGCCCGGCTGGCCGTCCAGGGTTTGGTCGGACTTCCTTTCTTCCTTGCGTCGATCTTTTACCTTGTACGCAAAGACCACCTGGCGACAAATCTGGCAATTCTCAGTTTAACGGTTGCATTATTCGCGGTCAACGTCATCGTCTTCTACCTTGATCAGTTCTCTTCATCGATTGAAGCGATCTATGAGCTGCTCCTTCTTCTGGGTGTGATGAATTATCGCCGCCGGTTTCTCCTGGCGCAGCCTTGACCCATGCCTTTCCCCTGAGACGCTGGCCCCTCACTCCAGGGGTATGATACTGTCGGGCTGGGTGGCAAGGATTTCAGCACGCACAGCGCCGTTGGTCAGACTGAGCAGCTCAGCCTGAAAAGCTTCGAAACGCTCGACCGGGAATCGCGCTGAAAAAGTAACCTCGATTGTATATTGTTCGTTCTCGATCATCCCCTGGTGCATGCGAATCAACAGCCTGACCCGCTCGTACAGGCTGTAGCCAATGGTCAGAACAGTTAAATGGGTGGCGACCTTATGCGCCCTCGGCAGGACCGCCAGCACCGCCCGGGCCGCTTGGCTGTAAGCTCGAACCAGGCCGCCTGTGCCGAGCTTGATGCCACCAAAATAACGGCTGACGACCAGGACAATATCCCGCAATCCGCTGCCTTTAATCACCGCC
Source organism: uncultured Anaerolinea sp. (assembly GCA_964564935.1). Taxonomy (GTDB): domain Bacteria; phylum Chloroflexota; class Anaerolineae; order Anaerolineales; family Anaerolineaceae; genus Bellilinea. Next base: position 8,544 of record CAZMCF010000001.1, on the reverse strand, counting down.
AGCGCCGGCCTGCCGGCAGTTCCCGAGGGCTCTCCAGCGTCGGAGCAGTGTTCGATCAGGCTCGGCTCGCGCCCGATCAAATAGACCGGTACGTGATGGCTTGCGTCTGGAAATTCAGCCCGGATGCGGTCGACGAATTCGCGCGCCTGCTCAACCGAGAAAGCCGGTCCAGCCGAGGCGATAAAACGCGATTTTTTGATTTCGATCTCTGCGCGGGCTTCCCGGGCAGGTATCAGATAGGGCAGACTCATAACGGCGCTAACCCCGACGAGAGGATAAATCCGGCTGCCTCGTCCGCTCCGTAGGGAGCGCGGCGGTCGTGACGCGGCAGGTCTAGCAGATCCCTCGCCCGACTCGCCCACTTGCCGGTGATGAACTCTTCATAACCGATTTCAAATCCGCCGAGGTTGTTGCGCACAAAGCCCGCCAGCGGTCCGGTTTCGCGAAACCGCTCGCGCGGGACAAAGGCAAAGGGTATGCCGGCGTAGAATGCCTCGGCGATCGTGCTGTATCCGAGCTTTCCGACCGCAGCGTCGCTGGCATAGACCAGATCCGGATGAAAAAAGTCACTGTGGTGCGGCAGTAAAGTCGTATTTCCGGCTATTTGAAATCGCTCTGAATTGCCGGGAATTACGAAGTGGATTCCGTCTGCTCCCTCTGCCAGACCAGAGAGGCCCGGGTAGGGCTGCTCGATCCCGCCAGCCGTAACCAGCACCAGCCGGCTGCCAGGCGGGACGCCAAGCTTTTCGCGAATCAGCTCGCGCTGCTGACGCGGCTTACGCGCCACCGGGCGGGTGACCAGATCGCAGCGGTCCGGTTTACAGATGGGTTCCGCCTGGATGTGGACGTCGACGGCGGCGAAGATCTTCTCCAGATGCCCGGCAATGTCTATCAGGCCGGGCTCGAGTTCGAAATATCCTGCATAGATCCAATCCCAGGTGAAATTTTCGATCAAGATGGAAGGAATCCTGGCCTGGGCTGCCGCCCGGATTCCCAGCGGGGAGATATCGCACAGCGCCTGACGGCAGCCGGTTTGCACCAACAAATCTGCCAGGCGTTCGGTCAGGCGATCTTCATTTGCCAGGAATTCTTTCAGTCGGGCGTGGGTCTGGGGCAGGTCCTCTTCGAAGGGCGATTGCTGGACGACGCCGACGTCTACTGGAAAGGCGTGGTAACGAAAACCGCTTTCTAGTGATTCGCGAAAGAACCATTCCGGGACCTGACTGAAGATTTCGAATTGTAAATCGGGACGGAATGCGCGCAGACTTTCGAGAACAGCGCATGCCCGCGCCGCGTGGCCAAAGCCGTGCGGCGAAACTACTGCAGCGATGTGATCAGGCTTGATGTTGTGAATGGCTGGCATCACCTCATTTTACTGCAAACCACGCTTATTCTTTTTGTTTCATTAATACAGTAAACGGCGCGGCGCAGCATGTATAATTTGATTATGAAAGCGCGGATCGGATTCTCCAGGTTGCTTATTGCGGTTGTCGTTTTCTTTAACCTCCAGGCAGCGCTGGCCTTCCTCATCGATCCAGGAAAGTATGCACCGGGATTCGAGCTCAGCGGAGTTGCCGGCGAGGCGCTGGTGCGCGGGATGGGAATCCTCTTCATCATGTGGAACGTACCTTATCTGGTTGCGCTCACCCACCCCGTGCAGCACCGCCTTTCACTCTTTGAAGCCATTGCAATGCAGGCGATCGGTGTGATGGGTGAATCAATTCTCCTGGCGACGCTGCCGGAAGGTCATCCGGCGCTGGTCATGACCGCATTGCGCTTCATTGCCTTCGACTTGGGAGGCCTTGGGCTGTTGATTCTGGCAGCTATTTTGACTATGCGAAAATACCTGCCCGCCGGTGAATCAGACCGCTGAGCGTAAGCTGATTCCAGGGTCGTTACAGACTACTCGGCTTCAGGGAACTCATCGTTGATGATCGGCATACGCACAACCATCCGCCGGATCGGATCGAAATCTCGCCGCTTGAGCACCCGCAGGACAACGACGCTCATATCATCCCCCGGCCGACCGCCGTCCAGTCGAACCGCCTGACTCAATAAAGAGTCGGCAATCGTCTGCGCAGAAGGGTCTTGCTCGTCTAGCACCGCCTCGAGGGCCGTGCAGATGTCAAGCCCGATGCCGTTGTTTTGCGTTCCAGCATAAGCCACGCCGTCGGTATACATGACCACAGTCGTACCCCCGTGAAGGGCGATCTCGGTAATCGCCGGGCGGAATTTGCGCGACTGGCCGATTGCCTCGGACGCGCCGCTCAAGCATTCGACCCGTTCGGATTGGGCGATGAAAATCGGCGTCGGGTTGTTGCGGGTCAAGACGATCGTGCCTGTCTGTAAATCGGCCGATAAGATATTCAGATAGACGGAGTATTTTCCGTTCTTTTCAATGTAGAGGAAGTCAGACGCTGCCCTGGCAGCCGCGCCGTCGCGAACGCCATCCGCGATCAACCCCAGCACTTTCCGGACCACCATCCCGGATATCATTTTAGCCTCGTGCGATGACGACATCCCGTCGCACATCACTACCGATAAGCCGCCTCCCGGTCTTTCGATGACTTCTAGCGTATCCCCGCTCTCGACCGACCCAAATTTATTTGTCTTCGCGATCGCGATTTGAATTTCCATGCTCATCATATTTCATGTTAGTTCAATTTTCCTGCCAGGTACATTATACCTTATGTCCCAGAATCATCCATAATTTATCTTTGTTAAACTCTACTGCTTCAGTTCGAACCTCAAAGCCCAGAGCGGATATCCGGCCGAGATATTCCACCGGTCCTAACCTTGATTGAAAATCCTGATCTGTTATCCGGTACAAAAATCGCAGCAACCGGTCGACCAGCGAAATCCCCCCTGGCTCTACCCCCATCAGGAAGAGAATCTTGCCCCTACCGCGCAGCACGCGGCGGGTGTCCTCCAGAAATTGCTGATCGAAAATATATTCCGCCGGAAAGGTTGCAACCACCGCATCGAACGATTCATTCGCTAAAGGCAGGCGCCCGGCAAGTCCGCGCGCTATCCCGGCTTCGGTTTTATTCAGGCGCCTTCGGGCGATCCGGCACATCTGCCGGCTTTCGTCTATACCCAGGCAGGTAATCCCCCGCCGACGCATCTCGAATTGGAGATGTCCGGGCCCAAAGCCAAGCTCCAGCACCCGCCCGTCCTCGGTCAGGTCGAGTCGGTCCAGCGCGGCCAGGATCCAGCTCTGCCAGCGTCCAAACGAGACCAGCCAGGCAACCAGATCATACCCCCAGGCGAGTTGGTGGTAGAGCAAATCGAATGAAAAATGTAGGAATTTTGCCAATATTTTTGGAATATCCAAGATCATACTCTCTGCCACCCACCGATCAGGTTAATGCTGGTTTTTCCTCATCCGTTTCCATACATTCGCGAGTCGAACCACAGGGATGAAACTATTATAAATTGAGCCCTCTGGATTTTGTCAGAATCAGGTTATTGATTATTAAGAATATTTGTTCTATAATGGGGTTGAAATGGATGCTTTCGAGACCTTGAAATGTCTTTCTCAGTACGGCTCTTTCGAAGAAGACCGGCTGGATGACGCCTGCCCGCTGGGAGAAAACCCAAAGCCTGCGTCTGCAACCGGTCATTACAACCTCGAACACATTCCGGAAATCACCCGGGCGAAGAAATCCGCCGGAGAAATTCGGCTGCTCAAAACCGTATTGACCTCCGCGTGCGAGCGCAATTGCAACTATTGCTGTTTCCGGGCCGGACGCGATTTTCGCCGGGCAACTCTTAAGCCGGACGAGATGGCCCAGGTGTTCCATCAGATGCACATTTCCGGCATCGCCGAGGGATTATTTCTGAGCTCGGGCGTGGCAGGCGGCGGAGTCTGCACCCAGGACCGACTGATCGATACCGCGGATATCCTGCGCCAAAAGTACACATACCGGGGTTACCTGCACTTAAAGATCATGCCCGGCGCGGAAAAAGACCAGATTCTGCGGGCCATGCAGCTGGCTGACCGCATCTCGATTAACCTGGAAGCGCCAAATCCGCACCGGCTGGAGGCGCTTGCCCCGCGCAAAACCTTTCTCGAGGAGCTCCTTCAACCGTTGCGCTGGGCGGCAGAAATCCGCTTATCGCTGCCATCGAATCTGGGCTTCAACCGACGCTGGCCATCGCTGGCCACCCAATTCGTTGTCGGCAGCGTCGGCGAGACTGATCTCGAGCTGCTTCAGATCTCCGAATATCTGTTCCAGAAATTGAACCTTGCCCGAGTTTATTATTCCCATTTCACTCCAGTCGCGGATACACCTTTCGAAAATCTCCCGCCGGAAAATCCCCTCCGCTCGCTGCGATTGTACCAGGCGGGCTTTCTCCTTCGCGATTACGGCTACAGCATGGAGGAAATGGATTTCACTGCTGGCGGGAATCTGCTCCTGAACATCGATCCTAAACTGGCCTGGGCTCGGAAACACCTGCTTACCGCGCCGCTTGAGGTCAACACAGCGGATCGTTTCCAATTGCTGCGCGTGCCCGGTTTTGGACCGAAAGGAGTTGCTGCCATCTTGAAAACCCGCCGCCAGAATCCGATCAAAGAACTCGGCGATTTACGCCGGTTGGGGATCAAGCCCGACAGAGCTCTGGATTTTATTCTGTTGAACGGAAAACATCCCGTACAGCAATTACGGTTGTTATGAGCCAGCCGCCAGTTCGTTCTCCCGCCCTGGCTGAATTGGAGCGAAAAGGCATCCCATACCGCCTCTTTATCCACAAAGCCCCAATCACATCCCTTGAACAGGCCGCCGCAGAGCGCGGACAGGATCCAGAGCAGGTTGTCCGTTCGATTCTCTTTCGCCTGTCCCAAGGGGAGTTCTTCCTCGCCCTCGTTGCCGGTCCGCAGCAGGTCAACTGGCGCGGCCTGCGCCGCACCTTCAACCAATCCCGCCTGACCATGGCCTCTCCTGAAGAGGTCGAACGGATAACCGGTTACAAGCCGGGAACGGTCAGCCCCTTTGGCCTGCCAGAGCCGCTGCCGGTCATTGCCGATCCAAATGTGTTTGCGCCGAAGGAGATTTCGCTTGGCAGCGGTGTGCGCGGCGTGGCGATCATCATGACAACCGCCGACCTGCGAGTTGCCCTTGGTAAAGTCAGCATCCTCCCACTGGTAGAACCCGAGGGTTAACCATTGCTTTTTTATAATCGATACAATTTGGAGTTTCTTGGGTATAATTACCGCTCTAAACATTCAACCCAGGAGAAAAATAATCAAAACCAAACGTAATCCTTCACCACTTCCCTTGCTGATGATGGCAGGAGGCTTTGTGCTGATCCTGGCGGTAATCCTCTGGCAGGTGATCAGCGCAAATCAAAGCCCGTCGGCGCCTGCGCCGACGGCAAACCCCGCTCAGGCGGATATCCCCTTCCCTGAGGTAACCCGGATCAGCCTGACCGACGCCAAAGCAGCGTATGACGCCGGCGCTGCGATCTTCCTCGATGTGCGCGATACCGATTCATACGCCGCAAAGCATATTCCAGGTGCGCTCCATATCGAGCTGGCCGCCCTCCCTTCGCGCCTGTCCGAGCTGGATCCCTCTCGCCCGATTATCACCTACTGCACCTGACCGGCTGAAGAATCAAGCGCCCGTGGGGCGTCCATTTTAATGCAGAACGGTTTTGAAAACGTTGCGGCGATTCAAGGCGGGTTCGCCGCCTGGATCAGCGCCGGTTACCCAGCCGAACCATAACCGACAACTTCATCGGTTGAATCAAATTGGCTGAATTCGAATTTTGGTATAATAAGTTGTCGCCATAATATCCTCAAAATTGAAAGCAGGTATGGATTCCGGGGAAGAGACCATATTCTTGGCACCGAAGGGGCAAAGCTGCGTGGTAGTGGGCAGCTGAATCTCTCAGGTAAAAGTACCCCGTATCCTCCCGCCTCTGAAAAGTCGGCAGACACCTAAGGAGCAAGTCCGATCCTCATGCGGCGAATCTCACCGGTTGGTAACAGAGGGCGCGCAGTTAATCATCGATGTGTGCCCTTTTTAATTCAGCCAAACCATTCAAACCTGGAGGAATAAAATGAATATCCCCGCTGACCTCAAGTACACCAAAACAGATGAGTGGGTCAAAGTCGATGGCAAAATCGCAACCGTCGGCATCACCGACTACGCTCAATCTCAACTCTCGGATATCGTCTACTTCGAGTTTAAAGTGGACGTTGGTGATTCGGTCAAGAAAGATAAAACGATTGCTACTGTCGAATCAGTCAAGGCCGCAGCGGATGTGAACGCACCCGTATCCGGTACGGTGATCGAGGTGAACGAGACCCTGAACGACCTGTTCGAATCGATCAACACGGATCCGTTTGGGGCTGCCTGGATGGTCAAAATCGAGGTTTCAAACCCCGAAGAACTGGATCAACTCATGGACGCTGCCGCTTACACGCAATACTGCGAGGAGCGTGGACACTAATGTTTATTCCACACTCTCCCAACGAAACTGAGGAGATGCTTCAGGCGGTTGGAGTCAAATCGCTCGATGAATTGTTCGCGGCGGTTCCAAAGTCTTTCCGCTTTCCGAAGCTGAATCTTCCCCCAGGCCTGACTGAAATGGAGGTGGTTGACCACCTTCAGGAGATGTCCGAAGCCAACGAATCCGTCCGCGAGCTGATTTGCTTCCTTGGGGCCGGAGCCTACCACCATTATGTGCCCGCTGCGGTCGACAGCCTGCTCCGCCGCGGCGAATTCTATACAGCTTACACCCCCTATCAGCCTGAGGTTTCTCAGGGTACGCTCCAGGCGATCTTTGAATATCAAAGCCTGATCTGCAGTCTGACCGGCATGGATGTCAGCAACGCCTCTCATTACGATGGCGCCACAGCCGCTGCCGAGGCTGCCGTTCTTGCCTATCACCACTTCCGCGGCAAGCGTACTCGCTTTATCCTGGCCCCTTCGGTGAACCCGCAGTATCGCGCCGTGCTGCGCACTTATATGAACGGTTTTGAAGGTTTGGAGGTCACCGGCGATGAGGGAGCTCCCTTCCACGCCCTGAGCGACCTGGAGCCCTTACTCGACCTGAACACCGCCATGGTACTGATCCAATATCCGGACTTCTTTGGACGGATCAGCGATTTTAGCGCCTTCGCCGATAAAGTCCATCAGGCCGGCGCGCTGCTGGCAGTTTCAGTTAACCCTACCGCCCTCGGATTACTCAAGGCGCCGGGCTTCATGGGCGCCGATATCGTAATCGGCGAAGGCCAGCCGCTGGGTATTCCCCTCTCCTTCGGCGGTCCCTACCTTGGCTTTTTTGCAGTCAAAAAGGATTTTGTCCGCAAGATTGCCGGACGGCTGGTCGGCGAAACAGTCGACAGCGAGGGCCGGCGCGGTTACGTGCTGACTCTCACCGCCCGCGAGCAGCACATCCGCCGCGAAAAAGCCACCTCGAATATCTGCACCAATCAGGGATTGATGGCTCTGGCGGCCACAATTTACCTCAGCCTGCTTGGTAAAAACGGACTGCGCCAGGTGGCCGAATTATGTTATCACAAAGCACATTACGCCGCCCAGAAAATCAGCCAGATCCCTGGCTTTGAGCTGGCCACCCAGGGCAGTTACTTCCACGAGTTCGCAATCAAGTGCCCGGGCGACGTTGATGCCATCAATACACACCTTCTTGATCATGGCATCCTCGGCGGTTACGATCTTAGCAAGGAATATCCCCAACTCAAAAAACACATGCTTGTCGCCGTGACCGAGATGAACAGCCGTGAGGATATCGACTATCTCTGCGAGGCGCTGGAGGCGTTTTCCCATGATTGAGCCGACGATTTACGAACTTTCCTCCCCGGGTCGGGTTGGTGTTCGATTTCCGGAACCCGACATTCCCCTCTCCGACCTCCCTTCAGGATTGGTCCGCCAGGAATTGCCCCTGCCTGAGCTTGCGGAAGTGGATGTCATCCGTCATTTCACCCGCCTCTCGCAGAAAAACTACTGCATCGATTATGGGCTGTATCCTCTCGGCTCGTGCACGATGAAATACAACCCCAAAGTAAACGAAGAAACTGCCCGCCTGTCGGGTTTTACCTGGACGCATCCCTTACAACCGATCGAGACCGTCCAGGGCAACCTGGCTTTAATGTACGAACTTCAGGAGTACATTAAGGAAATTGGCGGATTCGCCGCAGTCAGCCTGCAGCCAGCCGCCGGCGCTCAGGGCGAATTTACCGGGGTGATGATCATCCGCGCATATCATCAGTTGCGCGGTGATACCAAACGCACCAAGATGTTGATTCCCGATTCGGCTCACGGCACCAACCCGGCAACTTCCGCGATGAGCGGCTATGAGGTCGTCTCGCTGCCAACCGACTCGCGCGGCAATGTTGACCTGGAAGCGCTGCGTGCGGTGACCGATGAAACCGTTGCTGGTTTAATGTTGACCAATCCCAATACCCTGGGGCTCTTCGACGAAAATGTGTGCGAGGTTGCCGGGATCATCCACGAGTGCGGCGGTCTCGTCTATGGCGACGGCGCTTACATGACCGCCCTTCTCGGCATCGCTAAA